>JBKAGM010000008.1:0-54074 GCA_046290385.1 Gammaproteobacteria bacterium
ATTTTACTGTCACCCCGCGACTTGTTCGCGGGGTCTCTGTGTTGACAAAAGAGATTCCGCGGTTTATCCGCGGAATAACAATCGTAGAATGCAACAGCGCCTAAAAAAATCTTCGTCGTTATTACCGCGTTTTGGAGAACTAGACTCCCGCCTGCGCAGGAATGACGAATCTCGTAATGACTACACATTAAAAAATTTTTCTAAATAAATTTAAAAAAATAAGAAGCGGTAGCCTTACTCCAATCCACTATGTCGCAACAACGCATCGATACTAGGTTCGCGTCCACGAAAAGCAATGAATAATTCCATCGGTTCTTTAGAACCGCCTTGGGACAAAATTTCATTTAAAAATGCCTGTCCGGTTTCAGGGTTTAAGACTCCCTCTTCTTCAAAACGGGCGAATGCATCACTAGATAATACTTCAGCCCATTTATAACTATAATATCCTGCTGCATATCCACCAGCAAAGATATGGGAAAAACTGTGTTGGAAACGATTGTATTCAGGCGGCTCAACAACAGCAACTTCTTGGCGAATTGTATTTAATAGTTTTTGAATTTCTTTTGCAGAAGAGGGTGGCGGGGCGTTATGCAATGTGAAATCAAACAACGCAAACTCTAGCTGCCTTACCATTTGCATTCCTGACTGAAAGTTTTTTGCTTTCAATAAATTTTCAAACATTTTATGCGGCAATGGCTCTTTTGTTTTATAGTGCTCAGAAATATATGGCAATATATCTTCTTGCCAACAGAAGTTTTCCATAAATTGGCTTGGGAGCTCTACGGCATCCCAAGCAACACCACTAATTCCTGATATGCTCAAGTAATTAATTTCCGTGAGCATATGATGTAGCCCATGACCAAACTCGTGAAATAACGTCAAAACTTCATCAAATTTCAATAAAGCGGGTTGATCACCAACAGGCGCATTGAAATTACAATTTAAGTAGGCAATAGGTATTTGCATGCCATGTAGCATATGCTCAAATCGACCACAATAATCATCCATCCAGGCGCCACTACGCTTATTTTGGCGCGCAAATAAATCGGCATAAAATTTTCCCTTTACCTCACCATTAGCGTCCAAAATTTCAAAAAACCGCACCGACTCGTGCCATACAGGTACGCCCTTAATCTCTTTAACGGTGACATTATACAAATGCTCAATCACTTTAAACATACCGTAAAAAACTTTATCGACAGGAAAATAGGGACGTAATAATTCATCGTTGATGTGATATTTTTCTTGTTTTAACTTTTCAGAATAATAGGCAATATCCCAAGATTGCAAATGATCAACATGCTTTTCGGCAAACGCTTTGAGCTCTTCCATGTCCCGTTTGGCAAAATGTTTTGATCGCTTAACCAAATCATGCAAGAAATCGATGACTTGCTCTGGGGATTTCAACATTTTTGTTGCCAATGAATAGTGTGCATAATTATCATAATTCACGAGATTAGCCAACGCATGACGTGTATTAAGGATGTCAATCATGACTGGACTATTATCATGCTCTCCAGCATTAGGCCCAACTTCAGATGCCCGTGTTGTATAAGCTTCGTAAAAAGTTTTTCTTAAATTACGGTTATCGGCATAAAACATGACGGTGATAAAACAAGGCTGCTCTAAAGTCAGCACATAGCCTTCAAGGTTCTTTTGTTTTGCGACGTTTTCTGCTGTTTTAATCGCATCGTCAGGAAGACCTGCCAACTCTGACAAATCTTCTGTATGAAAACACCATGCTTGCGTAGCATCCAAGATATTCACCTCAAACTGATTAGTGAGCTTGCTTAATTTTAATTGCAACTGTGCAAATTGTTTTTTCTTATCATCATCTAATGCCACACCTGATAATTGAAAATCACGCAGTTCATCCTCGATTATTTTTTTTCGCACATCAGAATAATCCTTGAAGGCATCACTTTCTTTCAGTGAAACAAACGCTTCATATAATTTTTTATTTTGACCCAGAGCCGTATAATACTCGGTGAGCTTTGGTAAACAGGCTTGATAAGCTTCTCGCCAGCCTTGGGTATTCATCACCGCGTGTAAATGTGAAACCGGCGACCAAGCACGAGACAACATATTTTCCATCGTCTCTAAAGTCGGAATTAAGTCATCCCATGTAATCTCTGGCTTTTCTAGCAACTCAGCTAATTGCTTTTCATTTTCTGAAATAATGGCCTCAATTGCTGGTAGAGCATGTTCAGGTTTTATCTGATCGAATTCGGGTAGTGCATCATGAGTAAGCAATGGGTTTTGTTTTGACATCATGTCCTCTCATTAATAGGTTTCAATTCCCTTAATGATATCATTAAACCTACAGTTACGCTGCTATTTTGGAAAGCAATAAATTGTATATAATGCTCAATTATTGTGGATGCCTGCTGTTTCAAACACATTCAGATCCAATTTCCATTGGTCTGAGCTCAACATCATCGAGATTTATGACGTTCCCACTTTGGATGTTATGTTCTTCGCGCGCGCAAAAAAAACCAACTTCTTGGATCATTTCCGGTAACTTTCCAAGAAAATCACATGTAGTATAGAGCGCGTTACAAAAACAAATTAGCGCACTTATTATGAAGTCTAACTTTCTAATGAGTCCGCCCATACAATCATCCAGTATGGGATATATTAGTCCTGCGCCTCGCCTGAATCCTTCTAAATAATAGCCGAATAAACTAGAGACACAAGGTGACAAACTATATGCCAATGCCCCCAAACAAGGAGCACAACAGACCCAGAAAAAAATTAAGAAAGAGAGTGCTATAGCGTCAAAGCAATTTTTTTCACACAAGTTAAAAAATGCATCACAAAAAGCGACGCATGGATCATAGCAATTGAGAGTTTCTTTTGATCCCGCTTGAGTTATATTAAAATAATTTTCACAAAGAGGACTCGAAGGCTTATGACGAAATAGTTGAGCATTACACTCGTGTTCTTCTAACTTATGGATGCCTCTTCCTGTGGCTTCATGACAAACCTCATTCCAAGCAGCACTGACACTATCATAATCTTCCTGGCTAGGTTTATATCGTCCAAAATACGCAAATAAGTACCCTGGAAGATATAAGATGCCGTAGAATGCAATCACACTGACAATGATGCCACAACATTTAATATGATTTCTATTGTTATTTTGCAGCATAGCAGTTCTCATTTTTATAATGGTTGTTTAAGATTAGCACAAAAATTGCCTTTTAACAACCGCGGTTTTTTATTCAATGACATTCCTTCCAAAAAATCTATATATTCATTGCTGCGGTCTATCTTTTGTTGGAGCGTGTTATGGTATGATTTGGCTATGTTATATTCTTTAATCAAACCTCTCTTATTTATGTGTGACGCAGAAAGGTCACATCATCTCTCGCTTATTGCTCTGAAAAATATTAATAAATCATCCCTCCTTCCAAATAAGCACTACCATAAACCCAAAAATATATTTGGCATAGAATTTGAAAACCCTGTCGGTTTAGCAGCGGGTTTAGATAAAGATGGGGAATACATCGATGCGCTTGGTAAGCTCGGTTTTGGTTTTTTGGAGATTGGGACGGTGACGCCGAAGCCTCAACCAGGTAATCCGAAACCACGACTGTTTCGCCTCAAAAAAAATCAAGCGATTATTAATCGCATGGGGTTTAACAATAAAGGCATTGATGCACTTATTGGAAATGTTAAACGCTCGAAATATGAAGGGGTACTCGGCATTAACATCGGTAAAAACGCGACGACACCAATAGAATCAGCACATCTTGACTATCAGCTTTGCCTAGAAAAAGCGTATTGTCATGCCGATTATATTGTTATTAATATTTCTTCGCCCAATACACCGGGGCTACGTGACTTACAATTCGAGGATGCATTTAAAACACTCTTTGACTGCCTCAAACAAACGCAACATTCCTTGGCAACAAAGCACCAAAAACAAGTACCTCTGCTTGTTAAAGTTGCACCTGATTTGCTTACTTCTGATATTAAATCGCTAGCACAATTATTCAGCCACTATAATATTGAAGGCGTGATTGCCACCAATACCACCATACAACGAGAACATCTCATCACAGAAGAAAATATGGATCAAAAAGGTGGCTTAAGCGGAAAACCATTATTAAAAAACGCTAACGATGTATTAAAAGAATTGCATCAATGTATTCCTAATATCCCATTGATTGGCGTAGGAGGCATTATGAATGCAGCTGATGCACAATCAAAATTTGATGCTGGTGCCTCTTTGGTTCAACTTTATTCTGGATTAATTTATAATGGCCCAAAACTTATTGGAGAATGTGTGAATGGCTATCAGAACGTTTGAAAATAAAACGCCAGTGATCGGCAATAATGCTCATGTCGATGAAACCGCTTTAATATTAGGTGATGTCGAAATTGGTGAAGATACTTCATTATGGCCTATGACGGTCGCACGTGGGGATGTTTTTCATATTCGCATTGGCAAGCGCACGAACGTTCAGGATAATTCTGTATTGCATGTCACACATTATGGAAAATATGGTGATGGCTCGCCTCTCATCATTGGCGATGATGTGACTATTGGCCATCGTGTTATTGCACATGCTTGCACAATAGGCGATTGCTGCCTTATCGGCATGGGCTCCATTATTCTGGATAAAGCTGTTATCGAGTCACACGTATTACTTGGCGCGGGAAGTCTCGTTCCTGAAGGAAAAGTATTAGAATCAGGTTATTTGTATTTTGGTAATCCTGTTAAGCAAATTCGAAAACTATCGAATGAAGAAATAGAATTTTTATCTTACAGCGCAAATCATTACGTTGAATTAAAAAACAGACATCAAAAATGAAAAAAGCGGTCATATTATTTTCTGGCGGATTAGATTCAACAACCTGTCTTGCGATTGCAAAATCAGAAGGTTATGAATGTTATCTTCTGTCGATTGACTATGGACAACGCCACGCCTCAGAAATTAATGCAGCAAAAAAAATTGTAGAACACACAGAAGCTAAGGCGCACAAGGTCGTTAATGTTGATCTTCGAGCAATCGGTGGGTCTGCATTAACCGATGATGCGATCGATGTGCCGAATTATCATAACAACGAAGAAATCCCTATTACTTATGTTCCTGCACGCAACACGATATTTTTGTCTATCGCACTAGGGTGGGCTGAAGTATTAGATGCAGAAGCCGTTTTTGTTGGCGCAAGTTGTATTGACTATTCGGGTTACGTGGATTGTCGGCCTGAATATTTTAAAGCGGTACAAGATGTTTATAATCTCGCGACAACCGCTACGGCCGATAAAGGTAAGTCTATCCTCATTCACACACCGCTCATTCATTTAAGCAAAGCAGAAACCATAAAAAAAGGCTTGGCATTGGGTGTAGATTATAGTTTAACTGTATCATGCTATCAGGCGACTCACGATGGTCTTGCCTGTGGACAGTGCGATAGCTGCATGCTACGCAAAAAAGGATTTAAAGAGGCGAGTGTTCCAGATCCTACGCGCTATTTGTAACAATTCCCATAACTTGCTTTACAGAAAAATAAACTTTTTGCATCAGCTTTTTATTACAACGCACTAATGCTGACCCAACCAAACGACGATTATCTATAGCACGAATTTGATCTATTAATAAATCAGAGTCTTTCTGCAGATTACCCTGAGCCGTAACATGAACTCTCAAAGGCTCAGCATCTTTAATGATTCGTGTCGTTAAAGGAATAATAATAGTTGAAGGATGTTCAACCTCTAAAAGAGCTTGCGCCTGAAAAATTAAAACTGGTCGAGTTTTTCCAGGCTCCGTTCCTTTTGAAGGATTTAAATTAGCCAAATAAATCTCACCATGCTTAATCATCGACATCACCCTCAAATGCCTCAAATTCTTTATTAATGCGCATACTATCTTTGCGAACTTTTTTGCTTGCTTTTTGCAAGCGTTTCTTTTGCTCTTCGAGCTCAATTGCTTGATTCATGCGCTCAATGGCGCGCCGAATGTATGCTGTCTTTGCAAGGTGTAAAAGCTTCGCCTTGCCTTCTACTTCCCGCATTAACTGATCTGGCAAACGGACTGTGATTGTTGACATAAGAAGACCTCTATATTGTGTTACGATGTGTATTATAGTATGTAACACATTTTCTGTCAAAAAACACAATTTTATTTATATAAATCATATAGATATGGAGCCGGCTTTTAGGAAGATAATTTTAAGCTAATCCATCATTAAGACTATAATCCTAAATTTCCTTATATAATTGCGATTATAGTCTTAATTTCAAGGTGAACCAATGCCCACCCCCATAAACCGAGAGAGGTAGGCTCAGAATACAGCAACCCCATAAGCCTAAAAATCTAGGCTAAGGCGTTGTAATTAATAGCGACAGTGTTTATAATTAGTTACAAAAGTGATTGATAAGAGTTACAAAGTAATGCGCCTTACCGACATCAAACAGTTTATTTTGAAGTCAGTGGAACAGCACCGCGCCGACATTGTTGCGGTAACAAGCAAAAAGTTTTCCGTGACTAGAACAACGGTTCACCGCCACCTTAAAAGCTTAATTGCTCAAGGTAAAATCGTTCAAAGCGGCACCACAAAAAATACGCTTTATTTCTCCTCAGATTCATTCGCGCGTCGATTCACATTCAAAGTCACATCAGCGCTGGATGAGTTTCAATTATATATTGAATGTATAGAGTCCCTTGTTAGCTCTTTTCCTGTGAACGTCCAAGATATTGTAAATTATTGCTTTACTGAGCTAGTTAATAATGTGTTAGATCATGCACGAGCAACACAATTTTATGTCGAAACTTCATTAGAAAAAAATTTATTATCCTTAAAAATTACTGACAATGGCATCGGCGTTTTCAAAAATATTTATGACTATTTTCAATTGGATGATCTTCGTGAGAGTATTTTGCAATTGAGCAAAGGAAAAATGACCACCGCACCTGAACATCATACGGGAGAAGGTCTATTTTTTTCATCTAAAATTACAGAGTTTTTTCATATTTACGCAAATAACTTTCATTATTACATAGACAACCAAGAACACGATTGGTCGTTAGAAGAAGACAAAGTTATAAAGCAAGGAACGATGGTTCATTGTATTATTGATGTTGCCACCAAACGAAAGCTGCTTGACGTTTTCAAAAAATATCAAGATGAGAATGATTTTAGTTTCAATCGTACGGATATTTTGGTTATATTAAGCAAGCTTAAAGAAGAGACATTGATTTCACGCTCACAGGCAAAACGAGTTTTACGCGGCTTAGAAAACTTTAAACATATTACATTGGATTTTACAGGTGTTCGTTTAGTTGGGCAGGGTTTTGTGGATCAAGTCTTTCGAGTTTTTCATCAGACGTATCCTCATATTAAACTAAATTATACTAACGCAAACAAAGATATTGACTTTATGATTAAACGCTCTTTGAAGCTTACACAGGGATGAACATCGTTCTATTTGTGAGTTTATCCTAAAAAAAGCGGTTGCTAAATACAACTCAAGCTTTTTATCTGGCCTTGCCACCAACCACATTACACCGCTATACCTCTCGCAGATGAAAATGCGAAGATGCTGGCAAACAGGCTCTTTACTAAACATCAACAACCATAGTTTGTTGATGTTTAGAGATCCTGCGGATAAACCGGGGATGACAGCCGTAGAATGCAACAGCCCCTTTAAGGCTTATATAGAGCGTACCCCAGAAAATATGGTTATTATCTGGAGTATACTCTAGATTTTATGTTGGACTTTTCTTATTTCTGGAGTATACTCTAGATTATTATGCATATATATGGAGCACACTCCAGATGAGTGAATTTCTATGGCAAACGTTTCATCGCTTGATCGATGAGCTCCCACAAATAAAACCACGATTTTTATACCAGCAGATGCAACAATTGCCGCGGCTCACAGGTATTGTTGGACCAAGGGGTGTGGGGAAGACAACGCTATTGTTGCAATATCTCAAAAACCATTTATATGAAAGCCAGGAAGCATTTTACTTTTCTGCAGATAATACGTATTTCAACGAAACAACGCTTTTGGAGTTTGTTGACGACCTCTATTCCGAAAAAAATATAAGAATATTTTTTATTGATGAAATTCATAAATACCCAAATTGGAATCAAGAGTTAAAAAACATTTATGATTCCTTTCCGAAGCTTCAAGTGGTGTTTTCTGGAAGCTCCAGTATTGATTTGATCACGGGTTCTTATGATTTATCACGACGAGCGAAATTGATACATATGCCAGGCTTATCGTTTCGCGAATTTATCAATATAAAAACGAATAATGATTTTCCAGCGATTTCCTTACAAAATCTTTTAAAAAATCATCAAAAATTTTCAGCAGATATTTCAAAAATCACAACAATTAAAAAGTACTTTGAGGAATATATGCTATTTGGCTACTATCCTATGGTCTTTCAAGATAGAGATAATTTATATGAGGCGCTAGGCAATATCATTGATAAAATGATTTATGAGGATATTGCGAGTTTCTACCAGTTAAAAACAACGAGCTTAAAGCATTTTAAACGCATATTAAATTATTTTTCTAGTATACCGCCGGGTGAAATAAAAACAAATAACTTAGCTAGACGTTTGAATATTGACAACAAGACGGTAGATCACTATTTAACAATACTTGAAAATGCTTCCATGATCAAAACCTTGCATCCTGTCGCCAAGGGAAGCCAAGTGTTAACAAAACCTTCCAAATGTTATTTGGATAATACGACTATGCACGCAGCAATCAACACTTTTTTGTCAGAGCCAGTAAATTTAGGCGCGCAAAGAGAATTAGTTTTTTTACAATTTTTAAAGGGCGCTGGCATTCAAGTATTTTACCCCTCAGCAGGTGATTTTCAAATAAAAGATATTATTTTTGAAATAGGTGGGAAAAACAAAAAGCACGATCAATTAAAATCACACACAGGTAAAAAATATATTGTCAAAGATAACATATTGATGAGCTGGGGTAATGAAATCCCTTTGTATCTGTTTGGATTTTTATATTGATGGGTTCTTGCATTCACGCGCCTACATCCCGCCTTTGTTATTTGCGCATACTCACCCCTCCCTATGGACCGCCATTGCGAACTCAGCAAGGGCGAAGCAATCTAGTCGAAGTTAATCGGCGGAACACTGATGGCGGTTAATGGTCCCGCCATTCGACTTCGATTAGATTGCTTCGTCGCGCTACGCGCTCCTCGCAATGACGGCCGTAGGGGGAGCTAGAGATACGCGCAAAAATTGATTTATTCAACAACGCCTCGCTAGACATAAAATAGTAATTTCAGAAATGCAACAATATACTATTGCGCCATGTGTATCTCATTGGTTTCAAGCAACTGGAGAGGGCTCTGTCAGCCTTGCTTTTCAAAATTGTGTCGATGAATCCAAAAATATTTTCCAGAACCCCAATGTTTCCTCAAGACTTGTCTTGTCATAAAAGATAACATAACATTAAACTAATTATCCAAAAAAATCATTTTCTTTAGAAAAAGAGGGCTTATGAACGACAAAGATATAAAAAACATTAGCTAAACCAGGCTTTACCAATATCGAAATGAGAGACGAGAATCAATCTTATTATCAATATAATCTTGAAATTGTTGACCGATTGAAAAAAATCCAAAGCGAAAAAAGTGACTCTTCAAAAACGGAACATTCAATAGATGAGGCTATTGAATGCTACCAAATGATTGCAGACTCCATGAAAGACAATGAGTTGTTGGTTCGATGGTTTAGAGCGATTAAACCTACGTCATAAAACCAAGAACGATCAAGTGATGTGAAATGTAGACTGTATACTGGATGATTTCTATATTTTTTTGAGCATACTGCAGATACGTTTTACACGCTGCTGATAGATCTTATCGGCTATCTCCGGACCAGAAAGGCCCTTAAAACTCTCAGAATCAACTTTAGTCTGATTAATAGCTTCAACAATCGCCAGCATGTCTCGATTTTTATTTTCTATACCCGAATCGAATAACGCTATAATTTCTAAGCATAACTTAAAACGACCGGTGCGCCGAAAAGCATCGACACGAATCAAAAAATCTAAAATTGCCTCTGCTTCTTTCATCGGTATGTTGCGATAATTTTCAAAATTTGCCAAAACCAGATGTGCCATATCATTATATTCATTAGGGATTTTATATCGTTGTACTAATTGACGAAGCGTAACGACTTCCAAATCAAAAACTACAGCGACAAATCGAGCGATTGTATCTGAGGTTTTTTCTGCTATTTCACTCACTCGTGAAATCATATTTTTTGATAATTCCGGAAAAACATCTTTAGCTGCATGGCATGAAAATAATATTTCAAAATATCGTTGTGGCGCGCTTTCTTCTAAAGCTTTTCGTGTTTCAACCCATACTCGTTCTGGGGTGAGCGCTTTCATTTCACCTTCAGCAACAATCGTTTTCATCATTGCCATCGTCTCGTCTGCAACAGAGAATTGAGGAAATCTTGCGGCAAAACGTGCCAAACGTAAAACACGCAGCGGATCTTCGACAAAAGCGGGAGAAACGTGGCGCAAGTATTTTTCTTTCAAATCACGTTGGCCATGATATGGATCGATAATATCGCCGTCATTTGTTTGTGCCATTGCATTAATGGTTAAATCTCGACGTAATAAATCTTCTTCTAACGTTACGTTAGGCGAAGCATCGCACTCAAATCCTGTGTATCCTTTTCCTATTTTACGTTCTGTACGTGCAAGCGCGTACTCTTCTCCCGTTTCTGGGTGAATAAACACAGGAAAGTCTTTGCCGACTTGTTGAAATCCTTGAGCAAGTAATTCTTTAGGCGTAGCACCAACGACCACCCAGTCGCGCTCTTTTATCTTGCGACCTAAAAGTGCATCTCTAACTGCTCCACCGACTAGATAAATTTTCATGTAAACATTCTACGTGATTGTATGCCAAGGGTAAACACGATATCCTTACAAGCATGGATAGCAAAACGCAAAAGCACAAATATTACCCAGAGAATGCGACTCTCGAATGGCAACTTGATGACGTTCTTGATGTTAATACCATTGGCCAATTACAAAATATCGATGCTCAATTTATCAAAAAATATGCCATTAAAAATCTCGTTATCAAAGCCGAACAATTAAGCTACTGCGACACCGCTGGCATGACTTTTTTGCTCGATTTACAAAATAAATTAAAGCAAGTCAATGTTGCAAGCAGTATTACGGGGCTTACAAAACCTTTGCAAGCGCTTTATGATAATTTTGCACGGCTCCCAAAAACCACACAAATGAAAAAAGCTAGCGTAAAGTATAATTTTATCGCTCGACTTGGCAAAGGCATCGTCGACTTCACAAAAACCTTAAAGCAAAACACGTTGTTTATCGGAGAGGTTTGCCACCACCTTATATTTTCTATTACTCACCCTAGCGCTATACGCTGGAAAGAAACGCTTAACATTATTCAAATTGTTGGACCTGATGCCGTTCCTTTATCTGCTTTAATTGGTTTTTTGCTTGGCATTATCTTATCTTTTCAAGCGGTGGTTCAGTTAAGGATGTTTGGGGCTGAAATATATGTCGCTGATCTTGTTTCTATTTCGCTTGTGCGTGAGTTAGGACCCCTTATGACAGCAATTGTATTAACGGGCCGAACGGCGTCGGCTTTTGCCGCCGAACTGAGTACGATGAAAATCAATCAGGAAATCGATGCTATAAAAGTGATGAACTTAGTTCCCGTGCGTTTTCTTGTGTTACCAAGAATCATTGCTGCAACCATTATGACGCCACTATTATCACTAGTTGTCGATATATTCGGTATTATTGGCTGCCTGACAATTATGGCTTCGGAAGGTTATATTCCACGCATCGTGATTCATGAAATGATAAAAGCTGTTGATCCGATGGATATTATTGGTGGAGTGATCAAAACTGTTGTCTTCGGTATTTTAATTGCGGGGATTGCATGTCAACATGGTTTACGTGCGGGCAGCAACGCCGCGGCGGTAGGGCGATCAACGACGTCAACAGTCGTTAGCTGCATCGTCATGATTACTATTGCTGATGGCATTTTTACAACTATTTATTACTATCTTGGCATATGACAGAGTACGCAATCGAAGTTAAAAATCTCACAGTACAATACGACGATCTAGTCGTATTAGAAAATATTAGTTTTACTATTAAACGCGGAGAAATTTTTATCATTCTTGGCGGCTCAGGCTGTGGCAAAACAACTTTAATGCGTCACCTGATAGGGCTTGAGACACCAAGAAAAGGTGAAATTTACATTTGTGGAAATCGAATCACGCATGACAACCACGATATCATTCTGCGAAATATCGGCGTTATGTTTCAAAGTGGCGCACTATTTGGCTCTCGTACGTTACTGGAAAATATTGCGTTGTCTTTAGAAGAATTTACTGATTTATCACCAGATATGATTCGTGAAGTCGCCAACAACAAACTCAAGCTAGTGGGTTTGAATGGTTTTGCAGACTATTACCCTTCTGAAATTAGTGGTGGTATGCAAAAACGCGCAGCGATTGCACGAGCAATGGCATTAGATCCTAAAATCATTTTTCTTGATGAGCCATCAGCTGGCCTGGATCCAATTACTGCTGGAGAGCTAGACAAGCTCATTATTAATCTATCCCGCACATTGAATATTACTTTTGTTGTTGTCACACATGAATTAACGAGTATCAATACTATTGCCGATCGCGCTATAATGTTAAATAATAAAAAGATATTGGCAGAAGGTACCATTGACTATTTAAAAACCGAAGTTGACACACCTTTTGTACAGCAGTTTTTCAACCCGCTGACTCAAAATGGAAAAACATGAGCCAAGAAACACATTATTTTAAAATCGGCGCTTTCGTGATTGCCATGATTGCCTTTATGATCGGAGCGATTATTGTCACAAGCTCTGGCCTTTTTTCTGAGCACTACCAAATCGCTGAAACGTATTTTGACGAGTCTGTTCAAGGTTTAGAGATTGGTAGCCAAGTGAAGTTTCGTGGCATGCCTATCGGCCAAGTCACCAAAATCAGCATGGTCAGCCATATTTATGGTAACAGAGGAAATCAATTTTTAAATCCCAATGAGCGCTATGTTTACGTTCAGTTTGATATGTCTCCTGATTTATTTAGCAATGGCGATCGTACAAAGATAAAAAAACTAATCAACCAATCTGTTCAAAAAGGATTGCGTGCACGACTAGCAACACAGGATTTAGTAGGAACCGTTTTTTTAGAGCTTAATTTCTTTGATCCTAAAACCAACCCTCCTGTAGATATCAACTGGACGCCAAAGTATATGTATATTCCTTCTGCAAAAAGCCCACTATCGAGATTTGCCAGCAATATTCAAAAGTTAACTAAACAATTAGACGAGATTGACTTTGCAAGACTATTTAAACAAATTGACACTTTAGTTACTACGGCAACAAGCGTATTAAACGCAACACAAATGCAAGCCCTAACAACAGAGATGATGAAGACGCTCAAATCGTTGGATAAAGCAGCCATTTCGCTAGATGATATTCTCAGCAGTGAAAAAACACAAAAACTCTATGACAACCTTTATCGCAGCTCGATTAGCTTAAATGCTTCACTAAAATCACTTAATCAATCTGTCACGCAATTTAATGCTGTTTCTTCTAGCCAACAACAAAACTTGGCAAGTACTTTGGGTGATCTTTCAGATTTAACATTAAATTTAAAACAATTTACCGATGGAATTAAATCGAATCCATCGCAGGTTGTTTGGGGTAAGTCACCTCCTAAACTGGATCCGTCGAAGCTATGAAACATCTGAATTACATTGTCATCGTTCTTGCTGTTATTTTTTTATCGGCGTGCTCAACAACGCAATATTCGTCGCGACACCAGTACATGCTCCCAATCAGTCAAGAAGCTTCTTCCCAAGCAACTAACAAAATAAAAACCCTTGTGATCGCTCCTACGAATATCGCACCCCAATTTGCAAGCCAACAATTTACATATCGTGTTTCTGATGAAAATTATTTAACCGATTATTACAACATCTTTTTCACTTCTCAAAACAAGCAAGTACAGCAAATGCTTATTAACCGATTATCATTTGCGAAATTAAATGCTTATGTGACAAATGGTGACACCTTATTAACACCCAACTATGTGCTATATTCAGATATTCTGGCTTTTTATGCCGACTATCGCCATCCAAACACTCCTTTTTCAAAAGTCAGCATTGAATTCAAGCTATACAAGTCAACCGAGTCAGGGTATCACCTGGTTTTTGACAAAACCTTTGAAAGCCATACACCACTTGAAGAAAAAACATCTGAAGCACTTATGATTGGATGGGGCGCGGATATACAGAATATTAATTCGCAATTGATACAAGCATTACGCGCTAATGGCTTATAAAATATGTTAAATATCATCACAGCGATACTCGCTATTATTCTCACTCTACTTATCGTCGTAGGTTTTCATGAGTTCGGACATTTCATTCTAGCACGCCTTTGTGGTGTGACAGTTAAGCGCTTCTCCATTGGTTTTGGTAAAAAGCTTTGGGGGGTTAAAGATGCTAAAAAAACAGAATATGTCATCGCAGCAATACCGCTAGGTGGCTATGTTAAAATGCTTGATGGTCGCGAAGATACGATTACCAAAGATGAAGAACCACGTGCATTTGACCATCAAGCTTGGTATAAAAAAGCATTAATCATCGCGGCTGGGCCTATCTTTAATTTTATTCTGGCGATTTTTTTCTTTTGGATATTATTTACTGCTGGTTTTCACACCATTGTGCCGGTGATTGGTAACGTTTCTCAAGACTCCATTGCTGCAAAAGCAAAACTGCAACCCATGGAACAAATTGTTGCAATCAATCACCAGACAGTGCGCAGTTGGCGATCGGTAATCATGGCGCTCATAGAAGCCTATGGAGATGACTCTTTAACGATAACCGTGGTGCCTTTTGGAAAGGAAACAAAAGAGATAAAAACACTCCATACAAAAAATTGGACGCTTGATCCACTAAGCCCTGACCTTGTCGCCTCTTTAGGCATACGCCACTATCAACCCCCTACTGACGCAAAAAATTGGCCTGCAGACATGCGACAACTTATCCAGTTTCCATTTTATTACGCACTTATCCCCGCTTTACAAGAAACTTGGCGTCTTTCCATCTTTACCTGTATTAGTTTGTGGAAGATCATTACAGGTAAAATTTCGATACAAGCATTAGGTGGTCCTATTACCATTGCCGAATTTGCTGCGCGTACATTAATTCATAGCTTAAATGCGTTTATTGGCTTTTTAGCATTGATTAGCATCAACTTAGGGATTGTGAACTTATTACCACTGCCTGCTCTTGATGGTGGGCAGTTCATTTATGCAATTGTAGAAGGCATCATTAGACGGCCACTATCATTACGATTTCAATTGTTGTTTTATCGTATTGGTGTCATCTTTATTTTTTTATTACTTGTTCAAGTCCTAATAAATGATTTTTTGAGACTAAGAGCTTGAGCTAATATCTCAAAAGTTTGTGAGATATTTCTTAAATTTAAGTGGGCATTTAACTTTCCATCACCCGTAAAACTACCAGAAAATTTAACTCAACATATTGATTTAAAAAGAAATAATATTTAATTTCGTATTTGTCATCTCTCTATCTCCTTGAATAAACTATATTTTTCATTTGTTCTTCGTTGCAAAAATGGTATGATGCTTCCGTCATAAGGATTTGATACGAGTCACAACCCACTTGTGATTCAAGGAATCAGGGAATTGGACTCTCATGTAGCATACATTCAAGGAGTAGGGTCGACAAAGGACGTTGATTGGCGGGGAACATTCCCCGCCTTTTTTTTGACTTACATAATATCTCCCTACAAAATTCTTCATCTCTTGGTTCATATGCCTTCAAAAGTTGATTCTGTCCACAATCTATTGAATAATATAAATATTGTTTTTGGCAGGACGCTAACATGCGCTTTATAAACTTTCTCACTCAACATAAATACTTTTATTTACTCGTTTCATTATTAGCTTTCTTCATTGTGCGAGGTGTTTTTATCGAACCTGGCGAGAAAATCATCGTCGATATTTTCTTTACCATTAACATTATGGCTAGCGTTTACGCTATTAGCTCTCATAAGCGCGTATACCTTATTATTTGTTTCATTTTAGCGAGTATTTCTCTGCTGCTGACTTGGGTACATGATTTTATATTTGCACTAAGGAATTTCATTTACCTCAATGATATCGTTATCGTATTACTACTTTCTGTAATCATTGCTGTGATTTTTTATAATACGTTTAAACAAACAAAAATCAGTACTGAAACAATTTATGGCGCTATTTCTGGGTATGTCTTGTTAGGATTCACTTGGAGTTTTATTTACGACGCTATTTACTTATATAACTCCCATGCATTCTTAGGTATCCCTGCAGCAAACATAGAAAGCAACGTTTCTAATTTTATTTATTTTAGCTTCGTCACCCTTAGCACTTTAGGTTTTGGAGACATTGTTCCCTTAACTGGTTTTGCTCGAACAATGTCATGGTATGAAGCTATCGCTGGACAAATTTATTTAACTGTGATGCTTGCTCAAATTATTGGCTTATATATTGCTCAAAAAAAATATGTTAACGAGGATGGTTGATGTGCGTATAAAGCTTTTTTTATCTACTATTTTGATTTTCACTCTTTGTGTTTCTGCATGTAAAAAAGAAGAAGATACGATGCAAAAGAAAGAATCTGCGACGATTGTTAAAACGATGACACTAACCCAACAAAGCTCTCAGAGCCAAAGACAATTCCCTGGCGTGGTTGAAGCTGGTGAAAACGTTAAAATGTCATTCCAAGTAGATGGACGTATTGAAAAACTCCCTGTCGATGAAGGGCAAAAAATCAAAAAAGGACAGCTCATCAGTCAACTTCAGCAGGGTGACTACAAAGATGCATTAAAAAAAGCGACTGCACAAAGAGAATATCGAGAATCACAACTTGCGAGAGCCACACCTTTAGTTAAGGATGGCTATATTGCACGCGCAGACTTCGATAAAATTCAATCCGACTATGACGTTGCCGTTGCAGACGAAAATACAGCCAAACGAAACTTGGAATATACCACGCTATATGCGCCTTTCAATGGTATAATTACTAAAAAATACGTCAAAGTTCATCAATATATACGACCTAAACAAGAAATAGCCCACCTGCAAGACGTTTCTGATGTAAAGGTTAAAGTCGATGTCCCTGAAAATATTATTTTAAATGTAAGAGAAGGGAAACACTCCTCAACCCCTCGAGTGATTTTTCCTGGCTCTCCCAACAAAAGCTTCGACGCTGATTTTTTTGAAATATCAACAGAGGCTGATCCGGACACTCAAACATATGACGTCGTCTTTATTTTACCGCAACCAAAAGATATCAATGTTTACCCTGGAATGACTGCTGTTGTTAAGGTGATGCTGCCCGATTTCAAATCTGAAAATCAATCCTATTTTGTCATACCATCAAGCGCGGTATTTAATGACTCAAATAATGAAACCACTGTTTGGGTTATTGATAGCAATCAGCGACTGAAAAGAACCCAGGTTACAGTCTCTCGAGTAACGGGGGATAAAATTCGTGTATTATCTGGCCTACAATCGGGACAAACTATTGTAACGGCAGGAGTGCATTTTCTAAAAGAAGGACAATTAGTTAAACCTACGGAATAAACATATGAACTTCGCGGAACTCGCTATTCAAAAGCGAGCGGTTTTTTGGCTGCTCGTCATTCTTGCTCTCGTTGGTGGGCTGTTTTCATATTTTCAACTTGGTCGACTAGAAGACCCTGAGTTCACTATTAAAGAAGCTGTCATCACGACTGCTTATCCAGGTGCCACGCCTAAGGAGGTTGAAGAAGAAGTTACAGAACCTGTTGAAACAGCCATTCAGCAACTTGGTCAACTCAAACGCATTACCTCTATATCACAAGAAGGCTTGTCACAAATCACCGTCGAAATAAAAGATAAATATACCAAAAAAGAATTACCTCAAATTTGGGATGAATTACGCCGCAAAGTCAATGATATGCAAAATCAACTGCCACCAGGTGCACAGTCCTCTAAAGTAAATGATGATTTTGGCGATGTCTATGGTGTGCTCGTAGCAATGACCGGCCATGGTTATTCAGCAAGAGAGTTAAAAGACTATGCCGATGACATTAAGCGACAATTGCTATTAGTTGATGGCGTTTCAAAAGTACAAATTACTGGAGTACAGCAAGAGCAGATTTTTATAGAAATTTCTCGAGCACGCACAGCCCAACTTGGCATCTCGCTTAATGAAATCTACAGCGTATTAAAACAACAAAATGTCGTGACACCATCAGGCCATGTCCAGGTAGGGGATGAGTATATTCGTATTCAACCTACCGGCGTTCCGGAAACAGTAAAAGCCTTGGGTAATATTCTCCTACGATCTAATACAAATAAACTCATCCACTTAAACGACATTGCAACAATTAAACGTGGTTATATTGAAGTCCCTAAAGACTTAGTGTACTACAATGGAGAGCCCGCCGTTGCCATAGGAATTTCGTTTGTATCAGGCACGAACGTTGTGAAAATTGGAGAAGCTATTTCCGAAAAAATGAAATCCCTCGCCCAGCAAGTTCCTGCTGGCTTGAGATTAAATATTATCTATAATCAACCTAATATTGTTGAAAAATCTGTAAGCGGCTTTGTGCTTAATGTTATTGAGGCACTAGCGATTGTTATTGTGATTTTGCTCTTTTTTATGGGATTAAGATCAGGTCTCATCGTTGGCGCCATATTAATCTTAACCGTAGCGGCTACTTTACTGTTAATGAAATTCTATGGTATTCCTTTGCAACGAATTTCACTTGGGGCGTTAATTATCGCGCTAGGCATGATGGTTGACAATGCTATTGTGGTTGTTGAAGGTATTTTGGTTCGCTTAGAAGCGGGTGAAGAAGTCGTTAAGGCAGCAAAAAATGTGGTAAAGCAAACGACTTGGCCGCTACTGGGTGCAACATTTGTTGGAATCATTGCATTTGCTCCCATTGGATTATCAAGCGACTCGACGGGTGAATACATGGCAAGCATGTTTTACGTCATTTTAATTTCACTCAACTTAAGCTGGTTTTGGGCTGTGGCAATTGCCCCTTTGCTTTGTTACTACTGGATGAAGCCATCGAAAACAACTTCAAATGAACAAGCATACTCCGGCCCCGTGTTTAAAATTTATAGAAGTGTTTTAGAAAAGGCTCTACGTTTTCGTCTGATTACTATTGCCATCATGCTGGGGTTACTCGCTGCGGCAGTTTATGGTTTTGGTCTTCTAAAACCTGGTTTTTTTCCAGATTCTACAACACCAATGTTTTATGTCGATTATTGGCGTGAGCAGGGCGCGGATATTCGCACAGTTCGAAATGATTTAGCGACTATCGAAAAAAACTTACTGAAAATCGACGGTGTTGTCAGCATTAATACTGTTGTAGGCCAGGGAGCGCAACGTTTCACACTTGTCTATTCTCCTGAGCGCTATAATCCAAGTTATAGCCAGTTAATTGTTACGGTAGATGATTATAAAAAAATCGATGGTATCGCGGCACAAGCAGAACAATATCTTCAACAACATTTTCCATTCTCAGAAACAAAAACGATTCGCGTCCGCCTCGGTCCTGGTGGTGGCGCAAAAATCGAGGCGCGATTTAGTGGCCCTGATGATAATATTTTGAGGAAGCTATCTGAAACAGCGCAAGATATCATGCGTAAAAACCCAAATGCCACAGATGTTTGGGATGATTGGCGACAGCGTGTTAAAGTTATTGTTCCTCAGTATTCTGAAATTAATGCCCGTCGCACAGGTATCACACGAGCAGACATGACCGATGCCTTGTTGACAGCATTTAGTGGTAAACACGTCGGTATTTATCGTGAAGGAGATGAATTAATTCCTATCATTTCTCGCCTACCCGATCAAGAACGACTCGATATTGCTAACATAGATGATTTGCAAATTTGGAGCCCATTGTTGCAAAAAACCGTTCCCCTCGATCAAGTCGTTAGTGGCATTAAGACTCAGTGGGAAGATGCCATTATTCATCGTCGAGATCGTATCCCTACCATCACGGTTCAATGTGAACCTGTCACGGGTTACCAAGCAGGGTATTTATTTCAACAACTACGGCCAGAAATTGAAAAAATGAAACTTCCTGCAGGATATCATTTAGAGTGGGGTGGGGAATATGAATCTTCACACGACGCTCAAGAAGCTTTATTTACATCTATTCCCTATGGGATCATAGGAATGTTCGCATTGCTTGTGTTATTATTTAATTCTATTATGCGCGCGGTCATCATTTGGATGTGCGTTCCCTTCGCCATTATTGGTGTCACAGTAGGTTTGCTCTTGGCACAGAAACCTTTTGAATTCGTTGCTTTGTTAGGGTTTCTAAGCTTGAGCGGTATGTTGATTAAAAATGCTGTTGTGCTCGTTGATCAAATTGATCTTGAAATTCGAGAAGGAAAACCATTTAAACAAGCCATCATCGAGTCATCACTTAGTCGTATGCGTCCTGTGTTACTCGCATCCTTAACGACTGTTCTGGGAATGATTCCTTTGCTATTTGATGCATTCTTTATCGCGATGGCAGTAACAATTATTTTTGGATTAACCTTTGCGACTTTTATCATTCTGATTTTGATGCCGGTGTTATATGATATTTTTATTCCCTCACCGGCCTCTGAAACTCAAGAACCTTATAAAGAGATTTCTTAAAACGTATTATTCTACCGTTACCGATTTTGCAAGATTTCGAGGCTGATCTACATCAGTTCCTTTGATGACGGCAACATGATAAGCGAGCAGCTGTAGGGGAATGGTGAATACAATTGGTGCGATGATTTTATCAACTTCATGCATTTCAAAAACCGTTACACCTTCTTTACTGCGAATACCCGTCGAACGATCCGTGAAAATAAATAACTGGCCGCCTCGACTACGTACTTCTTCTATATTTGAACGCAGCTTTTCAAGCAAGTTATCGCTAGGCGCTACCGTGATCACTGGCATATGCTCATCTACAAGCGCGAGTGGACCATGTTTTAACTCCCCTGCAGGATAGGCTTCGGCATGAATATAAGAAATCTCTTTTAACTTTAACGCGCCCTCTAATGCGATAGGGTAATGATCGCCTCGTCCTAAAAATAGCGCATGATCTTTATCAATAAATGCTTTGGCTAAATGCATAATTTGATGATCTAACTCTAGTGCGTTTTGTATTTGATTTGGCAACAAATGTAGTGCTTCTATAACAAGGTGCTCAACGAGATGCTTAACTTCGTGTGATTTAGCCAATGCAACGGTTAATAAAAGCAATGAAACTAATTGTGTTGTAAAAGCTTTTGTAGATGCTACACCAATCTCGGCGCCTGCACGTGTCATAAATACCATATCGGCTTCGCGAACTATTGTGCTCTCTGGCACATTACAAATAGCAAGTGTTGCGAGATATCCAAGCTCTTTTGCTTGCCTCAATGCCGCCAAGGTATCTGCTGTTTCACCGGATTGAGAAATGCATACAAATAATGTGTTTTCAGGCACAACGGTGTGGCGATAACGCAATTCGCTTGCCACTTCAACAGAACATGGAATTTTAGCCATTTCTTCTATCCAGTAACGCGCCACCATTCCCGCATGATAAGCTGTACCACACGCTGTAATCTGAACACGCTCGACTTTGGGAAAAATCTCATGAGACTGGACACCAAAGATACCTTCAAGAATTGCATTCTGACTAATACGCCCTTCTAAAAGATTTGCGATTGACTCTGGTTGTTCAAAAATTTCTTTTAACATGTAGTGACGATATTCACCGCGCTCAGAAACGCTAAAACGCGTATCAATTTTTTTCATTTCGCGCTCGATGCGCTTGCCTCTTTTACTATATATTTCAATATTTTTTTGTTTTAGAACAACAACATCGCCTTCTTCGAGATAAATAAAACGTTGTGTCATGGGCAATAATGCTAAATGATCTGATGCAATGAAGTTTTCATCGAAACCAACACCAATAACTAATGGACTACCTGAACGCACTCCAATAACTTTTCCAGGCTCTTTGATAGAAATCACGCCTAATGCGTAAGCGCCTGTAAGCTCTTTGACGGTTTTTTGTATCGCTTTAAGTAAATCTTGTGTTTTTTGATAATGCCAATGAATCAAATGAGCAATCACTTCTGTATCCGTTTCAGATTCGAACGTGTAATTTTCTTTGATTAGCCTTTCACGCAAGTCAGAAAAATTTTCAATAATCCCATTATGTACGACAGCAAACTCTTCGTGAATAGAACAGTGTGGATGAGCGTTCTTTTCGCTTGGAACGCCATGGGTTGCCCAGCGTGTATGAGCAATACCCGCTTGACCTTTGATAGGATCTTTTTCTAATGCTTCTTTTAATGCACCGACCTTACCCTTGATGCGTTTACGCAATATTTTTTCGTCGCCCAACATGGCAATCCCTGCAGAATCGTAACCGCGATATTCTAAACGCTTCAAACTCTCAACAAACACATCCGTTAAATTACGCGTTGATATACCGCCAACAATCCCACACACAGTTTATTCCTCTTCTTCAACTTTCACAGGCGGCTTCCAAGACTCTATACATCGTTGATCCGCACGTGATAAGGTTAATTTTTTTGGCTTTGCATCGCTTGTAATCGTCGATCCCGCGCCAATATAAGCCCCTTTTCCAACACTAACTGGCGCTACAAGTTGCGTTCCTGATCCGATGAAAGCCCCATCGTCAATTTGAGTATGGTGTTTGCGAACACCGTCGTAGTTACAAGTAATCGTTCCCGCACCAACGTTGACGTCTTTTCCAATGACAGCATCGCCAATATAAGTTAAGTGCCCAACTTTGGAACCTTCACCAACCACCGATTTTTTAATCTCAACAAAGTTGCCTACTTTTGCACTTGCTTTAATGTGTGAATCAGGTCGTAATCGTGCAAAAGGACCTACAACCGCACCATCTTCAATAACTGCATTTTCAACAAAGCAGTTTGGCAATATACTCACGTTTCTTCCAATAACAGAATTTTTAATTGTTACATTAGAATGGATGACCGTGCCAGAACCAAGCGTAACACTGCCTTCAAAAATGGTATTAACATCAATAGTAACATCTTTTTCCGAGTTTAATTCACCACGAATATCTATACGATACGGATCCATTATCGTAACGCCTTGCGCCAATAGCTGCTTTGCTTGCTCAAACTGTATATAACGCTCTAACTCAACCAATTGCAAACGATCATTTACACCGAGAATTTCTTCATTGTTGCCTGGTAACACTGTACTGACTGCAATACCGTGCTCAACAGCCATTCCCAAAATGTCAGTCAAATAATATTCTTTTTGTGTGTTATTGTTTGAAAGTGTTGGCAACCATTTTTTTAAATATTTTGCGGGAACAACATAAATACCAGAATTGACTTCACGAATTTTTTTTGTTTTTTCATCGGCATCTTTAAATTCAACAATTGCTTTGAAGTTACCACTGTGGTCTCGCACAATACGCCCCAACTCATTTGGGTCTTCAAATTCTGAAGTAATGACTCCCATACCTTCTTTAGAAGTATCGAGCAAATCGCGCAATGTATTTTCAGAAATTAAAGGAACATCGCCATAAAGAATTAAGACTTTATGATCTTCTGGAATTTCTGGAACGGCTTGCAAAACAGCATGCCCTGTCCCTAAACGCTCTTTTTGTTCCACCCATGTCACATCAATGCCTTGAAGCGTATCTTTGACAATATTTCCTGAGTGGCCATAAACGACATAGATACGCTCAGGCTGAACGGCCTTCGCTGTATTAACTACTCGCTCTAATAAAGAAAGACCGGCTAGCTTGTGTAGAGGCTTTGGAATATCCGAGAGCATGCGGCGGCCCTTGCCTGCCGCAAGAATAACAACACTTAATTTCATGGTGATTGAACCCTGACTTCTAGACTTTAGCCCATTATATCAGACACGAGATTTTTGTGAAGCTGTGTTTCTAAAATTGAAAATGGGCTATTTTGAGTCACCTCTGCAGGCAAATAAAAGGTCTGTTCTAGCAAATGTTGGCCTGACATGGCTGCATGGGAGACTTGGTCTGTAAAAACTATCCAGGTGGTTTGCGCAGGAAAATCGAAGGTAATTTGATCAACACTCATCTGATATTCATCATCTTGCTTCATTAGGTCGTGAATCTGCGTCATGTAATGATCATAAGCACTACGCTTTGTTTTGGTGAGTTGTAAGACATTTAGTAAACCCGCTTTAAAGCTTGAATAAGATTTGGCTTTTGGCAAGAATCGTTCGACTACTTTTTCAAATGGTTCACCAATACGCCAAGTGCGAGGCTGGTTTTTTGCATTTACATTACTAAACACACGCAAGATACGCTTGCCATGCACAGGTGTTGCAGGAAATGAATCGACATGTAACCGCGTATCATCTTTTTCAACCGACATTTTTCGATTAACAACGTTCACTGGCCGAAAGCTTGTTCTCCCCGGGACCATGTGCTCACTATATTCTGGTAACATTTTCTCAACCAAGTGCTTTGCCCGATTAGAAAAACGATGCATCATCGGTTTTACTTTTTTTGCAACATCATCATTGATTGCGTTTTTGATTCTATCTTTACTTAAGCTGATATTTTTCTTCTTAGGCTGCAATATGTCTGGCGTTAGCAGTGTTTTTTCTTCATCTGACAGATGGAAGCTGAGTTTTGGGAAAAGCAGCACTTGACCCTTTTCCAAAGATTCACGGGCTGAATCAGATTGACTGAGATTATCCCAATGATCAGCGTCTATACGATAAATTTTATCCACGATTTTACTCCGCGATACTTTCAAATAGCTCAGCAATGAGCGGCTCATTCACAAGCGCCCCATCTATAAAAATCGAACAGCCATGCTCATACTGATCCGACAATGAATGAATCATCAATGACAAATCATGCAAGCGCTTTACTGAGCCTGTTTTTTCTAAAACGTAAATAGGATCATCACTACCAGTATAAGAAAGGTGTGGTGTTTTTAATACTTCAATTTGCCAATCACGCAACGTTTTTTTGTTCCGCGCCTTAAACGCTTTTACTGCCGAATTAATTTCATCTACGTTTTCACTCGAAACAGGAAATACTTCAGGTAAGCGACGATAATGAATACGTTTCGCCAACTCAACCAAATCATGCTGATGACTTGACTCAGCCAGTTCGGCAATCACTTGTAAAACATGATAATCACATAAACGTTTATATAAATCGTAATTTTCGATAAGGAATGCTTCACGTGTTGCCGCATCTATTTTCGCGGACTCATTAAATGCCTGAATATTTAGCAGCAACTGGCCGAGCGAAGAATGTTTAATATCTCTTAAAAAATCTTGCCTTTGAATTTCAACAGCTAAATGTTGTAAGAATTTCACCAAAAAATTTTCTATGGCATATTTTTTATGATGATGATAAATATTTCTTCGCATCAATCGACGCGCCATCAAATAGTGTTCTACAACGCCAACACCTTTATCTGTTACGCCAAGTCGCTTTCCATGCTCTGTATCAACAACTGTTAAGCAATGTAACATCCAACGCAAATCAAATTCGCCATACTGAACACCACAAAAATGACTATCTCTCAGCAAATAATCTAATCTATCTGCATCAAGCTGAGAAGAAACGATATCAGCTAGCAATAAATTTTCTCGCTCTTCGTGCATGATCATACGCTTAATACGATCGAGCTTTTCTTCATTCAATGGAAAATCTGGATTGATCGCATTATATTCTTTGAAGAAAGCCTCATGATTAAATTCATTTAAAAATAAGGGTGTCCATTGCTCATGAACAATCGCCTTGTTATGAAAAACAAATTCAAATGCATGTGAAAACGGTCCGTGCCCAATGTCGTGTAATAAACAAGCAATCATTACAAGCTGTCTATCTTCATCTGCCAAACCAAGTTTATTCGAAATCTGTGATGCCAAGTAGCAACAGCCCAAACTATGATTAAATCGTGTATGTACCGCACCTGGAAAAATTAAATCTGCTAATCCAGACTGTTTAATATGCCGCAACCGCTGAAAATAACCGTGATCAATGAATGGTTTTATCCACTGCTGCTCTGTCGCTGTAAACTGCATAATCCCGTGGACAGGATCTTTGATGACATAGTATTGTGGTGTTTTCATGATATTTCTCTAAGCATAAAATACGCTTGTTATTTTACATCATTTAAAACAAGATTGTTACCGCTGAGCCATGGCTTGGCCCATTCTAACCACTGAGCCAGCTTTCAAATCGGACGACCATTCGAGTGCATTTTGAGGAAACAACATAATCACTGTCGAACCAAAACTGAAATATCCCATTTCTTCGCCTTTACGAATCCAGATATTTTCTTGAGAATAGTTTGTTGTTTGTGGTGTATTAAAGCGCGATGGCATCACTCGACCTGACCAAGAAGTTGTGACGCTACCCACAATCATCGCGCCCACTAAAATAATAGCAACTTTACCGACCTCTGTATTGAAAATCGAAATGACGCGCTCATTGCGGGCAAATAAATTCGGAATATTTTCAGCTGTTAATGGGCTAACAGAAAATAACTTTCCTGGCACGTAAATCATTTTTTCAAGCATTCCATCAAGAGGCATGTGGACACGATGGTAATCTTTAGGTGCTAAATAAATGGTTGCAAACTCGCCGTTATTTAAAAGTTTAGCGGCACCATGATCATTGGCGAGCAAGGCTTCCAAGGAATAATCGTGTTTTTTTGCTTGAATGATTAAGTTTTCATTAATCTTGCCCATTTCACTAATTGCTCCATCGGCAGGGCTAATAATAACCTTTGGGTTATCATCAATTGGGCGAGACTCTGGTTTAAGTTTTCTAATAAAAAAAGACTCTAGGCAATCGTATGCATCATTCGACTGCTCTAATGCTTCAGACATGTCAACATGATAGATTTTTTTATAAAGCTGGATAAATCTGTTTTTTAATAATGGAACACGAACTCTAGCTAAGAAACCGCAGATATTCGTGACTAATCTATGCGGTAAAGTATATTGAAAGAATAGTTGTCGTTTCGTTTTCATGCGCCTACTTTCTTTAAATGCACCATTAATACCGAAACGGCGGCTGGTGTTAAGCCTGGAATACGCGATGCCATACCGATGGTTTCGGGTTTAGTACTTTTTAGTTTTTGTCGTACTTCGTTAGATAAACCAATCACATTATCATAGTCAATATGTTGTGGAATGCGCAAAGTTTCGTGGCGTGCTTGACGCTCGATTTCCATTTGCTGTCTATCGATATAGCCTTCGTATTTCACTTGAATTTCAATTTGTTCTGCCACGGCTTTATCCTGTTCCCAGGGACCTAATATCTCTATATTGGATAATTGTTCGTAGGTTGTTTTTGGACGTCGCAAAATATCGAGCAAAGAATATTCTCGCACAATCTTCTGTTCGATGAGCTTTTCAATGCTATTTCCTTTTTCTGTATCTGGCTGTACCCACGTCGTTTTTAATCGCTGTGTTTCTTTGGCAATTGCGTCACATTTTTTGCTAAAAGCTTCCCACCGCGTTTCCTCAATCAAACCAAAATTTCGTGCGATTTCCGTCAATCGTAAATCAGCATTATCTTCGCGCAATATTAATCGATACTCTGCACGTGAGGTAAACATGCGATACGGTTCTTGCGTACCACGTGTAATTAAATCATCGATTAATACACCAACGTATGCTTCGTCGCGACGAGGTGACCAAGCTTCACGGCCTTGCGTTTGCAGCGCCGCATTTAAACCGGCGATTAATCCTTGTGCGCCTGCTTCTTCATAACCTGTCGTGCCATTAATTTGGCCTGCAAAAAATAAACCTGAAATAAACTTAGTTTCCAGCGATGCTTTCAAATCACGCGGATCGAAATAATCATACTCAATCGCATAACCGGGGCGCGTGATAACAGCGCCTCCAAAACCTTTCATCGATTGAATAAAATCTACTTGGACGTCAAATGGCAAGCTCGTCGACAAACCATTTGGATAAATTTCAAAACTATTTAACCCTTCGGGTTCAACAAAAACTTGGTGACTTGTTTTATCGGCAAAACGCACGATTTTATCTTCGATAGAAGGGCAGTATCGTGGTCCAATCCCTTCGATATTGCCTGAATACATGGCCGAACGATTTAGGTTTTTTTGAATAATGTCATGGGTTTTTTCATTTGTATACGTAATATGACAAGGCATTTGTTTAGGATGTTCTGATGCGCTACCCATAAAAGAAAAGACTGGTATCGGTGTATCACCAGGCTGCGCTTCAAGCACTGAAAAATCGATCGTACGTTGATCGACTCTAGGAGGCGTTCCTGTTTTTAATCTACCAACTCGAAACGGTAATTCACGCAAGCGGTTGGCTAGTGCAATCGAAGGAGGATCGCCCGCGCGCCCACCACGAAACTGATCATCACCAATGTGAATCTTTCCACCTAAAAATGTACCCACGGTTAAAACAACTGTTTTACTTAAAAAACGCAGACCGGTCTGAGTGACGACACCACAGACTTTATCGTTTTCGACGATGAGGTCATCGACTCCCTGTTGGAATATTGTTAAGCGCTCTTCTTCTCGTAACAAACTGACAATCGCTTGCTTATACAATTGGCGATCAGCTTGTGCTCGGGTAGCCCGAACGGCAGGGCCTTTGCGAGCATTAAGCTTACGAAATTGAATCCCAGCGCGATCGATCGCGCGCGCCATGAGGCCGCCCATCGCATCGATTTCCTTCACCAAATGCCCTTTACCAATCCCACCAATAGCTGGATTGCAAGACATCTGCCCTAGAGTTTCGATGTTATGAGTCAACAATAGAGTGTCGCTTCCCATACGCGCCGCAGCGGCAGCCGCCTCGGTACCTGCATGGCCACCACCCACTACGATGACATCAAAGACTTTATTCATATTCATAGCGGGGGATTATAGCCTAACGAGTGGTCAATTTCTAGGCTTTTGACAAACATAGACTGCTTATAAATTGGTGGATAATAGTGAACTGCGGGCCGGCCATATCACTTGAAAAATAAAAAGATATTAATCTCTCCCTTCAACAAGCTCTTGTATCTGCTGAGGATCAAAGCCGGTTAACTCACTAATAGCACTCACCTCCAGTCCTTTAGAAAGCATCCCATGAACAAGATTGAGACGTTCTTGGTGTCTCCCTTGTTGCATACCTTGCTCAATACCTTGCTCAATACCTTGCTCAATACCTTGCTGAAAATGTCGCTCTGCTAATGTCATGAACTTATCTCCCTCTTCTGGTGATAAAATCTGATTAACCAATAACTTATATTCGTCGAGAGCAATATGCTCACCCTTTGTGTAAATGTAATATAGCATATATTCCAAATAAGTTGAATGTGGCGCGTTTTTCAAACGCTTAAAATCATCGACCATGCTTTCTAGCAATGGGAAAAAATCCCTCGCAAAAATATGCTTCATAAGCATCGACATAACACCAATATACTTTTGTTTTCTTAGCTGTTTGTCTTGCACTTTATTCAAATCAATTAATTGAAATGGCTTAAACAAATAACGTTCAATCAAATCTTTTGGCGCATGAATCAAATCTTTTAAATCATTCGATGCATGCCATGGCTTTTTACCATGATAAAAAACAACACTGTAAACTAAAGGTATTTTTTTATATTTTTCAAAATGATTATTCATGATTGCTGTTTGATAACGCGCCACCCTTAAAGGCATATACTTCTCTACTTTTGTCTGATGTTCAATATTCACTGCCACATACATTAATTCATCATCAAGCAGCTTAACCTTGTATAACATGTCTGTTTCATAGCGTTTCAATTTCGGCAAAATATGCTTATCCTTGCACACATGAATACTATCTAAATCTATTCTATCAAGCAGCTTTTTATCCATATAATGGATAAAGAACTCTCTCGCCATTTGAGCATCTGACATAATAATAGAAAACAACCCATCATGGCTTTGGCTCACACGCAAACTATTTTTTAAATGCTTAGAATTTTTCATCTAAAAATACTAGCATGCCTGTTATTGTTAAAAAACAACGAAAAAAAGACTCTTTTTCAGGGTGCATTTTTAAGACAAAAATTTAGCTCGGTAAAAAACGACTGATTCTGTTATTTTACAAACATTGAACGAGGAACTTGAGGAAAAAATCAGAGCATTATTTCACTCGGAGTCTACCATGAGAAATAACCTGGCGTACAGAATTACTCAACAAACCACTACTATGGAAGGCATGGAAGAAGTAAAGACCGAAATGCGCGAGCAACTAGAAGAAACCCCCAACATTGATGCAATCACGGGCCTTCCGGTATTGAAGCAATTATTTAATGAAGAGGACCTAGATGAACTAGGAATACTATCCACAGCTCGTAAAGCAAGTGATGAAGATAACCGCCTTATTTCGCAGCCAATCAGAGAATCCATGCTAAAATCACGTATCGCAAACGTAGAGGCGCTGATGTATAGCATTAGTCATGGCGACACTCATGACTTGCGCAATGCATTTTTTCCGGATAGAGCCTCTGTCAATCTACCTCTAGTTACAGACGTAAATGAAGCAACGTCAGAACATGAGATGCCCATCGCGCATCACGCAGATAAACTTTTTTATCTTTATAATGACGATAAGGGCAGCATACGCTTTCTGTTCGATTATCTTTTGTTATATCGCTTATTATTTGCGCCTACATTGACGACTGAAGAGATGATCAACAACGATACCGAAACTAACTATACTATTACCATAAATAAAGAACACCTGGTTGCATTTTTAAGTTTAATTTTTAGCGAGGGATTTGTTTTATCCGTTGAAAATGAAGGCGCTGCGGGAAGACCAATCGTATTTAATACGAAACGTGGTCAACCTAAACCTAATTTATATAGCCTAGTATTAGATTGCAGCGGAAGCATGTCGAGTGGTTTTTCGTCGTATATTGATAAAGTAAAAAGCCTTGTTCAAAAGCTACATGATGAATGCCACTCTAATGCTAAATTACGCATCATACCATTCAATAATAAACTACTCGCCCAAAGAGAATTTGATTTAAGCCAAAATAATTTATCTGCTATATTCAACTATCTTAATTCTTTAAATGCAGCGGGGCATACTTTTTTAACTGGCACCGTCAATCAAGAGCTAAAGTCTTTAGAAAAATCACTGGACGAATATAATACCACGATGATTCTATTCACTGACGGGGATGATAATGTCAAAAGTAATGAGAGCAAATGCTCTCTTAGAGAAACGATTCAAAACACGCCTCAGCCACCAAAGATTTATACATTTGGATTAGGCAGTAGTTATAATAGAGAAATGATAAGTGAATTAGCGGACATTACTGGATGTGTACATACACACCTTACGAATGTATCTCAATTCCAAATACTTGAGGAACATATGCAAGCAATAGATTCTGCGAGAGAATTAGTGACTTTTATTCAAGGAATGACGAGACTTATCGTTCCGGCGAAGGAAGGAACAATTACCGTAGCAAAAGACACCATTAGAATTCCTGTCTCACTTCGTGTAGGAAATAGTGAATATACCGTCGAAAACCAAAGCCCTCGTATCTCTTCGGCACCACATTCGACACATTTTTCCTCGAGCTCCTCTAAAAACACTCCAGCGCCTCAACAAAACACAACCAATCGCTTCAAATAATATTGGTCGTTACATCACGAGTTAAGTCCAGGTTATTCTCATTTGGGCTTGACTCACTTGATATCGAGAAGTTAATTTCAACCCCGCAACAACCACTGGTAAAGCGGCAGACGGTGAATCCTCAATCCTTCTAACTTTAATTTATCTTTTTGTTCTTCGGTAATTATCAGACCTTATTTCAGCCCAAAAATTTTCCTTAAATAAAAGAAAACAAATTTATCGAGGAAATTATATGTGGAGTTATATAGTTATAAATGGATTGCTTCGTCGCGCTACGCGCTTCTCGCAATGAAGGCCGTAAGGGATGAGGAATTGCTCGGGCTCGGGCTCGGGCTCACGCGCTTGCACAACGACAAAAAAAAAAAGGAGATGTGCGTAAAAAAAGATTTATGCAACAACGCCTCACGATCGAGACAATCGATATAATTTCCGTGAAATTATAGAATTATATTTTCATCACGGATTCACTTGGAACTTTTGGTGATAATAAATTCGACGATAAAGAAATCCAGCCTATGTCTATTTCAAGTTCGCTGTCACCGGTCTAAAAATAAGATCATTTCCCAATACAAAACGTCGAAAAGATCTTACCGAGCAAGTCATCCGAAGTGAATTCTCCGGTAATTTCAGAGAGCGCCTCCTGTGCCAAGCGAGAGTCTTCCGCAAATAACTCTCCTGCGTTATGGGTTTCGAGCTGTAAGATCGCCTGTTTGATATGTTTATTGGCGCGTTCGAGACAATCGAGATGACGTCGTCTCGCGGTAAACGTCCCTTGAGTTGTGCTATGAAATCCCATCAATGTTTTTATTTTTGATTTTAATTCATCGATACCTTGGTACGTTTTTGCGGAGATATAAACACTATCATCTATCATCGTTATATCGGCTTCAGAAGACAACAAATCCATTTTATTTAACACTAATATTACTGGAATATGTGGGTTAATTTTTTTAATTTCCGGCATATTATCTTTATCATGCATATGCGTTACATCTACAACATGTAACACCAAGTCTGCTGTTTCAATTTCGGCATGAGCACGACGAATTCCTTCAAGCTCAACCACATCTTCACTATGTCTAAGCCCAGCAGTGTCAATCACATGCATCGGCATGCCATCGATGTGGAGATGTTCACGCAACACATCGCGCGTGGTACCTGGTATATTGGTAACGATTGCGCTTTCTGTGCCACTCAATGCATTCAATAGGCTAGATTTTCCTGCATTAGGCGCTCCTGCAATGACGACACGAATACCCTCTCGCAACAACACTCCTTGCTGCGCTTGAGAAATAATATGCTGTAATTCTTCTGTAATTGTGTTCGCATCACGTGTAATCGTACTATCTTTTAAAAAGTCGATTTCTTCTTCGGGGAAATCGATCGCCGCTTCAACATACATGCGCAAATGAATGACGCGCTCAACAAGTGCATGAATTTTTTTGGAAAACTCACCCTGTAGTGAATGCAATGCTGAACGCGCAGCTTGCTCGGATTCTGCGTCGATCAAATCGGCAATTGCTTCAGCTTGTGCCAAATCAATTTTATTATTTAAAAATGCGCGTTCAGAAAATTCTCCGGGACGCGCTAAACGCGCACCAAGTTCGACAACACGCTTTAAAACACGATCTAATACAACCGGCCCACCATGACCTTGTAACTCTAAAACATTTTCTCCAGTAAAAGAGTGGGGGTTTGGAAAAAACAATGCAATACCATCATCCAATGCTTCCTTTTTTTCATCCATAAAAGCGGCATGGATGGCAACGCGTGGTTTCGGTAATTTTCCTAGAATCGCTTCTGAGATATTTTCTACGTGAGGGCCCGATATGCGGATAATGCCAACGCCACCCCGACCGGGTGGCGTGGCTATCGCTGCAATCGTGTCATTATTATGCGTAATCACTTTTTCTTTTTGCGTTTGCGCTGTTGTGCCGGCGTTTCTTTTGCGAACTTTCGCATCAACAACCATTGTTGCAAGATGGACAAACTATTGTTGACAACCCAATACAACACGAGCCCTGCCGGAAAGTTTAAGAAAAAGACGGTAAATACCACGGGCAATAACATCATCATTTTTGCTTGCATAGGGTCCGGTGGTGGCGGTGAAATTTTTTGTTGGATCAACATACTAAGCCCCATCAACACAGGTAACACGTAATAGGGGTCTTTTAATGACAAGTCGTGTATCCATAAAATAAATGGCGCTTGTCGCAACTGTACGCTTTCTGCCAACACCCAATATAAACCAATAAACACAGGAATTTGCACGAGCAGAGGTAAGCAGCCACCGAGCGGATTGACTTTTTCTTTGCGATATAATTCCATTGTTGCTTGACTGAGTTTTTGTTTGTCATCAGAAAATCGTTCTTGTAACATTTTAATTTTTGGCTGCAGGCGCTTCATCTCAGCCATAGAACGGTAACTTTTTGCAGAAAGCTTATAAAATACTGCTTTGATTAGGACGGTTACTAATACGATCGACCACCCCCAGTTACCAATAATATTGTAAATATGTTGCATCAACCAAAACAAAATAACTGAGATAAACCAAAACCAACCATAATCAATTGTTAATTTTAAGTTGGGCGCAACAGCATCAAGATTTGTGGCAATCGCAGGACCGGAATATAACGTACCCGTTTTATTAACGATTTGATTAGGTTGGATTGAAAACACAGGGCTGAGGCTACCTAAAGTATATAGATTGTTATTCGTTAAACTGTAGTAACGAAACGATTCTTGTGTTGGTGGCACCCAAGCGCTGACAAAATAATGCTGAATCATGGCTAACCAACCATCAGAGATAGTTTGATTTAGCGGTGTTTCTGCGAGATTTTTAAATTTCAACTTTTGATAATGTTTTTCAGGACTCGAAACCGCTGCACCAAAAAACGCATAATGCACGAAATTTTCAGATTTTGGTGGCGTGTTACTACGAACCAATTGAAGATAATATTGACCTACCCATGTATTCGATGTTTCGTTTTTCATCGCCATGGATAAATCCACTTTATATTCGCCACGATAAAACGTGTAAGTTTTTGTAACTAATAATCCATCCGCTGTTTTTGCCGTCAATACAACGTTTAGCTGATCTTGGCTATCCTTTAATTGATATTCTGCTTGTGGCGCAGAAAAAACTAATGGCTGAGGTTGCTGGCCTTGGGCAACGACACCGCTTTGCGCTAAATATGTATCATCGGTTTTATTATCAAGAAGCGTATAAGGAGCATCTGGTGTTTTAATAGTTTCAGGATAATCGTGTAATTTCGATTGAACTAAGTCACCACCTTTTGTATCAATCGCTACTGTTAACACATCCGTTTTAATCGTGATGCGCTTGCCTTGAGGTATTATCTGTGGAACAGAAGACACATTCGTACCGGGCGTTGTTGTCTCAGCCGCACTAGCCGTTGAAGTTGGTAATGATTGTTGTGTGGTCGACGCCTGTGTATTTTCCGTTTTAGGTGCATGTTCAGCTTGCCATGCATTCCACAATAAAAACGCGCTAAAAAATAAAATTACATAGGCAAAAATTCTTTTATAGTCCATTTTTTTCTCCCGGCTTTGGTACTAAATCCACTCCACCCTCACACCAAGGATGGCAGCGCAATAATCTACGAAGACTTAATAAAATACCCTTGAAAATACCATGTTCACTGATGGCTTCGATAGAATATTGTGAACAGGTTGGATGAAAACGACAATGAGGGCCTAAAAAAGGGCTGAGGCAATATTGATAAAGCTTGAGTGGTAAGGTTACTACTTTTTTAATCGTCGCCATAATTGCTCAAATTCCTGCCCTAAATCGGTTGTCGATAATGCTGGCAATTTCTTCTTCGCGATAATCACGATATCAATATCAGGCATTTTTTGCGCGCTTAATCGGAACGTTTCTCGTGCCATCCGCTTAAATCGATTCCGATCTACGGCATGCGGATAGCTCTTGCGACTAACGATCATACCTAATCTCGGATGTGCCTCACCATTTGCTCGATAGAGCAATGTGAGATTGGGTGAATACAATTTTCTTGCTGATTTAAAAACCCTATCGAATTGTGCACGGTTCAATAATCGAGACGTTTTTGGAAATTTCACTTCAAAATCAACAGATTAGACGCAAAGTCTTTTTCTGCCTTTCTTACGTCGACTACTCAACACCTTGCGGCCATTCGCTGTCGCCATACGCGCACGAAACCCATGGGTACGTTTTTTCTTCAAATTACTTGGTTGATATGTTCTTTTCATTGCCAAATCCTCATAAGTGATTGAGCATATTAGTGATAATCGTGTGAAAAGTCAATGTTCATGTTTAAATCAGGAAAGAAGTTGCGGCTCATGATTATCAATTCCCATATGACAACGCTAAAAAACAGCTGAGTGTCGCTAGTATCTTAAAACGAAATAAAAAAGAAAAAAACTATCTCTTTGAATTTTAGTCGAAATTTTAACACCCTCGTATTCAATACGGTAGTTAAATGGACAATAGTTGGTCTAAAATATATCTGCAATAAAAATGTCGAGCATAACATTGGGGGCCCCATGATAACAAAAAGAATCGATTCCGGTTGGTGGCGCTGTTATGACATCAACGCTTCAGGCTTCATCTCAGAACATAAGCTACATATTGCTTTGCCTGTTGAATATTATGACGACTATCATGGGATTATTTGTCAGTTGTTAGAACGCGCGGTTGAAGACAAAGTAATTCCCTGTTTTAAAATGCTAAATAGCGGAAATAGTGAAGTTTTGCAACAACGACTCAACGAGGATAGTGAAGAAACACGAGCATTCAATAATCCATTTACAATTTATTTGTTTTCTGAACAAGATACCCAGCCACTCAAAGATCTATGTAGCTCGATAGAACGTATTCTATCTGCAACACCAAACATCGACACTCAGACCTTAAGCCTGGCAGATCTTCGAGTATCAAACCACATCTCCTTTCGACAAGATCGAGAAAATGGGGAGTATATTGCTATTCATGGCGCTGATGAAACTACGTTAGGGCGGATGAGACATTCTGCTGAAGAATCAGATTTGTATATTAACTTAACTACAGGTGAAGAGGAGGAAGTAAAAAGGGAAGAATCTATCTACTCCACTTCTGCTAATGAATCACGATCAAATGAAGTTTATAATATTATTCATTTTTATGATAAAAATTTTCAAGCCATCAATGAACAGCTAACTAACAGAAACGTAGCTACTCAATTAAATGCAGCACTTGGATTTTTAAAAATTGATCGTGAGGAGTTTTTAAACTCTGATAAAAAAAACCTCCTCATTAACAAGCAATATAGAAAACTCGCGAGAAAATATCATCCTGATAAATACTCAAGCCTTGATAAAGAAACTTTAAGTAAAATACAGAGTCTGTTTAACCTTTTAATTGATTCGAAAACGTTATTAGAAGACTACACAAACAGCCCTCAAAAAATTAAAAACACAGAAATACTTAAGCAATCGCCATACATCCCAACGTTTCAATATGAACTAGAAGAAGGTTATAATGGTGATCGATATTTTTATCAAAATTTAGCAAGTTCAACGGAATATTGTAACCTCTATGTAAACTGGGAATTGATCGATACTAACACAGAACAAGCAGACTCAGATGAAAGTCAAGCCTTGCAAATTTATAGTCCAACGCTGCACTTATATACAGGAAAAAACAGAAAAACAATTCAGGTAAAAAAATACGTGGCGTTTTATCACCTATATATGGCTGATGCCGTATCTGGTAGATTTTGCGGAGAAGACTTAATTAATATTTTTTATCATGGGTTTTTAGACGACGGCTTAACACCAAAAGAAGCTGACAAATATTTGGTTGAAAAGCTTTTTACAACACCTAAGATGATATATGCCATCAATAACCTAGAGAAAGTTTTTAACATCCATGCTGACCGTGCAAAAAGAGATGGATACAAAACTAATATTTTTGGGAGAAATAGCACAGAATTTTTGATTTATTTATGTAAAAACCTTCCGGAAGTTTTACGTTTAGGCGCAATTATAAACGTTTGCGAGAGCGAATATTTTGATCATGACCTATTTAAAAATTACCTAATGAGCGAGGCGAAAAATTTTTATCTCTTTAACAAGAAGTGCCTCGCATACTTCTTAATACAGTACCCTGAGGCTTTAGAAAACTATCTATCAAGCTATAATTCGCCATTGAATATAAAATCTTCGTATCTCGATCATAAAATAAATGATTTCCTATTAGAGTTAAACGCTGACTTTTCTAAACTTGTGGAAACAAGCATTAAACAGGCAATTTATGGTGATATTAGTTTATTGTTTTGCTTATCGGATGAGGTTTTTTATAACATAAAAGAGGTGTTTAATAATAGCGTGGGATCAAATAATTTTTTTCATCTCATCTTAAGTCATGCCATTGATAAAAGAGAAAATAATTCCACTGAAATAACGCATGATGCCGTCATAGAATTGAGAAAACTCTTTTGGGAAGATAAAGAAATCATAAACGAGATTGATAAAGATTCTTTGATTATTCTCGCCTCTCAACCAGAAGTGCATTGGACAGATTGTTTAAATATTTCCAAACGATTATGTGGTATGGGCGAAGAACAAAGTGCATGGCGATACGTAACTAGAATATTCAACGAGCTAGAGAGAGAAAATTCGAGCTCTGATATATATGAATCCATAGATATTGCTGAACGTTGTATTAACGAGTTAACTGATGATTTTCGTGAAAAAGTTCTTTCTGATTTAAAAGAAGAATATATTGACTGCCTCGAAAAGGAAGGGCAGGAAGGTAAGTTAGAGGTCCTCGAAGAGAGCTTTGAGGTTATAGGAGGAATCGACAAACGTTTTCTCCGAAAATTACATTGGGAATATCTAAATTTGAATAATGATTCGGTTTATCTTAGGTTAGAAGCTAGCATTGCTAAAATTAAAACAAATGGAATAAATGATGAGATAAAAGAAGAAATAAAAAACATTCAGCGCGGGGTTTCTCATACAATTTTCGACTGGGCAGATCCATTGTGTAATAACCAATCTCCAAATGCTAAGCATCATCTAACCATCAATAGGGTGACAGACGAATTATTCGCTTTATTTGGGAAAAAAGTGGCCTTAATTATCGATGGTGATTTAGAATCTGAAACAGAAAACTATGGATTATCCCTTTCCCAACCATTAAATGAATTTCTTGAAAATTTTTGTGACCTTTGTTCTTGTTTAAACATTGAAAAGGAAATGCTTCATAAAATATTTAACATAACTAGGCGGCCAAAGAAGCTACAAGCAATGGGATCTATTTTAAAATCTGAAACCTTTAATTATGAATTAACTCCAAGTTCAATTATTGAATATCTCAAAGAATATTTAAACACTGAACTCCATGTATATTCTAGCGGTTTTCGTGAAGACCATAATTATATTGATAAAATTAATCATGGTTTCGCTACATTTTATAATAACATAAAAAACCCAATAAATGATTTTCAAAGAATTTATGACTTATACATAGCTTTAGGTTTAGAAGATTATTTCTTAACGAAACTTCCTGAAGTATACGAAAATCTCATTGATTGGCATAATGAAACAAACGACTCTCTGCCATTAGAACGGTATGAAATTATTAACGATAGTATAAATAACATATTAACTATCGAAGACGAAGAAAAAACGCAGTTATTGTCTGATATTCATCCAGAACAGCCTGATGAAGAAAAATTTCAAACGATTACTGACTCTCAAATTCAAAACATTAATGAAGAAAAATCTCCGGAATTATCCAATAACTATATTCATCAGTTTAAAACAATAACGCTTGACCCAATTTTTTTATCCTTAATGAAAATATGTGATGATTATTTGAAACTTAAAAAAGGTTTTACTCATAGTCGTCACTCTGAAGTAGAACAACTAAAGAGTTATATACAATTTATTCATAAACAAAATTTTTCTGATACAGTTAAAATTTCACAATTACTCAACAGATCCGTCCATACCATAACCTCAATAAAAAGTAGTAATAGTTTTTTAAAAAGTTCATTATCAAACCAATTATCAAAAACGCTAAATTTACCAGAAAATTTATTAGAGCAAGAAATAAAAAAGGCCATTGATAGTTGGAATGCTCAGAACCCTAAAGAAGTAACGCTTGAAAAACTTTCTACTGATCTGATTGCGGTGTGTGATAATTACTTAAAACTTAATGAAGGTTTTTTTACTCATAGTCGTCACTCTGAAGTAAAAGAACTAAGCGATAGAATAAAATTTACATTAAACCAAGAAAATCACAGTGCTAGCAAAATCTCACAATTATTTGACATTTCTATTGAAACGATATCCTCAATCAATAGTAGCAATAGTTATCTAAAAAGATCTTTGTTATATGTCTTGGTAGAAACATTAAACGTGCCCATTACAGGTTCGTCCACATCAAATTCCTGTGTTCGATTTTTCACATCTGAAGAATCATTAGAAGACAGGATCAATAATGCTATTGATGTTTGGAAGGAAGAAAATAGTCCGCTTGATAATACGTTACTTAGTGAAAATACCCGTCCTAAGTGATCAAATATATGCCAAATCGCAGGCTGTGGAAAACCCTGTGAATAACTTAGGAATAAGCCTGTGAGAAATCAGGTGATAAGTATGGATTAAAGTCACCCCTCGAAATGCATCCAATCCTAATTAACATATCATCATCCCTATACGCACAGAGTTTTGCGTGCGATAATGAGCTGATTTAATTCTTGAATTTTGTGTTATCCACAGGATTTTGAGAGACTAATAATAACAATAAATATTTATATATATATTATATTAATTATTTAAGGCCGAGGGATGTTTCAAAATAAAATTATTTTATTGACATTAATGTCGTACTTATTGATAGGTTGTGGTCAAAAAGGGCCTCTTTATCTTCCTGATAATTATGGCCAGAAAAATGTTCAAAACCAAACACAGGTGACGGGTCAACATTCATGAAGTTGTTTTTTTCTAAAATGCATGGTGTTGGTAATGATTTTGTCGTCATTAATAATTTGGACAATCATTTAACTATTAATTCTGATTGGGTCAAACATATTGCAAATCGACGTACAGGCGTTGGCTTTGATCAATTATTAGTGCTTGAATCGCCTAAGAATATAGCCGCTCAGTTTGCTTGTCGTATTTTTAATGCTGATGGTAGTGAAGCAGGGCAATGTGGTAATGGTGCGCGTTGTATGGCGCGATATGTGCATGAGAATGGGTTAACGAATGATAAATCCTTTTCTTTGCAGGTTGCATCTCGAGTCATGCATGTCAATATTGAAAATTATGATCAAATATCTGTCGATATGGGTGAACCTATTTTGGTGCCTATGGAAATCCCATTTAATGAAACGAAACAAGCGAAGCAATATGTATTGCAATGTTATGAAAAAGAATTTCGAATTATGGCTGTTTCCATGGGAAACCCACATGCAGTAATCAAAGTCGATGAGGTTGCACAAGCCCCGGTTCAAAAATTTGGCAGTATGATTGAAAAGCATCGTGATTTTCCTGAAGGGGTGAATGTCGGTTTTATGCAGATTGTGGATAAGAACACAATTCGTCTGCGCGTTTTTGAGCGTGGCGTCGGTGAAACCTTAGGATGTGGTAGTGGTGCATGTGCAGCTGTTGTTGGTGGCGTATTAAATGATTATTTAAATGACAAAGTTGACGTTTGTTTGCCAGGTGGTACATTAAAAATTGAATGGCAGGGAGAAGGGCAAACGGTTAAAATGAGCGGACCTGCTGTAAAAGTGTACGAAGGATACTTGGACGTATGAAAATTATTATTTTGGGAAGTGATCAAGTTAGTGAGACGCTTGCCGAAAACCTCGCTAAAGAAGCCAATGACATTACCGTTATCGACACCAATGACCAGCGTTTGCGAGAGATGCAAAATCGCTTTGATATTAAAACGATTGTAGGGCATGGGTCTTTTCCTGATGTTTTAGAAGAAGCTGAAGCAAATGATACTGATATGTTGCTTGCAGTAAGTGATAACGATGAAGTAAATATGCTCGCCTGTCAGGTTGCGTATAGTTTATTTCATATTCCTATTAAAATTGCTCGTATTCGTACGAAGAATTATTTAACACATAAAGAACTTTACTGTAATGAGTCTTTGCCTGTTGATGTCATTATCAGTCCAGAGCAGTTAGTGACAGATTATGTGAAACGCTTAATAGAAAAGCCAGGTGCACTCCAAGTTTTAGATTTTGTCGATGGTAAAGTGCAATTAGTAAGTGTTAGGTCACATTTTGGTGGAAAGGTCGTTGGTGAAAGTATTGCTAGTCTAAGAGAACTTTTAAAGAAATATAATGCGAATATTGCTGCTATATTTAGAGGTGATCACTCAATACCTTTGAGTAACGATACAATTGTTGAAGTGGGAGATGAGATATTTTTGATTGCTAATAGTCAAAATATTACTTCTGTGATGAAACTTTTTCGTCGAACAGATCAACCTAATAGAAACATTATGATTGCTGGTGGTGGAAATATTGGTAAACAATTGGCACAAGCTATTGAAAAAGATGTGAGTGTTAAAATTATCGATAGCAATTATTCGGTCGCTCAAAATATTTCCTTGGAATTAAATAATACGACTGTTTTATATGGTGAAGCTTCAGATAAAGACTTATTGATCAATGAAAATATCGAATCTGTCGATATTTTTTGTGCATTAACAAATGATGATGAAGCAAACATTATGTCATGTCTTCAGGCAAAGCGATTGGGCGCAAAGCACACGATGGCTTTAGTGACGAAGAAAGCGTATATCGACATTATCGAAGGTGGGCGGATTGATATTGTTATTTCACCACAAAATACAACGATTAGTAGCATTTTAACGTACATTCGTCGAGGCGATATTGTAAATGTTTATACTTTGCGTCGTGGTGCTGCCGAAGCTTTAGAAGTGGTTGCACATGGTGATCAACATACGTCAAAAGTCGTTGGTAAAACAATTTCTAAATTAAATTTACCCGACAAGATTCGTATAGGTGCAATTGTTCGTGAAGGTAAAATGATTGTACCTGATGAGGATACAATTATTCAGGGGCAAGATCGAGTAATTCTATTTGTTTCTAGACATAAATGGGTTAAAGAAGCTGAAAAATTATTCCAGGTAAAAGTGACGTTTATCTAATGAGATACATAGCGATATCAAAAATTATTGGATTATTTCTTGTTTTGTTTAGCGTTAGTATGTTACCGCCAATTGCAATTAATGCCATTTACCATCAACTTTCTTCCAAGGCATTTTATATCGCTTTTTTAGTCACACTCTTGAGTGGCTTAGTTCTATGGTTACCTTTTTTGAAAAGACGTATTGAAGTTAAAGTCAGAGAAGGTTTTATTATTGTTGTCTTGTTTTGGGTGGTGTTGAGTTTATTTGGTGCCTTACCATTTATATTATCACCACATCCACATTTATCATTCACCGATGCTTTTTTTGAATCCATTTCTGGATTAACTACTACGGGAGCAAGTGTTATTTTCCATATTGATGCACTTCCAAGGTCCGTGCTTTTTTATCGTCAGGAATTGCAATTTATTGGTGGTATGGGAATAATCGTTTTGGCTGTAGCGATTTTACCGATGTTAGGTGTTGGTGGCATGCAGCTGTTTCGTGCTGAAACCCCAGGTCCTATTAAGGATGCTAAGCTCACGCCACGCATTCAAGAAACAGCAAAAACTCTTTGGTTTATATATATTGGATTAGTTGTTTTGTGTGCTTTCTTTTATTGGTTGTTCGGAATGAATTTGTTTGATGCCGTTGGAGAAAGTTTTGCCACCATATCCACTGGCGGTTTTAGTATGCATGATAGTAGTTTTGGATACTATAATAATCATTTGATTAATTCTGCAGGCGCAGTGTTTATGATTTTAGGCGCAACAAATTTTGCATTGCACTTTAAGGTGCTGAGAACACGATCAATAAGACTCTATTTTAAAGATATCGAGTTTAAAACATTTATATGGATACTCTTTTTTATCTCGCTAATAACAATTATAGTACTTCTCATAAACGAGTATTATTTAAACCCGCTTGATACAGTTGTAAATTCGATTTTTAATGTTGTATCACTTATGACAACGACTGGTTTTGTTTCTTCAAGTTTTGCTTATTGGCCAACATTTTTACCTATCTTGATTATGTTGATCGCGATCATTGGCGGATGCGCTGCCTCAACAAGTGGCGGTATTAAAGTTATGCGATTAGTTTTGCTTGCCAAGCAAAGCAATCGTGAGATGAGTCGTTTGATTCATCCGAACGGCGTGTTTGCAATAAAATTTGGAAAGCAAGTGTTGCCTGAATATATCGTTGAAGCGATTTGGGGTTTTATTTCAATTTTTTTCGTATTGTTTTCGATTTTTATTTTATTGTTGATGGCGACTGGTATGGATTTTGAGACAGCTTTTGGATCAGTAGTTGCAACATTGGCAAATGCTGGTGCGGGGATTGCAGGAGTTTCTGATAGTTTTGAGCAAATTGGCGATTTTTCTAAATGGATATTGGTATTTGCTATGCTTTTAGGTCGTTTGGAATTATTTACGATCCTTGTGTTATTTAGCCCACAATTTTGGCGTAAGTGAAAAAAATTTCAAACCTATAGAAAACTTTTCACAACATCATCTAAAAACTGTTTACCTAAGTTGGTTGTTTCAAATTTATCGTCATAAAGTGACACGAGTTTTTTTTCGGAAAGATGGGTTAGATTTTTATATATTTCTTTTTTAGCTAAACCTGTCCTTGATTCAAAAATAGCATAATATACAGGACAATGTAATCTTAAGTGATTGAGCATAAATTCAAAAGCAATCTCATCTTTCGGAATCACTTTCTCGCGCACAGTCATTTCGTTTTGACTATTTAGGTACTTGTGAGGGTATTCTTCTTGCCAATGACGATGAATGTATTCTGATTGTGTGATTTTGCTATGTGCGCCAGCGCCAATACCAATGTAATCACCAAATGTCCAGTAGTTCACATTGTGTTGGCATTGCTTCTCGGGTTTTGAAAATGCTGATACTTCATAGCGACGGTAATCGTATTTTTGCAATAATTTGAAACCCTCTTGCTCTATATCAGCTAATATTTCTTCATCAGGTAACAAAGGTTTTTTGTAATAAAAAGGCGTGTTAGGTTCAAACGTTAATTGGTACCAAGAGATATGTGTTGGATTTAACGCAATAGTAGTATTTAAATCTTCACAAGCATCTTTCACTGACTGACCTGGTAATCCATGCATTATGTCGATATTAAAATTATCAAATCCTGATTCTTTAGCTTGGGCGATAGCGGTTTGTGCTTGTTTGCTATTATGAATTCGACCAAGTAGCTGCAGTTTTTCATCTTGAAAACTCTGGACACCTAACGATAGTCGATTAATGCCAATCTCACGATAAGCTGAAAATCGTCCCTGCTCCATAGTGCCTGGGTTTGCTTCCAATGTAATTTCACAATCTTTTTTAAAGGGATGTCGTTCGAATAAGCCGGTAAATAATTGTTTTAAATAATCGGCTTCAAATAAACTGGGTGTACCACCACCGAAAAAAATACTTTGAATTTCACGGTCGCGAATTTTAGGCAATTGTGTTTCAAAATCGTCGAGTAAGCGTTGAATGTAGCGTTTCTGGGGAATTGCGACTCGAGAGACATGTGAATTGAAATCACAATAGGGGCATTTTCTCACGCACCATGGCAGATGAATATATAATGAAAGTGGCGGTTTTTGTGTTATCATGTGCGCATTGTACAAAAGGAGGATAGTAATGGCAAAATCAAAAGCAGTCGTCACAGTTACCGGCGCAGCCGGACAAATTGGCTACCAACTCTTATTTCGCATCGCTTCAGGCCAAATGTTAGGTGCTGATCGTGAAATTGAACTTCGGTTACTCGAGGTTGAACCAGCATTGCCTGCGCTAGAAGGTGTAGCTATGGAATTAGAGGACTGTGCTTTTCCATTGTTAAAAAACATCGTATGTACTTCAAATCCGAATGAGGCAATGAAAGGCGCGAATTATGCATTATTGGTTGGCGCGATGCCGCGTAAGGCTGGTATGGAGCGCTCAGATTTATTGGAAATCAATGGTGGAATTTTTGGACCTCAAGGTCAGGCGATTAATAACCACGCGGCTGATGATATCAAAGTGTTGGTTGTTGGAAACCCATGTAATACCAACTGCTTGATTGCTATGAATCATGCGCCAGATGTCTCTCGAGAAAACTTTTTCGCGATGACAGCATTAGATGAAAAGCGTGCTCGCACCCAATTGGCTATCAAAGCGGGTGTGGATGTTACAGCAATTAGCGAAATGACGATTTGGGGCAACCACTCTGCGACCCAATATCCAGATTTTTATCATGCTAAAATCAATGGAAAGTTCGCGTCAGAAGTCATCAGTGATCATGATTGGTTGAAGTCAGATTTTATTAAAACTGTTCAACAGCGAGGGGCTGCGATTATTAAGGCGCGTGGCGCTTCGTCAGCTGCCTCAGCTGCGAATGCTGCTATTTCTACGATTCATTCGTTGGAATTCGATACGCCTGCAAATGACACCTTTTCCGTTGCCAAATGCTCACAAGGCGAATACGGTGTTGATGAGGGTTTAATCTTTTCATTTCCATGTCGTAGAGAAAATGGCGAGTTAAAAGTCATTCCAGGCATTGAGCATAATGACTTTGGTCGTGAAAAAGTTAAAGCGACACTCGATGAACTTCGTGCAGAGCGAGATGCGGTTAAAGCTTTAGAGTTGGTTTAAAAAACGCGCTTTCGGTTTTTATCCTGCGTCCCTGAGCAGCCGTTTCATCCCGCGCTACATGCGCGGGATTTCATTCTTACCAAAAACGATACCAGGGTTTTTTAGGCAAACTCCTTTCACAACGTGTCAGCTGGTAGTGATAGATATTAGCTTGCGTCTGAACGCGTTCTGCGACATGTATTAACCATGATTGTTTTCGGTAAGTGCCACGCGCATAACCACCAATGCCTTCGTGATATGCGAGATAAAGCGCATAGGCATTATTAAGGGGAATTCCTAGCTTACGATGCGCTCGATAGCTATACCACCCCAAGAAATCAGTCGCCGCCTCAAAGTTATTTCGAGCACTGTTATGGTGTGTCTCGCGCTGGTAACGATGCCATGTTCCATTAAGCGCTTGTGAATATCCTCTTGCTGAAGAAGGACGCTTCCATGGAATCACCCAGAGTATGCGTTCTCTTGCAGGTCTAGCATCGCCATTAAAATGCGACTCTTGGTGAATAATAGCCATTTGTACGCTGATAGGTACGCCCCAATGTTTTTGTGCATCTTGAGTCGCCCAATACCATTGTGGGTATTGTCTGAATATTCGACATACATTGCTTTGATGGTGTGGTGGTGCTGGTGTGCACCCAACCATGGTAAAAATAAGGATAACAAGGATAAATTTCTTTAACATGAGAAAATTGTATAGGATAATGGTGCCAGAATCTATTGAGCAGTATGAGTGTGATGTGAAGATTGTTTTAGCAAGCAACAACAAAGGTAAGCTTAAAGAGTTTGTCCAGTTATTTGAGCAAACCGATTTCGAAATCATTCCCCAGAGCGAGTGTAATGTTAACGATATTGAAGAGACGGGTCTAACTTTTGTCGAAAATGCCATACTAAAAGCGCGTCATGCATCTCAATGTACAAAGTTACCTGTTATTGCCGATGACTCAGGATTAATTGTTGACTGTTTAAAAGGCGCACCAGGCATTTATTCAGCGCGTTTTGCTGGCGAACATGGTAATGCGCAAGCAAACAACGAAAAATTGCTGTCACTCATGCAAGATGTGCCTGAAGCTCAGCGCAACGCGGCATTTTATTGCGCATTAGTCTTTTTGCGACATGCCGATGATCCTACACCGGTGATTTGTGAGGGCGTTTGGCAAGGTGTGGTTGCCACCGAGTTGCATGGTGAGGGTGGTTTTGGTTATGATCCCTTATTCTATTTACCAGAATTACGATGTACATCTGCAGAGTTAGATAAGCAAGAGAAAAACCGCTTGAGCCACCGTGGCCAAGCAATGCAGAAACTATTTGAACGATTAAACAATATAGAAATATCATGAAAGCCGTCGAAATCAAAGCGCTAAAAAAAACATACAGCAATGGATTTGTCGCACTCAAGGGTATCGACTTATGCGTCAACCAAGGTGATTTTTTTGCTTTGCTTGGCCCAAACGGGGCAGGAAAGTCTACAACGATCGGCATTATCTCTTCTTTAGTTGTTAAAAATTCGGGTAACGTCTCGATATACGGCCATGATTTAGATCAAGATCCGCAACGCGTTAAAGCAACGATTGGCTTGGTTCCGCAAGAGTTTAACTTCAATCCATTCACAAAAGTAAAAGATATTTTATGTTACCAAGCGGGTTACTATGGTGTTCCGGGAAAAGAGGCAAAAAAACGTGCCGAAAGCCTTCTGAAAAAACTTGGGCTGTGGGATAAGCGTAATGGCAGTGCTCGAGAGTTGTCTGGTGGAATGAAGCGCCGTTTGTTAATTGCGAGAGCGATGGTAAACCATCCAAAATTATTGATTTTAGATGAACCAACGGCCGGTGTTGATATCGAATTGCGTCGAGGTATGTGGGATTTTTTGCGTGAAATTAATAAAAAAGGCACCACGATTATTTTAACAACGCATTATTTGGAAGAGGCAGAACAACTTTGTGATCATATTGCGATTATCGATCGTGGAGAAATCGTTGAAAACACCGATAAAAAAACACTGCTCTCAAAATTGAATATGGAAACCTTGGTGCTCGATTTGTCTGAAAAGCTTGCTGAGACCCCAAAGTTAAGCGCGTACACTTCAAGATTAATCGATCCATCGACATTAGAGGTCGATATTAGTCAGGGACAAAATGTGAATGAGCTTTTTCAAGAACTATCAAGTAATAAAATACGGGTATCAAGTTTGAGAAATAAAACAAACCGCTTGGAAGAGCTTTTCTTGAATATGGTGAATAAAGATGACAAATGATTTTCAAAGACAGTGGATCGCATTTTATGCCATAGTGAAAGGCGAAGTGTTGCGTTATTTTCGGGTTTGGACACAATCATTGATGCCCCCCGCGGTGACAATGACATTGTATTTTGTTGTCTTTGGCACCTTTGTTGGCTCTCAAATTTCACACATAAATGGGTATACTTATATGCAGTTTATCGCGCCTGGGTTGATCATGATGTCTATGATCATGAGCGCGTACAATAACACTTCATTCTCTTTTTATGTTGCGAGGTTTCATCGTAATATCGAAGAAATGCTCGTCGCGCCTATCCCTAACTGGATTATTTTATCTGGGTACACTATCGCAGGCGTGATTCGTGGCTTGATGGTTGGCGTGATTGTCAGTGTAATCGCATTGTTTTTTACGCACTTTTCACCAAAACACTATCTTTTTATTGTTCTTGGAGCGATATTTGCAACGACGTTTTTTTCTCTAGCAGGGTTTACTAACGGCGTCTTCGCTAAGCGCTTTGATGATATTTCTATGATTCCAACGTTTATTTTAGCACCATTAATTTATCTGGGAGGTGTGTTTTATTCAGTAAATCAGTTGCCTCCGATTTGGCAAAAAGTTTCTATGGTCAACCCGATTCTTTATATCATCGAGACGTTTCGTTATGGGTTTCTTGGTATTGTTGATATGAATGTCTATTGGGGTTTGTTCATGTTGTTTTTATTTGTCGTTTTGCTTTTTTTATATAACTTACGTTTGCTTAACCGAGGCGTAAATATTAAGGCGTGAATTTGTATTACGCTTTACATTTTTTCTGCATCATCTTGGCAACGTCGCTATCTTTTTCAACATCAATATTACCACTTTGATACATCTCAATTTGATCTTTAGAGGTGAGCAAAGCAACGTCGTCATCACTGAACTTACACTCAATAGGTTTTTTGCTGACGCCTTTGATGTTAATTGACACATCGCAGGTTTCTTGCTTTTCACTTTTTTCGTTGATTTCGTAAGTAACCTCTTGGTCATTGACATTAGCCGTAAATTTTCCAGCTTTACATGTGACAAGCGCTTTAAGATATTTAATGTATTCCGCGAATTTCCCACCAGGTTCTTTTTTACTGCCATCAGTTTGGTTTGTCTTTTTGGCATTTGATGACTGTTGTGCCGCCATTTCCGATTTAACATCGGCGAGTGGCAAGGCATTTAAGTAAGCGACTGTACACTCAGGGGGCGGTAATTTTGGCCCTAGTGAGCCGTATAAAAATATCCGTGTAGCTTTGTTATCAATGATGTTTTTAGTTAATTGACATGGTGATACCGAACCACCCTCATATTGGATTTTCAATGCCATAATTTGGTATTGACTACCATTGGTTTTAAATAGTTTATACATTTGTGGTGACGTAATAGGAATCATATAAGGCGTTACTGAGCCATCATCAAGATTTTTTATTAATAACCAGAGATTAGGATTGCCTGCGATCGCATTAAGTCGGAATGTGACTTGAACGGCCTGGCTGCTTAGGTTTGTCGCATAAACAGATGACCCTAGGCAAAATATCGTGATGAAAAGTAATAATTTTCGCATGACAAAATTTTGCTTTAATCAACACGGAAAGTCAAATATTGCGCGATCTTCTAAGCGCATCGCGCGTAATGGCCCACCCCATACGCATCCCGTGTCTAATGCAAATACATTTTCGGCGCTTGTCTTTCCTTCCAAAGATGCCCAGTGGCCAAAGAGAATATTTAAATTTTTATTTTTTCTCTCGGGAACTTCATACCATGGGATGCATCCCTCTGGCTGTGTGCCAATAGGTCCTGTTTGCGTAAAATCCATCACACCTGTTGGTGTGCAAAAGCGTAATCGTGTAAAACCATTGATAATGCATCGCAGTCGATCCCATCCTGCTAAGTCATCGTGCCATTGGTTAGGCTCATTACCAAACATATTCTTTAGAAAATCAACATAAGTCGCGCTTTGTAACGCACGTTCAGCTTCGTACGCGCATTTTTTTGCAAGTGCTAAATCCCATTGGGGCAATAATCCTGCATGTGTCATCGTATAATTAAGAGTGTCATCATGTACCAGCAAGGGTTGATGACGCAGCCAAGTAAGAATATTTTCTTTTTCCTTGGCATTAAGAATGCTAAGTAACTTATCATGCGGTTTGGTTTCTCGCACACCTTCGGCGAGTGCAAGTAGGTGTAGGTCATGATTGCCCAAAACGACTTTATGCTTGTCGCCAAGGTTTTTAATAAATTTGAGTGTTTCGAGTGATTTAGGGCCACGGTTCACAAGGTCACCAGCAAACCACAATGTATCTTCTTTTTCATTGAAGCGAATATATGATAACAGCGCCTTTAGCGCATCAAAACAGCCTTGAATGTCACCGATCGCATAAGTTGCCATGTGCTAATCTCGTGAGTTGAATAAAATCATCGAGCGCGAGCGTTTCCGCGCGCGCTTTTTTATCGATAGCGCTTGCTTCCCAGTCTTTCGCAGTAAGCATCTCTTTTAAGACATTATAGATCGTTTTGCGGCGTTGGCTAAAGGCTTGTTTGACTAAGGTTGCGAATGTTTTTTCTTCCTCTTGCTCCAAAGCTCGTTCTTCCTTGGGGATTAAGCGAAATACGGCGGAATCGACTTTGGGTGGTGGTGAAAATGCCTCAGGCGGAACGTCAAAACATTTTTCAGCGATACAATAATATTGAATCATCACACTTAAACGACCGTAAGTTTTTGAACCAGGTGTGGCAGTGATGCGATCGACCAATTCTTTTTGCATCATAAAATGCATATCTTTGATGATGTCGATATAGACAATAAAGTGAAAAAGTAGTGGGGTCGAGATGTTATAAGGCAAGTTGCCAATTAACCGAATGTTGTTTTGTGATAAGGTCGAAAAATCAAATGTGAGTGCATCATGATGGTGCACCATGATTTTTTCACTCATCTTCTTCAGAACAGGAATTAAGTCGTTATCAAATTCAACGACATGCAATTGGTTTAATAGCTTGAGCAAGGGTTTAGTGAGCGCACCAAGCCCTGGGCCTATTTCGATGACAGTGTCCTCAGGTTTAGGTGCGATGACTTTAACGATGCGCTCGATAATCACATGATCGTCTAAAAAGTGCTGACCTAAGGATTTTTTCTTTTTATGACGCATTAGCTTTTTTTGTCGCAGTGTCAATATAAGCTTGCGCTGGGTGAAAGCCATGCCTCAATGCCAGTTTAAACCATTGCAATGCTATTTCATTGCTTTGTTCAACACCCTCGCCGTTGGCATACATGAGGCCTAAATTGTACTCGGCGCTTGCCAAGCCTTGGTTGGCTGCCAAACGATACCACTTGAGCGCTTCAGCTTTATCTTGAGGCACCCCTTGTCCGGCACTATACATATATCCTAATTGATTTTGGGCAAATGCATCATTTTGAGCAGCCGCTTTTTTGAACCAATATATCGCTTTCTCGTCGCTTTGAGCGACACCTTCCCCATGAAGATAGCGTATTCCTAGGTTTGTTTGCGCCTTGGCATAACCCTGATGAGCTGCTTTTTTAAACCATTTAGTGGCTTTTGCATAATCTTGATCGGTGCCATGTCCTGAACGGTATAAATAGCCCAACGCAAATTGCGCTTTGGCATTGCCGAGTCCAGCCGATTTTTTGTAAGCTTTGAATGCTGCGTCATAATCTTTGGCTTTTATCGCGTCGTTGCCAGTCTCTAAATATCTTGTCGCGATGAGTTTTTTGTGAGCTTTTATTGCTTCTGCCGACGGTTGAACAATTTTATGTGTCGGTGGTGGAGGTGCCGGTTTTGGGTGTGGCGCACATCCTGCAAGAAGACTGCTTAATATAAAAGCAAACGCGCAAAAAATTATACGATTTTTTATGTTGTTGAACATCCGTTAGTTCCCTGTAATAATAATGCCCCAATGATACTGCATTTCTCGCAAAGGTAAAACCTATGTTAAAAAATGATCTCTTAATTCGCGCACTCTTACAGAAACCAGTAGAACGCGCGCCCATTTGGATTATGCGCCAGGCAGGAAGGTATTTGCCAGAATATCGAAAGCTACGCGCTCAGGCCGGCGATTTTATGTCGTTGTGTCGCAATCCAGAATGGGCGAGCCGTGCAACGATGCAACCGTTAGCGCGATTTGATTTAGATGCCGCGATTATTTTTTCAGATATATTAACTATTCCTGATGCCATGGGCTTAGGCTTGTATTTCACAGAAGGCGAAGGCCCTGCGTTTAAAAAGCCTATTAGCAATGAAAAAGACATTAAATCTTTAAAGATACCGAAGCCAGAAAAGGATCTTGATTACGTATTAGAAGCGATAGAGCTCACTCGTAGCAAGCTGCGCGATCGCGTGCCTTTGATTGGTTTTGTTGGAAGTCCTTGGACGCTAGCAACTTATATGATCGAGGGCGGCAGCAGTAAAAACTTTCTTAAAATTAAATCACTCATGTATCAAAACCCTAAAATATTACATGTCTTGTTGAAAAAAATTAGTGACGCATTAATTTTATTTTTAAACGCACAAGTTCGTGCAGGTGCTCAAGCAATAATGATTTTTGATACATGGGGCGGCACACTAACTCCCGAAACCTATCAAACATTTTCTTTAGATTATATGGATTTAATATTCCAGAATGTGGTGCGACAGCATGAGCATCAGACGATTCCAAGAATTGCCTTCACAAAACAGAATGGCGCCTGGTTAGAGAGAATGATAAAAATGGACTGTGACGGGATTGGTGTCGATTGGACTTGTGATTTGAATTATGCCAATAAAATTGTGAAAGGGAAGAAAACATTGCAGGGAAATTTAGATCCTGCAGCGTTATTCGGTTCACAGAAATTTTTATCGCAAGAAATCGACAGAATATTAAAACAAATGAAAGGTCGCCCTCATGTTTTCAATTTGGGCCATGGTATTTTGCCCAAGACACCTATTGATCATGTTGAGTTTTTGGTGAATAAAGTTGTAGGTAATGTTACTAAGTAAATTTTTTTATTATTCCTATGTCAGCGCAGAGTAAGAGAACTTCATTTTTCGTTCTGTGCTCCATTTCCTCTCGTTTGCAATGGTGAATGTTTCCCATTTCCCCTCTCCCGCTAGCAGGAGAGAGTTGAGAGTGTTTTGTAATCGCGCCAAAGGCACAACCTTCAAAATGAAACCCCCACACACCCACGAAAAAAAGGACTCCTCTGCAGGGTGACAATAAATCAGAGAACTTATTCCGAGCGCAGCGAGGAATCTCCATCTACAAGGAGATTC
>JBKAGM010000009.1:0-52132 GCA_046290385.1 Gammaproteobacteria bacterium
CGTAGCGAGGAATCCCCTTGTAGATGGAGATTCCTCGGCTTTGCCTCGGAATGACGATGTTACTTTTTTCATTAGAGATCCCGCGGATAAACCGCGCGATGACAGTGGCATCTGAAACCGCGGGATGACAGTGCCATCTAAAACTGCGGGATGACACTGACATCTGAAACCGCAGGATGACAGGAAAAAATGCGGGACTACAGTAAGAGAGAATGATAATGTTTTTTTAACTATGCTTATCCGCTACGTATGCATTATTTCCACTTAATATTACATCCAAGGCTTGGTTTTTGATCATCACTGACTGGTTTGCCGGTAAGAATGTTGTCTAGTGCTTGTCGGAGTTCATCGCCTGTGACGGGTACATTGTTCTTGGGAGTCGCTCCATCGAAGCGTCCTCGATAGGCGCATTTTAACTCACCGTCAAAAATGTAAAAATCCGGTGTGCAAGCAGCTTTGTAGGCTTTGGCAACTTCTTGGGTTTCATCATACAGATATGGAAAGGTGAATCCATTGTCTTTAGCATGTGTGCTCATTTTGTTGGGAGAGTCAGCCGGGTGGGTGACAACATCGTTGGAGCTGATGGCGATGAAGTTCACGCCTTTTTGTTGATATTCTTTCGCTAGTTCAACCAGCTTATCGGAAATATGTACCACATAGGGACAATGGTTGCAGATAAACATGATGACAGTGGCTTGATCAGATTTTAAATTGCTTAGAGCAAGTGGTTCGTTTGTGACAGTGTCGAGTAATTCGAAATCGGGTGCTTGCGTGCCAAGTGGTAACATTGTTGATGCGGTTTCTACCATGATGTGCTCCTTGTGGTTAAAGTTGCTCAAGATCTTATCATAAAAAAGGTGACATCCCAATTGTCACAGGTTAATATGTCTAATGTATGAGTAGTATTTCGCGCTGGGAGTGAGCATGAAAAAGCGTATGATCATAATGTTGATCGTTGTAGGTATCCTGTTCGGTGCTGTTTTCGGTTGGTATTCATTTAGGCAAGTCATGATAAAACGATATTTGTCGTCGTTTCATGCGCCTGCCGTTGTGGTTTCTGCAAGCAAAGCCAAGGCTTTGGAGTGGACGCCGTACATTCCTGCGATAGGATCCTTGCAAGCAATTCAGGGGGTTGATGTTACCGTTCAAACCTCAGGGATAGTGAGTGCAATTCATTTTGAATCCGGTACTTTTGTTAACAAAGGTGATGCACTTATTGAACTTGACGATCGTGAAGAACAAGCAAATCTGCAAGACTATTTGGCGCAATATAAATTATCTAAGCTTAATTATGATCGAGATGTGAAGCTTCTTAAAAAAGGAGCTGTTTCACAAAGTACAGTAGATACTGATTATGCAACCATGCAAGAAACTAAGGCGAGTGTTGAGGCGACTAAGGTTAAGATTGCCTATAAGCATGTCATCGCACCTTTTGATGGTAAGCTCGGTATTCGTGAGATTGATATTGGTCAATATATTTCGGCTGGAACACCGATTGTTCCATTACAGTCGCTTAACCCTTTGTATGTGGAATTTACATTGCCTGAGAAGTATGTCCATGATTTATCTGTTGGGCAAGATGTCGAAGTTGTGACAGATTCGTTTCCTAACGTGACATATAAAGGTATTGTCAACGCGCTCGCGTCTCAGATCGATGAAAGTACACGCAGTATTACGGTTCAAGCCATTGTGCCAAATGAATCTAAAGCCTTACTGCCTGGTATGTTTGCACGTATACACGTGTTGTTACCGAAGAAACAATCTGTTGTTACGATTCCTCAAACGGCTGTTGCCTATAATTTATATGGGAACACGGTGTATGTGATCGAGCAAGAGAAGCAAAAATCAACCGCGCCAACATCAAAATCGACAAAAGATAAGACAGCAGATAAACCAACACTTACTGTCAAACGTGTTTACGTTGAAGTCGGTGATAGACGTGGTGACGTGGTTGAAATTACGAAGGGTGTGAAAGCTGGCGATATGGTTGTTACGTCTGGTCAGATTAAATTAAGCAATGGCGATCCTGTTACTATCAATAATGAAGTGGAACCGTAGTCCATGATGAAGTTCACAGATCATTTTATTAAGCGTCCCGTGATGGCAAGCGTGGTGAGTATTTTGATATTCATCATGGGGCTATACTGTATTTATCAATTGCCGTTGCGAGAATATCCCAAAACTGAAAGTACGATGATTTCTGTGACAACCAGCTATTCTGGAGCAAGCGCAGATTTGGTTCAAGGGTTTATTACGACGCCTTTGACGCAGGCGATTGCTGGCGCTGAAGGTATTGACTATATGACAGCTAGCAGTACTCAAGGTGTGAGTACTATCAGTGTCTATATGCGCTTAAACTACGATCCAAATGCTGCGCTTGCCGAAATCATGTCTAAGGTGCAGCAAGTGCAATTTCAGTTGCCAAGTGACGCGGAAGATCCAGTCATTCAAAAACAGTCCTCTGATCAATTTGCCTTGATGTATATTGGATTCAACAGTACGGAAATGTCGCCTGAGCAAGTGACAGACTATTTGACTCGTGTTGTTGTGCCGAAGCTTGAGTCTGTTGATGGTGTTGCGCAAGCAGAAATTTTGGGCGGAAAAACCTTTAGTATGCGCGTATGGTTAAACCCTACGAAAATGGCTTCTTATAACATCACAGCTTCAACTGTTAAAGATGCTTTGCAAAAAAACAATTATCAATCTGCCGCCGGGCAAACTAAAGGGCAGCTCGTCGTATTTAATGTCAAAGCCAGCACGGATGTCAGTGATTTATCAACCTTTAATAATATCGTTGTCAAATCAGAGAATGGCACCCTGATTCGCATGCGAGATATTGCGAAAGTTGAGCTGGGATCACAATCTTATGACTCAAGTGTGGTTTTTGATGGTCATGAGGCAGTCTTTATTGGTATTTATGGTACACCTTCTGCAAACCCTCTTTCGGTTATTAATGGTGTGCGACAAGTATTGCCTGAATTGAAAGCTAACTATCCGGAAGGAATGACAGGTAAAGTCGTCTACGACGGTACCCGTTATATTAAAGCATCGTTATATGAAGTGATTGAAACCATTGTCATTGCAGCGTTGATCGTTATCGTTGTTATTTTTATGTTTTTGGGATCTTTGCGTACGGTATTAATCCCCGTCATTACCATGCCTTTATCAATGGTTGGCGTATGCTTCATCATGTATATGCTCGATTATTCTTTAAATTTATTAACCTTGCTCGCGATGGTGTTAGCAATTGGATTAGTGGTCGATGATGCTATTGTCGTCGTGGAGAATATTTATCGCCATATCGAAGAAGGTAAGGATCCAATCCAAGCGGCATTAATTGGTGCGCGAGAAATTGCTTCACCAGTGATTTCTATGACGATCACGCTAGCAGCCGTCTATGCGCCGATTGGCTTCATGACAGGCTTAACCGGACAGCTTTTTACAGAGTTTGCATTTACATTAGCGGGTTCAGTGATTTTGTCTGGGGTGATCGCGCTTACACTGTCTCCGATGATGTGTTCTAAGGTGTTATCAAGTTCGGTGATGGATGAGCGGTTTGTGCATGTGGTCGACCACTTCTTTGATAAGCTTAAAAGTGCATATCATCGACGTCTTGTGTCTGTTTTAAATTATCGCCCGGTCACAGTAGTGTTTGCGATTATTATTTTAGCGAGCTGTTATTTTCTTGCGACAACAACGCAGACTGAGTTGGCGCCGAAAGAAGATGAGAGTGCCCTGTGGGTCATGATGACAGGACCTATGTATGCGAATATCGATTATATGAATAAATTCGTTTCGCCAGTCAATAAGATTTATAAAAGCTTTCCTCAAATGGAAGATTATTTTTATGTGAATGGCGCTGGAAACGTAAATTCTGCTATTTCTGGTATGATATTGAAATCTTGGGATGAGCGTAAAAAGTCGGTGTTTGAAATTCAAAAAGAAATACAGCCGATGTTAGATGGATTGTCGGGTGTACAAGCAGTGGCGTTTAATCCTTCGGCATTGCCAGGTTCTGGTGGCGGTATGCCAGTTCAGTTTGTCATCAAGTCGACAGGGGACTACAAAACCCTCTTTGAATTGCAAAACAAATTGCTCAAGGCAGCAGAAGACAGTGGTATGTTTGCTTATGTCGATGCCTCGTTGCGATATAATAATCCACAACTCAATGTCGATATCAACCGTGATAAAGCCGGTGAAATGGGTATCAACATGCAAACGATTGGTAGTGAGCTGTCTTTGTTTTTAAGTGGGAACTACACCAACTGGTTCAGCATGTCAGGTCGCAGTTACCAAGTGATTCCTCAAGTTGAAAGAGATTATCGCTTTAATCCGAAAAAGCTCGAGCAATATTATATTGCCAATGCGAATGGTGATATGGTGCCTTTGTCTAGCATTGCGACGCTGACGACTTCGGTGGAGCCAAATGCTTTGTCGACATTCCAGCAATTGAATTCAGCGACTGTCCAAGGGGTGATGGTTCCAGGACACACCGTTACTGAAGGATTGCAATTCTTACGTCAAAAGGCTGCTGAGATTTTCCCTCATGGTTATATGTATGATTATGCGGGTGAGTCACGTCAAGTGATGCAAGAAGGCTCAACGCTGGTTTTTATCTTTTTCTTTGCCTTAGTTGTCATTTATTTAGTATTAGCGGCTAAATTTGAAAGTTGGCGAGATCCTTTTGTTATTTTAATCAGTGTGCCTATGTCGATTTGCGGCGCGCTTATACCGTTAAATATGGGGGTGGCGACACTGAATATTTATACGGGTATTGGGTTGGTAACTTTGATTGGATTGATTAGTAAACATGGAATTCTCATTGTGGAATTCGCTAATAATATTCAGCGAGATGAAGGGTTATCGATTCATGATGCTGTTATTAAGTCCGCAGCACTTCGATTACGCCCAGTGTTAATGACCACTTTTGCGATGATCTTCGGGGTCGTGCCGCTAATTTTAGCCGGTGGTGCCGGTGCTAAAAGCCGATTTGGTATTGGTATTGTCATCTTCTGTGGTATGGCTATCGGTACTTTGTTTACCTTGTTTGTTGTTCCAACGGTTTATACTTTCTTAGCGCAAGATCACCGTTTGCCTGAAAAACCACGTATTCGCGCTGGTGCAGTGTAATAGTGATTCTGTAATATAACTTAAGAAAGAGAGTCTTTCATGATCGAACAAATCAAAACGTACTTACGAAATCTTCAAAATAATATTTGTTCTGTTTTAGAAGCGCAGGATGGTCAGGAGACATTTAAAAAAGATTCTTGGGAACATGCCGGTGGTGGCGGTGGTGAAGCGCGTGTTTTGAGTGGTGGTGCTGTTATTGAACGTGGTGGCGTAAACTTTTCTTATGTCAAAGGTGATTCTTTACCTCCATCAGCGACAGCGCATCGTCCCGAATTGGCTGGGCGGCAATTTGAAGCGACAGGTGTTTCCTTGGTGATTCATCCTAATAATCCTTTCGTTCCAACGACCCATATGAATGTACGTTTTTTTCAAGCAACAAAAAAAGGCGAAACGCCTATCTGGTGGTTTGGCGGTGGTTTTGATTTGACGCCCTACTATGGGTTTGAAGAAGATGCAAAGCATTGGCATGCTATCGCAAAAAAAGCGTGTGACCCTTTTGGTAAAAAAGTCTATCCTAAATTTAAAACATGGTGTGATGACTATTTTTATTTAAAGCATCGCCAAGAGCCTAGAGGTATCGGCGGTATTTTTTATGATGACTTGAATGAGTGGGGCATCGATACCACTTTTGCATTTATGCAAAGTGTAGGTGATCATTTTATTGAAGCTTATGTTCCTATCGTTGAAAAGCGTAAATCCCATCCTTTTGAACAACGACATAAAGACTTTCAATTGTATCGTCGTGGTCGCTATGTCGAGTTCAACTTAGTGTACGACCGTGGTACGCTGTTTGGCCTGCAGTCTGGTGGCCGCACAGAAGCTATTCTTATGTCACTCCCCCCAGTTGTGCACTGGGAATATAACTGGCACCCTGCTGCAGGCAGTGAAGAAGAAAAATTGTACGATGTGTTTTTAAAACCGCGCGATTGGGTTTAAATTTTCCTCGAAATTATTCTCTCATAAGTCAAACTGTTTAATTCTTTTCTCTTTGTAAGCTGAATGTAAAAAGTCGCACGAGATGCCGAGATGCTGAGTATAATGAATAAAAAAATATAAGGAGATAGCTATGAATAAGAACAACATTATCAATTTTTCAGAAGTTATCAAAGACACACACCTTGGCACTTATATGACTTCAGCTTATTGGTTATGTGCCGTCGTTGATTTGCATGAATCAATGGGCTCTTCGGCAGATACTATTCGGGCTACCATTGGAAGTACCGCATTTCTTGGTTTAGGTGTTTATTGGAGCTTGCTAGAAGCCATTGCTGGCTTGGTTCACGCTAAGTACCAATTTCATGTTTTAAATCGCGTTTCAGAAGAGGGTGTCAGACGCCAAAAAAGAATGCGCGACAAAGTTATTTTGGGGACGCAAGTAGCTTCATCGGGGACGTTGTCTGGTGTATCAACAATTCATTTTTTTGTGATGTTTTCGTGGTTTCACCCTTTTTTAATGGGGGTTATTTTAAGTCATTTGTGGAGTAAAGCAGCTCATGATGTTAAAGAAGCATGGGATGAATATCTTGCTTCTACTGAGGCAGGTTTATTAAATAAGAAAACAAAAACCTTAGAAACATTGATGAAAGAAATAGTTAATGTGAAGTTGAAACTAGGGCTCATCGAAGTAGATGATGAGGAAAAACAAAAAGAGGTTGAGGGTTTGTTTGGTGAGTTTGATAATAAGCAGCTCAAACTTTATTTGCTTCAGCTTAACCAGTTAGAAAAGAAACTCAGCGTGCAGATTGATATTCTTAGAAAGGATGCTTCTGAAAGAAATGCATTGGAAAAGCGATTTGTCGAAAAGTTTTTACAAGCTCAAGTGCGACGTAGTGACAATAGTGCAAATCGTGCTTCAGGAACAGTGTTGTTGGCGATAGGCGCTACTTTTGTTGGTATCGCATTGCTGCTAGCCTTAAATGTTTTTAGTCTTATTCCAATTCTAGCAATGGCAATATTAGCCGCAGGCGGTAAGTCAAAGTTATATCTATGGAAAGACAATATGCTGGATTATGCTAAATGTCGCGCGCTTTATTCTGCAGAGGATGTTGTGATTAACAAAGAGTATCATAGTGCGTCTGAACGTTTCTCAATGGCGTTGTCTTATGTTTCACAAAAAAATTCAGAAGAAAAAGTAGAGGAAAATGAAGAACAAGCTGTAGATAGTGCCGTTGTTATTAAATATCGTATTGCTTATGAGGTGTATCGCGATAATTTACCTCAAAGTATGCGTTCTGAAGAGTGTGTTGCGCATGAGCACCCTCAGCAAGAGAGAGAAGAGCAATTTTATGAAGAGCTCAATAACTTGTCTGAACGAGAACGAAATAATGTTCTGAATATGGCGCTTAAAACTTATAAAGAACAGCGTGTCGTGATGAGGATGATTGTCAATGATGATAATGATGCTGATTTAGGTCAAGCTTGGGAGATAGCAAAGTCGTTGTCAGATACAGATAGGCGAGGGATGTTTCAATACTATGCGTCAGAACAAGTGAAGATGTATACGGAAGAAACTGGTTTTTTTGGGTATAAATTTGCGAAATTCCCTGGTCAGGAGGGGATTGAACGTTCATTAGCAAGCGTTTCTGCATAAATATCCCTATAAAACAACAAGATGCGGAGGTTTCTTTTTGTGTAAATATTGTGTAAAATTAGACCTATAGTGTTTCTCTATATATTATAATAAGTCAAATGGGGAAAACAGATGCGTGAGAGAAAAGAGCTGCATACAGTGCGAGCCACTGAAAACTTAAATATTGATATAGAAGCGATTCTAGCCGATCGGCTCAATACAGCTGTTGAGTTTCATGAGGCGATGGCGCCAATGCTGGAAATTAGCAGAAGCGTCCTTAGAGATGACGTGTACTTTGGTTTGGGCGCTTATTGGAGGCTTTTTGAGTCTCTCACTGGTATGGTTGATGCCAAGTATCAGCAATCACTTTCTCATCAAATTTCAGAAGCAGGATTCAAGCAAAAATCTCAAAAACATCAAACAGTGAGTGTCGCTGCGCAAGCGACAACCTCAATGGCGCTTGGCGGTTTGACAGCAGCTCATTGGGCAGGTCTTGCGGCATTAGGTCCCTATCATACTTTCGTATTAGCTGGCTATCTCTGGGCAAGAGCCGTGAAAGAATTTAATGAGGCAAAAGCGTTAGAGAAAACACTAACTGAAGCCGGTTTATTGGCTGAAAAAAAAGAAATACTTGACGCTATTTATGCAGAGCTTCAAGTTGTAGATCAAACGTTAGGTAGTGAAGTTTCTGATGAAGATGGTGCTGTTGAGATAAAAGAAGAGTATGGGAAGGATGACGAAATTCTAGATTTACCTAAGCGTAAAGCAGATTTGATAGCGTTAAAAAATGATATTGAGAAGCAAGTTAGGGCGCTTGAAGCAGTTGTTAATGAAACAAGGAATGCTGATCCAACTGAGGCGCAAAGAGCTTTTGTTAAGCAATTATTAAATACTCAAAAAGAACGTCATCGTGTTGCGAGAAGTAAAGCACAATCCACTGCATTTATCGCATTTGGAATGACATTAGTAGGTTTGTCATTAGTTTTTCCACCTGCTGCAGCTGGGTTGTTGTTGGCGGGGGCAATTGCATTAGGTGTCGGTGGGCTTATGAAGTTACCCCAGCTGATCGGTGATACTGTGAGCGCGTTGAACCGGCGTAAGGTTTATCGTGAGGAAGAAGAAAATATTTATAAGTCATTTCTGTCAAGCAGTGATAAATACGATGGATTGAGTCTTGTTTCTAAAGGTTATGGTATTAAGGTGCGTGACTTTTCATTTGCAGTTAAGTGCCAAGTTGCTTTTAATCTATGTCGTGATAAATTGAAAGCAGACAATTCTGACGTTAGTGAAGAAGGTTTGGCTGTAGGTTTTTATGCAAGCTTAAAAGAACTTCCGTCAGGACAGTTAGATAAATATCTTGATCAGGCTATGAAGCTTTATATTGAGAAGCGTTTGGCAGCGAAGCATATTTTTGATAAAGAGTCGGAGGTTGATGATGCGCTTTTGAATTCATTATCTCAAGAAGATTGCCATGAGATTGCGAAGCAGTATGCAAACGACAAAATTACCTTTTTTAGTCATACAGTCGTACAGAAAGAAGGGGCGAATTTGAACCCTCATGCATCAACAACAGAACAAACGACAGATGATTTGAAGCCAGAGAATAAAACTGTATATGCTAAAATGCATGGTAAAAACCCTTCTGAGCTTTGGTGTTAAACATTAAAGTAGTATCTAAAAACTCTATCATCCCGTACTTTATGCGTAACATCTTATTTTTCAATATCGAGACGCCGCGGATAAACCGCGGTGTGACAGCTCCACTGCAGGCGGATCTTTGTAGTTGCAATGTTTTATATCCAAAGTGCATGCTAATCAGCGTAGTAATTCGAACGAAGCACGCTTTTAACTGTAGGGATTTTTTTGATCCATTCAATCAATTGATTTAGTTTTTCAACATTCGGCAACTGCACAGTAAGAAAAATATGTTGGCTGTCTTTTTCAGCTAGCTGTAGTGCTTTAATTTTTTTACTGGCGAGCAACGCTGTAAGTTGCGAGACAACCTTTGCTGTATCTTCGACTATAATATTTAGATCGACAATATAAGGGTGATCGTTACCTTCTATCCACTCGGCTTCTACGATACGTGCTTTTCCATATTCGCTGATGTTTAAAATGTTTTGACAATCGGTTCGGTGAATCGAAACGCCCCGTCCACGCGTGATATACCCTGTGATAGGGTCGCCGGGCAGTGGTTGGCAGCAATTCGCCATCGTCGTTAGTAAATTGCTCATGCCATGAATATGGATGTTTGAGGCGCCTTTCCGTGGTTTTAGTGATACCTTTGGCAATGTTTTTGGTGGTGCTTTAGGTGCCGGTGGTTCTGCTGATTTTGTTTCTTTGTGTTCTGGCGTGGTATTTTCCGCGTCGTGTTGCTTAAACCAATGATGCACTTTCGAGCGGGCGCGCGAACTCGCGAGATAGCCAGCGTCGGGTTTTAACCAGTCACGACTAGGTTGTGAGATTTTTGTCGTGAGGATTTCTACTCGATCTCCTGTGCTCAATTGATGCGTTAATGGTACCATTTTGCTGTTGACCTTCGCGCCACGGCAACGATGTCCGATGTCGCTATGGATATGGTAAGCAAAATCTAAGGGTGTTGCATGTAAAACCAAGTCGACGATGTCGCCATTGGGGGTGAATACATAGACGCGATCCTCAAAAGCTTGATCATGCACGCGATCGAGTTGCTCATCACCCAAGCTTAATTCTTTGTGCCACTCTAATAATTCTCTGAGCCACGCAATCTTTTCTTCATAGCCTCCTTTGGCTTTTGCGCCTTCTTTATAGAGCCAATGCGCCGCACCACCTAATTCATTTTTTTCATGCATCTCATGGGTGCGAATTTGAATTTCGAGATGTTTGCCTTCTGGTCCTGCAACGGCTGTATGAATCGATTGATATCCATTGGGTTTAGGTGTGGAGATGTAATCATCAAACTCTTCAGTGATCGACGTCCATGTTTCATGCATCAAGCTTAGGGCATGGTAGCAGTCGTCGAGTGTTGGAACGATGATTCGCACAGCATGAGTGTCATATATTTCTTCGAAAGGCACACGTTTTCGCTGCATTTTTTTATAAATGCTATAAATATGTTTTGCGCGCCCGGTGACGTCTGCATCGATATTGATTTTTTTTAATTTTTCTTTGATTGAATGAATGGTTTCTTCAATGCGTGCATCACGATTTAGTCGAGTTTCATTGAGTTTTTTGGCGATTGCTTTGTATGTTTCAGGCTCTAAATCATGAAACGATAAATCTTCAAGCTCCCATTTGATTTCGCTGATTCCTAGGCGGTTAGCGAGTGGGGCATAGAGTTCCATGGTTTCTTCAGCGTAAGGTTTTCGTTCTTCATCGCCAAGTACTTGAACGCCACGCAAGATGCAGACACGTCGCGCGAGAGTGATTAACACCACGCGCACATCAGATACCATGGCGAGTAGCATTTTACGTAGGTTATCGATTTGCTTTCCACTGGTTTTGTTGGTTTGTTGGTGTAGCGCGCTGATAGCATTCATTGAGTCTAAGCCGCGAATGAGTTTAGCAATTTCTGGATTGAGTTGTTCTTGTATGTCTTCGAGTGTAATTTCCGCGCCTTGTCCTGCACAAAAGATAATGGCAGCTGCAATGCTTGTGGCATCCGCCTGAAGTTCAGCTAAGATTTCAGCGCATTCCAAGCCTTCTTCTAAACAAGATTGACCATAAAAGGTGGCCAGGTGTTCATCATTGATTTGGCTGAAGTCGTAGGCGTTTCTAATGATACTTTTGCTTGCTTCAGGATAACGATCAACGTGCATAGTAAGCCATGCTTCAAAGTCGATGGTGTCGTCTTCAAGTCTTGGAAATGTTTGTTTGACTAAAACCATTTATTTTCATCCGTTTATTACTTAACAAAGGTTGCGATAGATTCAACATGCTTCGTGTGTGGAAACATATTCATGATCCCGCACTGTTTTAACGTATATCCAAATGTATTCACTAAAATACCGGCATCTCTCGCGAGTGTCGATGGGTTGCAGGAAACATATACAATGACGCTAGGTTTTAATTCATTAATCAAGGGTAAAATCGTTTCCGCACCAGTGCGAGCTGGATCAAGCAGGCATTTATCATATGTTTGATTTGCCCACGGTAAATGATTGCAAGGTTCTTCTAAATTCGCTGTATGGAATTCAACATTGGTCAGGCCATTTTTCTTCGCATTTTCATTTGCGCGATCTGTCGCTTTAATGCTTCCTTCCACGCCCGTCACATGTTTAGCATAACGCGCCAATGGTAGGCTAAAATTACCAATGCCACAGAATAAATCCAACACACGATCATCAGGTTGTATGTCGAGTTGTTGAATGGCAAGATCAATCATTTTTTGATTCAGTTCATGATTGATTTGTGTAAAATCCGAAGGATGGAATTGCATGGTGATATCGTGCTTAGGTAGATGATAGCTGACTCGTTCAGGATGATTTTCTGGGGAAAGCAAATAGATTGAATCGATATTTTTAGGTTGGCAGTAAATATGAAAGCCATGTTCCTTGCCAAATGCGACGAGTTTGGTTTTATCTTCTTCGCTCAATTCAATTAAATGTCTGAATATCAGTGCGGTTACATCATCGCCGGCTGCAACTTCAATCTGTGGGATGTTGTCATAGGCATCTAGTGATCGAATCAGCTCTGATAACGCTTCGATTTTGGTGCCGATAGAAGCGTGTAGTACTTCGCATTGTTCTGTGTTGGTGATGTATCGGCCATTGGTTTCTCGAAAGCCGACGAGGACTTTTTCTTTTTTTGGAATATAACGCACGCCGAGTCGTGCTTTTCGTCGGTAACCCCAATCATTTGCAGATAATGGTAATAAAACGGTTTCTGCTTGTACCTGTCCAAAGTGTTTGAGTTGCTCTAATAATGTTTTTTGCTTGAGCGATAGTTGTGAGGGCATATCCATATGTTGCAGGCTGCAACCACCGCATAAATCAAAAACGCTGCATTTTGGTGTGGCGCGATGTTCTGAACGATTTTGAATAACTGTGGCTTTTCCTTCGTCGAATGAATTTTTTCGGCGTGTATAGTCGAAAGTCACAGTTTCGCCAGGTAACGCATTATCGATAAAGACGGTTTTCCCATCAATTTGTGCGACGCCTCGGCCCTCGTGGCTAAGGCTTTGAATGGTAGTCGTTGCTGGTTGTGGTAAAGGTTTTTTTCGTTTCATAATGGTGTGAAATATTATCACATAAAAGGCGAAGGGTCACCTTTGCCAACGCGTAATATTTCAGGAGTGCTATCTGTGAGTTTGACGACGGTTGTGGGGTCAAAGCCGCAGCTGCCGCCGTCGATAATCAGGTCGACCTGATTTGATAACCGTCGTTCTATCTCATCCATATCCGTGAGTGGTACATCATCATCCGGTAAAATCAGTGTTGAGCTTAAGATGGGTTCATCGAGTTCTTCAAGCAAGCTTTGAGCGATAAGGTTGTCTGGGATGCGTAATCCTATCGTTTTTCGTTTGGCGTGCAACAAAAGCTTTGGGACTTCGTAAGAGGCATTTAATAAAAAGGTATATGGGCCCGGGGTGTTTGCTTTGAGCAGTCGAAATACCCAATTATCCACGCGTGCGTATTTTGCGATTTCTGATAAATCACGGCAAATGAGTGTGAAAAAATGGTTTTTGTCGATGCTTCGAATACGGCGAATGCGTTGTACCGCTTGCTTATCCCCTAATTGACACCCTAATGCATATGCTGAGTCGGTAGGGTAGATAATGACGCCGCCATCTTTAATAACCTCTGCAGCAGTGCTGATATGCCGGCTTTGTGGGTGTGTCGGGTGTATATTTAATAGCATTATTTTATTTTCGCCCGGAGTTCAGCTTTGCGATCTGCATGCTCTTTTTGAAGTCGCATGCGAATTTCACGGCGTAGTTTGGCTTCTTCTTGACGCAATTTTTGTTCGGCTGTTTCAGCTGTCAAACGAGGCGCTTCACGTGGGTGTAAGTTTTCGTCGACTGCAACCATGGTGAAATAGCATGTGTTAGTATGTCGTGTTTTTTGCGTCAATAGGTTTTGAGCGGTGACGCGAATGCCGACTTCTATAGAGGTTTTACCTACATAGTTGATGGCAGCATCACAAGTGACGAGTTCACCGACGTGTATCGGTTCTTTGAATAATACGTTATCGACTGAGAGTGTGACGACATGGCCGCCGGAGTAGCGAGCAGCACAGGCGTAGGCAACTTGATCCAGAAAATGCAGCAAATGTCCACCATGAACATTGCCTGAGAAGTTGACTTTGTCGGGTGACATGACGATGGACATGCTGAGTGTGTGTGGGTCGTTTGTTGTAGTCATTAAGAGCTCCTTTATTCTCTTTATTGTTGATGTTCCCCGTCAGCTTGTCAAGTGGAGTTGCATCGTATAGACTCTCAAAACACCTCGTTATTTATCTTTAATACACATGCTACTTTTTTATCGAGCTTTTACTCTTATTGAGGTGTTAATCAGTTTAGTGCTGATTTCATCCATAGCCTTTGTTTTTTTGTATGCAGCACAGAAAGCGAACCTTAAATCGGAAAATCAATACTATCAAAATGTAGCAATACTTTTATTGTCGGATGCATGCGCATTCCCCAATGAATACTATTCGCTTAGCCGCGAAGTGATTTCTGATTTTCCTGAAGGTCAGTTGAAGTTTGGTTACCATGAAATGAAAATCGTCTGGTATAACGCAGGTTGGCAAAGTGTAGGTTTGAAATGTCATTGATTGAGTTGTTGGTGGCGACTTTGCTAGCAATTATATTGACAGGAACAGTTGTGGATGTGTTTCTCTTATTAGAAAAAACGGAGCATAACCAGTCTGAGCTCATGCATGTGAGTCGAAATCTAGATGTGGCTGTAAAGAACATTAGGCAAGATGTGTATCAAGCGGGGGCTTGTGGGTGTCGTAGTGCATTTCATCGTGACATGATTATTAATCATGTCGTTGGATATAAGGATTTTTTTGATAAGAAAAATCTCATTCGAATCGATAAAGCGAATGATTTAACGATACACGCTGCAGAGAATAAAGCAGTGAGTGTGCTTTTGTCTTCTGCCGAAATGCGTTGGCAGCTTTTCGTAGGGACAAACGTCGTCTTTTCTAATGGAGATGTTGTTGTTGTCTCGGATTGTGAGTTTGCTGAGATTGCTAAAGTTATGAGTTCATATCATGCTTTTGGGTTTCAACTGCTGGTGTTTAATGTGCCTTTGATTCATGAGTATAAGTTAGGCGCACAAGTGTCTAGGCTTGAAAGAAGGCATTATTTTATAAAATCAGACAACTTGTATTTAGAAACGATTTCGGATCGATCAGATGTGTTAATCGATAATGTTCAATCTGCAGATTTTTCTCTACGAGGGGATATGTTAAAAGCCAGATTACAGTATTCACTTTTCGGTAATAAAAAAACGTTAGAGTTTAGAGGAAAGGTTAATGAATTTTAGTAGAGGTTTCGTATTATTGGTGACGTTGTTGATGCTGATTTTAATTTCATCGATCACGATCGTTTTAGTAGAAAATAATACGATGGCAGATCGCTTGAATGCAGATTTGTGCCCGAAATGTCGTTTTGAATAGGCGTTATTTTATGTTTTTTGAGTAGTGTCAGCCATGAAATTGAAATGAAAAATAAAAAGCTCATGCTGATTGAAAGATCAAAAAAATCACGGAAAAATCAGACGGATGCTGAAAATAAACTATGGTATCACTTGAGAAATCGTCGATTGATGAATTATAAATTCAAAAGGCAAGTTTTGATATGTCATTATATTGTCGATTTTGTTTGTTTAGAAAAATCTTTAATAGTAGAAGTCGACGGTGGCCAGCATGATATTCAAGCTTCATATGATGATCAGAGGGATTCCGAGTTAAAACGATGTGGTTTTGAAGTAATTCGTTTTTGGAATAATGAAGTTCTTGTTGGTATAGAGTCTGTCTTGTAAAAAATATTGCTGGTTTTAAACGATAAATGAAGTTTTTTTAGATCCCTTAAAACCCGCGATGCGGTTTTTGATGAGGGTTTGTTTGTAACTCCTCACCCTAGCCCTCTCCCCTTGAAGGGGAGAGGGAATAGGAAGGAAGTGATGTTGTGATTCTGGTTTCCTGTTGGCGTGAGAGGGGAAAGAAAAAAATACTGTCATCCCGCGGTTTATCCGCGGGATCTCTATTTTGCATTACGAGACTTCGCGGGGTAGCCGCTAGCGCCAAAGGCGCATAATTTAATAGGGTAAAACCACAACCTTTGTTGGATTTTTGAAAGACACAAAATTTTGGTTTAACCATCGAGCATCTTCAGTGAACAAACGTACACAGCCATGGCTAGCGTTGTAGCCTGGTACTTGTGGTGATCCATGCATCGCAAACCCACCTCGGAAAAACATGCAGTATGGCATTGGCGCTCCACCACGTCCAATAGGAAATTTTGTTGATTTGCACCCAGCCCCATGTTTTCGATAAACCGAAAAGTTTCCTATCGCCGTTCGGCAACCTCGCCTCACATCAGCACAATAGTTTTTTCCCCCTGATGCTGGTCCCCAACGAATCAAGCGACCATCTTCATTATAGGCACCCCAAGCCAGTTTTTTTAAATTCACAACGATAGTGCGTTTTCCTGTGGGTTGAATACGGTGTGCGAAAGGAGAGATGTCCATGATGCTAGTAAAGAATAACGTGTTTGGAACAGCAATTACCGAGCCGGTTCGTAATGCTTGATTCGTGCGATTCAATCGTTTTACAACATCGCGTTGATGTGTGTTAGGAAATAAACTTTCCCATGTTTGGCCGCGTTGGATAGTAACGCACTTATATTGCCCGCTTCGACATAGATTTTTTCCATAGGGTGAAGCGAAGACGATTTGCGCGGGAATCATGAGCGCTACCGTGATGATAAAAATAATGAATATACGCATTTCAATTCCTTAGCTGTCGCGTCTTTAATCTTTTCTGATTCAAAGTATAGACAAGATTTCTAATTTTTAACCAATTTAGGCTATATTATGAACAGATCTGGATAGTCATAACTCGTTGATTGTTAGTGAACTATCTAATAAAATAGGATTTTTGATGTTGTTGAATAAATCAGATTGCCCGCTCTAGTGCCGTTATTCTTTCGCCCTTGATAGGGTTCGGAATGACGCCCGTGGTTAGTGTTGTGCGCTAAATAATGATTTTTCAACAAAGTTGACATTATGAGAGACATATTATGACCGTCAGAACACGATTCGCACCAAGCCCCACTGGATATTTACATATCGGTGGTGCCCGCACCGCATTATTCAGTTATTTATTCGCTAAAAAACATCAAGGACAGTTTGTTTTGCGTATTGAAGATACCGATACAGAACGATCAACACAAGAATCTGTCGATGTCATCATGCAAGGATTAGATTGGTTAGGTTTACAATCAGATGAGCCTGTGATTCATCAGTGCTCCCGATTAGAGCGCTATCATGAAATACTCAATCAATTGTTAGATGCAGGGCTCGCGTATCGTTGTTATTGTTCGAAAGAGCGTTTGGAAAATTTGCGAGAAGAACAGCTAAAGGCGAAGGAAAAGCCGCGTTATGATGGCCACTGCCGAAATGGTGTTCCTAACGAGGATACGAAAGCGCCGCATGTCATTCGTTTTAAAAATCCTTTGGACGGTTCCGTAACCTTTCGTGATCATGTTCATGGTGAAATTACTGTGCAAAATGCTGAGCTTGACGATGTCATCCTTGCACGTACTGACGGTATGCCAACTTACAATTTTTCAGTGGTTGTCGATGATTGGGATATGAAGATTTCACATGTGATACGAGGTACCGATCATATCAACAATACACCTAGACAAGTCAATATTTTAAATGCTCTAAATGCGCCTATTCCTGAGTATGCGCACGTGCCAATGATTTTAGGCAAAGACGGTAAGCGTATGTCTAAACGCCACGGTGCTGTGAGTATTTTGCATTATCGTGAAGAAGGGTATTTGCCCGAGGCAATGTTAAATTATTTGGTACGCTTGGGTTGGTCGCATGGCGATCAAGAAATTTTTTCGCGTGAAGACATGTTGGAAATATTTGATATCGCCCACATTCAAAAAGCGGCAGCAAAATTTGATTTGAACAAACTCGATTGGTTAAATCAGCAATATATAAGAACGTTGTCGCCATCAGTTGTTGCAGAACAATTGAAAATGTATTTTCCTGATATCAATGGATCACAAGGCCCTAGTTTTGAAGACATTGTCTTAGCACAGCGTGAGCGTGCCAAAACATTAAAAGAAATGGCTGATAAGTCCAAATATCTATTTGAAGAAGTTAAGCATTATGACGAGCAAGCTGCTGAAAAGTTTCTTACGCCTGTATCGGTTGAGATATTACAAGCTGCACATGAACAGCTGAATGCTTTGAATGATTGGCAGCCTGAAGCGATCCATGATGTTGTTAAAAATATTGTGGAGACACAACAGATTAAGATGCCCGCTATTGCGCAGCCTCTGCGTGTCGCGATCACTGGTAATACCATTTCACCTTCTATCGATGTAACCTTGTTTTTGCTGGGAAAAGATAAAACGCTTTCACGTATTTCGGCAGCAATTGAGTATTGTCAGAGAGGTATGGTTGCATAAAGGAAGGTTTATGCCCGCGCGCAGGTGCTCAGGTTTCAGCATCAAAACATGCCATGTGATTTTTTTTGTTCCCCTCTTCCGCTGGCGTGAGAGGGGTTAAGGTGGAAGTTAATGGCGCCAAAGGCGCAACATCGGAGTAGCTGCCTCATCTGTGTTTACATTATTGACAAGTGTTCAAAAAATTGATAGACTACCAATCGATAGGTAGTTTTTTATAAGATTTCCTTTCAGGGAGTGTTGCAAACTGTCTCTTTACTAAAAATCAATAACCATAGGTTATTGATTTTTAGAGATCCCGCGGATAAACCGCGAAACGATAGTCGTAGAATGCAACAGCTCCTTTCATGTCAAGATAATAACAATAATCTCATTTGCTGTTCTAAAAACATCTTCTCCGTGGGAAAACTAAATTAATTAGGAGTCACGGAGATGTTAAGTAGAGTAGTTTTTTTTCGAAGTCAAAACACGTTAAATATTATCAATAACCCTTTGTCTTTTCGCTTGAGGTTTTATCATGCTATCTCAAACAAATTACCTTTATTACCTGTATTGGTGCAATTGGAAAATAATATGCAGCAATCAAGTTTTTTACATGATTTTTCATTTTGCAATGTGGTAAGTCCTGTTGTTCAGCACGCAACACCTTCTGTCATAGCTTATTTAAAAACGTTGAAAGAGAAAGGTGTTGATATTCATGCATATTATAAATCTTATTCTGCAGTCCCATCGATGATCGAATTATCAGAAAACTTCAATATTCCAGTACAACCATTTTCATTGCCAAATGTTCCAGAAAGATTCGACAGTTTCTTTGCTGGCGATATTGTTAATATGATTGAGCGCCAGTTTCATGATCGATCATTTGAAAGATTGAGATACTTTATTGGTCTTGATGAAGGAGGTGTTCTCAATTTATTATTTCATTTTCCTGAGTACTTTGTAGAGAAGTATCACATGTCATATGAAATGCTTGAAAAAGTGCTTCAGATAAAACAGCATTTCAAAGATCGAATGTGTATGGTCGAGCAGACGGCTCGCGGCATGAGAATTTTTGATTCGCATTGTTCTCCTGATATGCCTGTTATTGACTTCGCCAATGCATGTATTAAAAATACTGTAGAACCGAAATTTACTTGCGATCAGTTTTTACCATTTGTAAAAGAGATTACAAAGAACCTAAATATGCCAGTGACCTATGGGATCATTGGGGCGCATGGCAGTATGGGAAAAATAGCATTAAATTGTTTGCTTGATATTGGCTGTCAGGTTGTGACGAATGACATTGTTGACAGCCCTGTAAAACCTGAAGTTTATCATGAGAAGGACTTGAGAATTTTTTTGAATCAAGTTGATGTTGTTTTTTCTTTTAGTGGAAATGATGTTTTTGCTCGGGAGAATCTCGATGACGATTTTTTATTGTCATTGACGAGACAATCTCCTAAATGCTTCGTGAGTTTTTCTTCGAATAATATTGAATTCTTGCATGCAATATCACGTTACCGTAAGCTGAGTTCAGAAGTGGCTGCTTCTTTAGATGAAGATCCATTTTCTGATATTGAAATAGGTAATTTAAAGATCTTAGCCGGAGGATATCCCTATAACCTGATAAAGCTACGCAATGATCCAGAAAGTTATGATAATCCGCATTTTTGGCAGATGACACGAGCTTTGATTAAAGCAGCAATGGAAATTCAGGCGCCTCTGTTGTTGCAAGCTCAAGCACCTGCCGGTATATATCAACTGCACTATTCTATTCAGCAATATATTATGCTGTCATGCGTTAAATACTGGAGGCAGATGGAACATCGCAGTGTATTTACAGATGCGCAATTAGAAGAATTTGAAGATAAATTTCGAAATATTGAGTACATTAGAGAGAGCTCCTCAGGTGCAGATGTACCTGAGGAAGTCGATGAAAAATTAAACCGGTTTTTCGATCAAGAAAAGCCTTCAATAAGTATGAGGTGATAAACGAATACAGCCCCGAAGAAAGGGGCTTTTCATTGAGAAAGCTTTTCCGCAAGTATATTTGTGACTAGTAGCTAGCAAGTTTTTGTCATGGCTCAATTCTTTTTTGTTGCTTGAGACATCTCCTTGTTGATCTTTGCAATCATGAAAATATTCGAATTTCATTTTTTTAAGTCGCGAAAATGTAAGAGTGTCTGGTGTCATGTTTGACTGCTTTAATGTGTCTATAAAAATGTTGATTAGGTATTTTACTTCACGTATTTCATTTATTGTATTGGTGGAACGTCTTATCGAAGGCGAGCCTTCTCGCAGTGTGGGGAATGACATGGAGTAATATAAAGGATCGTTATCAATTTTATAAGGGCCTATGATGGTAGGTAGATATTCGGATAAGCCATATTGTTCACAATAGGCATGCTCTATCATTTGAGCTGGAAGCGCGTGAGGGTCGTTATTAATAGGCTTAAATCCAGGCACGGTGCCGTTAGCTAGTTGAACGATATGTTTGATCGTATCAACAATATATACGTTAGGGTTTAAATGCTTCTGTCCAATCGCTGCAGAAAAGTTTTCCCATAATAAATCTAGCTCATCAGTAATGCGCATAAATTGAGATTGTCTCCAACTCGCAGAGAGTAGATAGTTTTGGAATTTTAGCCAGTTGATATCATCATCTCTTTCTTTTAACCAGAGTTTTGGAAAGACAAGAATCTCCGTGAACCATGGGTTGGATTGTTCTTGTTTTGCAATTGCCTTGAAAATAGGCCAATGGTTTGTGAGGTTGTGTGGCGGTCTTGAAGGCGCGTTGTAGGCTAGTTTTAATTTAAAATGTCGGTGTTTGTCGGTGACGCGGGGCAGCATGAAGGTGCTTCGCATTCCAGAACTTACGTCCCATATGGGCCGCATAGGGCAGTTTGTCATTTTGATGATGGATTCAAATAACCCGTACAAATCGCCAGGTTGTATGACATTTAGAGGGATTGTGCGCTCCTCGAGGTCTAAAAACACTTCAGCTTTGTTGGATAGTTGTAGTATTAGGGGGGTGGGGCAGTATGTCAATTGTGATTGTATGCCGCGAGGGGCTTGCGGGCTGGTGATGGGAATAAATGATTGTTCGCTATCAGGAATCATTAGTGTGCCGAATTTCGTAATTTTCTGACCGTAAGGGTAGCGGATCTTGTAAAGAAACAGCCGCTCGCTAGGGCTAATCTGCTCAATGATGTCGAATAGTGTGCGGTTGATTTTTTTGACTCGATCGCGCACACCTTCCCAATAACATTTTTCTATCGAAGGTATGTGTGATTTTGTCATCTTTTGCTCGCTAATTTAGAATGATGATAAATACCTGTGATTTAGCCGCTTGATTTCGTCGGCTAATTCTGACATATTCTTTTGCAAAAAACTATGCCTATAATATGAAAATTCTAGCAGTGGGATGGAATAAATGCGTGACAAAATTATTTCAGCTGCCATGGAATGCTTTTTAGCAAAGGGATACCATGGTACTTCAGTGAACGAACTTGCAGAAAAATGCCATATTCGTAAGCCTTCAGTGTTCCATTATTTTAATTCTAAAGAATCCATTGCGCTCGAAGTCATTGGCTACATACAAGAGCATTGTAATAGGTTTATTTTTACCTATTCCGAAAATAAATCTACCATAACGGATGAAAAAAGAGCAAAAAGTTTTTTAAAAGCACTTGATCAATATTTTATAAGAGACCCCAAGTCTCAGCTTGTTGGTTTGTTAGCAAGGGAGTTGCGCAGTGTTTCCGAGGTATTTGAGCAACCCATTCAACAATATTACGATGCATGGAAGGATGCTATCGAAATCATACTATCCCCATTCCATAGTAAAGCTGAAACCAAACGGCTAGTTCGAGAAAGTCTTGTGCAAATACATGGTACCGTCCTCATGGCGCAAATACTTGGAGATGACGAATATCTAAAAAATGCTCCCAAAGAGCTAGAAGATCTTTGGCTGCCTGAGTAATTTTTTTTCAAACTCTAAGCATTGACTTTCGTGATCAAGCTCATTACAATGCCGGCTTTGGAGAGCAAAGGTGTCGACGGGGCTATAGCTCAGCTGGGAGAGCACTTGCATGGCATGCAAGAGGTCAGCGGTTCGATCCCGCTTAGCTCCACCAAAAAGACAACTACACGGCGTTTTAAAAATCAGACATTTTATGACCGCCGGAGAATGGAAGTACAGTGCGTCCCCATCGTCTAGAGGCCTAGGACATCGCCCTTTCACGGCGGTAACAGGGGTTCAAATCCCCTTGGGGACGCCAATTTTTCTTCTGATGCTCTACAGTTTCTTTCCATGATTTTTTCTTTTTTTTACTTCAATAAATATGTGTTTTCTGCGCAGTTGGTAGATTATGGCGTCAACGTGCCTAATCGATATATGAGGGTGTTGCAAACTGATTTTTAGAGATCCCGCGGATAAACCGCGGGATGACAGCAGCAGAATGCAAAAGCCTCTTTATGGGTCCCGCGGACAAGCGGTGGGACGTAGGGGATAGAAGAGTAGAGAGTAGGAGCTTGAATGTAGCAGGCGTTATATGTCACCCTGCCATTTATCTGTGGGGTCTCCTTGTTGGAAAAAGAGATCCCGCGGACAAGCCGCGGGATGATAGTGCTTTGTGTCGAAGATGACGTTTAACAAATACCAGACAACTTACTTTTTAGGTGTGTTGCTAGAGGTATTCTGGTTCTTCTTCTGTGAGCGTGGCGGTCTGTTTTTCTTCTTTTTAGGTTTCGTGAAGAATCGTCCAGATTCGGCATCATATTTTTTTTCAATGTCCTTTTTGGAGGATGATGAGGTTTTTTCATCTGATGCTTTTTCCTCTGCTTTCTGTTTAGGTTTTTTTGATTTCTTTCTTTTCGGTTTTGGGTGTGACTTGTTCTCTGTGTCTTGCGGATTTAAACGACGTAGCAAATTATTTCCATTAACTATGCAACCACGTCGATCAGCATCTTCTATGAGTGCAGCGAAGTCTAAGGGCTCATCTCTGTAGGTGGCATTGCGAAGCGTATTCGCGTCCCCGATGATAAATAAAGCTTCCTGTGCTCGTGTGATAGCTACGTTTAGTCGCTGTGCACTGCGCCAAAATCCAATGTCGTTTTGAGGGTTTGTGCGTACGCAAGACATCATGATGATGCGTTTTTCGCCACCTTGAAAGCCATCGACTGTATTGATTATCTCAGTGGGAAGGCCGTTTTGAGAAAGGGCTTCTTTCATTTTCCTCACTTGAGCACTATAGCCAGAGATAATGCCTACGTCGTTGCTTATGTTAATATCTAAATGTTGATTTTTTTGAAAGTGTTTAAGTAGCGTGATGATGATTTCAATTTCTTTTTCATTAAAATGACTTGTGCCATCTCGCTTTTCTTTACCTTTGCAATTAATCATTTGATAAGCTTCGATAAATTCATCATCGTAAATTCGTGTTGTGCGATCGTCGATAGAAGGATCGGATTCTAGTGATTCTTCATAGTATTTATTAGATGGAAATTCGCAAATTTCCGGATGCATTCGGTATTGTACGTTCAGCATCTTGTGGGGTTGTTTGCAGTCATCAAGTAGGCGGCCAAGCATTGATTGCTGAAAACGATTATTTTCAAGGTTGTTCAGGCGCGATTGAACGGTGGCGGGCAGCTGTTTTGGATCACCGACGATGAAAGCGCGTTTTGTTTCTTCACGAAATGCAATCAACATTTCTGCTTCGGTTGATTGTCCGGCTTCATCCACAATCAGAGTATGGGGTGCTTCAGAATCTCGCATCATTTTTCTTCCAGACGTGACGAGTGTTGAAAAGATAATTTGCCCGCGATTGAGCAGTTCATCTTTTTCTATCAATAAATCTTGAGCTATGGTGTTTATTTCATTTTCACGTTCGCGTAAAAAATGCCGTTCATCTGAAGCGTTTTTTTTCAAGTTTTCTAAGAATTCTTCGGGCGATTTTTTATACTCTCTAACTCTGCCAGTGCTTCGGGTAATCGATTGAATTGCATCTACAGCTTGAGCAGAAAATCCATAATGCTCTAAATCATGATGTCTTTGGACATTTTTTAAGGCATTACCTAGTGCGGAGAGCCTACGTACGATCGTGCTGTTGCGTTTTTCACTGTTGTCGTTAAAATTTTCTTGTGTAAGAGCTAATACTTTGTCAATGGCTGCCTTAGCTTTCTGACAGTCATCGACCTTATTTTCCAACCATGTATCAAAGAAAATAGGGCGTAATGAGGCGTCTAGCTTTTTTTCGATACCAACAAGAAAGATGGGGATGTTGGGATTATTTTTTCGGAAGCCTTTCGCTAATATTTGTACGGCCTTATTAGAAGGAGCGCATACCCAAATCCGTTGGACCGTATTTTCTTGGCCGTATATTATAGAATTCAACCTTGCAGTAGTATCGTCGACCGGAGCTGTTAATCGATTGAGTAATTCCAAAATTGTAGTTGTTTTCCCGGTGCCAGGAGGGCCTTGGATGAGCCTTACGCTATCGTTGGGCGCATTAACGCATTCTTCAACAACCTGTTGTTGGATTGAATTTAAGCGTCTACCTTGATTGCTACGCTCTTCGGATTCTTCCTCTGCTTTTGTTTCAATCTCAGCATCTGGCCAGGCGGATATGTTTGCACGATAAATTTGTCGATAAAATGATGGTTTGCTTTTTAGATGGCAAGCAGCATACATCCGACCATAAGTCACCAAGCTTGAGAGTGCATAAACATCCCAATCACTCTTAACTAAGCCACTGTAAAATGCAAGGTCTCTCTCTTCCATTTGAATGCGAAAGGTGACGTTGTTTGAATCGGTTGATTGGCTGGCAACAGCTAAAAATGATTTATCACGAATCATCCTAGGAGAGAGTTCAACAACAAGATCGCTTGCTGGAAATTCGTCACTAATGTTTTGAGGTAATTTTCGGTTCCAGGTGAGTAGTGCGATATTTTCAGAAGTAGACTTTAGTTTTGTTTGATTCCGAAGTAATTGAAAGTGAAAGCTTTGTTTGTTTTCAAGACCAGACTCAATAGAAGCAGCTGCTTCTTCTGTAAGGGTTTAAAAAAGCATTGTAATAACTGTTAGAGTTAACCCATTGGTTTGGAAGATTTTCATCGCCTTGTTTTGCTCGTTCACGCCAGGCCGTATGGGCCGCATCAATCTCTAAGTTTGTTCTTCTATGGGGTGCATCATAGTTTAAGGTCCATGAAAGTGCTCTGTTTCTCAAGGCGCGAATAGCTTTTTCCTCTGGGGTCGCTTCTTCAACATTTCTGGCTGTCTCAAGTCCAAGTCGTGTTTTTGATACTTGCGCGATGATTTGTGTAATTCGCCATTCGGTATTACGCGCTGTGAAGCGGGAATCAATATTGTTTTTAATGATGCGAATTTCAAAACCGTTAGGGGTGTCATCTTCCCCATTATCGGTAATATTCATCAAGGCTGAGAAGGGTGGGATACCTTCGCTTCTGTTTTTTGTTACTGGACGGAGTTTGATGAAGATGTAACCCTTTCCCCATAGATCTATAACCTCGGATAAGTTTTTTCGGTCGCACGACACCTGTAAGCGATGAGCAAAAGATTTGTCAAGATCTTCTTCTTTAAAGCTTCTCACCCTCACATTGAGGCCATAAGTTCGGGTGTTGTTATTTTTAAGGTCTCGCTCAGTGTTTTCAATGCGTGTTCTTGCTTCATTTAGCCACTGTCTGTCGCTGACCCCTACATCATCGAGTGTTCTGGTATCATCAAGATAAGGATTTAAAAGACATAGGAGTTTGTAGGCAAATTTGCCAGAATTGAGTGGTCTGTTGCTTTGTCTATATTGTGAGGGAGAGCTGCTGCTGGCATGGCTATTGTTTGTGACTCTTTGTTCGTATGCCGGTTGATGAGCTACTTCCTCTTCTTCAGCATAATAATAGTTATCGTAATCATCATCATAGTAAGAACGTGAACCATACATGCTTTTCCCCTATCTAACTTTTTTTTAAAAATAAATATTCCGATGGACAAGGCTTTGAACTTTTCCAAATAGTTTGTCCATGAGTGAATGTTTTTCTTGGTATTGTAATTCATAGATTTCGGCATCAGGATGCGCGCAAAATAGGTAATCATCGCTTGTTTGTAATGCATCGACGAGATTCAATTCTTTTGCGCGAGAGGCAGGCCAGTGCTCTCCAGTTGCGACTTTTTCAATGTCGATTTGAGCCCGATTAGAGGTGATGAATGTTTTGAATAACTCGTGAATTTCTTCGAGTTCTTCTTGTGCTTTTGCGCGACCCTTGCTGGTGTTTTCGCCAAAGACGCTTAGTGTACGCTTGAACTGTCCTGCGGTGAGTTGTTCGAACTCGATGTTATGTTTTTTTAAGAAACGGTGAATATTTGGTAGTTGCAATACGGCACCAATGGAGCCAATGATAGCAAAAGGTGCTGCAATGATCTTGTCAGCTACGCAGGCCATCATGTAGCCACCGCTTGCGGCGACTTTGTCAACGGCGACTGTTAGTGGGATGTTCTTATCTTTGATACGAGCAAGTTGTGATGCGGCAAGTCCATAACCATGTACGACACCGCCTCCGCTATCGAGGCGAAGCAAGACTTCGTCGCTTGGTTTGGCGACCGTGAGTATCGCTGTGACTTGCTCTCGCAGGCCGTTGACGGCATGAGCTTTGATGTCGCCGTCGAAATCAAGCACGAAGATTCTTTTTTTATTTCTGGCTTTGTCAGCTTTTTTTTGAGATTTTTTTTCTTGTTTGGAAAGCTTTTTATAATCATTTTTAGATAATAGTTTTTCTTGCAGTTCGGATTTTAGAGCTTCGTATTTTTTATTGAGATTTTTGATTCTGATCTTGCCCTTTGTATTTTCCTTGCCTTTGCTCAAAATCGCAGCGATGCCTGCAACAAGTAGTAGGGCAGCAATAACAATGATAGAGATTTTAAGAAAGAATACGAGCAATTCGAGCAAGATGGTCATGGTGCATTTCTCCTTTTCTGATAAGTGGTTTTTTTGTCTTCATTGCGATGATGTTACCCTGCCATTCAAGCTTTCGTTCAACGTTCAGTTGTTCTGGGAGTGGCTTTAATTGTATCTCGTAATAAGGCGACATGTCTTGAATGAATGGTTCAAGTTGATCTGCTGTCGGGGCTGGGCACGACTTTTCAGCTGATTTGCGTGAGCTTACTTGGCAAGCGTTCGTACTAATAACGCCAACCCATAGTTTTAGATGATGGGGGGTGTCGAAGTATAAATCAGAATCCCACAAGCGTAGAATCATGATATGACCATTGTCATAACGATTCACATAAACAAGTGCTGGGCGGCGATCTTTAAATAATGTTGTTCGAATATGTATCGGAATGCCCTCTACTTTTACCGGATGCTGTAGGTCTTTCACCCAGTTATGTTCGCGTGGTACATCCCAGCCAGCTGCTTTGATGTTCTTCATTAGATTTGATTTTGTATCAGCGATTTGAACATTTAAAATTTGCTCGGGTTGCCCTATACGATTGGTGCGAAATAGTGGCGATTGTAGATCATCGGAGACGACCCACCAATGTTGTAGTGAAATTTGTCGCATTGGCCAAACGCGAGTAATATCCAAGCGAATTTTATCCATTTCTGTGTATACATATAAGCTTCCTGTGATTGCGATAGTAAAGAGTAGCGTTAATAAAAAACCAACAGGGCGTATTCGCTGTGATGGTTGACGTTGATAAGAAATAACAACGGCCAGTATCCAAATTAATCCCAGACAGATGCCGCCTATGACATCAGTTAACCAGTGTGCACCTAGGTAGAGTCGGGAAGTTGCAACGAGTAGTACCAGAATGATGGCCGTGAGGTAGCAATATAAGCGTGACTTAATAGGCCATCGAGTCGCAACCATATATGCTGCGAATCCATAAAGTGCTGTGGCAAGGGTGGTGTGCCCGCTTGGGAATGAGTGTGTGAGTTGTTGGTGAAACAAGCCTGGTGGACGAGGAGAATGAATAAAAAATTTGAGAGCATAGACGCTTCCGGCAGTGAGCACACCTAAAGAAAGCCAATGCACGCCCGCCCGCCAACATTTTTGATAGACTAACCAGATAAAGCCGGTAAAGACAGCAGGCAAGAGTATTTCTTTTTGTCCCAAGAAGGTAAAAAAGAGTGTGATATTTTCGAGTTTAGGATGATGAATGCTGCGGAAAAAATGAAATAGCGGTTCGTTTAGCGCTGTTAAAGGCCCATGAAAAACAACATTCATCATTAGAGAAATAAATAGAATAAATAAGAATGCTAAGCAAAAAACGATGCCGAGCTGGCCGCGGGGGTGATCTTCTCGATAGTGTTTGAAGGCATCGCACAGCATGCTCAAGCCAGGAGTGCGCTGCATTTTGCTCCAAATGAAATTTAAGCTTACTTGCATTGTCGCAATAAAATATTTTAGGGTTAAATGTATTATCCAAGATACGATCAAGATAACAATCAGCGCAAATAGAATAAACCACATATAATGTCTTGCAATATCGGCAGGCATGGCGAGTGAAGCGGCACCAAGCACCATGCCGGGTAACATATAGAGCGGCGCCCATAAAATTGCAGAAGTGAGATTCGCAAAAAAGAATTGGGACTTATGCATGCGTAAAATGCCGGCGACTAAAGGAACAAGTGCTCGAATCGGGCCAATGAAGCGTCCGATGAAAACGCTTTTACCACCATGATGTTTGAAAAAGCCGATGCCTTTGTCGAGCAAATGTTGCCGTTTCTTGAAAGGCCAGACTTGACGAATATGGTCTTTAAAAAAATAGCCGAGGTAGTAGCTCATGCCATCTCCAGCAACAGCGCCAGCAATGGCATAGCACATGGTGGCGCCTATTGGCAGTATGCTTGCACCGATTAATATGCCGATGGCTGTCATCATGACGGAGCCTGGAATGATGGTGCCAATGACTGCTACTGATTCAGCAGCTGCTATAACAAATGTGACAATGCCCGCCCAGTGTGGATGCGCAAGTGCCCAAAGGAGAAAATGTCTGACGGATTCTTCCATAGTGTCGCTATTCTAGTCGAAAATAGGGTAAGGGGCTACTATTCTTATTGGTTGATTTTTTTCCAAGATGATTTGTTCTGATTGAGCAGCCTTTGCTACTTGGTTTGTGCATGGTATTCATAAAAATCAATAACCTATGCCTGTCGATGTATGGTGAAAGGGCAAGTTGCAATATCACCATTTCTGATTTATTTTTGTATCGAATTAAGGCGGGTAAAAAACCTCGTAAATTTACAAGTAAACAAATATAATGCTGCACGGTAACCTAGTAAAGTTACTGGAGGGTAGGTTATGAACAGAAATAATGTTATACAGTTATTGAATCGTCAATCTTCTCGTGTCTCAGCTTTGTGTAAGCCGCTTCGCATTTTGGGCGTTGATCATTTCTCAGTGATCAAGTCTTATGATCAGGGTAAAATTATCAATTTATCTTCGCTGGATAATTGGGTTGAGGCATATTATAAAGAGAGGTTGTATAAAACGAGCTTGTTCGAAGATTTTCCAGGTAATTATAATTCAGGGATGTTTTATTTTCCTAACGAAGAAGATTCCGATGTTGTGAGTTTCGCCCAAGATAGATTTGATTGTTTTTCATGTTACACGATAATCATTCGTTCACATCATCATTCGGATATGTATTTTTTTTCGATGAAAGAAGCAAATAAAAACAATGTGCAGGTATATTTAAATAATACAGAATTGCTTTATAAGTTTATTCACTATTTTAATCGAAAGTTAAGTACGACATTCTCTGAGTTGCTTGTGGATAAATCGGATTTATATGATGATCTTTATGTACCTTCCAAGGTGATATCCGGTATATCCAAAACAAGCATTAAAAGCTTTAACTCATTGATTAGTTCTAAAGATAATTTTTTATGTGAATTTCCTAAAATAACAGCTCGCGAAGCAAGTTGCCTTAAATATCTTTTGATGGGTTTAAGTGCCAAAGAAATCGCTGATCGTATGCATATTACTTCTCGATCAGTGGAGTTTCATGTCAATAATTTAAAGTTAAAATTTGATTGCCGTACTACACTTGCACTAGTTTCTCGGATATATTCTGATTTTTATGAATATGCTATGTCTTTGCGTGTTAAATAGTGCGATATTTTTTTGATTAGAATGATTTGGTTTTTTTAAGTATTTCATGACAGGAGTTGAGTTATGTTTGATAGAGATGTTAAAGAAAGATTAATGCCTTCTGATGGATCAAATGAGGAGTTGTATACTAAATTTGTTTTTTATTTGTTGGCGCTGGTTCAGCAAGGAACACGAGGGCTATATATTTATTACTCTAGTACTAAGCTGTTTCCTACGGAAGCTTTGGCGGTAACGAATACCACTGTGCATCTATGGACAAATTGTCTTGGTAGGATTGAGAAAGCCTATCGTTTTATGAAAAGAAGGCATATTCCTACCATAGAAACCGAAAGGGCTCTCAACTACATTCGCTCGCATAAACGGGAAGAAAGTGCGTTCGCCATTGTTGTGAAGAATGATGTAATCAAGCAAGAATTATTGGATGCATATTCTAAGCGTTTAATGGATGTTTCCACTGAGTTGAATTTTGTGGAGGATCAGGCTGAAGATAAGGCTTATGTCATTACTGCGTCACAAATTAATGATCTGCATGACAAGGTAAAATTCCCTGTTGGCTTTTATCCATCAGAAAATCAAGAAGAGTATGAAAGACGTTTTGTATTTCGCTATGATTTTTTATTAGGACTGCTTGCTGGAGGTTGTGCACTTTTTACTGCGCTTATTCAGGCGGTCTTGAATTATGTTGGCATCGTGAATCTTTCAAGCTCGAGTAATGTGGGTTTAGAGGTTTTGGCTTGGGTGGTGGCAGGAATGACATTGCTTTCAAACTTGGCTTTTCGAATGAGAGAATCACAGTTTTCCTTGATGCGCTTTTTTGATCAAGCAACTTCGACTTCTATCAGTGATTTGACGCTTCCAAAAGTTGCGAAGTTCGCGTTTGCTGCAAGTATTGTTTTGTTATCTAATATTGGTTTGGCGCGCTTTTATTGGTGGCAAGCGAGATTGATTAGAGAAGATTATGCTGATAATTATGGCGATTCGGGTGATCTTGCTTTTTTAACGCCACTGGCTTTTTGGACAGCATTATTTACTAACACTACAGCATCGTTTTTTTCTGTATATAACGTCGTCGATAATCCAGGAAAGTTACTGATGCTTAAAAAATCAGACCAACCCTCAGGCACAGAGGGCGATCACGTCACTCCAGATAAAGTTTTCTGTAGTTTTTCCCCTTTTGCACAGCTCTCTCTTGCATTAGGTTTGGTTGATGCTGTGTTTAACGCTTGGGGTCTTTATATTATGCCGGATAATAATACGTTTTATCGAGTCTGTGCCGTTGTGACGGGGGCGACGTATTTTTTATTTAACGTCAAAGATAATTCAGCATTGTACGGCGGGCAATTAGATCGGCTAATAGAAGAAAAATGCCAAAAAGAAACACCTAGAATGAGCATGTAAAAGCAATCATTCATTTTGTTTTGTAAACTGCTACGCGCTAGTAAAAATGCCGAATATTTAAGGTTTTTTTAAGGTTTTTTGAGTACAATTTCCATTTTTAGGATAATCATAAAAGGTATTTATATGTATTCTAGAGGTGGCCCGTTAAATTTAGATGACTCCACAAGACAAGTTGAATATCCGGGTGTTCAAGAACTATCTTTTTTACTTTTTGCAGAGCAGCAGTCGCTTAAATCAAATAAAGAAGCTCGCGATGCATTTGTTGAATTTGGCATGAAATATCGCGAATTATTTTTTAATCAAAATGCCGAGGATGAAGAGAAAAAAGAGGGGGTTGACGCAATGTCTCCTATTGGTGAGCGAACAATGCCTTCAACTTCTGAGCCACAGCTAGAGCAAATAAATGTTTTGATTAGTTATGCTTGGCCGCTCCTGCCAGAAACCTTGCCTAGAGATAATCCACGTCGTCGTCCTTCATGCATGAAAAGTTTTCCTCATGAGTGGTGGCATCAGCTTTTTTTGACTGAGCTTAGTACAGACATGTGGGACTTATTTGGTATAAAGGTCTACCTTGATGTTTTAGACTCTGCTGATAGTCCAAGGCGATATATGTATGAGCAATTTTATGAAGACTTTGATGGGCATAGAGATTTAATTTGTATTGTTTTTTCAGAATCTTTTTATGAAAAATGTAATAATGATTTTTATGAAACTTGTATGCTCAGAAAAGAAGTTCAGCTTATTGAGCAGCAGCTCAGAGATGCAAAAGCCAATGAATTACCATTAGAAGCTCGGCCATTAACCTCCATTTCAATGGGCGCGTTTAATCGTTGCGTATTGAACGAGTGGCGAGGTCATATTAATGCCTATGAAGCTCATATCAACAGCTACTACCTCATATTGCAAATGTTTTTGAAAAAAATAGTTGCTTCTACAATATATAATCCTGAGAAATTGAATGAGTGTTCTGAATTTTTAAAAGAAATGCGATTAGACGCTAGTTTAAGACCTTTGTTTCTGCGAAAGAATGACGATATAAAAGAATATTATTTGAGAGAGGATTTGGCAGATCATGTTAAAGCATTGCATAACAAGCATGGTTTGTATCTGTGGCAAGATGCTGTCTTAGAAGCCTCTATTAGAGATTGGCGGCAACGCATAGTTGATGAGAGAGGAACTTTAGCGATTCAACCGTATTCAGTGGGCCGTGACTTTCAAGAGGTAGCGTATCAGGAAGAAAGATCTGTGCCAGGTAAGATATTGCTGCGCCCAGATCCAAATATTCAATTTATTGAGAGTATTGATAGCGAAAGTGAAGAAAGCTATCTATCCAAGTTGCACGACAAGCTACAAAAAGATAATCAAATTGCGGTGACGCAGACGATTACGGGCATGGGTGGTATTGGCAAAACACAGCTGGCTATTCAATATGCTTACGAATATGAAGGTGAGTATGATCTTATCGCTTGGATAAATGCAGAAACATCAGAATCGCTGATAGAAAGCTATAAAAGCTTGTTATCTCAGTTGCATATCTCTACTGAAAAAATGACTCCTGATGAAATACAGGAATGTTTTAAGAAGGAGTTACCCTATAAATCATCGTTAAGATGGCTATTGATTTACGATAACGTTGAGAATGCGGGAGAATTTAGTGCGAATGTCAAAAAACCACAGACAGGCGGCCATATCATCGTGACTTCAAGAGATCATCGTTGGAGTAATTGTTTAGAGATAAATGTTTTTCAGCTATCAGAAGCTGTTGAATATTTGTTTGAGGCTTCTGGCAAAGAAGATACGGTTGAAGAAAGAATTGCGGCAGAAGAAATTGCACATAAAGTTGGCTGCTTGCCGTTAGCGCTTTCTCAGGTCTCCGCCTATATTCGAGAAGAGTATAGCGGATCGTTTCAAGCGTATTTACAGGAGTATAATGCGCATTTTGAAAGAGTGATGAGTCATGGTTTGCCGCCGGATACAGGCTATGATCATGTGGTTATGAGCGTTTTGGATGTCACGATGGGGCGCCTGGTTGCTGAAAATCCACTCGTTGAAAGTGTCATGTTTCGTTGTGCAGTGCTTTCACCTGATGACATACCTCAAGCCATTTTATTTTTTGACGATGCAGATGATGAACAAGTTATTGAAGCAATAAGGCTGTTGAAGCGATATTCAATGATTACTTCTTACAAAGACGAAAAGGTATCAGTTCATCGTCTCGTGCAGTCGGTTGTGCGTAGTCAATTAGAAAAGGACCGAGTTCAGCTTTTCGGGGTAATCTCTGATGCAATTCGTCGATTAAGAGCGCCAGGTGTTTTTGCATTTGAAGATACTAGTCGTGAGACGATAAAATATTTAAGTGAGCTTTCTCCTCATGTGGTTGAGTTGATTAACTATGTTGAACGATATAATATTATTTCACTTCCCCCAACTTTTTTGCCCTATTTGGTGGGTGGGATCGCAGGGATACCAGCGACAATATCTGTTAATGGTTTTTCCTCATCACTTTTTGGGGGGTTTATTGATTCTCCGGGTTTCTCTGATAAGGGATTTGGTATTGAAAAAAGTTTTGTAGACTTGAGTGTGAATGTGGCCGCATTCCTTAATCGACAGCATCAGTACCAAATCTCGGAAAAAATTCTTAAATTTGCACTTGAGTATGCAAGGCGAGAAAATTATATGATGGATTCCATATGCTTTAACTTATTCAATGCTTATGTAGGAAGTGGGCAGTTTGATAAAATAGAAGGTCTTTTTGACTTTTTTCGGCATGACTGGATGAAGGCTGAATACCTCGCTATTATTGGCGAATTTGATGAGGCTGAAGAAATGTATCTGGCGCTTTATAGAGAACATAATGAAAAAAAGCCTTATAATGGACAAAAATATAATATCGCAGGAATTTGCAAGGACTTGAGTGGCGTCTATATAAAATATTGTGAGCGGGATGATCGCTATGATCAAAACATCTATGTTTCTCTTGATCGTTATAACCAAGCAAAGGAAAAGCTTTTAGAGGCTCTATCAATTTATGAAGAGTTGCACTGTGATTTAGACGCGGCGGAATGCTATTATCGACTTGGTGTGGTCTCAGAAAAGCTTGAGGAAGCTGAAGAAGCTATAATCTACTATTTAAAAGCAAAAGAGAAATATATTGCGCTTGATGATCGAGGGCCAGATAGGGTTGCTCTGCAAAAAGCTTTGGTCCGGCTATATGCAGAAAAAGAAGATGAAGCTGCTGTTGCTGAGAATGCTGATGATTTGTTGAGCTTGTCGAATACTACTGAACATGTTGAATATGTAGGTGCTTTGAAAAAAACAATCATTCGGCCAGTTAAAACTCCCGATTTTTCACATGCTATAATTCGTGTTAGCCCGCCTGAAAAAATATTCGTATTCTTCTCGAGAAATGATGAAGAAAAGGTTGATTCAGATAAAACTAACTCATCGTTAAACACTATGACAGGTTAATCTAACCTTATTCACGCCGCCATTAGTGATAAAAAAACGGCAGGTAAATTTACAAGTGTCATGTCATATTAATATTTGATAGCCTAACAGTATCTTTGAGGGTTTATTTTATGGAAATAAATAGTGCTGTACGGTTGTTAGATCGCCAAAGTTCAAAGGTTGCGGCTTTGTGTGAGCCGCTTCGTTTGATAGGTGTGGATGCTTTTTCCGTTATTAAATCTTATGATCAAGGCAAAATTGTTAATCTTTCTTCAATTCCGGGTTGGGTTGAGGCATATTATAAAGAAGAGCTATATAAGACAAGTCTTTTTGAGGATTTTCCAGGAAACTATCTTTCAGGAACATTTTATTTTTTAGAGACTGATGATTCGAAAGTGGTTAGATTTGCACGAGAAAACTTCGGTTGCTATGCGTGCTATTCTATTATTTTGCGGTCAAATGATAATACAAGTTTTTATTTTTTTTCATTGAATGAAAAAAATAAAAATAATTTTCATGTCTACTTAAGAAGCTCGGATTTATTATATAAGTTTGTCTGCTATTTTAATCAGAAGATAAGCGGTTCAATTCCGAGTTTACTAGTCGATAAAGTAGATTTGTATGATGATATTTACATACCATCGAAGTTGGTTTTGCCTTCTTATCGCGCAGGAATTGAAAGATTTAATGCTCTTGTTGGTGGAGAAGAGCAGTTGGCTCTCGGGTTGCCTAAGGTAACAGAAAGAGAGTCAATTTGCCTTCGATATCTTCTCGAGGGATTTAGTGCTAAAGAGATTGCTAAGAAAATGAGTATTTCGTCGCGATCAGTAGAGTTCCATATCAACAATTTAAAAAAAAAATTTGATTGTCGAAACAGTGTTGCCTTAATTTCGAAGATATATGCTGATCATTATGAGTACGCCATGTTGCTTCAATGTAGTGTGGATTAGACCGAAGGTAGCATCCAATCTAGACTTTTTCACTTCAACCAGCACGCCCTTAGGCTGCTGCCATCGCGCGGTTTATTCGCTGGGTCTTATGTTGAAAAAGAGATCCCGCGGATAAACCGCGGGATGACAGGAGCAAGAGGCCGCGGGATGACAGGAGCAAGAGACAGCGGGATGACAGCAGAAAGTAACTCTGGGATGACAGCGAAAATATTTCTTTTTCTGTCAACTGGGGCGCAACTTTAAAAATCCAGTAGATTTACGTGTTATTTCGATAGCTGCTATTTGTGTATCTTACGTGTACCTAGGGTAATGCTTATGATCTTAGCTATATAGTTTATAGATGCTGATGTTGTTAAGAGCCCTGGTTAAAGTATTAACCACAATTTAAGGAGTTTCCGATGAGCACAAACCGCACAAACCGAGATGAAACACAGATTCCAGATGAGTTTATGTGTCCAGTAGGTTTCGAGCTAATGCAAGATCCCGTAGTCACAGAAGCAGGTATAAGCTATGAAAGAGCGGAAATCGAAAGATGGTTAACAGACCATGATACTGATCCTTGTACTCGTAGTGTCCTTGGTTCAAAAAGGTTGACGCCAAATGTACAGTTACGTCAAGCTATTGAACGGTTCCTGGATACCGGTGAAGTTGATAATGGAGTTGCAGTGCCTGAGCTTGTTTCTTGGAAAACAGCAGGGATGGGAGATTGTGCTTTCCATGCAGCTCTTGGTGAGTGTTCTTTAGCGGAGTTCGAATACATGCATCATCGTGAAGCTAGGGATTTGGTTTCTAATATGATTAGAAAGGCGGTTGGTCTCGCGCCTAGAGAGTTGGAGGATTCTAGTCGAGTAGAGTCGATTGATTCAGCGTCAATAAACCTCCGTCGAGAAGATATTCTTGGTTACATAAAACGTGATCTAGAGCAATACATTGCTAAAAGAAATGATATGCATGATCAAAGTGGTCGTGTTTCTGGTTTAATAGATCAATATTTAGATGATAGTAACAGTGTCGATTTTGATGAAATAGTGGCTGATCAAGAGATTATGGAAATATATGCAAGTTATGTTGAACAGCCAGGTATGTGGTTAAATCATGAATATCTTGGTTTAATTGCAATCTGCTTTAATATTTCAATTGATTTTTATCGAACACCTGAGTTTAGGCGTGACGAGAGTGGTTCTAGTCTTGAAAATAGCGAATCAGGAATATCAATGTTTGCTTTAGTGGAAAAGTTTAATGAGAGCGAGAACGGTATTGTGCGTCATGTGCGATATAATAATTGCAATCATTTTGAACGTCTAGTTTCTCAAGAAGAGATGTTTCAAATTATCAAAAAAATAAATGAAGAGAAAGACAAAGCAGAAGAATTAAAAAATCAGTCAACCCAAAGTATTGATTTAACCCAAGTTCCTAAACAATTAAAATGTTGCCACTGTAATGATCTGCTAATCAAGCCTATTGTCAAACATGGAAATAATGATTTTTCTGATCAACCGTATTTGCATGAAAGTTGCTTTGAGCTTTTTAAAGAAGAACATCCGTGTGAGCGTATTGAAATTAGCGTGTCTGATGAGGTAATGTTAAATGAGATGTTTAAAATTTTCGGGTTAAATCTAGAAGATATGGGTCAGAATGAAGAGTCAGACAGAATATACAAAACAATGATTAAGCTTAATCATACTTTAAATCATTTTCATGATGAGAAAAATAATTTCAGTTCACTTGGATCAGTTATTAATTTCGAGAATGAGGCTAAACTTCGAAAAGCTCAAAAATTATTTACATTTATCAATCGACAAAAAACCGTTGTGGGGCAGGATATGAGAATGCATTTTGATTATGTAGTACCTAAACAAGTGAAATACCTTGCTGAAGATTCAAAGCGGAAGAACTTTGATATAGCAAGTAACGCTTATACACGTGCAAGAACTGGAGTTGCTCTTGGAACCGTTGGAACTGCAGCTCTTGAATATAGTATTTATTCTGGAGTTTTAACAACAGAAACTTTAGGTTATACGATTATGAATGCGATATCCACTTCAGCTGCTCAAGCAGGTAGTGAAGCCGCAGTGGCTACTACGGCAGGAACGATTGCGCGCTGTGTCGTGCCAGGCTTAGCAATTGCAGGTGTTGCTTTGTATTTTGCAACTTGGCGCGCTTCAGCGCAAGCTGAAGAATTTGGAGATCAATTAAATGAAGTGTTTGATTTGTTATCTGGTAATAAAGACTCCTCTATAAGTAAAGAAGAAAGATTTAATAGAGTTGAAAGTAAATTAAATGCTATTTTCAATAAAAATGCCTTTGATGCTTTTCTCAGAACTTTTGTTTTAGACAAACAAAGTTATGCTTTTGCGCATTTACTAAGAGGATATAATGCGCTTCAACGTGGAGCGGTGGGTGATATTGATTTGGCGCATGATGAATTAATAAGAGCATATAATGATGCAAAAAATGCTAAAGATAGTTCTCTAAAGGCTATTTGTGCAATGAGTTTGGCGGAAATTTGGTTTGATACTTATAGAGATCCAAATAAAGAATGTCCAAGCACGGTAAGAAGTGGGAAAAGCTTGAGAAAGGCGGCAGAAAATAAAAGTCTTCGACGAGTTAAAAGAGGTGAATTTGATCATTGGGTAGAAGAGTACTCAAAAAGCCATGAAATGATGTCTGCCATGAAAGGAATGCTTGATAATAATGTTAATGGGTTGTTTAATGCATTAGTGACGCGACGCAGTCCTAGTAAGGAGCAAAGAGATAATATTGAATGGCTCGTCAATTTTAAGAATGATTTTCTTATTCATCGCGTTGATACACATGGTTTTTGGCCGCTTTTCTCGCACTTTATGCAAGGTTATGCTTGGTTGGTTGCTAAGATGTATGACCTCAATGTTAGCTATGATGGTGATATTGTTGGTGATGAACGTGATAAAGTCACTAATGCTGCTAAAATATTTGAAAGGTGTTGTGATGAAATTAAAAAAATAAAAAATAATCCTAATTTAACTCAACGAGAGTATCAGTTAATATGTTTGATGCGAGAATTTATCCATCAAACGTTTATAAAACTTTACGACGAAGGTGTTTATCCTAACGCTATCACTCGTAGTGAAAAAACAAAGGAGGAGTGGCTAATAGATCTTAATTTGATGTCGCGAGTATCTAATGTTTTAGATGAGGAGTCTAAGGCTGGCGATGAAGAGTCTAAAGCTTCTGAGGAGGCCGGTGATCTTAATTTTTCAGAGATTATTAGTAATTCATCTCAATCTTTAATGAGTACTCAAATCACTAATTTAGATCAAGTTCTTGGTGAAATTTTATCGTCAGAAGATTTTGCAACTACAGAATTTACAAATGGTGCAAGCTGGTTGCATTATTTGGCAGAGATAGCGCATGAGCCCGCTTATCAATCTCGTGTTAAAGATGCAGTGCGTAGGATATGTGAATTAGGGGTGTCTCCTTATCAGCGTGATATGAGTGGTCGTACTCCCTTCTGTTATTTGAGGGACAATAATGACCCTTATAGTTTGGCGAGTATTTTACGCTCTGATGATTTGTCAAATGAATATCTTGGTTTGGATGCTCAAGCTGCTGCAATTCAAAAGGCGATTACTAACGTTAAAAATAATTCAAAAGACGCATCTCATTTTATAATGTTGTCGGGTCCTCCAGGGGTGGGTAAAACGCAACTTGTTAACGCTTTGTTTCAAAAAGAAGGTTTTGATACCTTTGAGCTTGAACATGGTTCGGCAGACGATATGTGGGTTGGTCAACAACAGCGTAGATTACGTGATTTTTTTCGCTCTTCAGGTAATTCTCGCAGAAAGCCAGTATGTCTCTTGCTTGATGAAATTGATGTATGGTGTAGTAGCACAAGTGGATCTGGCGTTAATGATTCTCACCGAGAAGAGGTGACGAGATTAATTCAAAAAGAAATTGATAAATTGAAAGGAAGACGCGTGATTGCGGTAGGTATTACCAATCATATAGATCGATTAGATACTGCTATCCTTCGTAGAGCTGGTGCGCCGATATTATTCGAGTTGCCTAAACACAAGGATCGTGAACGATTTTTTGCTGATCGATTTAGAATGTTTGATATGCCAAATGAGTGGATTTCTCGGCTATCAGAAGCAAGTTGTGGTTGGGCGTATAGTCATCTTTCAAGATATATTGATGATGTTGGAGAAGTAGTTGATGAAGAGAATTTGAAAGAGCATTTTAATGCGATGGTTGAAAACATTTCTCATGCGTTTGTTTCAAAGTATGGGGTTTCGGTGAAAATGCCTTCTTTAATGTTGTCAGTAGAAGAGGGTGATGGAAATATTGTTTATCCAGAGAAAACACAAAAAGTGCTAGATAAAGCAAAAGATTTCATTAATGATTCTGAGAAATACCTTTCTCGTTTAGATGGTGGGCAAGTAAATATTTTGCTGTATGGGCCGCCCGGGACAGGAAAGACCAGTTTTGCTAGGCTTCTTTCTCAACAAACTGGCGCAGCGTTTGTTCACATTGATGCAGGAAGTATTGTTAATCCGATAGAATTGCAGAGAAAATTAGATACTGTAAGACTTTTTGATAAATCTGTTTTATTTATTGATGAAATTGATGCGTTAATGCCGTTTAGTGCAATTCTGCAAACGAGCATTGACGGTTTTAGTGCTTCTCAAGACAGTGGTGCTTGTTTGGTTGTTGCTGCAACAAATTATCCGCAGCTATTAACTGATCCAATGAAAGACAGGTTTTTTTCTAAGGTTAAAATAGAGTTGCCTGATCCTAATAGCCGTTGTAAAATCATTCGTAATCATCTTGAGAAGTTGCGTAATAAAGGCATGGAAGTTTCAGAAAATTTAATGAGCACTCAAACTGTAAGTTATTTTTCTCGGCAAATGGAAGGGTTTTCATGTAGAAAGATTGCTTTGTTGTTTCATGGGCTCACAGTAGACTTGACATTTGTAAATGCGGCTCTAACTGGAGGGAGGTTGCGTGATGCAATTCGTAATTTGAGTGATTCAGATGCTAACCCTGGAATTTTTAGTCGGCATGGTGATGCGTCATCATTTTTCTCATCAGAATCTGGTGATGATAATAGTGAATATGAGGATGAAAGTCTTGAAACGAAATGTAGCGCATAATTTATTGAGGAGATCAGTAATGGATAATAGACGTAACAATGATAGAAATTTAAATAGTGTATCCAATGACCTGCTAAGGTCATTGGATGGGATTGGAAAAACTGTACCTAGGCTAAATTCTTGGGAGTTCACTCGCGAAAATAAAAATGAAATAGCACTGCACTATACCATTGACGATAAGCCTGAAAACATGTTCCTTAGTTTAGAGCCTGTGAGCATGATTGACGATGTAGTCAAGAGCGCGTTGAACGAAAGAAGAAGCAGCGAAGTGTTGAGCGCTAATCCATATTCAACCGCATCTTTTCGCAGCGTGATGGTTTACGCATTAACCTTTTTAACAGGTGTTATGCTCGGAAATCAAAATAAATTTCCAAGCGCTGCAAGGGGGCTTGTATCTGGGCTTGTTTTTACTGGTTGGTTTTTGATTTTTGCTCAGAGTGGCTTGTCATTCTGGCTTAATCATGAAGTGAAAAAGTGTGTAAAGAATTTAAGGGGTGATATGCGAAATAATAATTTGAGCAGTGTATCTTTTCAATTAAATTCTTTAGCGGCGCGCTATTATCTTGAGCCAGCAACTTCATTTTTCTTAGAAACTGACCCGGAATTAAAGTCTTATTTGTTATATTGCAAAGGGAAAGTTGAAGAAAGTCAATCGACTTATGGTCAGGCGCTTTCAAGTTATGAAGAGGCTTTTGATTTGGCGCGGTCAGAAGATAATCGATTCAGTATCGCAAAGCTACGGTATGATCTGCTATCTAAAAATGCTATGTATAATGCATCAAGTATGCGAGGTGTTGTTGAGAATTTGTCTTCAAGTTCAATGACATATTTTCATGAATGGAAAAGCATATATCAAAAAATTCAAGAGGCTGAAATTTTTCTGAAAGAAAATAGGTTAGAACAAGCCTATGATCATTTCAACACAATTCAGACTATCGGGCCATTTTTTCAGAAAATATATCCACGTTTGTCTGCTTGCTATTTTCGATTGCAAGCAATCATTACATTGCTTGGAGGTCTTGGGTTTACAGATCAAATCAATGAGTCGGATAGATTCAAAATGCCCTATCAATCTTTAAAAACAAGCATATTATGTTTAGAAGATTTGTTTGATGCTGATGCCAATAAATCGCGAGAAATGAATCTTCAGATCATATCTCAGTTAGAACGCTTCTTGCCGGAGTCATATATTAATCATACTGGGAGCTTGACATCTGTGGGTATGTACCATGTTCCAAGAAATGATTCAGAGTTTGGAAGTGGTTCTTCAATGGAATTCGATTACAAAAGTATTTAAACTTTCTGTTATTGATTAGCCATATTTGCTTATGTTTCTTTGATCTAAACAAGAAGGAGGCTGTTGCATTCTACGACTGTTATGCCGCGCTTTATCCGCCGGATCTCTAAAAATCAATAACCTATGGTTGTTGATTTTTAGTAAAAAGCCAGTTCGCAACACCTCCGGAGGCTAAAATGTATCGTGGGTTAGGGTGTTGTCTCTACACTTCGAAGTCATTTTCCAGTGTGCATAAAACAAAACTCTAGGCTGCCCCCACAAGCCTAGAGTTTTCTATGATTTTTTCTTATTGTTATTAACGCCCCTTTTTTTATGTTCATTTGTTAGTATCAATTTTAATTAATGCTGCAGGTGTTTTTAGCTGGGAAATTTACTGGAGTTTTTATGATTATTATTTAAGAAGCGTTATTTTGGTATATCTCTTTTGATTTTCTTTGCGCGAGCGAATCGATATCAGGAGTAATCTGGAGAAAACTAAAGTGAGTAAGAAGCTTTTCTTTTGGAGTTTTGAGTTTTTCCGTCTCTCTGGTGCGACTAGATTGCTTCGCCCTTTCAGGGCTCGCAATGACGGCCGTAGGGGTGGCTGTTCTGTGTGCATGCCTTTTTCTGGTTTATGTATCTATAATGGCTGTCATCCCGCGGTTTATCCGCGGGATCTCTTAAATGAACTATTCAAACTCAAAAATACATGAACAGGGTATAGCGTACGCGCAACAATTACTCTATTCATCAAATTTAACGTCGCTCGTGAAGAAGGGTTAGCTAGCAAAGCTCATTTTTGTTTGCTTTTCTTCGATTTCTTCTTTAGGTTCTGCGGTGGTTTCTAAAGAGGGTGTAAGATTGTCTTTTGAAACTGTTGGATTTGAATCATTAGATTCTTCGCTTTCTTTGGTTTCAAGAGTGGAGGATCGTGGTTTAAGTAACCATTCCCATCGTGTTGTAAATTCTTCTAGAAAAGCTTGACCCCATTCAGGTAGTGGGCGTTGTGGAGTATCAAATATTTCCGCAATTTTTTCGCCAGATATGAGTCGTGCTAGCAAGGCCTCGTCGATGTCGCTTTTGAAGGATTCGATCTTAGCGTAAAAATCACCGGGACAACTTAAAAAGTTATGAATATATAAGAGCAAGGTTTTGAGACTTTTGTAAGTAATTACAAAACGATGGCTAGTTTCAAGGAAAGACGGATTAATCATCTCCTGTAAGTCTAGAAGTGCATCTTTTAGCTCGTCTTCTCCAAGGGGGCAAGGTATGTGGTCTAGCGTTAATAAGGTGTCAGCTAACTCATTTTCGTTAAAAAAGGGACCTTCTTCGGAATGTTCCCAGTCATATGTTAGTACGATTGCCAGCACATTGGGGGTTGTTTTTGGATTGTTGAGTAAGCTTTGGGCGAAGTGTATAAGTATATTTTCATGTCGATTGTTTCTGAGCGTATAATCAGCGCCACATGAGAGAAGCTTTCTAATCAAGCTATATAGATAATAGCGATTGTATGAGTGTGCTGAAAATAAAGGCGTGTTTCCTGCATGATCTGGAAGGTTGATGTCTGCGCCACGCCTCAATAAGGCGTCTATAATTGTATGGTTTCCTAGTTTAGAAATTGCAGCTATTTCCGTCGACCGTTCCATGCAAGCGCTGTGTAATAGTCTTGTCTGATTCAAGTCGATGCCTTTTTCTAGTAGCCAAGTAAAAGAACTTTTGGGAATGAGAGCTAACCTGTGTTTCCTAACTTCATTAAATTGAGTGATTTCAAAGCGCGCTCCTTGCTCAATTAAGTAGTTAGCTATTTTTGTGTTGCAGTATAGTAAAGCAGATGTTATTAAGCGCATCCCTTTCTCTTCTAATTTAATGAGTGGCAACCAGGCGGATAAAATATTTTTGAGTGAGCATATGACAGAGGCTTCGATTAAAGCATCTAGGTGTTGTATTTTTTCTTTAGGCATGTTTTTTAAGTATTCATGGGGAAATTGATTGAGTATCGCTGCAGCGGGATACTGGGATGTCAAATAGACCTTGAGGTAAGCTGGCAGCGCAAACCATTCTACATTTTTTAAAATCACGCTGATTCGTTGCATCATCAATATCGGGTGAAAGTAATGCTGTTTCCCCGAAATTTTTTGAATAAGTTCTTCTATAAAACTACGATTTATATCGCTTGGTAATGATGACAGTTTGATAATTAATAAGCTAGCAAGAAACTTTCCATATGGATGGGTGTGATATTCATCAGGAAGGATGTCCATAACGATTGTATCCATGTCAATGGGGTCATTATTGATAAGTTGCAAGCTAATCTCGCCTGCTTTTTTTTCGGCAGCGAAGTAATCTTGAAAGTTAGCATGAGGGAACATGTAGTCGCGTTGTAATAAGTGTCGTTCATGGGTGATGGGGCGCAGTAACCCGAAGTTTACAAGGCAGTCTTCTATGGTGATATTTGAGGTGATTAAGTGTGTTTCGTGATCGCTCCAGGCCTTTTGTATAATAGAATTTGGTATGATGTGGGTTTCTTGCTTTTTGGTTTCTGCTGCTAACGTTCGCATAAATGCTAGTAGTGGTTCACATATGTCTTCGATTTGTTTTTCTGTATATTCTTCGTCTTCATAGGCTCGTGTCGTTTTATCTAACCAGTTTCTGCTGAGCGTTAATATAGATTGTCGGTAAAATGGCGTGGCATCGTGAGAATGTTTAATTGAGTCTGATGTGAAAAGGTTTTTAGTATATAAATAGCAGGCAAGCTCAAGTAGCATGGGGTTTGTTAAGAAACCTTTAAGATATGAGTCTATAAATCCTATAAATGAATAAAGATTGGCGACGTCATTTTCGTTAACAAGAGGTCTGAAGTAGTCGATAATGTATGCCTGAATTTGTGATTTGACAAATCCATCCAGAGAGGCAGCCACATCATAATCAAAATTGATATTCGTGGGGCGGCTGGTAACAATGACGAATGGTTTTTGCATTAGCCTGTCGAGTAAGTTTCTAAAAAGTTGGTTCTGAGTGTTTTTCTGGACTTCGTCGTAGCCATCGATACACCACCAGACGCGATAATTTTCATTTTCAATCATCTCTAAAAATGTATTGATCTCCTGGATAGTGTTTTCATCTTCAGGCAAATCAAGCAAGTTTCGGAGTATCTCTGTTTCGCTGGTAGCTTGTATATGTTGTATGTGTCGCACTTCTGCAAGAATAAAGATCTCTTTATCTGACCATTCTTCAGATTCGACCGATTGCTTGGTTAATTGGCGCATCCAAGTGCTTTTGCCGACACCGGCTTCCCCCTCTATTAATATATGATAGGTCGATAAGGATTTTTCAAGTTGAGAAAATAATTGATGTTGATTGACCCTAGTATCATCTCTATTGTTAAGATCTTCTTCAGTGACAGTGCCTGCTACTTCTTCGTATGCTGAGAGATTTTCTTCGATGATTTCTTTTGTAAAATATTCATCATTGTTCTTTTTGTCAGAAAAAAGATCATTTTCGTTTTCAGTTTCAAGAATTGATTTTATAAAAATATACTCTTCACGAAGTTCATTGAATTCTTCTTCGCTCTTTTTAATCTCAGAAACTTCTATTTCTTCTTCTTCAGTAGAGTATGCGAATCGTTGTCTTCTTTTTTCTATGCTTAAAAGCATTTCTTGATAGATGTTATCTTGTTTTGATATGGTGGTAAAAAGTGGTTGTACACGGTAGGTTTTGTATTTTTCTTTTAACAGCTGGAGATATTTTTGTTTTATATGCGCTTTATGAAAGTGGTCTATTAGCTTTTCTGCGATTTTTCCAAGTCCAAGTAAGCACAGTGATGCAACGATTAATGTCGGATAGTCTATCGGGAATATGGGGTTTGTTGCTAGGCATGCAATGATACCGATGAGAGTGGTTGTTGAAATAAGTGCTGTTGAGTTCGTTAGTAAGCTAAGTGGCTGATGAAGTGATTCTATTAATGTAGGTTGATAGTGTTCTCGGTTAAGAATTAGCTGTTGGTTTTTTGTCATAAATGTTTCAAGTGCATGAAATTCCATTTCGCCATCGCTTTCTAATGCCGTGATAATTTGTTCGATTGGGAGGGGTTCAAACCATTCGAGTGGACATCCATCCCAGTATTGAGAAGTATTGTTATTTGGATGCGTGATACTGATGCATTTATTTATAATAGTTTTTAGTAAGCTTGCATAGCTCATTTCATAAGCGAATTCTACAGCGGTGTAGCGTTCATATTCTGCAGGAAGAGCAGTTTCCATGTTTCCGCTCAAAATAATAGGCATGACTGATTTTTGGTTTGATCGTCTGCGTCGAATTAAATTCAGTTCTGTGCAAATATTTTTGGTGCCATCATGATGTTTGTCGAGTAATGATTCGCTACCGACAAGCATCACGAGATCTACCGTGTTGATGCGATTCATATGTTCGATGGTATTGAAGCCGCTGCGGCTGTCTAATTGATCCATATAGACGGTCATTCCTGCCGAGGTTAAGTGCTCGTAGAGCTTTGTTAAGAAAGGTTGGATCCAGTTTTCATAGGCGCGTTCTTTTGTGGGCCAGGCATAGCTAATAAATAAGCTGGTGTGGGTGCTGTTGTTTAGTTTGTTTCGAATTTGAGTCAGTGCTCTCATGAGAAGTTGTGAAGGCGCAGGTTCTTCGGTGTTTTCATGATAGGGAGAGCTTAGCATTTGTTGTTGTAGTCTCAAGCCTTGAGCGCGGAGCATGACTTCATTATCTTGAGCATTTTCTGGTATGAAGGGCAGAGTTGGCGCAGATGATGACAGCATGATGATATCCCAACAACATTTACATATTTATCATTAGTTTCGCCGATAATAGTATATTTTCTGATCTTAATCAAGTGTGCTAAATAGCCGATTTTGGTGTGTGTGTAGGCCAACTGATAAGTAAGAGGGTGGTGCATTCTACGGTTATCGCTCCGATTCCCGACCTCTCTCAACCCACCTCCAATTTCTGTCGTCACGAGTTTCGACCGCTCTGTCATCCCGAAGCCAGATCTCTGTCATCCTGTGCCCTGACGTCTGTCATCCGTAGCTCCTATCTCTGTTATATTGCACACCGATCTCTGTCATCCTGTAATCTGACTTCTGTCATCCCGCGGTTTATCCGCGGGATCTCTATAAATCAATAATCTATAGCTATTCATTTATACTAAAAAGCTAGTTCGCAGCACTCTCCTTCACAATTATCTCAGCAGTTTCATATAATTATACGTACAGATCGCAAACTCTATGGAGAAAAAGATTGTTCTTGAGGCAGTCTGTTGAAAGTTTCAGTTAATTCTTCGTAGAAATTATTAGGAAAATCTGTATTTTCAGAAGAAAACATTTCTTCTAATTCTTGATACCATGATTCAATTTGTGGCTCATAGTTGGGAATGTGGTCAGTAAGAGCGGTGGTTTGTAAGGTATTATCTTCTTGTGAAAAAAGTCCATGTCTGTTCTGGGCACTGTCTGAAATTGAGCGAGCCTCTTCTAGATCCATATTACTTTCTTCTTCAAAAATATCTTCTAAAATCGCTAAGGAGCTGGATATGGCGTTTCCTGCCGCAGTGAATTTACTTTCAGCTAGAAATGATCTTGCTAATAGATTATACGAGTATGCTATTCGTTGATGGTGGTTATTCTCATATATTTCTGATTGTATTTTCAAGAGCAACTGCGCAGTTTGGTTGGCTGGCATGTATGACTCTTTTTCCAGGAGTATTTCTGCCATATAGTATAAAACGCTGACAACGTCTCGATGCTTTAAGGTGTTATATACGGATTTTAACATAACAATAGATTTATTGAGGTGCTTAATAGCCAGCTCTAGCTCTCCTTCTTTTAAATATGTTACGCCAATACACATTAGTGCAGTAGCCGTTCTCTCGTGAGTGTTGTTGTATTTATCTTGAAAAATATGAAGCGCTCTCTCAAAGTATTCGCGCGCTAATAAAGGATCTCCTAGTTTAAGATGACAGTTGCCGATTCGCATTAGTGTTCTGGCAATTCTTGGTGTCGGTGGCTTATCTCCATTCATTTCGGATCTCTTCTCATATACTTCTGTGAAAATCTCTAACGCTTCTTGGTAATGACATTCCTCATATTCTACTATGCCTAGGCCATGCTTCGCGGCTGTAACGTACGGGTGTCTGTCATCGCCAAAAATTTCGCTTTGAAGCGTTTCAGTCTTTTCGTAAAATTCTTTGGCAAGAGTATAATTGTGGTTTCGGCAGTGAAAATTAGCAATCCAGACTGTGTCTCGTCCAACTTCAGGGTGAAGCTCTCCGTGCATCTCATAATGGAGTTCATGTGCTTGTGTGATAAGGTTAAGTCCGGCAGTATATTTACACTGTCGAAAATATACCTTTGACAAGGCTCGTAATATGTTGCCATAACGACTTTTTGAGAAAAAGGGTGTGTTTTCTGCAATATGTTTAGCTCTGTTGAACATGAGCTCTGCACCATTTATATTGCCATTCATGTAGTGTATTCGGCCGATATGTTTTGTTAATAAAAAGTTTTTTTCAATATCTTCCTCGTTTTCACTATAGTGACTCGAGATTTGATTGTAAGCTTCTGAATATTCTCCTCTCCTGTTGAGAACCGATGATAGTATGTAGTCAATTTTCCAAGTATCATTTTCTAAACTAAACTCATCTTTTAATTCAGTAGCGAGTTCATATGCTTTCTCATCATTTTGTTCTTTGTAGTATGACAATGCAAGCATGATTTTAGCAGCTGCTATAGCTTCGTCGAGTGAATTGCTATGATTTCGATGGTTTAAAAAAATTAATTGAATCTCATTGAAGCGAATAGCACTTCTATATTGCCCTTGATCAAAAAAATGTGAAGTATATTTTCCACATAAATCTATAATCTTGTTTGAGACATCCTCATCTGAATGTTCGTATAAGCAATATTGGTTTGCAAAATCTAGAGTTTTTAAGATGTGCATATAGTAAAGGCTCATGAAGGATGAGTCTGCGGTGAAGTTTGAAAAAAAATTTATTATATGAATAATAGTATTTATGTTGTCATTTTTAGATAAAAGAGAAATCACTACATTTTGCACTATTCTATGAATGGAGAAAACATCGCTATCTTCTTCCATTCTATTGATTAAAGAAGTAGAGTTCAGCGAGCGAATCATTATTCTCGAAGTGATTTCTGGAAGAGGGGAATCTATGTGCTTTAGCCATAAGTTTGCAAAATTGAAAGAGACTGCTTCTGGGTTAATAAAGGCGAGTACGCAAAGAAAGTTGAAGCATTCAGGGTCCTGTTCTTTCAGGCGGTTGATTGATATTTCTAAGCTTGTTTTTACCGTATGCTCGTAGTCAAATAGGTTCAGTTCGCTATCCAGAAGTTCTTTTGTGTATTTCTCAAAGTATTCTAAATATTCACGGAAACTTAAGTTTGTTTGATCAGGTCTTACAAAATGTGAAGCAGTAACAAGTGCCAATGGTATACGGCATAACCTTTCTGCTAAATTCTCAGCGTCTTTTATATTTTGAGGGTTTTCCCGATCTTTTTCAGAGATATTAAATAAACATTCAACGGCTTCATCAAGCGTTAATTCTCTGAGCTCAATTTGATGTCTAATTCCTAAGGCAGACCATTGTCGATTTCGGCTGGTTAAAAGGATGTGTGTATTGTTGTTTGGAAAATAAAATGAGAAATTAGGGTAGTGTTCTGGTTCTACATTATCGAAAATGATAAGTACACTTCTCATATTGCCTAGTTTGCTTTTGATGATATCAATAGTTTCGTCGTCGTTGTTTGGTAGCGATATGCCATGTGAGTGCGCGAGTATTTTTCCATATTTTAAAAAGTCAGCTCTTAGATTTTCGTCATTCTCAGCGCGTAGAAACCATATGATCTGATAATTATGGCAATATGTTTCAGCGTATTGTATGGAGAGTGATGTTTTGCCTATTCCTCCTAAACCTGTAAGCGCACAAATTGATATTCCAGATTCTATGTCGTTGTTAATTAAAATTTGTCGAATAGAGTTTGTGCTTTCTTCTTCTAAATAATCTGTTCGTCCTATAAAGTAACCGCTGTTTGGCCTAAACTCATGCATGGATTGTTCTAACCTTAGCGACATTAAAGAGCGTAGATCTCTCGTTTGATTTGGGTCTAATGTGCTATTGCTTAGGTTGTTATACTCTTCGATTAATATTTCAACCTGCCTTGTTGTGTTTTCAACTATATCAGAGTGGTTTTGTTGCAGTTCGTTAGAAGTAAGTCTAAATAAGTTATGATAAAGTGACTGATATTGTGTGTTTTCTGGATCAATGAGTTCGCTGTAAAAGGGGGTTTTTGCTAAGTATCGGTAGTTAATTATGCGTTCATCATGTAGAAGTTCTTGAGTGCTACCAGCTGCTGTTTCATCTTGTTTGTATGGATTATTCATGATCCCAAAAAAAGTTTCGATTATTTCACAAAAAACATGGAAATAAGATGAATCATTATTAAATGTCTCCACGTCGATGTGGTGTTCATAATGGTCAGGCAAGCTTGTTTCCATATTTCCAGTTAAAATGACGGGGAGAACGCGTCGATTTAAATTTGCTTTATCGTCGGCATTGAGGCGATGATTAATTTGATTGATTTCGCTTCGAATACAATAAGTAAAATGCGTACAGTCTGTTTCTTTTGCTTTTAGAGATTTGGTTCCAAAAAGAATAACAAAGTCAGCTTTGTTTTCTGTATCGTTAATATAATTCATAAAATCAGTAGGGTCTATGCCGAAACGACTGCTAATTACATCAAGCAGAACATCGAATCCTGCTCTCTTTAAATCTGTTGCGAAGCGTAAGATGAATTGTGATGTCCAGATTTCATCAGGATAATCATCTTTTTTTGCCCACGCATAGCTAATAAATACACGTGGTTTTTGTATGTTTGTGTTCCAGCATTCAGGGTGGTTTTCTTTAGCATCTTGATAAGCTGTTAAGACTTTGGCGCTAGATGCCTCCATAAAACGATCATATTCAGGATTATTTCTAAAAAGTTCTTGTTCTATGTATGGGATGATTTCATATGAATTGATTCTTGTTGGGACAGTAGTGTTTTGGTCAGAGTCAGAATTTTTTCTCTCAAGCATGAAGCTACTATCCGATAAATTAAATATCACGAAGCATATCATATTCTGTATGTCTACATAAATATTAAGTTAGTAAATTCAGGTAAGAAATGCAATTTTATTCATATGTTTTTAAATGATTCTGGATCCTCCGCCTTCGCGTAGGATGACGAAAACTATAGATTATTGATTGATAGAGATCCCGCGATAAACCGCGGGATGACAGTCGTAGAATGCAACAGCCCCTTATCCCATCTGAGAATCATACCAGGCTGACGTCATTCCCGCGCAGGCGGGAATCCAGTTGTTTTTAAATAATGCTGGATCCTCCGCCTTCGCAGAGCATGACGAAAAGGGGTGAGGAGGATGGCGAAAAGGGTGAGCTGTTAAGCTTAATTT
>JBKAGM010000010.1:0-46711 GCA_046290385.1 Gammaproteobacteria bacterium
ATCCGAGCAAAGATATTTACCTTTATATCAATTCGCCTGGGGGCGTTGTCACCGCTGGGATGGCTATTTATGACACCATGCAGTTTATCAAACCACATGTATCAACTACGTGTATTGGTCAAGCAGCAAGTATGGGGGCTGTCTTGCTTGCTGGTGGGCAAGAGGGTAAACGTCATTGCTTGAAGAATGCTCGTGTGATGATTCACCAACCACTTGGAGGTGTACAAGGGCAAGCCTCAGATATCATGATCCACGCCAAAGAAACTCAAAAAGTAAAAGATTTGCTGAATAATATTTTAGCAACTCATACGAAACAAGACCTCAAAAAAGTTCAGAAAGATACTGATCGTGACTTTTTTATGGATGCACAAACCGCTATGGACTATGGTATTGTAGATAAAGTGTTTGAAACTAGGTCAGACTAATCTCAGTATTTTATGCTAGAATTAATGTTAGATATTTCATCGTAGAAAAGGTGGCTCCATGACGTCTAAAACTCCTAAAGATGACAAGAAAATTTTGCATTGTTCCTTTTGTGGAAAAGCACAGCAAGACGTGCGAAAGCTAATTGCAGGTCCAAATGTTTACATTTGTAATATCTGTATCGATTTATGTAACGACATTTTAACGGATGAACTATCTGATGATAGCGCTGCAGCTGATTTGGGTGATTTACCTGTGCCTGCGAAAATTCATGAAATTCTCAATGAGTATGTGATTGGTCAAGAATTCGCGAAGAAAGCACTTTCGGTGGCAGTTTATAATCACTATAAACGATTAAGCCGTGGCAAAAAGGATTCTGATACTAATTTAGCAAAATCTAATATCTTACTCATTGGCCCAACCGGTAGCGGAAAAACCTTATTGGCTGAAACATTAGCACGCATTTTAAAAGTACCGTTTGTCATTGCCGATGCAACGACATTAACCGAAGCAGGCTATGTGGGCGATGATGTTGAAAATATCATTCATAAATTATTAATGAAATGTAATCATGACATTGAGCAAGCACAACGTGGGATTATTTATATTGATGAAATAGACAAGATTTCACGCAAATCAGAAAACCCATCCATTACCCGTGATGTGTCGGGTGAAGGTGTTCAGCAAGCGTTATTAAAGTTGGTTGAAGGTACAGTTGCTTCAGTCCCACCACAAGGCGGTCGAAAAAATCCTAGTCAGGAAATGTTACACGTTGACACCTCGAATATCTTATTTATTTGTGGTGGTGCGTTTGAAGGTTTAGATAAAGTGATATTACATCGTACGCAAGAGGTTGCGATGGGCTTTTCAGCAGCGATTAAAAGCAAAGATGATAGCCAAACGCATGCGGAGTTAATGGCAAAAGTGCAGCCAGAGGATTTGGTGCGTTTTGGTTTAATTCCAGAGTTTGTTGGTCGCTTGCCTTTAATAGCCTCACTCAATGAGTTAGATGAGAAAGACTTAGTAACGATATTAACACAGCCACGCAACGCATTAGTGAAACAGTATCACGAGTTATTTAAGATGGAAGATGTTGATTTAGAGTTTACTGAAGATGCATTGACGGCGATTGCGCACAAAGCGATGCAGCGTCGCACAGGTGCGCGTGGTTTAAGATCTATATTGGAAAATATTTTGTTAGATACAATGTATGAAATACCTTCATCAGAAAACGTTACTAAAGTAGTGATTAATGAGGCAACTGTCGAGGGTGACTCTGAGCCCTTAGTGATTTACGACACCACTCAGCGCGCAGCATCTGCTGAATAATTAGGAGCAACCTATGTCAAAAGAGCCTACATCAAAACAATCGAGATCTAAACCTGTGACATCAAAAACACCTGAAAAGCCCACAACAACCGTTCGCATGCCATTGTTACCATTACGAGATGTGGTGGTTTATCCTTATATGGTTATTCCGTTATTTGTTGGTCGTGCGTCTTCAACGCGTGCACTTGATGAGGCGATGAAAAACCCTAATAAAGAAATCTTTTTAACAGCGCAGAAAGAAGCATCAAAAGATAATCCAAAAGAAAAAGATTTGTTTCAAACAGGTACGATAGCAACAGTTTTGCAATTGCTTAAACTTCCCGATGGTACCATCAAAGTGCTCGTTGAGGGGTTACATCGCGGAACCATTAATCAAGTTCATATGGATAAACAATTTATGACGGTTGATGTCGAACGAGTTGCGGAAGAAGATATCAGCAAAAAAAATGAAAAGCAGAAAAAAGAATTAGAAGTACTAACACGAACCCTCAAATCTCAGTTTGAGCAATACGTCAAAATGAATAAACGTATTCCGCCAGAAATATTGACTCCTTTAGAAACGATAGAAGACCCTGCGAGACTAGTGGATTCTATTGCAGCACATTTGGTTGTGCCGTTGAATAAAAAGCAAGAGTTATTAGAGGCGCTGCAAGTCAAGAAACGTTTAGAAAAACTTATCGAAGTGCTAGAAAGCGAAGTGGACATGATTCAAATTGAGAAGCGTGTCAAAGGTCGCGTGAAGCGCCAAATGGAAAAAAGCCAGCGCGAATACTATTTGAATGAGCAAATGAAAGCAATTCAAAGTGAGCTTGGAGAGGGCGCTGATGGCGTCAATGAAATAGAAGAGCTGACAAACAAAATAAAAAAATCAGGAATGCCTAAAGAAGCGTTTGAAAAATCTATGTCTGAATTAGGCAAGCTGAAAATGATGCCTGCAATGTCTGCAGAAGCAACCGTGTCCCGTAACTATCTTGACTGGATGTTGGATGTGCCGTGGAAAAAAGAGACGAAATTAAAACATAGCTTAAAAGCCGCTGAAGAAACGTTAGAGCGTGAGCATTACGGACTGCATAAAGTCAAAGAGCGTATTCTAGAATATTTGGCCGTGCAGCAACGTGTGAAAAAAATTAAAGGGCCGATCTTATGTTTAGTAGGTCCGCCGGGTGTGGGTAAAACATCATTGGGTCAATCAATCGCAAATGCCACGGGGCGTAAGATGGTGCGTATGTCTTTAGGTGGTGTGCGCGATGAGGCAGAAATTCGTGGACATCGTCGAACGTATATTGGTTCTATGCCAGGTAAAATTATCCAGAAAATTGTAAAAGCTGAAGCGCGCAATCCATTTTTTTTGCTCGATGAAATTGACAAAATGGCTGCTGACTTTCGTGGTGATCCCGCTGCAGCGTTATTAGAAGTTTTAGACCCAGAGCAAAATGCAACGTTTAACGATCACTATCTTGAAGTAGATTATGATTTGTCTGATGTTATGTTTGTGGCAACAGCCAACACATTAAATATACCACCAGCCTTACAAGATCGTATGGAAGTTATTCGCATTTCTGGTTATACCGAAGATGAAAAAGTGAATATTGCGATACGTCATTTGATCCCAAAACAACTCGAAAACGCAGGGCTGAAAAAGGGAGAGCTGACGATTAAAGAAGAAGCGGTTGTCGACATTATTCGCTATTACACGCGCGAGGCGGGTGTGCGAAATTTAGAACGAGAAATCGCAAAGCTGTGTCGTAAAGTTGTGAAAAATATTTTACTCAGTAGTAAAAAAGCAAAATCACGTTTTACGATTCACTCTGATAATTTAAGCGATTATCTTGGAGTGAAACGTTTTCGTTATGGTATTGCAGAAGAATATGATCGTATTGGACAAGTGACTGGTTTAGCATGGACACAAGTCGGTGGTGAATTGTTACAAATTGAAGCTGCGACTATGCATGGTAAAGGGAATACGAAATATACCGGATCATTAGGTAATGTGATGCAAGAGTCAATTCAGGCAGCAATGACGGTCGTGCGTAGCCGTATGGAGTTGCTCAACATTGACAAAGACTTTTTTCAAAAAAATGATATTCATATTCACGTGCCTGAAGGTGCGACTCCTAAAGATGGTCCAAGTGCAGGTGTGAGTATGTGTACGGCTATTGTTTCTGTCATTACAGGATTGCCTGTGCGAGCGGATGTGGCGATGACAGGTGAGATTACATTGCGAGGGGAAGTGTTAGCAATTGGCGGATTGAAGGAAAAACTACTTGCTGCTCACCGAGCAAATGTTCGTTGTGTCATTATTCCAGAAGAGAATAGAAAAGATTTGCAAGAAATCCCAGAAAACGTGAAGAAAGACTTAGTCATTAAGCCTGTAAAATGGATTGATGAAGTATTCAGCATCACATTAGTAGGTTATGTGGATTTGTTAACTTCGAAGACGGATGACGTCCAAAAAAGGCCAAAAAATGCTAAGACGAAATCATCAAAAACGATGAAGGTGACAGCGCGAAAAAGTCGCTCCCGTCAGCGTTCAACGAGGACACATTGATTTAGTGATCGCGGCTTTGTGGCGAGATTTTTGGTTTATTTGCTCTTGTGCAACACCTATCAATAGTGTAGTATGCATTTCCTCTGGCTTTGGGATATTAGGCCAAAAAGTGCTTTTTAACTGACAACATAAGGTAGAAGAAGGAATGAATAAAACTGACTTAATTGATTACATTACCGACAAAACAGGTTCTTCAAAAGCAGAAGCAGGTCGTGCTTTAGATGCAGTATTATCTGGTATCACTGAAGGTTTGGTCAAAGATGGTACGGTAGCATTAGTAGGCCACGGTACATATACAAAAGTAGAACGTTCTGCACGTACCGGTCGCAACCCAAGAACGGGTGAGCCTATGGATATTCCTGCTAGCACAACTGCTAAATTTAAACCAGGAAAAGAATTAAAAGACGCAGTAAACGCGTAGTTTAACACCAGCATCCCTGTTGCCAGCGATAGGGGTGTATTTATGGGTGCTTAGCTCAGCTGGGAGAGCATCGCCCTTACAAGGCGAGGGTCGCAGGTTCGATCCCTGCAGCACCCACCATGATCAAGAAGCGCGGAGTGGTAGTTCAGCTGGTTAGAATACCGGCCTGTCACGCCGGGGGTCGCGGGTTCGAGTCCCGTCCACTCCGCCATTTATAAAATTAAATCCTGAGAGTAAAATCTCGGGATTTTTTGTTTGTGGTGTAAAAACATGTCGATACATAATCTTTTTGACAATTTACCAAATAAGCTATTACAGGATGAAGTTTTTGAAACTTTGCATGAGGGTAATGGAATCAAAGTAGAGCGTATTATTACCGCAGGCCAAACCACTCCTGAAGATGAGTGGTATAATCAGGAAAATGATGAGTGGGTGCTTCTGTTGCAGGGGCGTGCGACTTTGGTATTTGAGAATGCCAAAGAGGTTAATCTCAAGGCGGGCGATTATCAATTCATTGAGGCACATAAAAAGCATCGAGTCAGTTGGGTGAGTCCCGATGAGGTTTGTATTTGGTTGGCATTGCATTTTAGTAGCTAGGCACCCAACACTACTCTACGTCCCGCGGCTTGTCCGCGGGACCCATGAAAATTGAAAAAGACATCTACAATTTCCACGTAGAATTCACCCGGGGATAGTAGCTATATGAAAATCCCATGTTTTTCCCCCTTTCCTTTGCCATTTTATTTCCTAGCATAAAGTGGTATTATTCGATACAAATCCAGGGTTACCATAAGGGAAGTCTAATGCTGCAAGGTCTGCGAACTAAAGCACAAAGTATTGTCGCTATTGTTATTATCGGTTTTTTAATTCTCTCATTTGCATTATGGGGTGTTGGTAGCTACCTCCGCTCAGGTTCATCCAATAATATCGTGGCTAAAGTCAATAAACATAAAATCACCCGAGATGATTTTAATCGCACCTATCAACGTGTTCGAATGATGCAGCAAGCCAAGCTTGGCGCCGATTTTCAAATGACGCCACAACTTCAAGCGTTACTAAAACAGCGTGTCTTGCAGGAAATGATCATGCGTCTCGTTTTGCAAGATGCTGCGCTATCTTCCGGATTGCGCATTTCTCCTCAACAGATTGAGCAAGCGATTTATTCTATGCCACAATTTAATGAACAGGGGCAGTTTTCTCCAGGAAAACTCCGTGCGTTCTTGCTCGGAAGCTCCATGAGCTATGATCAGTTTATTCGTGATTTTCAAAAAGACATGTTGGTCATGCAAGTGCAAAGCGGTATTGGCATCTCAGACTTTTCTACGCCACGCGAGTTGAACAAGTTTGTTGGCTTGATTAATCAAAAGCGCCAGTTTTCTTATCTCATATTAAATACTCCAGAAGTGAAAATGACGGCAAATGAAGCGGCAATTAAATCGTACTACAATGCTCATTCAAACCAATTTGCCGTGCCAGAGTCGGTAAGTATCGATTATATTCAAGTATCCCTTACCGATATAGAAAAAACGATTCAACCAACAGAGTCGCAACTTAATGCTTTTTATAAATCAAACCTAGCTAAATTTACAACGCCTAAACAATGGAAGTTACAAGCGGCTTCAGTCGCAATTTTAAATTCAACGCCTGAAGCAGAATCAGCTGCACAAAAACTTGCGATGCAAGTGCAGGAGTTAATGCAGTCGAATAAATCGTTGGTGAGTATGGAAAAGCATCCAAAAGTCCATATTGAGAAAAAACCGCATTGGGTCAGAGAAAATCAGTTGAATACGGAAGTGCAGAAGATCTTAAATGGCATGTCTGGCGGGAACACTGTTTCGGCGCCAACTAAGGTTGCGAATCGTTTTGTCATTTATAAAGTTTTGGAAACCAAGCCCGAAAAAATTCAACCTTATGCGCAAGTTAAAAAACAGGTGTTGCAAGCCTATCGTGCTGATAAAGCAACTGCGCAATATAACTCCCTTGTCGACAAGATCACCAATATCGCTTACGAACAGCCAGACTCACTTGAGCCCGTCGCGAAGGCAGCAAACTTAAAAATTATCACATCAAAACCATTTACTAAAGAAGGTGAGAAAGATGGGATTGCATCGGAATCTAAAGTTGTTCAGATGGCGTTTAGTGACGACGTATTAACGGCAGGAAATAACAGTGATCCCGTGCAGTTGAAAAATAATATTGTAATTGTATTAAGAGTACATCAACATACAGAAGCTTCAACAAAGCCGTTGAGCCAAGTGCGCAGTGAGATTGCAAAACAGCTAGAAGCTCAAGCGCGTAATGCTGCTGCCCAAAAAGCTGCGGCAGCGCTAGTAGCGAAAGTAAAAAAACAAGGCTCTTTGAAAAAAATAGCCAACTCCGAAGGTCTAGCTGTAACGACAACAAAGATGGTAGGGCGCTTCGAACAAAATATACCAGATAGCATTCTGGCAGCTGCATTTAGATTGCCAAGTTTAAATCGCATTCCCGTTTCAGCTGGTTTGGCAACTTTGCCAGATCATCGCTATGTCGTTGTGCAGTTGTTAAAATCGAAAGATGGTGAAGTTGCAACGTTGTCAAAAGATCAGCAGAAAACCTTCATGAATCAAATAAGCCAGATGTATGCGAGTTTGGATTATTGGTATTATACGCAGTCCCAATTAAAACATGCGAAAGTAAAAGTATACCAAGATGTGCTTGATACGGTTTAATGCCAAATTATGAGCTTCACACCAAAGCAATATTATCAACGTCATTTGAATGCAGGTGATATCGAGTATGATCAGCAGCAATGGGACGTCCTTGAGCGAATGGAAAAAGTCTATCATGACTTGGTGCAGCGCGACCGAGCGCTTAGAACTCCTGTTAAACGTTTTTTTGTTTCCAAAAAGCCTGTCGAAGGTATTTATTTGTGGGGGAGTGTGGGTATTGGAAAAACATTTATTATGGATTGTTTTTTTAACTCTCTGCCATTCAAACGCAAACTGCGGATGCACTTTTTTGCTTTTATGCAGCATATTCATCATGATATGCAAAGACTTCAAGGCGTTAAAAATCCGCTGAAAATCATCGCAAAAAAATTAGCGAAGCAAACCCGCGTGTTATGTTTTGATGAATTTTTCGTTTCAGACATTACCGATGCGATGATACTCAGTGGCTTGATTAAGGCATTGTTTGATGAGGGATTGTGTCTCGTCGCCACATCGAATATCGACCCTGATCAGTTATACAAAAATGGATTGCAGCGACAGAATTTTATACCCGCGATACGTTTGATTAAAGAGCATACGAGTATCATTTATTTAGATTCCTTTAAAGATTATCGAGCACAGCATTTAAAAGCTGCAGGTGTTTACTATACGCCATTAGATAAGGCCGCTGAAAAAAATATGGAAAAAGCATTTGCTTTATATCGAAAGACAGACGTCTCTGACTCTCCTATTGAGCTGTTTGGGCGTAAAATTCAAGTAATCAAACGTTCTGATAAAGTCATTTGGTTTGATTTTAAAAAGATTTGCGGTGTGCCGCGATCTTCTAAAGATTATTTAGCGTTATCGAAGCAATACGACGTTGTCTTGATTAGCAATATTCCGATTATTTCAGAACGTCAACATGATTTAATTACCTCATTTATTAACTTAGTTGATATTTTTTATGACGCTGGAGTCAAATTAATTATATCCGCAGAACAACCGCCTAATGCCTTGTATCAAAAAGGACGGCTTTCTTTTGAGTTTGCTCGCACCCATTCGCGGTTACTTGAAATGCAATCGATGACGTATTTTTCACCTGAGGATGCTTGAGAAGGTGTCATTGTCAACCTGAGGGTTGATAATGGCTAAGAGCCCTCATTCCCACATAAGATTCATCATTCCCGCGCAGGCGGGAATCCAGCTCTCCAAAACGCAGTAATGACACCCCTACGGTCGTCATTGCGAGGAGAGCGTAGCGCGACGAAGCAATCTAGTCGAAATTGAGCGGTGGAACACAGCAGGCCCTTAATAGTTTCGTCATTTGATTTCGACTAGATTGTTTCGTCCTTCGGGCTTGCAATGTCGACCGTAAGGAGTGAGGATTGTTTCCAGAGATCCCGCGCATAAAGCGCGGGATGACAGTTGTTGCTGTGTAGGGTGACAGTTGTTGCTGTGTAGGATGACAGTTGTTGCTGTGTAGGATGAAAGTACTCGAGGTGCGCAATTCACCAGCCGTACAGAAGGTACAGCACTATTCAGTATAAGTATTCTCTACGTATAGAAAAAAAATCATATTAAATTAATCTATGCACGTTTATACCAAAAAGGAGATTGTCATGGAAAGTAAAAGTTCAAATTCACAAACAGTTAAAATCAATGATGTAGTTGCAGAAAAATCAATCAATGGTTATCAGAGCTCTTCAAAAATAAATCAATATATAGGAAGTGCAAGTAGAGTCGTAGCAAATGAAATACCTGTTGTAGGTGGTATTCTGATGGAGAGTGCTTCTATCGCTGAAAAGGACACTGAAAAAAAATTAATGAATAGTCTAAACCAACAATTGTCGGTAGAGATTGCCCATTTAGGAATAAATATTGATAATGAAGATGGAAGTGCTTATGAAGTGCTTTCAAAACGCATCAGAGATGAACGTTTACCTCCAGAAACAAAATTTCAGTATGTCGATGTTATAGTGCATAGTGTTCAAAATACACGGAGAGATTTTAACACGGCAATAACCAGTATCGCTAATAATTTTGAAGGCGTAAATATCAAATTGGATCGTTTTAGTAGTTCGTTGGATAATATTGACGCATCTATTGCAGTGCTGTCAGCAAAAGAAGAGTTGCATCATGATGATTTAGTCAGAGGTCTTGATGGCTTGGAGGATGGTATCAAAAGATATTCAGAAGAAATTGAAAATATAAGTAATGACATTGGTTATATTGAGATGACGCAAGAAGAGCTATTCCAACGTACTGATTTGTTACACTCTGATCATGAAAGCATTGAGAGTCTAACAATACAAATGCAAGGATCAGTACAAATGATGCTCGACATGGCCTCGGAAGATTATATCGCTACATCGGATATTAGTGATCATAAAGAAGTTATCAAGGCAAAAGAAGCGTATGATAATGTTAAGGAAAAATATGAGCATGGACAAGCAGATCATCATGAGCTTGAGCAGGCAAGAAATAACTGGGTATCAACTGCAAAAAGTGCAAAAGAAGAAAGGTTAAATTTTTCTATAAAGTTAAACGATTTTAGAGAAATAGGAAAAGGTGTAAGTTTGATAGCAAGCCTCACAGGCAATGAAGAGCTTGCAATGCAAACATCTGCAATTGTTGAGAGTACACTGACAGTTGGTGTAACAGTGCTTCAGATGATGGGTTCGACTTTAGTAAGTGCCTTTAATCCTATTACAGCTGCAGTCAATCTTTTGAGCGTTGCAGCAACGCTTAGTTCTGTTTTTGGTAATAATAGGCAAGTTAATACAACAGCACTTATTATGGAAGCTATCCAGTCACTTGCGATGCAGGTGCGATTTTTACGGCAAGAAATGAATGAGCGTTTCGATGAAGTCATGTATGAAATGAAGCAGCATGAAAAGCTTATCATAGAAGGCTTTATCAGTTTGTCTTGGCAAAATATGGAGATAAAACAAGGCTTGTCTGATTTGTATCTAATGATCAATAGTCGATTTAATGAGCAAGACTATTTATTATATAGCTTAGGGAATAAAATAAGTGCTTTTAGTGACGAGTATAAAGAAGATAAATATAGAGCGTCTAAAAATAAAGTGCTAGAGCTTCTGCGTTTGGTGCTGTCTCGTCCAAATGATTTAATAAAAAGATATCCTGATATTTCAACAGCATTGATTGGTGTTTTAAACGATGCAACTAAGCTTCAACAGGATTCTTTTATGGCAATTTCAGATGCCAATTTCACGCCGGATTGGTTTTTGCATTTTCCTCAAGCACTATCTGATTTCATTACTCAAATAGATGAGCATCCAAATAGAGCAGTTCAATATGCTGACGTTCAGCTGATAACGTTAGTAGCAGCATCATTTTCAATACTGAATATTTATGCATTTGGTAATCCTGATCGTGAAGAAAAAGAGCTGAGAATGTGTGATAGTGTGCTTTTGGATATGAAACATCAATTATTGAGCTTGAATCGTATTGAGTCCTTATGTCAACTGAGTCGATCTCCGAAAGCGATGAAGTACGCCGTCAAGAACTTTTTAGGTGCATTGAATGATTTTACGGAATCATTAGAATCAAAGTTGAAGCATGTAGAGCGCGAAGAGACAAAGTTAATCAAAGAAAGCTTGGATAATTCTCAATTACAAAACAGACAGCATTTGAAAGACAGTTTCGAAAGAAATGGATTAGAGACAGAGTTTCATGGTTGGTTTGATGGAAAGATTGTTCGATGGGCTCGGCCTTATGATGGTAAGAAATGGCATAAAGTAAAAGATGAATACAAAGGTGATTATTCACACAAAGAAAAAAATAAATATAAAAAACGTATGGACAATCAGCGAGCTGTTCAACAAAAACTTTCAAGAGATAGAGCGAATGTTGCATCTTCTTGGATGCCTGAATTGCATGTGAATCAAGAAGATACTTTACCTAATTCTTTAGGTGTTCCATATGTCGATCCTGAGAATGTACAGAATCCAGTGCTTCCCGCGCCTAAAATACTATTTCAAAATGATCTAATTACACAATCACTTATCGAGGCAAAAGCCTATGGTGTGGGTGATATTGCGATGAGTTATGATATTAATGATGGTAATTTTATCTTAAATGTCTATTTTGATATCGCACAAAGCTCGACAGAGAATGAAAAATTTCTTGTTTCAAGGGTCAAGTTTCCGTATTCAGCAAGCTATCATTCTCAAGCAGAATCTGTTTGGAACTACTGGATGGGCGGGTTTTATCCTAGCAAAAAAAATGAAAATAAAAATATGGAATTAATTGAATATAAAGGAAAGTGCGTTCCAAAAGCTTATAAACTCCTTCCGAAGTTATTAAAACAAGGTAAAGCGCTATATGTCTTTACTCATAGTGAGAAAGTTAAGCTTAAAGAAGTGTTGGAGAAGTTTAAAACTGAAGTGTCTAAAAAGCTATATAATAAAATTATAAAATCTAGCTTTGGTCATTATCATGATTTGCGTTTTTCTTCTTCTGAAATAAATGATTTATATAAATTGCTTGTTAAGTCTGGAAATCAGTATGAAGCTTCTAGGTTAATGGATAAATATTTTAGAATTGATCTTGTGCGTTTGGTTTGGAAGTTTGCTTTGAATGGAGGTTGTTATGCCCATAATCTCGGTGAATTTGATTATCAGGTCGCAGAATATACTTTGCCAGGAGAATATGTAGAGTATCCATCACAATTAAATATGCTTGAGTCTTTATCTTCAGATAATTTATCAGAAAATTATCACTTTACTGTCAATGAAACAGCGGTTAATTTGATTGAGGATTTGACTAAAGACGCTAAAAACAAGTTCAAAGAAAATGTTCTCTTCAAGGTAAGAAACAGTCTGGTATTATCAAATGACTCTCCTACGGATGCAGTGAAAGCGTATCAATATGAAGATGCCTTAAGAAAATTATGGGCGGCTTTAAGTTTTGGTTTTCATGATGAAATGTCGAAGAATAGTGAGTTGAAGCGATGGATGAGTATCAACTTTCCATCCGTCAATCAAGTTAAAAAGCTTTTAAGTATTGAAAATATAAATTACTTATTTTCAAAATTAAAGCATTTACCTGAGAAAATTTCTGAGTTGACACAAATTTTGAAAGATATTGTCTCTCAAGATAATGTCAAATTTAATATGCTTTCAGATATGGTTGAACACCTTGAGTTTGTTATCAATCATTACGAACCGCATGTTATACCTGAATGTAGTAATCCTGATTTGCCGACGATTTCAAAGGTTTTAAGTTTAGTGGGATATAAAATGTTGATGGCTGTATTGGAAGATGATCTTATTCCAGAGTCGGATAAAAGACGCATTGTTAATAATATGGTGCATATATGGGGTGATGAAGTTGGAATGTTACCTGAGCAAGATCAGCATCTTATTTTTTCGATGATAAATCGATATACAATAAATGCTGGTCTGCCAGGCCCCAGTTTGGAGTCATTGATGCTAAGCGATTCACAGGATGTGTTTTTTGATGTCTTGGATGACCAAGCACATTCAGATACGCCGATGATAGATGTTTCGCCATCAAATGAATCACCAGCACCTGAAGAGTGTTCTGATAGTGCATGGCCATTACCTGGCGCATGTGCAAGCACATCGAGTAAAGTGAGAGTGAATGGTGAATTGACGATGTTATGCTTGCTGGGTCAGTTGGTTACTGAGCTTGCGGAACACTATAGAGGCGTTGCTAGCCAAGCACATTTTCAGTTGTTTTCATTGATGAATAGTGTCTTTCAATTGCCTGGCTGGAAAGAGACCATCACCTATGAATCAGACAAGGCAAGAGTTCATTACTCTAAAGGATTGTCTGAAACAAAAGCCTTGTGCTTTGGTGATGACTGTCATCCTTGTGAGGGTGAGTTAGTGGTTGATTACAGTGGTAAAGAGGGTAGCTTAGACATCAATGAATATTGTACAGAGCAAGATAGCAATGTCATGCTCGAAAGAATGACAAATGCTATTCAGTCTATGCGTCTTCTAACACTAGAAGGTGCATTGGAAGCCTTCAGTCCATGGGTAAACACTTTTTTCTATGCGGCAACGTACAGTGCTACAAAGACGGGTGCAGGGCGTGTGGCTGAGGCAGTAGGGGTTGATCAAAAACATATAAAAAACGCAATGTCTGCTTTATCATTAATGCTTCTTGCATCACAGCTGTATTCGGCCTTTCAATCTGGGGGAGATTTGGGGTTAGTGATCGGCGCTATGGTGCTTGGTCAAGTCTGTCGATTGGTGCTGCCACATGTTGGTTTGGATAGTGGAACAGCAGATTTTCTCTCTACAGGAGTTCAAAGTAGTGTTAGGCACGGTGTCTTTATGGGGGTAACACATACGTGTGTTGGATTCTTTGGAAGCTATGTGGGCACAGAGTCTGTCAATGAAGTGGCTGATTATGTGGCTGAGTTTGGCATGTAAGCCAGATAACTCAGTCAGTGATCTGGTTGCGTTTTACGACTGTCATCACGGATGTAGGGAGTAGTCTTATTTCAGGAGATCCCGCGCATAAAGCGCGGGATGACAGTCGTTGCTGTGCAGCATGATAGTGTTATCTTTTTTGTTTGTTACCCTGCGGTTTGACGAAAGTGTTCATTGCATAAGCGTCCTTCGGACATGGCTCCGGTGCTCAACGTTGACTAGATTGCTTCGTCGCGCTGCGCACTTCTCGCAATCAGGAGTGTCGGCTGGGAATTTTGCTTCTCGCAATGCTGGCCGTAGCGATGTAATGTCATCTATAGAGAATTGGGTGCGTTAATTCATCTGGTTCCAGCTGATCAATGTCTTTTTTTTCAAGTCTAAATAACAATGACAATAGATTTTGAGATTCCGATTTTAATGTTGTAAGCTCTTCATCCCTTTCGTCGTTATTTAGATGTTTTTCGTATGCAGAAAATAAATATTTTGCGGTCTTCGAAGCATTTTTATATGTTTCTTTGATCTGGTTTTCAGATTCTTGGTTGTCATTTTCTTTTAGCTCTTCACCTATGTTTTGAATGTGATCACTGGCCTCCAGTTCATTGCTATTCAATTCTTGTGACATGTATATCCCAAGCAACGATTTCCACATCAAGCTGTGATCCCATCCTGGGATCACAAGCATATTGATAGAGAAACCATAGGTTTTTAATTTTCTAAAAAATATCTCCGCACTCGCTCTAAAGTAATCATTTTCGCCGGTAATAATATCCGTTTTTGGAAATTTATCTGGTGCTGGAAAGCAGCTTTCATCGTACCATGCAGGAGATAAATGTCTTAGCTTAATGAATGGGTAAGCGTATTTTTTTCCAATTCCAGTATAAATCATATGGAAATATAGTTTTCGACTAAAAATTTTTTCTCTATGGCTTTTTTCTAATATTTGATTGAAATGATTTTTAGATGACATGATTTTCTGTTTTTGGAAAAAACGCAGTAGGTTGTCGGTGTTGTTTGGAAGCATATTTTCTAGTTTAAAATATTTGAATAGCCAAGTTAAAATATTTTCAATGAAGCTGATTTTAGGTTTTAAAATAATTTCATCAGAAAGGTCAAGGGCAGGTGAAAATAAAATAAGCCTGGAAAAGGTTATTTCGCCTGATAAAATAATTGCTACGAGTGTTGCTAGTAAGGCGCCGCTGCTATAACCCGAAAGTATGATATCGGAGACTGCATTAGTTTTATTGTCGAGAATGTGCTTGATGGCTTTGCAGGTGTCTTCTAGTTGTAATGGCCACATCGGTCTATCGGGTGTGGCGTGATGAACATTGTAAACGGGTGCATCTAAAACAAAGCTTAGGTGTGTACAGATTTTTTTTGATATATGTGGGTTTCCAAGAGAGCTTGCTGTGCCTGGGATATAAAAAACGAGCCTGTTAAGATTTTGAGAATAAGCAATTTTCTCAGCCAAATTAACATTTCGTGTATGATCGTTGATAGTTTCAACATCAGCTTTTTCCTCTAAGTTGGGTAAGTTGGTGTTAAATTGAAATGTTTTTTGTAACTCTTGGGTTGCATTTATATTGATTTTTAAGTCGCTTTTTTTCAAGTAACCTAAATATTTTTTAGGGCCAAGACTTTTGGGTAGTTTTGATGTCAATTTATTAAAATAGAAATTATTTTCTTTTTGGGTAAAAAAGTCGTAAAAAAACTTGAAAAAGAATATAGCGCATACCGCCGTTAAAATGTTGAGTGGTGTTAGATTGTAATAGAATTTGTCGTAGTCGTTGAGCACATTTTCATTATAAAAGCCGGCTATATCCTCGTTTTGATTTTCCAGAGCCACCATATACGGGTTTTGGTTAAGACGGTTCAGTGTTCTCCAGCAATTATTTGCGCCATGATCAAATAAGTAATGCAACGTTTCACTCATGTTCGCATTTTTTTGGCTGATATCGTGAAGCGCAGTATTTCCATCATTTTGTCTTTGTTGGCATGTGAGTTCTTCAATGCAAGATTCATTCTTTTTGCATATCTTTTTTGTGTATTTTTTCAATTCATTTGGTGAGCCGTGTGTAGCAACAATCTGAAATGGTGTTCGTTCGTTCGAGCATGGTGATGTTAAGTCCATGTTTGGATGGTTAAGCAAATATTGAAAGATCTCTTGATTGTGTTCAAGTTGCGTGGATAAGCAGAATGGATTATCACCTTTGTTTGTGCGTAATTCATGGAAGGGAATTTTTGTATCAGTACGAGTTTTGAGATCTTCTATGAATGATTTATTGTTGAATTGAACAGACATTAGTATTGCTGGAAGTGAATCATTTAAACTTGGCAAATGGTATGTTTTATTTGAAAGATTGAGGTCAGTATGTTCAAAGTAGACAAGTGGATGCGCAATATCTTTTTGAAACAGGATGCTGTAGTCAAAGACAGTGTTTTGGCTAAGAAGGTGCTCTTTTAGGCTTTCTTCATCTAAGTCATTGGTTGGTATTTGTTGTGAATCAGTATTTTTAAGATGTTTTAGTGCTTCAGTAACAAACTTTTCGGGTAATTTCTTAATTAATTTTTTCTTTTTTTTTATTAATCCATTATCGATCTCTTTGAAGGTCTTTCCAGGGTTTTTAGCAAAATCTTTAATTTTAGGCATGCTTTTTCCTTCTGCTTGCTGATCTGAGTAAAGCGCTAGTTTATTTTTTACTCAAAAAAATACTATTTTAGATATACGTATTATCTACCTATTGAAGCGGCTAAATTATGAGCTATAATACGATTCGGCTAATTACAGCCTCTTTTCCTTTAGCTGTCAACAGGATGAATATGAAGGCAAGCAATATTTACACACTTATGTCAGATCAGTCATATCTTTCTGAGTCCTTGTTTAAGTCTCCTGAGCTTTTTGATATTTTTCCGATGTCTATTTATTGGAAAAGCGCTCGAGGAGTGTACCTGGGTCGTAATCTTTTTGCTGCTGAGCAGATGGTGTTTGAGCAGCATGAATCCACTCTAAATAAAAGTCATATTAATAATAAAACAGATTTTGATTTGTTTGATAAAAAAAATGCAGATATTTTTCGAAAGAATGATTTAGCAGTGCTTGAAAATCATCATAAAGTTTTTCACTTTGTAGAGGAAATGACTTTACCTTCGGGAGAGATCTATGAAAATGTGTCTGTCAAACGAGCAATCATCAATAAGAAAAATGAGCCAGTGGGAATTTTTGGATGTTCAGTAAATATTAATAAGTTTGCTCAACCTGATAAAAGCCTTGAAGAGATTCTCAGAGATAGAATGATTTCCGAGCTTTATAGGAAGATTATGTTGTCTATGACAAATGATGTCAGTATAAGCCTTATCAAAGAAATCAATATGCGTCTAATGCATTTAATTTCTATATCTCGAGATGATACTGAACTGAAAAAAATTTTATTGCTCACACCTAGGGAATTTGAATGTTTATGTTTGTTGCTCAAAGGCTTTTCTGCTAAAAACATAGGTTTGTTTTTGAACGCCTCTCATCGCACGATTGAGATTCATATTAATCACATTAAAGAAAAGCTGGATTTAGTTTATAAGAATGATATTACAGGTTGGTTTTGGAATATTTTGACGCGCTTGTCCCAGTGAAAATTTTTTTATATAGGGGGTTGAGTGTGAGATTTCTTTTTAGTTTTTTTCTCAAAGCATTTTTCTAAGTATTTTCTACGTATAGTTGTTTTTGTTTTGTTACCTTATTCTTACTTTGCAGTAAGTTTTTCAGTTTGGTTTTTTGGTAGATGATTCATATCAGTCCATTGCTGTTAGAAACTTAAATGCAGCTAGTTGGTTATTGTGAGTCCCGCGCATTAAGCGCGGGGCATGATCTCTAGCTGTGTCACTAAATTTAATAAGGAATTTTTTTATGTATAGTTACCTGTCATTTTTTTCATCTGGTTTATCAGACAGTCATCATCTTCTTTGGGATTCCATTCCTTCAGCTGATGAGGTGAAAGTGAATTTTTTTGGTAATAGAATGACGACTAAATCTATAAAAAACTTAATCTCTCTCAGAGATTTAGTTTGTCATAAACCTGTTGATCCGGACGAGTATCCTTATTTTCAATCTGCTACAAATTTAAATTCATTTGAAGAGATTTTTAACTTTTCATTCAATGGTGTGAGACAGGATTTCGATGTATCTTTTTCTGATTTTAATACTTCTTTGATGTGGTTTTGCTTGGCCGCGAGTTTTTCAATCGTGTTTTACTTATATAATCACGCTGTGGCTGGTGATCTAGATGCTAGAGTGAGTTTGGATGAAAAAGTAAACTCAGGTCAGTGTGAGCTGGTCGTTGATGGTTGTGCTCATCCGCATCACATGATGGACTCAATTATTTCGCGTTACGATTGCTATAAACCAACTGAAACAGGTGTGCATTGTGAGCAGCTAGACAGCAACTCTTCTGCTTTATTTGCAACAGCTTTAGTGATTGTTGTAGGAGGGCTAATTTTTCAATTCGAGAAAGTTATGGAAAAGAAGGCTGGGCCTGTTTTGGACGTTGATAACTATGATCCTTTATTAAATGAAGCGTTTTTGATCGATGTTGAGAATGGCTTGGATTGGTCAAAGAGTGCTGTGCTGGAGGGTCGTGAAACTACTCTTAGAGTAATAGGGTTAAGTTTGTTGATGAGTTTTGATAATGATTTAATTTTGAAGTTTGAAGAGAATTTAAATAATAAAGTTGAGGAACTGGGATCAGATACCCCAATTGATTTGTCTGTGATGATGCCTAACAAAGCTATCATTAACCCTTAAACTAAAATACATAACACTTCTTCGACTTTTGCAATTCGCTCTTCTTGAGTATGAGAGGGCAGCTGCACTTTTAGTTGTGTTGAGCCAATGAGTTTGTAGGTATTTGGACGTTTTTGTATGAGTTGAATAAGCTTGCCAGGATCGATTGACGTATTCTTGTTGAAATCAATTTTACACTGCGATGCGCTTGCAACAATTTTCTTAATGCCTAGTGTCTTCGCTTGTAATTTCAAATCGGTAATATTGAATAATGCTTTTGTCGGTTCTGGAAGTAGTCCAAAGCGATCGATCATTTCAACACGCAATGCTTGTAATCCCTCTTCTGAGTCAGCATTGGCGATACGTTTGTAGAGTTGTAATCGTGTATGAACATCAGGAAGATAATCTTCAGGAATCAACGTCGCTACTTGGCAATCAATCTCAGGACCATAGTCAAATGTCATGTTGACTTCAGGTGTTTTGCCAGCCTTAATATCTTCGACGGCTTTTTCCAAGAGCTCAAGATATAAGCTAAATCCGATTTCTGCCATTTGGCCACTTTGATCTTCGCCGAGTAACTCACCTGCGCCGCGAATTTCCAAATCATGAGATGCCAACATAAATCCAGCGCCCAAATCGCCGAGTGAAGCGATAGCATCAAGGCGTTTTTTTGCATCAGAAGTCATGGCGTCTTTTTCTGGCGTGAGTAAATATGCATAAGCTTGGTGGTGTGATCGTCCAACGCGTCCACGCAATTGATGCAATTGTGCTAAGCCAAGTTTATCGGCGCGGTCGATGATAATCGTGTTTGCTGTTGGGATATCAATACCTGTTTCAATAATCGTCGTGCATAAGAGCACGTTAAATCGACGATGATAAAATTCAGTCATCACGTGCTCTAATTCTCGTTCACGCATTTGTCCATGTGCAACGCGAATATTTGCTTCGGGCAGAAGTGTTTTTAGCTCTTCTAATACTATAGGGATTGTTTTGACATTATTATGAAGAAAATAGACTTGTCCACCACGATGCAATTCTCGAGAAATCGCTTCACGTATAATGTGTTTTCGTCGTTCATGAAGAAAAGTTTTAATCGCGAGACGTTTTTCAGGTGGTGTCGCAATAATAGATAAATCACGAATATGCGACATAGCCATATTCAAGGTGCGTGGAATAGGGGTGGCAGTAAGTGTTAATACATGTACTTCTGTGCGTAGAGATTTTAAATATTCTTTTTGTCTTACTCCAAAGCGATGTTCTTCATCGATAATGATTAACCCCAGTTGCTGGTACTTGACTTCTTTTTGCAATAATTTATGCGTACCGATAACGATATCGACTTTTCCATTAGCTAATTTGTTAATAATTTCTTTTTGTTCTGTTGGTGTCTTAAATCGTGAAAGCACCTCTACGCATACGGGCCAATCTGCAAAGCGGTCGATAAAGTTTTGTCCATGCTGTTCTGCGAGCAGAGTAGTTGGCACTAAAATAGCAACTTGTTTATTGTTTTGTACGGCAAGAAATGCTGCACGCATCGCGACCTCTGTTTTTCCAAAACCCACGTCGCCACAGACGAGTCTGTCCATGGGTTTGTCATGTGATAAATCGCGGATAACATCTTCAATAGCGCGTGCCTGATCAGGGGTTTCTTCAAATGGAAAGGCATTGGCGAATAAGCTGTAATCGCTATCCGTTGCTTTGAAAGAGAGTCCTTTTTTAGCTTCCCTTGCAGCATATATATTGAGAAGTTCAGCAGCAACATCATAAGCACGTTTTAGCGCTTTCTTTTTTGCCTTATCCCAGCGATCAGTGCCAAGTTTATGAATTGGAGCATTTTGAATTTCACCGCCACTATATCGACTAATCAAATGCAATGAAGTGACTGGCACATATAGTTTGTCACCACGATCATATTCAATAGTAATGAATTCTCCCGTTTGTGCGCCAAGTGTTAAGCACTGCAAACCAAGGTAGCGACCAACCCCATGTTCAATATGAACGATAGGATCATGCAATTGTAATTCGGCGATACTTTTGATAAGTTGATCTGCCGGGAGTGACGCTGTCTTCTGTTTTCTCCGCTGAGAGACTCGCTGCCCAAAAACATCGGCTTCTGAGATAATCGCCCAAGGTGTTTCGCCAAAGATCACACTTTTTTCCAGCGGTGTTACTGTCAAACAGAATTTATCGTTAGAGTGTATGAAACCATCCCAAGAATCTATTTGATGCGGTATTAGAGAATGCTTTTTTAAGAGTTCTAAAATGACTTCTCGACGACCAGGGCTTTCAGCGCATAGTAAAACGCGCCCGTGAAAATTCTTGATAAACTTTTCTAGTGCTATTAATGGCGTGTTGCTGCGGTGTTCAATGGTGACACTGGGAAGAGCTTGTGTTTGGAAATTTCTAATATGATCTTTTTTTTCAGCCGTCTGTTGATAGCATCGAATCTGTGAGAAGCGATTGACGTTTTCAAAAAGTTCATTGGGACGCAACCAAAGTAGCTCGGGCGGTACTATGGGATGAGTTGTATCGTGTGCACATTGATCGTAACGTGTAACAACTTCCTTCCAGGCATGCTCGCTTTGCGAGATCGCTTCTTCCATTAGGATAATGTTGCTTTCCTCAGGAATGTAGTCGAAAAGTGTTTCGAGAGATTCAAAAAACAAAGGCAAATAATATTCGATGCCATTTGCAGCATAACCCTGAGTAATATCTTCATAGAGCGGGCAGTTTAGTGGGTTGCCATCAAACTGTTGTCGCCAGGCTTGTTTGAAAATTGAGATGCCTTCGTCATTGAGCGGAAACTCTTTCGCAGGCAAGCAGTGTATTGCATCAATTTGATCGAGTGATAATTGTGTATCTGGGGAAAAAGTGCGAATCGAATCCACATCGTTATCAAATAAATCGATACGAAAAGGGTATTCACAACCGCTGGGGAAAATGTCGAGTATCGCTCCACGTACTGCAAACTCACCGTGGGTGATGACTTCATTGACGCATTGATAGCCGAGTGATTCTAACTCTCGGCGTAGCACGGGTAAATCCAGCTGATCACCAACACGAATATTTAAACTGTTGGAAGCAACAAAGCTTTTTGGGCAAACCCTTTGCATGAGTGTGGTGACCGGGACGATTAAGCATTTTTTCGAAGGTTGGTGAGTTAAGTGCGATAGTGTTTTTAAACGCTCGGAAATAATATCTTCGTGTGGTGAAAAGGCATCATAAGGTAATGTTTCCCAATCTGGGAAGTGAAGAATATCCTTAACAATTTCTGGGGCAAAAAAACGAATCGCTTCATCGAGTGCTATTGCCGTTCGAGTGTCAGGAGTGATGATCAGGTGAAACACTTTTTCTTGGCGCAAGACATCACTGATCACCAGCTCTAAGCTGCTGCCAATGAGGTTTCCCCAGTACTGTATCGTTCTAGACATCGTTGGTTCCCAAAATGAGTGTGAAATGTTACCATCTAACTATGTTCTACGCCACAAGGAGGGTGATTTTGATATGAACAGAAAAGAAAGACTCAATGAATTACTTGGTAAGCTCCCTCAGCCAGAGCCTTTGTTTACTTTTCAAGGTATTAAAAAACGTATTAGTGAATATTTTCAGTCGGGTAAGGCTAAGGAAAATGCCCAAACCGCAATACAAAAAGTTAAAGTCCAAGCTGAGAAGACGGGTGAAAAGCTTCGGGATACCGTGAGTCAATTAAAGACGTTGAAATCGTCATCAGACCAAGAAAAAGCCCAGCTCCAAATTCGTCAAACGATAGAGAATATTCAGAAGCATCTCCCAGAAAATGGTGAAATTCCATTTGATTCTCCCGAAGTTCTTCAGAAGACCTATGAGACTTTTCTATCAGACTGGCAAGCTCTGCATGGCATTCTTAGAGAAGTGGAAGATGGTAAGCGAGAGTTAACAGAAGAAGCGCGTAAGGTGATAGAAGGCTCGTTGGGTTTGCTCAAGGATGTCATCGAAGAAATTATCAATAAGGCTGAGCAGCAAATTCCTAGCATTGAAGATCTCGATGTTCGTACTAGGGTTACGCAGTGGATTGAGGGTGCTAAGGTAACGGTCTCAGAGAAAAAATAAATGTTGCGACGTGCCGTATAGGCGAGGGCGGTTCAAGCAGCACCCGGTAGTGTCAAAAACCCGTTGGGCACGCCAGCCTATTTAAATGAAAACCATTCTCATTTGTGTTGACTTTTATTAAGGTTAGTATACAATGAACCCTATATTAAGAATAATATTCAGGAGCTCCAAGTTATGCTACCCACACAACAATACGATGCTAAACGTCGTAAAATTATACCTTTTGTTCTAGTATCTTCATTAGTAGCGGCTCTTCAAGGTGCGTTTATCGCTCAAAATATTACAGCAATTTTTCATCCCGATGACATTGATAATGATGAAGCAGATCAGTTGTTTGATCAGGGTGATATCAATGCTTGGACCTATGTGGGTTTTGGTCTGTCGTTTTTTGCAGAGTTTTTAAAAGTGACGTTATTATATGCGTATTATACATTTGAGAATAATGATGAAATTGAGCATGACCATGACCATGACCATGACCATGAAGCACAGCATCTTCATCATCATGAAGAGCACAAACATGATGGTGGGCATAGTCATACTTGGAGTGAATATCTTAGTATCTTTACACCATTTTGGTTAATCAGCGCTTCCGCGAATCTATTCATATCGACGCAATTGATTAAGCAAAAAGAAGCGTTTATTCCTCTTTTGATTGCAAGCGCATTGCTGGGTGGATTTGAAGGGTATGGTAATTTAGCATTGCATTCGCATCATCATCATCATGTCGATGATCATGAAAGTTTATTGGCACTTCTTCGTAGTGATGAGTGGGAAGGCGTTTCAACACAAGAACGACTATGGAATGCTTTTCTTGCGGTAGGTATTTTATTAGGCCATGTGGGAGTGGGGGTTTTTGCAAGTACCTCGGCTTTGTTGAGTTTTGATATCACCGCGCCTTGGGCTCATTCTCTTTTTGGTGTGTTGTTGTCAGTCGCTGTGATCTATATAGACGGCTATACCGATATGCGTTCTGTGATTAGTGAGTTTTTGAAAGAGGTTAAGATGCGAGGAGCTAGGTATGGTGAGCACAGGCCTTTTCTGAATGCACCTCAAAACTATGACCAAGAAGATGATTATATCCATGAGGTGAGCGGGGCCCCTATAGTCGTGGGGCGGTTGGCTGCTTCTTCTTCGTTAATACATGGCGTGGTGGCTGCATTGGGATTCTTTCAACTAATCAATTTAGTTTCTGGAAATGCCCTGATGGAAGCTCCCCGCTTGGTAAGAGCTTGGGCAAGCCTAGGTATGGCCACGCTGCTTGTTTGGCCCAATGCAAAAGGCATGTATGATGTATTTGCAGATACATTTCAAAAATTACAGAACAGTGAGCCAGGTTGTTCAGTCATTACAGATTTTTTTAAACATATTGAAGATCGTGAATATTGTAAAGCGGTTTGTTTTGAAAGAATAGAGCCTGCTTATGCAGATCTATAACATATGATTTAAAATCTTTTCAGCATTAGGAACTACCTGCTTTAACCAATCGAGAAAAATTACTTTTTTCTCATCATCCGGTATAGACCAATCCATGTTGCTTTGACGTAAATGTTTGTTGAGTTCGTATAAGCACAACGCTGTTGTGACAGATAAGTTGAAACTTTGTGTGAAGCCAAACATGGGAATTTTGATGTATTGATCGGCAAGATCATGTGCTTCATCGCTCAAGCCTGTTTCTTCGGTGCCAATGCATATCGCTAATTTCTCACTGATGTCTAGTGCTTCTAATGGCTCGGCATCGCTGCGCAAACTAAGAGCAGCGAGTCGATAGCCTTTCGATTTTAATTCGCTTAAGCACTGCGACGTTGTTGGGTAACGGTGCAATGAGATCCATTTGGAGGCGCCTAGGGCGATATCTTTGTTCGCCCTAAAGGAATTGACGCTCTCAATAATATGCAAATCCTGGACGCCAAAACACTCGCATGAGCGCATAACAGCGCTGATGTTGTGAGGCTGGTAAACATTCTCTAGTACTGTGGTGATATGTCGGGTTCTCTGATTGAGCACCTTCATCATGCGATCAATTTTTTCCTGTTTTATGAAGGACTTAAGTATGTTAATTTTACTTTCTAGCACGTAGTGGTCCACCTATTACAGAGATTCGTTGTTTTTAAAACGAATAAAAAAAAGCCCTGGTCTAACCAGGGCTATAAAGATCACTCGCTTATCAGGGCAATGAGAGAACCTGCTCGCACAACTACTTTTGGGTAAGTGTTAACATCCTCAAGTAGATTCGTTGACTCACATTAAGAGTGATTTCGTAAGTTAAGATTCTCATATCGCCGGAATAACTGTCAAGGAGAAATTAGAGGTTTTTAATAACCTATTCATTCATATGAGGAAAATAATTTAAATGAACTTGTCTTTATAACAATCTGAAAAATATGAACAAGTTTTATTTTCTACAATTATTGGGAAGATATTCATCAGGAATGTATTCGATATTGATCAGTTCATAGTTTGTGCTCGGAAAGGGCTTGTAATCTTCATCGACAGATGATTTTTGGCATACCCAAACGAGCCCTTGCATTTCGTCACGATAGGGGAAAAGGGTGATTGATTTACCTTGAATTAATTCATGTCCGCCTGTGCTAAAAGTCGCTGTGATTTTTCCGTTTTCTACGGTGACTTTTTGAATGTATCGACTAAAAGGTTTTGATTTGTCTTGCTCCAGGCCTAATTGGCGAGCATCTTTAGGCATTTTGCCGGCATCGAGATAATACTCCATAACTTCGAGCTGGATTGGCTTGAGGCTAATGATACCTGTGCTAACTTGAGTTCTTGCAAGAAATGTATTGAAAAGTACTAATGCAATGCTAAACACAGCACCGAGAATCACTAGAAATAGACAGAACTCTAATGTGTTTATCTCACCGTTGATGGCTTTATTTGCACGCATTGGGTAAATGCTTCTTGTCTATATTGGATGGAATGTAATTTGCCGTGGTTTGACCGCTGCTAGTGCCCATTGCTTTGAGTCCATCAGGAGCGTCAGCTTGTCCACAGCGCCAGGTGACTGAGAGTAAATCTTCGCTTTCATATGGGGTGTGCGTTAATTTTTTTCCTGATATCGCACTGCTTGAATCATTCCCAAACCCCATATCTAAGACGCCATTAACGATGTTTAAGCTGGAGATGTAATTACCTTTAGAATCCGATTGGTTGGGAGTTAAGCCAGCCTCTTGGCGATCTTTGGGAGCATCTCCATTCGTCATGAAGTATTCGACGACCGCCATTTTATAGGGAGGAGCCATCGTTAAACCTTCAGCAACTTGTGCTTTGACAGAAAAATCATTAAATGAAATCATCGCTAGGCTAGAGAGCACCCCAATAACCGCCAATACGACGATCAGCTCAAGGAGCGTTAATCCTTTGATATTGCGTCGGCCAACCATAATGTTTCTCCGATAGAGTTACCCCTTTAGGAGCTGTTGCATTCTACGACTGTCATCTCGTGGTTTATCCGCGGGATCTCTATAAACCAATAACCTACATAGTTATTGATTTATAGTAAAAAGCCAGTTCGCAACACTCCCCTTTAGTATAGGATTAAATCCTCATTTTTCCAGGAGGTGTTATACTCGTATGGAAGATGGGTGATTTGTATGTTTGCTCGCGGATTGACAATACTTGAACTAGCGGCCGTTTTGATGGTCGTCGGTATTCTATCGATGTTAGCGATCCCAACCTATGATAACTATACCTCAGGAGCGAAGAATGCTGCTGTGAGAAATAACATGAAAATTCTCCAGGGAGCTCTTGAAATATCATCACTTCGTCGAGGAGCTTACCCTGTTGATAAATCCGAGGCTGAGACAGAAGAAGGCGGCATATTTACTTATTTGCCTGGCGCGGCATACCCAGTTAATCCTTACACGGCTAAGTCGACAGAGGTTCAGTGGAATAAAGGCGTTGATTGCACGCCAGATAATTTTGGGCAAATCTTTGTGAATCTTAATAGTACAAAAGATGGTGGTGTTATCGAAGGCTGCGGCAAGGGTAGTGAGCTAAAGCTAGAGTTAATAGTTGGAAAAGGCAAATAATTCGTTGATTAAAATGAAAAAATATACAGCTGCAACATTGATGGAATTTGTATTTGTTCTCGCCGCAGTTGGTGTGTTGTTTGTTTTTGCCGCGCCACTATTATCCAATCTCGTCAACGAAGTGAAAGAAGTGCATGTCCGTAATAATATGCGCGTGATTGATCATGCAATGCGATTGTTGGGGTTTAATGCTGGAGCATTTCCGACGAGCAATGATGAGGCAAAAAGCTTGAATGTTGGAGGAGAGGCGTACAGTCTTTTCAAGTACTTAAGTGGCGAGCGGTATCCACTAAACCCTTACACGATTGAAGAAACAAAAGTTTACTGGGGTGAGGAGTTGGAGTGCTCCGATGATAATCGTGGAGATATTTTCATTTTTCCATCAACAGCAGAGGGATATGTCCTGCGCGCTTGTGGGAAAGGCGGCCTGATGGAATATGAATTAAAAAGAGGTGACCAATCAGAGAGTTAGAGGATAAATTATCTTAAACCTTGTGCAATTTGGTAAAATATGTGCTATATATTGCATATGTATGGGCAAAAAATAGAGGGCATAGTCATGAAAAAGCGCAAGAGCATGCGCGGAAAAATCCGCGGTTTTACCTTGATTGAATTAGTTGTTGTTATTTCAATTCTCGCCATCTTGGCCGCACTAGCGATTCCAAGATTTATCGATTTGCAATCCGAAGCTAGAACTTCCGCAGTGGAAGGTTTGGGCGGTAGTGTTCGGTCAGCTGCAGCACTTGCCCATGCGCAATGGTTGGCTGAAAGTTCACCATCAACCATTGATATGGAAGGTAACACAATTACGCTTGCCAATGGTTATCCAAATCTAGCAACGATTGATGATACGTTGGTCGATTTTACAGGGTTTACCTATAATGATTCGACTGGTGTCTTCACAAAAGATGGAGCGCCAACGCCTGCAAGTTGTTCAGTAACGTACGCACAGCCTGCTTCATCAGGTGATGCTCCATCAATTACTGTGACGACTACGGGTTGTTAATAAAATTTTCTTTATAACCCACAACCTAAATGCCGCGGCTTGTCCGCGGCATTTAGTTTTTAGCTCCTGAGTCGATGCCCAAGCAAGTAAACTTCTATTGTCATGCAGCTGGTTCAACTATCCTCGTGAAATCTGCCTGTACTTTAAGCCCAAAACAGTTTCCAATCCCCCAGATCTTATGTAAAATCATATATGTTGAGGTTTAAAGAGTACAAAAGCACATGTTATTGAAGAAAATCAAGTTATCCGGATTTAAATCGTTTGTAGATTCCACCCCAGTTCCCATTCCAAGCAGCTTAGTCGGTGTCGTTGGCCCAAATGGGTGCGGTAAATCCAATATTATCGATGCTGTACGATGGGTGATGGGGGAGAGCTCCGCTAAAACCTTGCGTGGTGAATCTATGACCGATGTGATTTTTAATGGTTCGTCAGCACGTAAACCTCTGGGGCAAGCATCCGTAGAACTCAGTTTCGATAATTCAGATTTCTCATTAAAAGGCGAATATGCTAAGTACGCTGAAATTGTCATTCGTCGTGAAGTGACACGTGAAGGCGTCTCTCATTACTATCTCAACAATACACGTTGTCGTCGTAAAGACATCGCAGACGTATTTTTAGGCACAGGCTTGGGACCTAGAAGTTATTCGATTATTCAACAGGGAACCGTCTCTCGTTTAATTGAAGCAAAACCTGAAGAGTTACGAAATTTTCTAGAAGAAGCAGCCGGTATTTCAAAATATAAAGAGCGTCGTAAAGAAACCAGCAATCGTATTCGTCATACACGTGAAAACTTAGAGCGATTACAAGATATTCGCTTAGAGTTAGACAAACAATTAACGCATTTGCAGCGTCAAGCAAACGCTGCCGAAAAATATAAAGTCTTAAAACAAGAGCAGCGCGAGGCAAAATCAGAGTTGCTTGCGCGTCGTTGGGAAGAGATCGATCAGCAAATTCAAGATGATCAGCAAAATATTCACGGCATCGAAACGGAGCTCGAAGGAAAAGTTGCACAACTACGTCGTTGTGAAACCGAAATGGAAACGTCACGTGAAGCGCATACTGAAGCAACCGATGCATTTAATGAGGTGCAAGCAAAGTTTTATTCGGTGGGTGCAGAAGTTTCTCGCATCGAGCAAACGATCGCGCATCATAATGAGCGTAAACAACAGTTAGAATTTGATTTCAACCAAACGCAGAGTAATCTGGAAGAATTAACGCGCGCTGCTTCAGAAGATCAAGAGCATATTGAGCAACTACGCTCCGCTATTGACGAATTAGCGCCGCAATCAGAAAGTATTGCAGAACAAGCAGCCGCTTCACAAGCACGTTTGAAAGAAGTCGAAGGTCAAATGCAGGCTTGGCAGCAAGAGTGGCAAGCATTTAGCGAAACGTCTTCTAATACAAATCGAACCCTAGAGGTGGAAAAAACACGTGTACAGCATATTGAAAAGCAATTAGATCAATTGGCTGAGCGTTTTTCTCGTATGGCGAATGATATTGAGCAACATCAAAACGTAGCGCTGGAAGAAGAGCTCGGCACGATAGAAGGGCAATTAGTCACAAAAGGTGAGCAACTGCAAGAAAGCGAAGCTGAGTTAACCGATTTAGATCAGCGTATTGAAACATCGCGTGAAGATATTCGGACATTAAAAATTTCGATTGATGAGTTAAAAGAAGATTTTCAAAAGCAAACCGGTAAAAAAGTCTCGTTAGAGGCGCTGCAAAATGCAGCACTAGGTCGAGATAAATCTGCATCCGTGGATTGGCTACAGGCACAATCATTAGCAGATGCACCACGCTTGGGGCAGCAGTTGAAAGTTGAGTCAGGTTGGGAATCTGCTGTCGAAACAGTGTTAGGTGATTATTTACAAGCCGTGTGTACAGAGCAGGCTGTCGATGCATTAGCTGAGCAATTATCAACATTAGATGGTGCGTGCTTATCATTTGTAGAAACAAAAACCCTTTCGCACACTCCGTCGAATGAAACTTTGCAAAGTAAAATTCAATCAAGCATTGCCTTGCCACAATTGCAACATATTTATGTCGCGAACTCTTTGGATGAAGCATTGGCTCGTCGAGCTTCTTTGCAATCGTATGAGTCGGTTATTACGCAAGAAGGTGTGTGGCTAGGAGCAGGTTGGTTGCGTGTGATGCGTGACCAAGATCATCAAACCGGTATTTTAAATCGTGAATCTGAGTTAGAAAATTTATCATCACAACTAGAAGCGCAAAGCAAAAATATTCATCAAAACCAAGAGCAATTACACCGCATGGAAACAGCGTTGAGCGACTTGGAAAACCAACGTGAGACACTTCAAAAATCCATTTCTGATGTTCGCCATGAGTTATCTCAGTTGAATGCAAAACATCATGTCAAGCAAGAGCATATCAAACAAAATCAAGCACGATGCGCCCAGTTACAACACGATATGCAGGAGATTGAGAAAGAGAAAACAACGTTGCACGATTCAATGTCGTCATCTCAAGAAAAGTGGCAATCCGCATTGTCGATGGCCGAGAGTCAAGAAAAAACGCGAGAAGCTTTGTTAAAGACACGAGATCATCAGCAAGAGATGCTGGAAGATTTGCGTGAGCAGGCACGTTCGGATAAAGAAAAATCGCACACGATTAATGTAGAGCTTCAAACTGCCAAAACAAAGTTGGAGTCTGTGCAACAGAACTTGACACGCTTAGAAAAACAATTGACACAGTTGTCTGAGCGAAAAGAACAGTTGCAGGAAGCTGTGGAAGAAAGCGATGCGCCTTTAGAAGGATTGAAAACACAGCAGCAAGAATTGTTAGAGCAGCGTGTTGACGTTGAAAAGATTTTGCAAGAAGCACGAGCAAAAGTCACAGAGGCAGATCAATCGATGCGTCAAGCGGAAAAGATGCGCCAAGAATTAGATGGGCAAATTCAAGGTGTGCGTGAATCTTTAGAAGGTAGCCGTTTGAATATTCAAGGTGCTAAAGTGCGTAAGCAGACTTTCGTCGAGCAACTAGAAGAGATGTCTTTGACAGTACAAGAAGTACTGGAACGCATCGAAGAGCCAAAAGGTACTTCAGAATTAGAAGAATTAATCGCCCATATACAACGTCGAATTGATCGTTTAGGTGCGATTAATTTAACAGCTATTGATGAGTACAATGAAAAGATGGAGCGCAAGCAATATCTTGACGAGCAAAATGCCGATTTAGAGCAAGCTTTAGAAACGTTAGAGAAAGCTATTGCGAAAATTGATAGAGAAACACGTGAAAAATTTAAAGAGACATATGATTTTGTGAATAGTAAGTTCACAGAGATCTTTCCTAAAGTCTTTGGTGGCGGTAGCGCTGCGCTCGAATTAACAGGTACCGATTTATTGGATACAGGTGTCGTCGTAACCGCAAGGCCTCCAGGCAAGCGAAATAGTACGATTCACTTATTATCCGGTGGTGAAAAAGCACTGACGGCGATTTCGCTTGTTTTTGCTATTTTCCAATTAAATCCGTCACCATTCTGTATGCTTGATGAGGTTGATGCGCCATTGGATGACTCAAACGTATTGCGTTTTTGTGAGTTGGTGAAAACAATGTCTCAAAAAGTGCAGTTTATTGTTATTACACACAATAAAGTGACAATGGAAATGATGAATCATTTGATGGGTGTGACAATGAATGAGCCTGGCGTGTCACGCTTAGTAGCGGTAGATGTCGATCAAGCAGCTGAGATGGTTGGTTAAAATCGCTGTCATTTTTCGGCTTGAAAAGATTTTGTCATTCCGCGGCTTGAAGAAAATTCTGCGTCCCGCGGCTTTTCCGCGGGATCCGTGTCTGGGCGACACTAATGGGGTTGGTCCATTCTACGACTGTCATCCCGCGGTTTATCCGCGGGATCTCTAAAAATCAATAACCAATGGTTATTGATTTTTAGTAAAGAGCCAGTTCGCAACACTCTCATAATGTGGCTGGGGCTCGCGGACAAGCCGCGAGACGTAGCGTGTGGCACGCTGCAGGCGCAACCTTAAAGGACAAGAAAATGCATGACATTTTGCGTATCTTTCTTATTACACTGACGGGCTTGATTACCTTGGCTGCTGTGTTTGATGCGATATGGCGCGCCCTACGATCTCGACGCCTTGCCCGCACTTGTGCCAACACATCACCACCTAAAACAGAACCAAACTTCGATGCGACAGCAACGATGGATAGCTTTGTTGAAGATGCTGATATGCCTGTGGTGAGTGATACGCTTAGCCAAATTGATGAGGATGCTCCTATTCAAGTGACGCTGCCTGAAGAGCAAGATCTGGCGGATGAACCAAAGGTAGAGCAGTTTGATCAAACAGCGACTGAAACTAACACGGCAATAAAACGACCTATTCTCATACTTAGCATTCATGCGCAATCTGGTCAGACGTTTGGTGGATATGAGTTTTTACAACACTTAGGTTCTGTTGGATTGAGCTTCGGTGAAAAAGACATCTTTCATTATTATGCAAAAACAGATAGTGGAGATGAAACGCTATTTAGCCTAGCGCAACTAACCAAACCTGGTACGTTTGATATCGATAATATTGAAGACGTTGCTTGCCCAGGAGTGTTGTTATTTTTAGATTGTGCTCAGGTTTCTGATCGTGTTTTTGCATGCGAACAATTATGCGATACGGCGAAAGAGTTATCGAAACGTTTAAACGGTCGTTTATTTGTTGGTTATGATCAACCGTGGACGACAGATGCTAGACAAACGCTATTAGACCAAGCCCATGGTAAATGATAAAGATCGGATTCAGACACTTCGGAAGCAATTAGCTGAGCATAATTATCATTATTATGTTTTAGATGACCCTCAAATTCCTGATGCAGAATATGATCGATTATTTCGTGAGTTGCAAGGTCTAGAAGAGAAGTATCCTGAGTTATTTACACCAGATTCACCGACACAGCGTGTTGGGGCGCCACCATTAAAATCGTTTGAAGAAGTAAAGCATGAAATACCCATGTTGTCGCTTGGCAATGCATTTAATCAAGAAGAGCTTGAGGCCTTCGATAAACGAATCAAAGATCGTTTAAAGTCTGATGAAATGATTGAATATGCTTGTGAACCTAAGCTCGATGGTGTGGCAATCAGTTTGCGTTATGAAAACGGCGTGTTTGTGCAAGCAGCGACACGAGGCGATGGTTTTACAGGCGAAAAAATTACAGAAAATTGCAGAACAATTAAAAGCATTCCTTTACACTTGCGCGGTGATGATTATCCAGAAGTCCTAGAGGTTCGAGGCGAAGTGTATATGCCTTTGGAAACGTTTGAGTCGATTAATCGACATGCACGTGAGAATGATTTAAAAACGTTTGCTAACCCGCGCAATGCTGCATCTGGCAGTTTGCGACAGTTAGACTCTAAAGTGACGGCAGGTCGTTCACTTACTATGTATTGTTATGGCTTAGGTATCGTATCAACGCCTATTGGTACAACACATATGGAAACGATGCAGGCATTAAAAAAGTGGGGCTTTCGTGTTTCGCCAGAGATTCAATTCGTCGATAATTTACAAGACGCGCAAGTTTACTATGAGCAACTATTATCAAGACGAGAAGGCTTAGGTTATGAAATCGATGGTATTGTTTATAAAGTCAATCGTTTTGATTTGCAAGAAAGACTAGGTTTTGTCTCGCGAGCACCACGTTGGGCAATTGCGTATAAATTTCCTGCCGCAGAAGAAATGACAACGCTAGAAGAAGTTGAGTTTCAAGTCGGGCGTACCGGCGCACTAACTCCGGTAGCGCGATTAAAGCCAGTTCACGTGAGCGGTGTGACAGTAAGTAATGCAACGCTGCATAACATGGATGAAATTGAGCGCAAAGACGTGCGTATTGGTGACACTGTTATTATCAGACGAGCGGGGGATGTGATTCCTGAAGTAGTCAAACCTATTCTCGATAAGCGTCCGCAACATGCTAAAAAAATACAACCGCCTAGACACTGTCCTGTCTGTGGCTCTGATGTGGAGCGTATAGAAGGTGAGGCAGTGATGCGGTGCACGGGTGGTCTTGTGTGTGCAGCACAAAGGAAAGAAGCGATCAAGCATTTTGCTTCACGAAAAGCAATGGATATTGAAGGTTTGGGTGATAAGCTCGTTGAACAAATGGTTGAGGAAGGGTTGATTAATAATGTCGCGGATGTTTTTTATTTGAAAATAGAGAAGGTTGCGACACTAGAAAGAATGGCAGAAAAATCGGCGAAAAACCTTATTGATGCCATAGAAAAAAGCAAGAACACAACATTGCCACGGTTTTTATTTGCCTTAGGCATACGTGAAGTCGGTGAAGCAACCGCGCGTAATTTGGCGCTTGCTTTTGGTGATTTAAATGCGGTGATGTCCGCAAGTGAAGAGGACTTGTTGAATGTCACAGATGTTGGGCCTATCGTTGCGCAGCATGTATTACATTTCTTTGCGCAAGCACATAATCGTGAAGCCATTCAACAAATGCTCGACGCTGGTGTGGTATGGGAAAAAATGCCAGTCGTTAAGCGCGATCATCCTCTGGCAAATAAAACGTTTGTATTAACAGGTACTCTTGCATCAATGACGCGTGATGAAGCAAAGCAGAAGCTATTAGCTCTGGGTGCAAAAGTGTCGGGTAGTGTGTCAAAGAAAACGGATTATGTCGTAGTCGGCAGTGACCCGGGTTCCAAGGCGCAAAAGGCTCAATCGCTAGGTGTGTCGACCTTGGATGAGAAAGCCTTCGTAAACTTATTGGATTAGACCTTTTCGAGTAATTCTCGCATCTTCGCCTGAATCATATCGATAGCGATACGGTTTTCACCACCGCGAGGTACAATAATATCCGCAAATGCTTTCGTAGGCTCGATAAATCGTTGGTACATAGGGCGTACCGTGGATTCGTACTGTTGAATCACGGATTCAAAAGATCGCGAGCGTTCCATGATGTCGCGACGTAGACGACGGATAAGACAAATGTCCAGAGGTGTATCCATATAAATCTTAATATCCATCATATCGCGCACTTTAGATTCTGAGAATAACAAAATACCTTCCAACACGATGATACGATGTTGACCGATATGGCGTGTTTCTTTTTTACGAATATGAAGATTATGATCGTAAACAGGAATCTTAATCTCTTCTAATTTTTGAAGTGATTTGAGATGGTTAACGAGTAATTCATGATCGAAGGCGCTAGGGTGGTCATAATTAATCTTGGCGCGTTCCTCGAATGTGAGGTGGCTTTGATCTTTATAGTAAGAATCTTCAGAAATGACAACAACTTCTTCTGAGCCAATTTCATTAACAATTGTATTGGCTAATAAGCTTTTACCTGATGCTGAGGCACCTGAGATACCGATGATGATGTTATTTTTCAAGATAGACTCCTAATTTTTTGTAAACCATTTTCTTCTATATCACCCAATTTTTTCTGCCATCCCGCGGGATGAGAGCGTTCTGTAAGCCGAGAGGTGACAGTATTCTATAAAGTCTCTAGATGACACCACAAGTGAGTTTTTTAACTTCAACTCTAAGGGCTACACGGCTATAATGTCTAGCTATGAAAAATGATATCACCCTGGAAATGATAATCAAGCAATGTGAAGATTTATTTCTTCAATCTGACCTGTTTTATGGCCATGGCACCGATAATGCCTGGGATGAGGCGGTTGCTTTGGTGCTCGGATGCTTAAAACTGGCTTATGACAGTGATCCTGATGGGGCTGTTTCTGAGCAGGATTGTGAGCAGATTAAGGCATTGGCGTCTCGTCGTATCAAAGAACTTATCCCTGTTCCTTATTTAGTTAAGCAGGCTTGGTTTGCGGGCTTGCCGTTTTATGTTGATGAACGCGTTATTATTCCGCGCTCTCCCTTGGCAGAGTGGATTGCGCGCGGCTTTGAACCTTGGTTGGCTACTGATAAGATTCATCGTGTACTGGATTTGTGTACCGGCAGTGGGTGTATTGCTATTGCTTGCGCGTATGCCTTTCCAGAAGCACAAGTTGATGCCGTAGATATCTCCACAGATGCACTAGCCGTAGCCAAGATCAATGTTGAAAAACATGGCCTCACTGACCGTGTCCATCTGATTCAATCTGACATGTTTGAAGCCTTAGGAAATCGTGAATATGATTTAATCATCACCAATCCTCCATATGTCGGAAAAATAGATATGCAGGATTTGCCTCCTGAGTATACGCATGAGCCGGTTCTAGCCCTTGAATCTGGAGATGAAGGTTTGGATGCTGTCGATGAAATACTTCGCAAGGCACCGCAATATTTAAGCGAGAATGGCCTATTAGTTGTGGAAGTTGGGTGTAGCCAATCTGCTGTCGAGAAAACCTATCCAGACTTGCCATTGATATGGCTGGAGTGCGAACATGGTGGTGAAGGGATATTCTTGTATAGTTTTCATTGAAATACCTCTCATCCCGACCCCTCTCTTGCTGGTGGGAGAGGAGTTAGGAAAATAGTAATTGCGCCAAAGACGCACCTATAGGAGTCAGTATGCCAGGCAATACATTCGGAAAAGCATTTACAGTCACGACATTTGGTGAGAGTCATGGGCCAGCTTATGGATGCATCATCGATGGTTGTCCACCAGGGCTAATGCTTTCAGAAGACGATATCCAACCGGAACTCGATCGCCGCAAGCCAGGCCAATCACGATATACCACACAGCGGCGAGAAGATGATCGCGTACGCATTTTTTCAGGCTTATTTGAAGGAAAGACCACTGGCACTCCAATTGGGCTTATCATCGAAAATACGGATCAACGTTCACGGGATTATGAAGCGATTAAAAATGTTTTTCGCCCAGGTCACGCAGATTATACCTATTACAAAAAATATGGCATTTACGATTATCGTGGCGGTGGGCGAGCCTCAGCACGTGAAACGATGATGCGAGTTGCTGCTGGAGCCATCGCAAAAAAATATTTAAAAGAGCAATATAATCTTAATATCAAAGGCTATTTGGCTCAGTTAGGTGAGTTGCACTTTGATGTCAAAGATTTAGAAACAGTCAATGATAATCCGTTCTTTTGTCCTGACCCTAGTCAACTTTCAGCATGCGAATCACTCATCGATGCGATTCGCAAAGAAGGGGATTCGATTGGTGCACGGGTGAATGTGATTGCAGAGAATGTTCCTCTTGGTTTGGGTGAGCCTGTGTTTGATCGTCTTGATGCTGAAATTGCTCGAGCGATGATGAGTATCAATGCTGTCAAGGGTGTTGAAATCGGTGATGGCTTTGATTGTGTTACTCAAAAAGGTTCACAGCATCGTGATGAGATGCGAGAGAGTGGATTTTTAAGTAATTCTGCCGGCGGCATTTTAGGAGGAATTTCAACTGGAGAACCTATTGTTGTCAGCATGGCATTAAAGCCGACATCAAGTATCATTAAACCAGGCAAAACAGTTTCTAAAAAAGGTGAAAATGCTGATGTCGTCACAAAAGGGCGCCATGATCCTTGTGTTGGAATTCGCGCTACGCCCATCGCTGAAGCAATGCTGGCGTTAGTGTTAATGGATCATGTCTTGCGGCACCGTGGGCAGAATGTTGGCTGAATAAACTCATCACCTTTGATTCTTTAAAACTTTTTCACGCGTTCGCGTACTTTTTTAGGATAAAATTCATCTTCGTATGAACCACGATGAATAAGTTCATTAAAGCTTGAATAAAGCGAAATCATTCTCAAAAAATAACTGTGAAACAGGCTATAAAACGGGATGTAAATAATAAGCTTTAGATCCGTTTTTCTGTCTTTACTAATACATAGATACAACATGTACTCACAAAAATACATGGTCGCATAAACAAGATGCACAGCTAGAATTGCAACCAAGGCAAAAAGACCGTATTGGAAGAAAAGCATGACAATGAAAGCAATAAAAAGCAGGGGTACGATAGCTTGAATAAAATACGTCTCATAAAAACTAAAGGCTCGCCAAAAATCAAAGTTTTTATTTGTTGAATTTAATACACTCCAGCGAAATTTTCGGTAACGTACACGAATCATTGAGCGAAACCAACGCATACGTTGTCTTGCTAGTCTGGAAAATGTGGTTGGTGCATCTGTAGTCCCGATAGCTAGTGAAATGAATTTCCAGTCAGCCATACGTAGTTGTACACTCATATCACCATCGTCTCCAGGTCCATAATTCCATCCACCGACGCTTTTAATTGCTTTTACACGATACAAACCAAAGGCGCCAGAGACAACGAAGTAAAAACCCATCAGATCTTCAACGATTCTTCCGATAGAAATACTTGGAACGAAGTTTAACTGAGCCATTCGTGTTGCTAAAGAAGATAAAACATTTCGTATACGAAGATTGCCACACACAGCTGCCACATTTGGGTCTTTGAAGTATTGAAATGCTTGTATTATGGCGTCACGAAAAAAGGTAGTGTCGCCATCTGTTGCCAGAACATATTCATATTTAGCTTTTCGTAAACCCATGTTTAACGCAGAAGCTTTTCCGCCACGAACACCGACTTTGATATATTCATCAATCAAACCTTTGGCTTTTAAATTTTGACAATGTAAATCTGTATCATCAGTAGAACCATCGTTGATGACGATGATTTGTGTTTTGACACCAATTTGCTCCGTGAGTGTCAAAATAGTGGGTTGAATCGTTTTGCCATCATTGTGTACTGGAATTAGCACAGAGATAGGTATGGGCTCATCAGGTAGAGGAACAATCGCTTCTTTTTTCACAAAGTATCGAAAGATAGTGTATAGTCCAACAATCCCTCCAAGCACAAAGCGTGGAAATTCAAAGATTACTATAAACCAAAACATTGTGATAAAACTTTGAAGAGTTTGTGCATGTAAATAATCAAATGTTCTGTCTAATATGTTATACATGCTCTTTCTCTGATTTAGTCGCGAGTATAGACTCATATTTCATTTCAAAAGCACCTTGTAGCTCGGGTGCAACAGTATTATTAATTTGTTGTGTTGCTTTTTGAACGACCACGTTTGTTTGTTCTACAGTAGTGCCTGGTAATAATATAAATAGTCGCTTATTGATGAAACTTACAGTGTCCGTATGACGTAGTAAGTGCGCAAACTCTTTGCCGATGCTCGACATTAACGTGATTTTGTCATATTCACCAATGTTTTTAGCCGAATCTTTTGTGCCAATTTCCAAGAGCGTTGTTTCAAACTTATAGCGCTCAGCAATATAGCGAAGCTTTTGACTTAGAAAATAAAACATATAATCATCGACGATATCTAGAGATTCACCTAAGGCTTTGCGCGGATCATAGCGATGAATCGAGTTTTGAAACAAGGCTTCAACGCCCATTTCATTTAAGTGATAACTATAAATCGCCTTTCTTGGCGCATCAATTGCGTTAATTTCATTAGAGCAAGACAAGCAGCGTCCCATGACGCGAGAATCTTGAGATTCATAACCGCATGCATTACAAATGTTAATTGTGCCAGGTTTATCATAGTCTAATCCTATCTGGTTAAGCATTTTTTGACACTTAGGACAGACATAGTTGCCATGAATATCTAAAAACTCTGTTTCTGCGCCATGATAGCTGCATGGAAAGTGATGAATCATGGTATGCTCTGTAATATCTGTGCTATGGCATTCAATGCAGGCATCGCGATAAAGAATTTGTACGCTGCCGCATTTCGTACAAGGATGTGCGACATCATAAAATTTCCGATCTAAAAGAGATAAGTCATATAAATTCATTAAGATGGCTTCGATATCGTGCTCGGTAAATGGAACAGGGTATGAATAACCTTTTTTAAGAGAGCTATGCATGATAGGATCGATGTTTTTACCCCGGGTCCATAGAAAGGCTAGCGTTGCAATCATTGGATCTTCTTTGATTGCTTTGAGTACGTTTTCAGGTAACTTATATTTGTTATCTAAGATTGGTCGAATGTTCTCTAACATCTCCTCAAAATGCCACTGTTTTAAATCGCTGATTTGAAATTCATGTGGAAATGCGCTTTGGGCAACAAAAATTCTCACGATAGTGGGGTCATGTTCCGCGAGATCAATCATCCATGATGGCATGCTTCGGGATATCACAAAGACATCGGCTTCGTCACGATTTTCAGTAATTTGCCATGGTGAATCTGATTTGAAGCTGATTTCATGATTGACACAAAAGAAGATGTTGTATTTTCTTGCGCTTTCTACAGTTGCCATAACGTTAGTCCTTTTTGTTGAGATTGAGGATTAGATAATAAACCAGGTAAATCAAATACTAAATGCGGCGCGCATAGTAGTTTTTTAAAATCGTTTATTGTCAGTTTTTCAAAAGGTTGGTGAGCGACATTGATTAAAACAGCATGGCATTGCTTTATGTCTTTTAGATTAGAGACAAGCGGCACAGGTGTTTCAACATCGTCTAAACATGGATCATAACAAATGATGTTATCCGATATTTGAGAGAGCTTCTCGACGAGTTCAACTGCTTTAGAGTTGCGTAAGTCAGAGGAGTTTGATTTGAATGCTAATCCTAAAACAGCGATTCTTGGTTTTTTAACATTCGCATATTCCAGTGCTTGTTGCATCGCTTCGAATATATAGTTCACCATGCTTTCGTTTGTCTTTCGCGATTCTTTTACTATTGGTATAGCGTGCTCGTGCTCTTTAGCTTTGTGCATGAGATAGTAGGGATCTAGGCCAATACAATGCCCACCGACCAAGCCCGGTTTGAAAGGAAGAAAATTCCATTTGCTGTTCGCAGCTGCAATCACATCTTGTGTGCTAATTTTTAATTTGTGAAAAAGTTTAGCGACATCATTCATTAATGCAATATTGACATCGCGTTGAATGTTTTCTAAAAGCTTCGCTGCTTCAGCAACTCTGATAGATTCAGCTCGGTGGAGTGGTTTTTTGATGATTTTAGAGTAGATTTTATCGATATAGTTCAGCGCTTTTACATTAATTCCTGCGACAATTTTCGAGACATTCTCTAAACCATGTGTTTTGTCTCCAGGATTGATTCTTTCAGGTGAGTAACAAAGATGAAAATCTTTTCCTGCTTTTAGTTTGCTTCTTTTTTCTAAAATAGGTTGTGCAACTTCTTCTGTGTATCCTGGAAAAACGGTTGATTCGATGATGACGGCATTGTTTCTTTTTAAATATTTCCCTACTGTTTCACAAGCGGCATTTGTATAGGTTAAAACGGGTTCTTTTAAGTGAAAGTTGTTAATCGGCGTTTGAACCGCGATGATATAGCATGAAGCATCAGAAAGCTCATCTTGGTTGCATGTGAAGGTGATGTTTTTTTTGGAAAGTGCTTTTTTGCTAATTTCATGAAAAACGTCTTTTTTATTTTTTAAATCACGAATACGTTGCTCGTTAATATCATAAGCAATGATTGAATATTGCTTTGAAAATGCAGCAACCAATGCCAATCCAACGTAGCCAAGCCCGATGATGGCAATGGTAGGTTCCTTCCTTGTCTTGCGGCGTTTTAACATGCTTATAAAAACTTCGATATAATACCGAATCCTATGGGTTTGTAAATTGTGACGGTCGACATGATCGGTACTTCTTTCAAAAGATCGTCATCTAATTTCACAACAACGAGTTGTCGTCGTAATTTTTCTTTGAAACGTGGCTGGAATTCATCTGGTAGCTTGTCTGTAATAGGCAATAGTTTAATAATTGTGCCTAACTTGTAGCCTTCGCCAGGAATGCTGATAATGACTCGATCATTGAGTTTGTAATTTACCCATGATGTTTGGTTAAAGTAACCATAAATATAACGCTCACCATAATAAATGCGCATGGCTGGCGTCCCTTTCTCTAAGACGTCTCCGAGTGTGATCGAGAGTTTAGTGACAACGCCATCAACCGTAGAAAGAACGCGGCCTGCATTGAAGTATCTCAATAGGTCATCATAGCGTTCTTGCATGTCTTTTAGTTGGTTTTGTAATTGTTGCGAATTTAACTTTTCATGTTTTAAGAGTGTTTGTGATTGAATTAGATCTTGTTTTGCGTCGCTGCTACGTTCGGCTTCGGGGCTGATTTGAATTTCATCGACAAGACCGCGCTCACGAAGTGTTTTCATTTTTTCTGCTAACTTAGAAGCATAATCTTCATATTTTGTAGCCTCAACAATGCTTTGATTTAATTGAGCAATGCTGACAGTGTTTTTATGTATCAAATTGCGAATATCATGCATCTTCACAGAAAATTCATTCAAAGTTTTTTGTAACTCAAGAGAGGTGAATGTAAACAGCAATTGACCGCGTCTAACGAAGTCGCCGTCTTTGACTGGAACGCTATGTACAGTAGAATCGAACTCAAGTTCTACTAAAGCATTTTCGGAGTAAACAAATCCTTGGCCATTGAGTAAGAACAAGTGTCCAAATAAAACATAAATAAGAATAAGAAAAAAAATGGTGATCAGTGTGAGGTATAAGTACTTACCAAAGCGAAGTTGTTCTGATCGTACGTCTTGAACGGCTTTGAATTTGGGTTTATCGTCTTTGAGTGATTTCATCTATTTTCCTTCAGATATGTAGTCCATTTTTTCGGCGGCCATCGTGCGTTCGAATGATGAAACACCCCAACGGGCTTTCAATAAGACGCCGTAAGCGAAACAGTTTTTTGTAGTCGCTCATTAAAGTATTGCTTTTTAGCCAAAACTTGTCAATTAGTCTGCAGATTTTTTATCAATTTCTTTGGCGTGAATACTGTCTTTGGTGTTAGAACATTGTCCATCATTGCTTAAATCGTATTTCCAGCGATGTCTTGGACAAACCCAAAGATCACCTTCTGCCCAGCCATACTTCAGATCACCGCCTTGGTGTGGGCAATAGCGTCGGATGCAATAGTGTTTACCATTGGCTTCGATCTCAATTGTTTCATCGTTATTGCTAAAATCGTCAACTATTTTGGTGAAATGAGGTAACTCATCAGCTTCAGAGATGAGAAATAGATTAATAAGTGTTTCATATTCATCGGGGGAGCGTTTTAAGCGGCAACGAAACGTCAAAGCCCATTGTGCCCAGTCAATGTCTTTATTTAACACGCGTTCGATTTCCCAAGCAGGAGAGCGAATTAAGTAATAATTTTCTTTTGCGGGTTCTGATACACGACAACATTGTTGGGTGTTTAAATCAACTTCGATCCAATCATTCTGTAAGTTATCTATGGTGAAATATAGAGTGTGATGCACCGTTGACTGAGATTTGAATTTGCTCGCTTTATGGGTTAACTCTTTATAAAGTCTTTCCATCAGATTTTCTTGCTGAGCACTGGTGTATTCATGTTTTTGTGAAGAAAAGTACTCTTCGTATTGTTTAGCATATTGCTTAATGTAATCTTGATAGTTGTTTTTGTTTAGACGTGTTTCGGCTAGCGTGGTGTATTCATTTGTTTTTGTATCAAATACATCGCCAGGCATAATGGGGTCAACTTGCGTATTTGGAATTTTAGGTTCTAGATATTCGATAATGCTAAATTGTTGCGGGAAAATATTTTCTTCTTCAAAGTTAATTGCTAGCAGCGCTGGGTCAAGAAACACTGCTGGACCCGCAGTAGGTAGATAACGTTTAGGTTGTAGTGTTTCAATGGATCGTAGAATTAAATTAAATTTACTGAGTTTCTTTTGTTTTGCAACTTCCTGGTATTTTTCTTTCGGTAGCTCATAACAAGTAGGGTGCCATACTGCACCTGAAAACTGCGCGGCATAACAGTCAATATTTGGATGTTTTTCTTTGATGTGCGCAATACGATCGAAGATTTTGCAGTCGTTAAGGTTTAGAAAAGAGAAACCTTCTGCCTCAACCAAAATTGCTGAGTCCTGGTTAATACCGCGATCATCGATATAGTACGTGCAAGTGAAAGGTCCTCGTTTAATCGTTGTTTCATCATCACTTTGTGTGATATTTTTAAAGCCAAGCGCCTTAAGTCCATTGTAAAGATACTTGTTATGAAAATTTGAGATAATTAATTCTGGTTGAAATGGAACGATATGTTGTAGAAAGTCAGAGTCAAAGTGGTCGCGATGTTCGTGACTAATATATAAGTAAGTTTTATTGTTTTTGATTTTCTCAATCAATGGTTCAAAAAGATGGTGATTTGAGGGGAGTTGGAACCAGGCTGAATCAAAGGCGCCTTTATTTGATAGCCAGGGATCCATGATCAAAATGGCTTGTTCCGTTTCGAATAAGAAGCCTGCGTGGCCAATATAAGTCAGTTTCATCCTTTAACCTTAATGCGTAGCGCATGTATATCCGTTTTCATTAAATCACCAAGAGCATTATAAACCATTTTATGTTTTTTGATAAGAGGAAGGTTTTCAAACTGAGAGGATGTAATAATAACGGTATAATGTCCGCCACCCGTGTTTCCAGCATGACCAACATGGTCGGCACTGTCGTCAATGACATCTAAATAGGTTGGTGAGAGGTTATCTTTTAGTGCTGATTTTATTTTATCGATAGTGTTCATTTTAGTTGTTCCTCATTGATTGATAAAGTAGGCGAGTCTGAAGTAGGACGAAAATAAACGTTAACCCCAGAATGCCAAATACTTTGAAATTGACCCATACATTAGTGCTGAAATGATAGATGATGTAAAGATTGATAAATCCAACAACCGCGAAAAAGGTTGCCCACATGCGATTAAGTTTGTGCCAAACTGGTTCGGGCAGTTGGAGCTGCGTGCCGAGAAGTCGTTTAATTAACGGTGTTTGACCAACATGTTGTGAGACTATAAAAGCGATGGCGAATAACCAATTGATGATAGAGACTTTCCATTTGATGAAGAGTGGGTTGTGAAAGAAGAGAGTTAAGCCTCCAAAAACAAACACTAAGACAAATGTCATAACATGCATGAAATAAAAGGACTTCGTACGCCAGTAATGGTGTGCAACTTGTAAAAAGGATAACACCATTGCACAGGCGGTGGCGGCGTAAATGCCAGCAAACTTATAGACGATAAAGAATATCAATACAGGGAAGATGTCATATAAAAAGTTCAAAACGTTGTTCCTTGAAAATGGATCCCGCCGTCAAGTCGCGGGATGAGGGTGGCTAAGGCGCCCCTTCACCAAATTTGTATATTCTAACACAAACCTCTAAAATGGCCAGATGTCAAACATCGATTTACATACCCATACTGATTATTCGGACGGATTGCTCTCTCCTCAGGCATTACTAGAGCGTGCGCAGTCACGTCAGATTAGCACGCTGGCAATCACAGATCACGACTCTGTTTATGGCGTGCTCGACGCTATGCCCATTGCCAAAGATTATGGTATTACCCTGATTCCTGGCATTGAAGTTTCCGCGCAGTGGGAGCATATCAGCGTACATATCGTGGGGCTCAATATCGATCCTAATAACGAAAGATTACGCAAACGGCTAGATAACATCATCGCAGAGCGTCAAGAGCGAGCGTTAAAAATGGCATCGAAACTTGCAAAGAAAAACATGCCAGGATTTGAAGCCATTGTTGCGAAACATCCAAAAGTCAGCTTTAGCCGGTTACACATCGCACAGTGGATGGTGCAAGAAGGTTATGTTGATTCATTAAAAAAAGCATTCCAACAATATCTTGGTACAGGCCGATCAGCATATGCATCGATGTCGTGGATGTCGTTGCAAGAAGCCATTGATTTAATCCATCAAGCAGGGGGCGTAGCTGTGATTGCGCACCCAAGGCGTTACGATATTCGTTTTAATCGATTAAGCAAGCTTGTCGCTGAATTTAAAACGCTAGGTGGCGATGGTATTGAAATCGCAACCTGCACACAAAACGACGATGATCAAAGGCTCTTGGCGGGATTAGCAAGGCAGTATGGGCTGTCTGCATCAATGGGTTCTGATTTTCATTTTCCGAGAGGCTTTGGTGACTTGGGTGCCTTTCGATTTTGTGAGGAGTTAGCAGATATCTTGTTGATTTTATCTTAATACAGTGGAGGTTGTTTATGCCGAAAGTAAGCGCGAATGGTATTAACATATACTATGAAAGGCATGGTCAAGGTGAGCCTTTAGTATTAATTGCTGGGTTTAGTGCCGATCATTCCATCTGGGAGACAGTGATTGAACCGCTCTCAAAACATTATGAAGTGATTGTGTTCGATAATCGTGGCGCAGGACAAACCGATGTGCCCGCAGGACCTTATAACATTGAAGAACTAGCCGAAGATGTTGTTGGATTGTGTCAGGCTCTGGATATTCAACAAGCGCATTTTATTGGAAACTCAATGGGTGGTTTTATATTGCAAACACTCGCTCGTCATCATACTAATCTTGTTAAATCAGCGGTCATCAGTAATTCAACGAATGTGATGCATACGTGTTTTCAATATTTCGTAGAATCGCAACTTGAAATGATAAAAGCCGATGCACCATTTTCAGCATTGATCAAAGCTGCGTTTAGCTGGGCTTTTTCATTTCGTTTTTTATCACAGCCTGGTGTTTTTGAGCAGTTAATCCAATCGATGCTCGATAATCCATATCCGTGCACGCCAGAAGGTTACGAGGCCCAATCCCAAGCGCTCAGTCAATTTGATTCAAGAGGATGGCTAGATGAACTCCGTGTGCCGGTGTTAGTGATCGGTGGAGATCAAGATCTAATATTTCATGAAAGCACTATTAAAGCCTTGGCTGAGGGAATACCTAAAGCGCAATATTACTGCTTCCAAGAGTGTGGCCACTTGCCACACATAGAATATCCTGAGCAGTTTGTCAAAGTGGTAAGGGATTTTTTGACTGCATAAAGGTGTTAGTTAATTTTTTCTAGCGTTCAAAACTAATGGATTGCTTTGTCGCGCTACGCGCTTCTCGCAATGACGTCCCGTAGGGGAGAGAGCCTTACAGTGACGCTCTGTAGAAAGAGAAAAAATTCACTATAATGACCTCCACCTTTGGCCGTCATTGCGAGCCCTGCAAGGGCGAAGCAATCTAGTCGAAAGTGAGGCTCGGAATAGCTGTGATTATTAACGAAAAACTTATCGCTGTCCTGTTATTCTATA
>JBKAGM010000011.1:0-46553 GCA_046290385.1 Gammaproteobacteria bacterium
TTTGCTAAATATTCCGAATTTATCATTGCAATAATGGCAGAGTCCATATATGACAGTTGCAGAATGCAACAGCCCCATATGGGATTAAAAAGAGCGTGTTACAAGCTGACTCTTTACTCCAGATCAGCAACATGGAAAGCAGTTTGCAGACTTCGACTCAAATAATTCATCTTCGATAAATCCAAGTTCACGCTCAGGCAAATCTTTAAATAACTCCATCCGTGTACGTTCTCTATATAATGAGGTCAATATCGCTAACCCACTCGTGCTGAATCCCGCAACAATCATGCTTGCATAAAAAATCCAATCAACGTCTAGCTCAACGACGTTTATGGTAAATAGTGCGGACAACACTATAAACATCATGGCACCAGCCACGCTTTTTATATTTTCTTCATAAATAATTGCTTTTTCTGGAGCAACGTAATTATGTAGATACATCAGTAGACAAACTGATAGACATGCAAAAGCTGCGCCGAATATCGGTCGACCATACAACAAAAGTTTAGACGCTGCTAATTCACTCGCATATTCTTCATCAACGAATGCCTCACTGCCAGGAACAGGCAAATAGCTCGCTTTATAACCTATGCCAAACGTAAAAATAAAATAACGGGAGTAGTTAGCCATTACATTTAAAATAAAATCACAGGTTGAATTTTCATTGATGGGTAGATCATTCGTTTCGTTAAAAACTGTATCTTGAGTGAGATCATCCATTTCTTGATATTGCTCACCCCCAGAGTTTTCTTCAACTTCTTCATGACGATAAAAGTCATAAGCCATCCACAAACATATACTCGCTGGTGCAGCTATCGTAATAAAATAAACAAAGTCTGAAACTGTCATAAACCAGAATGCTAGTACATGCCAAACAAATGCTTGCCAACCGGTATATATGACTCCTGCATGTCCGAGTTCTTCTAATCCATGTAATATCGATTTAATATTTATGTCATGATTATCTTCTTCTGAATCACCAAGAAAAAAATTTTTTAATACTGAATATTCCATTTTTGATAATGGGCCTAGCACACTTGCAGCTAATAGCACATAAGCATAAAGATCTTCAGGAATATCATCTTCTGCCTTCTGAGTTTGGCTATAAATAAGAATAAGATATTCAAATGTAAGGTACCATTCACACAATCCAAAAACATTAATAAAAAACTGGAGTATTCCTGTGCGGTGTCGATGATCATAAAGGCATTGCTTTGCTTTAGAGGTAGCTATGCTTAGAGCGGTTAGACATGATTGAAAGTGGCCATCAAGAAACTCAGAAAAAGAATGTTGCTCGCCTGGTTGAATTAATGATACAGAAAGTTCAGAGCCTGTCATGATTTATCATTCCTTGAAAGATACATTACCTCGACACCGTTCGCATCGCAATGAGAGGCAGTTAGATCGTCTGTGCCCAGTTTAATTTATGCAACAACGCTTCTGCTTAAGTATCTATATTTGTTGCATGTAGTGCATTTTGCTCGATAAATTCACGTCTTGGCTCAACACTATCACCCATTAAAGTAGTAAATAGTACATCTGCAGCAACAGCATCCTCGATAGAAACTTTGAGTAAGCGTCGTGTTTCAGCATTCATAGTGGTTTCCCACAATTGATCTGGATTCATCTCACCCAAACCTTTATAACGCTGAATTGTTTGGCCTTTTTTCGCTTCAGCAATTAGCCAATCAAGCGCTTCAGAAAAACGTGTAATCGATTTCTTCTTATCATTACGCACCACTTGAGCACCTTCTTCTAAGAAGTCATTGAGTTTTTCAGCAAGTGCTTTGATGCGCAAATACTCATTTGAAGCAAAGAAATCCTGGCCAAAAATAAAGTTGGTAACTTGTCCATGATGGTTAATTTCGCACGCTATTTCGTAGGTATGGGTTTCATTATTTTCTTGAAGTAATACATGATACTTCGCACTAGCGTCATTTAGCGTTTTTAACAACTTGTCAAACTGCGCAAGCCACGCTGACATAAACGCCTTATCCTCTAGCTGAGATTTTTCAACCCCCGGCATCTCTAATAATTTCTCCAATACCGCCACAGGATAACGAAAACCCATTTTTTGAATGATTTTTCGAATAGCACGAAAATCTTGAATCAAAGTTTCTAATGCCTGCTGATTTACTGCGGGTGCATCATGACCCACATGCAAGCTAGCGCCATCCAATGCTTGCTGAATCAAATAATCATCCAACGCATCATCATCTTTTAAATACTGCTCTTGTTTACCACGCTTCACTTTGTACAACGGCGGTTGTGCTATGTAAACATAGCCTCGCTCAAATAATTCTGGCATTTGTCGATAGAAAAAAGTTAACAGCAGTGTGCGAATGTGCGAACCATCTACGTCAGCATCTGTCATGATAATGATATGGTGATAACGCAATTTATCAATATTAAATTCTGATTTACCAATACCACAACCTAGCGCCGTGATTAATGTGCCGACTTGTTCCGAGCTTAACATTTTATCGAAACGTGCTTTCTCTACGTTAAGAATTTTACCTCGTAAAGGTAAAATTGCTTGTGTACGACGATCACGTCCTTGCTTGGCTGAACCACCAGCAGAATCTCCCTCAACGATATAAAGTTCAGATAAAGCGGGATCTTTTTCTTGGCAATCAGCTAACTTTCCAGGGAGCCCAGCAACATCAAAAGCATCTTTACGACGTGTCATTTCTCGCGCTTTACGTGCTGCTTCACGAGCACGAGCAGCTTCGAGCATTTTCATCACGATAGCTTTAGATTCTTTAGGCGATTCAACCAAAAAGTCATTAAACTTTTCACCCATCACTGATTCAACAACAGACTTAATTTCAGAAGAAACTAATTTATCTTTTGTTTGTGATGAAAACTTAGGGTCTGGCATTTTAACTGACAATACTGCCGTCAAACCTTCGCGGCAGTCATCTCCCGACGTGCTGACTTTGTATTTTTTACCCAAACCTTCTTTTTCAATATAGTTATTCAGCGTGCGAGTCAATGCCGCTCGAAAACCTGCTAAATGCGTACCGCCATCATTCTGTGGAATGTTATTAGTAAAACAAAAAATGCTTTCTTGATAGCTATCGTTCCACTGCATCGCAACATCAACTGAAATTGCATCGCGTTGAACATTAAAGCCAAAAACAGTGTCGTGTATAGGCTTTTTGTTTTTATTTAAAAACTCTACGAAAGCACGAATACCGCCTTCGTATTTGAATGTTTCTTCTTTCTGTGTACGCTCATCTTTTAAAATGATGCACACACCTGGGTTAAGGAAAGATAATTCTCTCAAACGTTTTGCTAAAATATCGTAATGAAATTCTACGTTAGTAAAAATTTCTAAATCAGGTTTGAATCGTACTTGTGTTCCTGATTGCTCACGCTCACCTGTGGCTTTTAGTGGCGCTGTTGGCTTCCCTCGGACATAGGATTGCTCATAGATCTTCCCGTTGCGAAAAATAGTAAGGTCAAGCTGCTCAGAAAGCGCATTAACAACAGAAACCCCCACGCCGTGCAGACCACCTGAAACTTTATAAGAATTATCGTCAAATTTACCACCGGCATGTAATACCGTCATAATGACTTCAGCGGCTGATCGACCTTCTTCTGGATGGATGTCGACAGGAATACCACGACCATTATCACCAACAGATACAGAACCATCTAAGTGGATAGTGACATGGACCGTATTACAATAGCCCGCCAAAGCCTCATCGATCGCATTATCAACGACTTCGAAAACCATATGATGCAAACCGGTGCCATCATCGGTGTCACCAATATACATACCCGGTCGTTTTCTAACCGCTTCCAAGCCTTTTAAGACTTTAATTTTTGAAGAATCGTAAGTACTCACTTCACCCATCTTTTGCTCCAAAACCAGCTCAAAATTATACATGAAAATGTGGCCAACAGCACTGTTTTTTTGGGGTTTTTTTAGCTTTCTTATCAATACCTTCCGGCATATTTTAAGACTCATAAGGGCGCTGATTTAGTGGACTATATAATCGTTCTTTTTTAACCTAAAACCGAGTTGAATTCTATTGTTGTCACATCGCAACCACTGTTATACCAATCCACCATATGCCGTCTTCACGCGAGGGTTGGGTATGCGCCAGGATCACTGGATTCTACAGGCTAGGTTTCATGCTTTATACACAGCATCATTAAAAATCAAACTACCGCTTCGGGGGATTCTATAACCCCTTGATTTATATGAAAAACATTTGTTTTCTTTTGTGTTTTAAAGGCGCGCGTAAAATCATCTAAATGTAAACAAGTCAATATGACTTGCGCATCCTGAGATTCTAAAACACGAGATAAAAGCGCTTGGCTATGTTGATCTAGCTCTGAAGCAAAATCGTCAATAAGGTAAATCGGCTGTTTTTGTGTATTTGTTTGCAAATGCTGCCCTTGAGCAAGCATCATTGCCACAAGCAACAGTTTTTGTTGGCCTCGAGAGAAGTAATCCTTCACTAATGCCTGCCCGGTCTTTATCTGTAAATCTGCCCGATGGGGCCCATGGATCGTGTGCCCGTAATCGTACTCTTTCATACGATCATTTGCCAAAACCGTCTGTAATTCCTCATGAACATCCCACCCAGGGCGGTAGTCGAAATGAATTTCCTTAAATAATGGGATATCTTGGCTAATTTCACTGAATACTTTGCCAAATCCTTCTAGATATCGCTCCCTCGCCTGATGCACCTTCTGGCTTACCTCACAAAATGCGTGATCCCATAACTGCATTTCTTGGCTCGAACGCCCTTGTTTAAGCGCTGCATTCCGCTGCTTCAAAACGGTTTGAAATCGCTTCCATATTTCCCAATACGATTGTTTCACGTGGAACATCTTCGGTTTCTGATAGTCTTCATCACTATGTTCCACGTGGAACACTCCGGAGGGAGCTATAGTTTCGTCGGGCGAATGTTCCACGTGGAGCACTGTTTGGTTGGGATGCCCTGAGGGATGTTCCACGTGGAACACTCCCCAATCAATAAATTTGCGCCTAATACTAGGTCCTCCATCAAATAAATGCCCTGCATCTGTAGGATTTATCAAGCGAACGGGCAATAATTGACTGATCGTCGCCAGCTTCTCATCTTCACCTGCGATTTTTAACTGCATCTCACCCGATCGCCTACGAGCAACGCCAACGGGTAGGATTTTGTTACCATTCTGCAGCTTTGCAAATACCGTCAATTCAGGCTGGTGTTCAGCAATAACTTTACGTAGATCACTTGTACGAAATGAGCGCCCAACGCTCAAGATATGAATAGCTTCTAGTAAGCTCGTTTTTCCACTTCCATTCTCACCATAAAATACATTGAATCCCTTAGGTAATAAGGAAATCGAAGCTTCTTTTAGGTTGCGAAGATTGGTTAATGTTATTGATTTCAAAGACATACAGCGAATCCCTGTTTAGCCCTTTATCCTATCCTATAAGAGGCTGTTTGTATATAAAAAATGTTAATAATGCATTTCAGCTCGCTGGATTTTTGACAATGCAGCCGATGTGATTTTTGATTTGTGGATCCCGCGCATAAAGCGCGGGATATAGAACGATTTAAAACTAACTGTTAATATCCAACACTTCCCATTGATGTGTCATTCGAATAAGACCTTGGTTTTGAGCTACTCTCAACATGATTATGAGAGCTCCTTTCTCCAGTAACGACTCCAAAAGCATTAACACCACCGCAATGGTCACAGCCTGACTCACAACTTCGAGAACGAGTATTTTCAGTTGAATTTTGGCTAGTATCTTGTGAAACAGTCTTCATTTCATCCTTGGCAGAAGATTGATTCTCAACTGGAGATGATTGATTTTGTTTTTCTTCCGAAACAAGATTTCTACCTAACATACAGCGCCTCACTTTTTATATTTGTTATATCAAGACATTTTAGCAACAGTTCCTTAAGAAAGTCTTAAACTTGGGAATAATTTTGACCAAAAAGCAAAAAGAACAAAAACAGGTCAAATAAAGAAATGATAAAGCACATTGTTGTTTTATACGTTACCCAAATGTTCCATATTTTGGGCCATCATGGTTTTTTGGTGCACTAGCCTTGAGGTCTCTTCCCCAAAGCCAATCTGAAAATGAAGAAGGTGTTGGCAACTGGCTACTAATATTTTTTGACTGATTATCATCTTTTTCATCATTATTATTACCTCCTTGCAAATTTTGGCTCAAAACAGTAAATCCATCAGCTAAATAACCAAACATGTCGGAACCAGACTTCCTATCTTCTGAGGGTCCTTCGATTTTCCTATACTGTGCCGTATTGGTATTCGTATCGTCGTTTTTAGCTGAAGAAAACATATAAATAAACGTCTCTTAAATATTTTATAAACTCATCGGCATAATGATATATTGTTGCTGCTCACGTTCATCAGCAGTGACCAATATACTACTTTTTGTATCTGTTAACATGATTTTAATCTGTTCGGTATCAAGTACATTCAGCACATCTAATAAGTAGTTTACATTGAATCCAATCTTTAATGGTTCATGTGCATAATCGATGCTTAATTCATCTTCTGCTTCATCTCGATCAGGATTGTGTGCATTTAACAGTAAGGTACCTTTGTCAAACGCAAGCCATGTACCACGAAATTTATCATTCGATAAAATAGCAACACGGGTCAATGCACCTTTTAATGATTGCTTATCTACGGTAGCCCATTTATTGGAAGTTTTTGGAATAAGTGGTGAATACTCTGGAAATTTTGCATCAATAAGTTTAGATGTAAATGTAAAATTATCAGCTAGTATGCGAATATGATGGTCGCCCATTTCCAACGTAATTTCAAAATCTTCATCAGCAGTTAATAATTTCAAAGATTCAAGCACCGCCTTTCTTGGTATCAATGCCTGATGGCGTTCTTGAACTGCTTCAGGCAAATCTACAGAGCTCAATGCTAGACGATGTCCATCAGTAGATACCGCTGTGCACGTCGCATCGGAGAAATCTAGCAATAATCCATTTAGAAAATAGCGGACATCTTGTTGTGCCATGGCGAAATGGGTTTTTTCAAATAGTTGTTTCAAAGTTGATGCTGGCATTTTTAATGTATGCTTTACGCTATCAGAACACTCAACCGCAGGAAAATCGTCCAATGCTAACAAAGTCAGCACAAAGCGACTTTTACCCGAACGCAATATCATTTGATTGTTTTCACGTGAAAAATGTAATTCAGCTCCCTCAGGTAAAGAACGACAAATTTCATTTAGTTTTTTTGCGGGAATAAGTGCTTTAGCTTCCGGATAAGCTTGTTCTAAAGAAATTGTTTTTACCAACTCTACTTCCAAGTCTGTACCTGTAATTCGAAGCTCTTGATCATTTAACTCAAACAATAAGTTTGAAATCACTGGCATAGATGTTTTTGTTTCAACAACCGAGCTGATCAACTGTAAAGGTTTTAAAAGTTTGTTACGGGCAATAGTAAAATCCATAATAAGCTCCTCTTAACTAAGTCGTTAATGTACGCATTAAATTTTTATAATCTTCTGCAATATCACGCGTTGTTTCAATTAATTCTTTAATTTTACGACAGGCATGTAATACAGTCGTATGATCGCGTCCACCAAAGGCATCAGCAATTTCAGGTAAACTACGATTTGTTAATTCTTTTGATAAAGCCATAGCCATCTGTCGTGGGCGAGCGACAGAACGATTACGGCGTTTAGAGAGTAAATCTGCTAATTTTATTTTGTAATATTCTGCAACGGTGCGTTGAATATTGTCGATCGTTACCAGTTTATCTTGTAATGATAATAAATCACGTAAAGCGTCTTTAACAAAGTCTAGCGTAATTGGTTTTCCTGTAAAATGTGCATTAGCAATAACGCGCTTCAAGGCGCCTTCTAACTCTCGCACGTTAGACCGTATTCGCTTTGCAACGAAAAATGCGACCTCATAAGGCAATTCAATTTTTGCAGCTTCTGCTTTGCTCATTAAAATCGCTACGCGTGTTTCTAATTCGGGTGGCTCGACGGCAACGGTCAATCCCCATCCAAACCTTGATTTTAAACGTTCTTCAATGCCACTAATTTCTTTAGGGTAGCGGTCACAAGTTAAAATAATTTGTTGCTGTCCTTCAAAAAGCGCATTAAATGTATGAAAAAGTTCTTCTTGTGAACGACCTTTTCCTGCAAAAAATTGTATATCATCGATAATCAAAGCGTCGACAGATCGATAGAAACGTTTGAAATTTTCCATATCATGCGCTTGTAACGCTCTCACCATTTCGGCAACAAAACGCTCAGAATGTAAATAAATTACTCGAGCATTAGGATTATCAGCTAAAATTTGATTTCCAACAGCATGCGATAAGTGTGTTTTCCCCAAACCGACGCCGCCATAAACCAAAAGCGGATTATTTTCTAACCCTGGCGATTCTGCCACTTGCCTCGCTGCAGCCCAAGCTAATTGGTTGGAGCTCCCTTGTACAAAGTTGTCAAACGTAAATGCTGGGTTTAAATTTGATTTGATTTTCTTTGCTTTTGGCTTTGCTGGTGCTCTAGCTGCTGCAACTGCGGCTTCTGTACGCCTAGCTGAAGAATCGTCAGTATTTGTCTTCTCAGATTGTCCAATCTCAAAAGAGACTCTTGGAGGATGATTTGGCGCAGATAATTCTTTTAAAATTTCATTAATTTGTAGCAAATGATGCTGTTTGATCCAGTCAATGACAAATTTATTAGGCGCAGACAACGTAAGACAAACTTGGTTCGCTGTCGTTTCAAGATGTGCACGTAGAGGCTTAATCCAAATGTTAAACAAACTGCTCGACATTTGTTGGTTCAGTCGCTCGACGCACTTGTCCCAAAGAGTTGCTTCCATATGATATGATGGCCTTCGTTTAGAGAAACCAAGTGTATACTTGTTTTTTAAAGAGTGCCAGGCCTGTGGATAATTTTTTAAAGAGAAAGAAAATCGTCTATTATATAGACAATATTCAAAGCTTACCGATATCAAAACCCTTAGTCGATGAGAGTAGTGGGGTCATTATCGTTCGAAGTAGGCGTATTTATGATTTGGTAAAAAAACAGGCTCCTCATACACCCATTTATATCTATTCAAAATGGTTGGGGCGCTTTTCTCGCGCGAACAAAGAGCTGTCTTGTGCGCATGCTATCATCATCAATCGATCTGGAAGCATCAAAATAGTAAAAAGATTTCATCGACCTATTGTGATGTTGTTTCACGGTACATTTCGAGATATTGGTACACGAAATATCGACAGCCTTGCTGGTACCAGCCTTGTATTAGTTAACGGCCCAAGGCAAGCAAAATCGTTTGAGCGCTTTCGTGACCGGCTTCCATTACGATGCGAACAAATCGGTTATATTCCATTTGACAAATTTATTACTAAAACTCCACAAACATCTGAGGAAATTAAAAGAAAACTGGGGCTGAATCCTCAACAAAAAACAGTCGTCTATTTGCCTGCACGAAAAAAAGTAGGTTCGTGGTCAGAGCATGCATTAAAAATTGCTAACGATATTGGTGACAACATAAACTTAATCATGCGTCCACACCCGAACCAGTTAACTGAAAAAACGCTTGTAAAAGAACTACAATCTCTATTTAAAAAACGCAAAAATCACTTATTGGATATAGGAGATTATCATTATAATGAATTATTATGTATCGCTGATGTGCTTATTTCAGATGCCACATCGCCTGCAGAAGAATCACTTTATTATGACACTCCACAAATATTTACCGAGTCATTTACGCGCGAAGAATGGCGTCAAACCTATGAAGAAGACGGACTGCATCCAGAAGATATCAAAAAATTACTTATGATTTATGATACAGGAATTTCGTACTTAAAAAATCATTATAAAGACTGGGGTGTATGCGTGAAAGATGCGTTGGAAAAAAAGAATAATTTTTACAAGCAACGCCAAAACTATTTTGACTATGCTTTTGGTGACATTAAAAAAGGAATTGCAAAGCGCGCGGTAGAAATAATTTACTCATCTATTTAAATAGCATCGAGATTTTTTAATAAGATTTCTAATGCAAAAATAACGGCTTGGTGTCGAATAGATTCACGATCACCAGAAAAACATTGATGTATTGCAGCAGGGGAATCCACTATCCTGCCTGCAAATCCAAACCAAACAGTACCCACGGGTTTATCCTCACTACCCCCATCAGGACCTGCGATGCCAGTAATCGAAAGGCTAATATCAGCACGACTATGTTTTAAAGCGCCTTCTGCCATTTCTAATGCCGTTTCACGGCTTACTGCACCATACTCTGCAAGTGTTTGCGAATCCACGCCAAGCATGTCTTCTTTAGCTTGATTAGAATACGTCACAAATCCGCGCTCAAACCATTTTGAGCTACCCGCTAAGGATGTTACTGCCTGCGACAGCCAGCCACCAGTGCATGATTCAGCAGTCACTAAGATGCAATGCTTGCTTAATAATTTTTGACTAACTTCTTTGACGTATTGATCCATAAAATTTGAGACAACTTCGTCCATAAAATTTATTTAGTTTTAACCAAATAAATACGTGAGTACCAAGGTTAAAACAATACCTAAAACGGCAAGCAGACTCATAAGTTGTAACAACGTTAAGCCAAAATAACGTAAATTTCTATCATCAAGTTTTTTCATGGTTTTTACCTGTTTTTAAAAAAATTAACTAATGCGCCTCGTCCCAATTATCGCCTACTCCTATTGAGACCAATAAAGGTATCAATAATTCCAGCGAGGACTCCATACGCTGCTGTATTTCCTGTTTAGCATTATCAATAAAATCCTCCTGGACTTCAAACACTAATTCATCATGTACTTGCATGATCATCTTGACCGGTGGGTTTTTTGTGCGAATCCAACCATCAATTTCGATCATAGCAAGTTTAATAATATCCGCTGCTGTGCCTTGCATAGGGGCATTAATCGCTGTGCGTTCTGCGGCCTGTTGTTGCATTTTATTTTGAGCACGTATCATCGGAAGATATAATCGTCTGCCACACAAGGTTTCCACAAATCCTTCCTCTCGTGCTTTTAAACGTGTCTCTTCCATATATCGTTTAACACCAGGATAGCGCTCGAAATAGCGATCTATATACTGTTGTGCCGCGCCACGATCTACGCCTAACTGCCGTGCTAAACCAAAAGCAGACATTCCGTAAATCAAACCAAAGTTAATCACTTTGGCATGACGGCGCTGTTGAGGATTCACATCATCAACTGCCACACCAAAAATTTCAGCTGCAGTCGCCTGATGAATATCACGACCATGTTGGAAGGCATCAAGCAACCCCTTATCTTCTGATAGATGGGCCATGATGCGTAATTCAATTTGTGAATAATCTGCCGCCAAAATTTTACAGCCTTTTTCAGGAATAAATGCTTGGCGAATCTGACGACCTTGTTCTGTGCGCACAGGAATATTCTGCAAATTAGGATCAGAAGAAGATAAACGCCCTGTCGCTGTTACTGCCTGATGGTAAGAGCAATGAATACGTCCTGTTGAAGCATTCATTTGAAGTGGCAACTGATCTGCATAGGTTGATTTTAATTTACTTAACTGCCTGTGCTCAATAATAAGTTTAGGCAATGGGTAATCCAGAGCGAGCTCAGTTAATACAGGCTCTGCAGTCGAAGGTTGTCCTTTGGGTGTTTTCTTCAAGACTGGCAGCTGTAATTTATCATACAATATCGCTTGTAATTGCGATGGAGAACTTAAATTAAATTCTTCACCTGCAATTAAAAAAGTTTCTCCCTCGATTTCACGAATACGTTTTTCCAATGATTCACTTTGTCTTTTTAATTTTTGTGCATCGACAAGAACCCCTGTACGCTCCATGTTGGCTAACACGGTCACTAAAGGTAGCTCGATATTATTTAACACATACAATAATTTTTTATCGTCTTTTAATTTTTCTGAAAACACATGATGTAATTGCAAAGTAATATCAGCATCCTCAGCCGCATATTCGCAAGCTTTCTCAAGCTCAACCTTATCAAACGTTAGCTGTTTTGCGCCTTTTCCTGCAACTTCTTCGTAACTTATGGTTTTATGATCGAGATATTTTAACGCGAGCGTATCCATATTATGGCGACTTGCCACACTATTCATCACATAAGACTCTAGCATTGTATCTGCATAAATGCCTTTCATATGAATATTATGATTAGCCAAGACTTCATAATCATATTTTAGGTTGTGCCCCACTTTTTTAAGGGTATCATTTTCTAAAATCGGCTTGAGTGTAGATAATACTGTCTCACGAGAAAGTTGTTTGGGCGCACCTTCATAATCGTGCGCAAAAGGAATATAGCAAGCCTCAAATGGAGTGACTGACAACGAAACTCCAACAACTCGTGCATCCATATAGTTCAAATTCGTTGTTTCAGCATCAAAAGCAAAATATTCGGATTTTTTTACTTTTTCACACCAAGCATGAAACTCTTTTTCATCGAGTATGGTTTGGTATTTTTTTTCAACCTTCCTCTTAACTTCTCCTGATTCTAACTCGCGAAACCATGTTTTAAACTCTAGCTCTTTAAATAATTTCTTTAGCAGTGCTTCATCATGCGGCTTAATCGTGAGTGTTTCAAAGTGATCTTCCAACTCTACGTTATCTTTAATTGTCACCAATGTTTTAGAAACAGGTAGTCTCTCTATAGCATTACGCAAATTTTCACCGACTTTGCCTTTAATCTCATCAGCATGCTTAATAATTTCGGCGAGACTGCCGTATTGTGTTAACCATTTAACAGCAGTTTTTGGACCAACTTTTTCAACACCAGGAATATTATCCGACGTATCACCTACTAACGTAAGATAATCAATAATCCGCTCAGGTGGCAATCCAAACTTCTCTTCAACACCTTTCGCATCCATAGTCTTATTCGTCATGGTATTCACTAAGGTAATGCGCGAATTGACTAGCTGCGCTAAATCTTTATCGCCTGTTGAAATCACGACATCAAAATTTTCTTTCGCTGCCTCGCGAGCATACGTACCAATAACATCATCTGCTTCCACCCCCGAAACACAAATCAACGGCAAGCCCATCGCTTTAATGACTTGATGCAAAGGTGCAATCTGCGATTTTAAATCTTCTGGCATAGGAGGGCGATTCGCTTTATATGCAGGATAAATTTGATCGCGAAAGGTTTTACCTTTCGCATCGAAAACGACACCGACATATTCAGGATCATAATCTTTGATTAAACGACGAATCATATTGATTACGCCATAAATTGCGCCGGTAGGTTGGTTCTGAGAATTCATCAGTGGGGGTAACGCATGGAAAGCGCGATACAAATAAGATGAACCATCGACAAGCACTAGCGTTTTTTTACTTGCCACGTTTTGTTCCTTTTTCACTTGTCACATGCATTTTTTCGAGCTGTGCAATAGAATCTTCACACCATTTTATACGAACATCGATGTCCATTTCCCGAAAACGATATAACATTAACAAATAAGGCTGATCGGCACGATCTGCAAATTCTTCTTTGATGTGTTTTTTAATCTCTTGCAAACATTTAAACCGACGGCGTAACCCGACGAGATGTTCGTTAAAATGCTCAATAACTTCTTCGACAGGAATGTTATTAGAAAAACTCAAACGCAATAAAAACTCATCTCGAAAACAGCCCTCATCGATAGGCGTTTTCATCCACGCAACAAGTTTTTCTCGGCCTTTTTGTAAAATGCGGTAAATCTTTCGTTTACGACCTCCGCTAGATTGATCGAGCTCTGACTCAACATAACCTAATATTTCTAACTCCTTAAGCATAGGATAAAGTTGAGCATTAGATTCTGTCCAATACTGTCCTGAAACCTTGTCTACGATTTTTTTCAAATCATATCCAGACATATCATGCTTGGTAAGCCATCCAAGTATTGCGTATTTTGTTTTATTGATCTTTGCCATGGATGTATTCTACCTATGACTCAACATATTGCAAGACAGTATTAGACCTACCGGTAATTAATGCATATAATCAACGTGATAACGCCTTACGCATAAGCGCGCAGCACAATATGATTGAAGCGCCAAAAAGCAAATACGATGCCATAGGAACTTGATTATGCTCTGGTAAATGAGCTGCAAGAAGTGTCATAAAGAAAATACAAAAAGCTTGTATTGAACTATACGCTGCGGAAGCAACGCCGGCCATATGGCCTACCTTTTCAAAAGCGGCAGACAATAAATTTCCAAACATAAGGCCAATCCCAATATACACTAGCCCCATAGGCAACAAGATTGCCAATAGATTTAAAAATCCTGATAGCCCTAAAACTAACATGCACAAAGCCCCTATTAGCATAAAGGCCACGCCTACTCTGATAATCGCCTCCACGCCATTCTTCACGACGAAAAAAAAGCTCATCAATGCGCCAAAGGGAACACATATTATGGAAAACAATGAAAGCCATCCGTATTGAACAGATGTCAAACCTAGTTGTACCTGGTATATAAAGCTGCCCATCGCGATATATCCAAATAACAGCGACAAACACATGCCTGAACTGATCGCATAAGTCCAAAAAAATGGATCCTTAAAACATAAACAATAATTTTGTGTTAATTTTTTTATATCTAGAGAAATTCGTTTTTCAGCTGGCAAAGTGTCATGAAAATAAAATAATATAATGAAGATTGCAAAAAATCCCATTAGCCCTAATAAAATAAAGTTAGAACGCCACCCGAAAAAGTGTTCTAAATATCCTCCCGTGATGGGCGCTAACGGCGGCGTCAACGTGACTGTCATGACAACAATAGAGCTCACTCGCGACAATTCATGGCCAGAATAAGAATCTCTTAAAATCGAACGAAATAATGCGCCGCAAGCAGCCCCGGCACCCTGAATAAAACGCCCAGCCAACAACCAATAAATCGTTGGCGAATAGTGGCATAGCACGCTTCCTAAAACAAAAATACTATATCCAAAAATCAAAATAGCCTTTCTTCCATAAACATCAGACAGAGAGGCAATAAAAAAAACCGAAGTACTTAATCCGATAAAATAGAAAGTTACCGTATACTGGGTTAATGCAGTAGTAATATTGAAATACTGACGAATCGCTGGCAACGATGGCGTGAAATTGTCTGTTCCGAATTGCGCAATTATCGCGAGCAACATCATGAAAAAAATAATTTTAATTTTACTTTGACTTGCCATGAGGGTGCTCACAATAAAGATAGATATTGTATCACTTCTTGTCATTTAAGTGAATTTTCGGTTAAAAGATGTCAAAACCAAATAAAAACTTGACAAAATGGCTTAAGTTATTGAAAATGGTAGCGTGCTCAAGGGATTAAGCACCGGATGTGGAAGGAGTCACTTTGGTGGCACTGTTGTTCTGGTGAATGATTCTTAGAGCTCCTCCAACACATGGTTGAGTCTCCTAAATCTGAGCCCTGGTTTTTACCAGGGCTTTTTTATTTAAAGGATGCGCTCATGGCGTGCTTGCCAGATTACGTCGCACGCGCCGCCTTTGATGCTAACATTACACTTTCAACCCTAACGCCATACCATCACCAATAGGCACCACCGACAATTCAATACGAGGATCGTCTAACAACGAACTATTAAACTTTCTAATGACGTTGATATTGAGAGCTTGATTGTTTTCATCTAAAACCTTGCCGCCCCTAAATACATTATCAAATATCACTAAGCCTTTTTTGCGCAGCAATAATAAACTCTTTTCATAATATAAGGGATAGTTTCTCTTGTCGGCATCAACAAAGATGATATCGAAGGATTCAACTTCTTCGGCGAGTAGATCTTCCATACACTCCAAAGCAGGGCCGATATGCGACGTGATTTTGTTAGCCAGTCCCATACGCTGCCAATGGTTTTTAGCAGCCTTAGACCATTCTTGATTGACGTCACACGTGATGATGTGTCCATCATCAGGAAGAGCATTCGCCATCCAAGCGGTGCTATAACCCATAAACGTTCCCAGCTCTAAAATACGTTTGGCACTCATCAAAGAAATCAAAAAAGCGAGAAATTGCCCTTGCTCTGGCTGGATCGCCATATTCGGAACATCTTGTGATACGATTTCTTCACGCAATACTCTCAACGCATCGGTTTCTCGTGAAGAAATGGATAACAAATATTGATATAGCGCATCATCAAATACAACTTTACTACTCGGCATGAACCTCTTCCAAAGCTATCGAATCGAGCTTATGGTATTTGACACCATGCGCTTCTTGCAAGCTTTGATACAAAACAATTTCTTTAGCAACCAGTGGTGTTCGATCATCAGCATAATCAGACAAGACAAAATCCAATACACGAGTCGTACGCGCTAGAGTGACATGAGGAATATATCCATGCTTGTCTGCTCTAAAATCAAAAGACGCTAAAATATTTTCAATATTCCAAAACAGCTTTAAAACATCATTTATTGGACGAACCAAACACGCCAAAACTCTCGGATGACGAAGGTTTGGCAGATAATGTAATTGCCCCAAAGCTAGCGAAAGTTGGTCTCGAACAGTAAGCTTTTCACGCAAAGCATCCATAACTTCTTTTGCCTTAGATGGCGTAATTTCATCTAAAAAACGCAAGGTGATATGATAATTATCTTCTAAAACCCATTTACAATCATCATTTGGATGACGAATCGAAGATGCTACCTGTGTCACATATCGCTTGGTTTCCTTTGACAGCGGCAATGCTAAAAACCCGCGAAACGTTTCTTTGTCCATATTCAACAGCAAACTCCTATGGCATTCAATGCCTTCAAATACTTCTGATAATGCTCTTCGTTATAACAAACAAATAAAACATTTTCGATTTCATGGTGGCTTTCTAAGAAATGGCTGACTTCAGTAATGGCAATTTTCGAAGCCTTTTCGATCGGATAACGATAAATACCGCAACTAATCGCGGGAAAAGCGATGCGCTTGATATGATGATGCTTAGCAAGCTCAAGGCTTTTTCGATAACAAGATGCCAACAATGCCGGCTCTTGAAGATTACCGCCATGCCAAAGAGGTCCTACAGCATGAATAATATATTTAGCCGGCAAATCAAATCCTTTCGTTATTTTAGCGCCACCTGTTTCACACCCAAGAAGCTTTTGACAAGCTGCCATCAAGCCAGGCCCAGCTGCACGATGAATTGCTCCATCCACACCTCCACCGCCAAGCAAAGAATTATTTGCAGCATTGACAATGGCATCAGCTTTTTGCAGCGTAATATCCCCTTTAATCACTTCCATTTTTGTCATTATGGCATCCTTGCAACTTATATTTCTTATTTTACTTTATCAAAGTTATTTCCCTAGTCAAAGTCATTTTGTTATGATAATAGGATCGGACAGTTAAATTATGGAAACAACATGAACACAAATGCCTCATTCAATATCAGTGAAGATCTTGTTAAACAACTTATCAAAAACCAACGCAGCGATCGCCGATGGAAAAACTTTCGCTTCCTTATTACGCTATTACTAATTGTTGCAATTATTTTTGCATTCTTTGACTTCTCAGGCATTATGAGCCCTTCAAAAGAACAAGACCCTTACGTCGCACTCGTTCGTATGGATGGCATGATCATGGCGAATCAACGCTTTTCTGCAAAAAACGTTGTTCCAGAACTCAACCAAGCATTTGCAGACAAAAATGCCAAAGGTGTGGTATTACTTATTGACTCAGGGGGTGGTTCACCAGTACAAGCATCCATCATCTATGACAAAATCTTAGAGCTCAAAAAAGAATATAAGAAAAAAGTCGTTGTCGTTTCAGCAGACCTTCTTGCCTCAGGTGCTTATATGGTTGCAATGGGTGGCGATAAGGTTTACGCAACTCATGACACCATCACAGGCTCTATTGGCGTCGTCATGGAAGGATTTGGATTCACTGATGCGATCAAAAAACTAGGTATCGATAGACGCATCATCACCGCAGGAAAAAACAAAGTACAGCTTGATCCTTTTGAGCCAGAAAAACCTGAAAACGTTGCCAAGGCAAAAAAACTTTTGGATCAGGTACATCAACACTTTATTCAAATTGTCATGGATTCTAGAGGCAAACGTCTAAAAGGCGATAAAAAAGAAATCTTCTCGGGTGATTTCTGGATCGGTGCGACTGCTGTTAAATTAGGAGTCGTTGACGAAGTGGGTAACTTATCACAAGCATTATCTAAAGAGTTTAATGTCAAGCACTATGTCGACTACACAACACAACCATCCTTGATGGAGGTATTATTGCATGGGATGCAGACAAAACTGAATTTTGGCCTAGAGTTATCTTCACCCCATTTAATTTCGGAGGTTTAAATGAGCTATGCCGATCGGGTATTATTAACCGGAGAAGCCATCATTTTCAGAACAAAAAAGCACTGGATTGCTTATTTACCTACCCTATTTTGGTTACTTATCACCGTTGGCTTTTTGTATGTTCCAACCTTGAAAAAAATTGTTTTAGGGCCCGCATGCATCACAGCAGTCGTGTTTGCTTATAACTTTGTAGGGCAATATTTTTCAGAATATGCAGTGACTAACCGCCGCATTATCATGAAAGAAGGCTTCGTATTTCGAAAATCCATAGAAACCATGTTGCGCTCAGTTGCATCGATCGAAGTTGACCAAACGCTATTAGGCGGCATTTTAGGTTACGGCCGCATCTCCATCACTGGCTATGCCGGAGCAGATGTCTTTAATGATGTTGCTAGGGCCAGGCAATTTCGACATTTCACGCAAGAACAAATTGCAAAAATGATGTCTCAGTTTGAGAAAATGTAATGAAAGGCATTCACTGCCATATCTCAGGTAAAGTACAAGGCGTTTGGTTTCGAGCAAATACACAAGAGCAAGCTGTCGCTTTAGGCGTCACTGGTTATGCTCGTAATTTAGCTGACGGTCGTGTAGAAGTAAAAGCTTTCGGCGAAGAAGAAGCACTCGCACAATTCTACCGCTGGTTAAGACAAGGTCCACCTCTCGCTCGCGTGACAGATATTACAAAAGAAGATATTGATTTTGAAAAGTTAGACTCATTCTTCATTCAGTAACTGAGTAATTGAATCCCATTCCTTCTTTGTGACCGGCATAATAGACAATCGATTTCCTTTACGGACTAACGGCATATTTTCTAAAGCAGATACGTGTTTGAGGCATTCTAATGAAATGACTTCATCATATTTTTCTACAAATTTTACATCCACGCGATACCAACGAGGATTGTCGGTCGTGCTTTTAGGATCATAATATTTACTTTCAGGGTCGAATGCAGTCACATCAGGATAACCCGATTTTACTACTTCCATAACTCCAACAATACCTGGAACTTTACAATTAGAATGATAGAAAAAAACACGATCGCCTTTTTTCACATCATCTCGTAACATGTTGCGCGCCTGATAATTACGAACCCCATCCCAGGGCTCTGTTTTTTTCGGACGCGCGATGAGATCATCGATACTGAAGGCTTCAGGTTCTGACTTGAATAGCCAATAGTTCATGGCACAATTACTTTTTCATCATCTCAAAAAACTCTTCATTTGTTTTTGAAGATTTTAATCGATCAATGAGGAATTCCATTGCAGCTAATTCATCCATAGGATGTAATAGTTTGCGTAAAATCCAAATTTTCTGTAGCTCATCAGGTTTGATAAGCAATTCTTCACGACGTGTGCCAGAACGATTAATGTTAATCGCAGGGTAAATACGTTTTTCAGCAATACGTCTGTCGAGGTGCAATTCAAGGTTACCCGTACCCTTAAATTCTTCGTAAATGACTTCATCCATTTTCGAACCGGTATCAATTAATGCGGTGGCTAAAATCGTCAAGCTACCACCTTCCTCGATATTACGCGCCGCACCAAAAAAGCGTTTTGGCCTCTGCAATGCATTGGCATCCACACCACCAGTCAATACTTTACCCGATGCTGGAACCACTGTGTTATAAGCACGTGCCAAACGTGTAATAGAATCCAGCAGAATCACAACATCACGTTTATGCTCAACTAAACGTTTCGCCTTTTCAATTACCATCTCGGCAACTTGTACATGGCGTTGCGCAGGTTCATCAAAAGTACTCGCGATAACTTCGCCGCGTACAGAACGTGACATCTCTGTTACTTCTTCAGGACGTTCATCGATTAATAATACGATTAAATAGGCATCTGGATGATTCACTTCTAAAGCATGTGCAATATTTTGTAGCATGACTGTTTTACCCGTTTTAGGAGGCGCTACAATCAATCCACGTTGACCTTTACCCATTGGCGATACCATATCGATGATACGTGCAGTAATATCTTCGGTACTACCATTTCCAGCTTCTAATTTAAAACGTTCTTGAGCAAACAACGGCGTCAAGTTTTCAAAAAGCACTTTATGGCGTGCATCTTCTGGATCATCTTCATTAATTTTATCGACTTTCAACAAAGCAAAATATCGTTCACTATCTTTAGGCGGACGAATTCTTCCAGAAACAGAGTCCCCAGTACGCAAATTAAAACGTCTGATTTGACTCGGTGAAACATAAATATCATCTGGACCAGCAAGATACGACCCTTCAGAAGAACGTAAAAACCCAAACCCATCTGGAAGAATCTCTAATACACCACTTCCCGTAATATCTTTTTCTTTTTTCGCTTGTTCTTTTAATAAAGCGAAAATAATATCTTGTTTGCGCGAGCGCGCGAGATCAGCAAGGCCATTTTCACTGGCAATTTTGATAAGTTCTTCGGTTTTTTTAGACTTAAGCTCATTTAAGTCATGAATAGCAATAGACATAATATATTTACTCTTGTGTTGAATTTAATATGAAAAAAAGATGAGGAAGGTGGGTCGATCCACTCCACTTTTCTATCTTACCCTAAGATTTTTTCTTTCTCAAGAACTTTGTGACTATCCAGACCATCCAAACCCGAATGTTCTCAAGCAGTTGGTTTTCTGAATAATCAGTAATTACTAAATATGGCTATCTATGAATGCAACTAACTGTGATTTCGTCATCGAACCCACTTTCGTTGCCAAAACCTGGCCATCTTTGAATAAAATCAATGTAGGAATGCCGCGAACACCAAACTTTGGGGCTGTTTCTGGGTTATCATCGACATTAATCTTTAAGAATTTCACTTTTTCTGCATATTCAGCAGAAACTTCATCAATAACAGGCATGAGCATTTTGCAAGGACCGCACCATTCTGCCCAAAAATCCACGAGCACTGGAGTTTTGGAGTTCATCACTTCATTTTCGAAGGTGGAGTCGGTAACTGCTGCAATTGTAGACATATATAACCTCGTTGTTGTTGAAACGTCTATTTCACCTAAAAAATCCTGTTTTTGCAAGTGGTTTTTTAAAAATCTCTGCTGCTAACAACACGCTACTGCGTGATATCCGAGATCGTAATAAACCACGATCCGATGAAAACGCCAAAATGCTTTCAGTGAAATGGCGTGTACGTCGTGATGTTTTTTCTTGACGATGTGCCAAATCACGCAACAACGGCGTTGAATAAAACGGTTTATTCTGCTCGCGCGCCTGTCTAAAAGTCTCGGCCAGCATTATCGTATGCTTTATCGCTAAATTAAATCCTTGTGCTGCGATAGGGTGTAAGCTCAAAGCTGCATTTCCCATTAAAATCACCCTAGATTTTACACGCATCAACGCCTGTGTTTGTGTCAGCGGATAACTAAATCGTGAGCGTATGTCTTTTAAAGGGCCCAAGCGATAACCAAACGCATCTTGTAACTCACGCAAGAAATCATTATCACTCAAAGCCATCAAAGTATTCGCATCATCATGATCGGCACTCCAAATCAATACAGATTGTTTCTCACCATAGGGAAGCAATGCTATGGCGCCGTTTTTTAAAAAACGCTCATAAGCAACATGCTGATGATCACGAGATAAATTCACAAGCGCTACGACAGCTTGTTGATGATAATCTTTTTTTTCAACAGGAATATCAGCCAGTTCGCGCACCGTTGAATTAACTCCATCAGCCCCAATTAAAAGTGAGGTTTTCAGCATTTTGTTGTGCAATGGCGCGCTCGGATTTCCACCCTCTTGAAGAGAAGAAGGCTGCTTCAAATATAGATTCAAGCCTTCGTCACACTGCTCAAATTTATTTAAGACCATCGGCCGGTATTGTGTTATCCCAGCGTCATTTAATCGTGCTTGTAGCGCATCATTGAGTTTTTCAGCAGATAACATATAACCAAGTGCAGCTAGCCCCATTTTTTCCGCGTCAAAACGTGTCACGCCAAAACTGCCTCTGCTCGAAGTATGTATATGATCAATACGCGTCGCAACTTTATCAACGTATTGCCAAATGCCAATAGACGCTAAAAAACGCTGAGAAACATTCGATAATGCAAATACACGATGATCTGTTTTTGAAGTTTGTGGATGTTTATCGACAAGCGCGATATTAAAACCAACATCACGCAACGCAAGCGCTAAACTTGCTCCGACATGACCAGCGCCGACAATCACGATGTCATGATCAAGATGTGACTGCATGCTCTATATCATCTATTTCTTTTGGTGCGGCATGTGTAAAGACTTCAGGATCGCCCTCTGTGACTAACACATTATCTTCAATACGCACACCTAAGCCCCACCACGCCTCATCGACATTAGGTTGGCCAGGTTGTACATACAACCCTGGTTCGATCGTAGTAACCATGCCTGGCTCTAAATCACGCCATGCATTACCACACATATACGATCCAACATCATGGGTATCCAATCCTAGCCAATGACCAATACGATGAGGATAAAAATCAGCATATGCTTTATTTTCAATTAAATCTTCGACCTTACCCTTAAGTAAACCGACTTCAACTAAACCTTCTGTCAAAATCTGGACGGGAACATCTTGTAACTTAATCCATGGAGTGCCTGGCCGCGTTAATTTAATTGCGGCTTTTTGTGCTGTTAAAACGACTTCATATAACGCTTTTTGTCTATCATTAAATTTACCATTGGCCGGAAATGTTCGCGTAATATCTGCTGCATAATTATGATATTCACTACCCGCATCGATCAACACCAAATCATCTTTGGCAATCTCTGCATTGTTATCGATATAATGCAGCACGCAAGCATTTTTACCTGTGCCAACAATGGGAGGATATGCCATTTCGCGACAACCGCTCTGATGGCAATAGTGCTTGAATACTGCTTCTATATCACTCTCATTCATGCCAGGTTTGCACGCTTGCATCACGGCAAGATGCCCTTTCGCCGACACATCACAAACGTATCGCATTAAATCACATTCGGCTTTCGATTTATGCAAACGCATTTCTGACAAAATATTCTCGACATTGATAAATTGCTCGGGAGAAACGACGCCTTTTCGAAATTGATCACGCACGGTCGCAAAAGCTTTTAGCATTTTTCTATCAAACGCCATATCACGACCCATCGGATAATAAACCTGCTTTCGCCCGGCCAATAATTCCGGCAACTGTGCTTCAAAAGTTTCAATCGCAAAAGCTTGATCCATGCCATACTCTTTGCATGCCCCTTCTTGGCCTGCTCGAGCACCCGTCCACAACTCTTCATCCAGGTTGCGTGTTCGGTTAAACATGATCATCTCGCCTTCAGCTCGCCCAGGCGCTAACACCAAAACGGCTTGAGGCTCTTCAAAGCCTGTTAAATAAGATAATTGACTGTCTTGACGAAATGGAAAATGAATATCAAAACCATTACGTAAAATTTCTTTTCCTGCTGGAATAAAAGCAATGCTGTCGGGCAGCAACTGCGACATGAGCGTTTGACGTCGTTTGGCGTACTCTTTTTGTGAAATCATTAGTGATACACCTCTTTGGTTGAGCGATTCAGTTCAGTAAAAATCATCATGACAGCCAAGCGAACGTATTCACTGACTTCGAAAAACGCCTGCTCGTCTTGCTCGTGTGCGTCATCTTGCACGTCATAAAGCTTAGAAATTTGTGAAATATCATCGAGCGCTTCTTTCACTTCTGCGCTTAATGGGCATTCGGATTGTTTTTGTGACAATTCAACTCCCATCATAAATCCCTGACACCAAACTGCTAAGCATTCTGTCCTTGCATTCCAATGTTCATCAAGTTTTGGTAATAACAATTGGAAATCAAATCCAAACGTTTTTAGCTGCTGAAAGCTGATATCAAAAATCTCATTCAGAATGCTTTCAACATGTTTCGCAGCCTTACTGCTTGCATTACCTAATACAACATCTATCCATTGCTTTTGAGGCATATGCAATCCGAGGCACAGCATGCCACAAAGCAAACCATGCGCCTCAGCGGCACCAAGATAGGCATTTGCTTCATCTAGCACTTCGGCTACGGTTTGGTAAGGAGGCAGTGTGGTTGGATGTTCCATAAATTCACCAATTTCAAATGGCCATTTTAACGGATATCACTCAAAATCACCAGCAGAGGGATAAAAGCCAAAAAACCTTCTTTTTTGGCCAAAATCAACTCAAACTGTTCTATCCTTAAGATTTCGTTAAGCTTTTAATAGTACAGTTAGAATCACAAAAAACCGGAGAATAATAATGCCAGCTGTATTGGGGGGTCTATGAGCAGAGTACATGATTTTGAAAGAGCTCTTAACAGTCTTAACTTAGACGCACTTTACAAGCGAAAGGCCGGTGTCATCACGAGTGACGATGAAAAACCAAGACGGGTCCTTGAAGAGCCAACCCAGCAGCTTCATGAGATCGATGACGAAGAAGAATCAAAACAGCTGTTCCCTCACACTAGCAACGATGAAAAATCAGAACTGCTGCCTGAAAATCGAATAGACTCTGGATGGATAAAACTCAAATCCTATGATAAACGTGTTAATGATGCTGCGCGCATTCCAGAAGATATATCAGATGACTTTCTTACCGAGCTCAAACTCGAAGTAGACAATCTAAGAAAAGAATACGAGCAAAAGAGAAATGGTCAAGAGAAATTAAATAAAATATATAAGGCATGGGAAAAACTCCAAAATGAATTTCGAGGCGACGACTTTGCTGAAACACTAAATCATGGCGAAAAAGAAGACCTTCCAGATCGTCAAAATACCGATGCCAAAAGCCTAAGCGGAGCACTCCAAGAGCCACGCATTCTAGGAAAATCTAACGCCGATGCCAGACTTATCGCGAACGCAGCATTTGGCATTTTACAAGACGATGATGAAAACTTCACTTGGTTGCACTATTACTACGCGGCAATGCAAGTCCACATGCACCTGGACAACTTACCTGAATCACTCGCGGATGCGATCGAACCGTATGTTGACCTATTTAAAATATTACGCGAAGTGGTTTATATTTTTAATGAAAAAGGCCCTGATGCGCCGAATGGCCATAACTATCGCGCTCAAGCTGTCGCCGCCTTCGCCAATAAATTCATGACAGGCAACTCTCTTACACAAAACAACCCCATGACATTCATGCTTTGGCATTTTGTGACTCGGATGACCGATGAAGAATATAATGACTTTAAAAATGAACGTACAGATGTTGACGATGCAAAAACTAGAGAAGAATATGCCAAAGATCTTTTCGACAATTTTCGCGAGGGCGACCTTCCTCTCTACGCGCACTTTTATAGCCATATTTGTCATGCAGAGCATCAAAGTAACGCTCTAACAATCCTCGACGCAAAACGTGCAAAACATAAATTAGATGAGCCTAATAAATTACTCGGCTTACAAGCTTATGTTGATACTTATCAAAAACTCCATCCACTAACTAGTGATTCGAAAGATTGTCTCAACCCAGAAAAAAACGATAAACCAATCTTGAATTATTACTCACTTGACGACGCACATCACTCTGCGGTTGAGCAATCTGGAAGTGAGGGGTCTGAAAGTGAGGGGTCTGAAAGTGAGGGGTCTGAAAGTAGCGATGACATACCGTTAGACCCAGAAAACTTTAAACATTTTGAAGAACGAATGTCATCAGGTTGCAATGCAATGGACGGCTCTCCAGATCTTAATCATCATAAAACGTCAGAGCAAGAGCCTGAAAATCCAAAAGAAAATCTTTCTAATGACCTCGTTCGCTATTGTTTAGACTTGTGGATCGTACATAAGCGTGATCCATGGCATATTGTAAAAGTGCTAGATGATGCGCTGGAAAAGAAAGGTGAAAATATCGCCGATGGCGGCATGATACAGGCGCTATTTACATTTTTTTATTACTTCGCCTTACAAACATCTTCTGAAAACCTTAACAGAGTTCCCAAAACCTCGCAATTAGTTTATATGCGCTATTATCAGGAAATCGAAGAGAGAACTGGCGCAACCATGAGAAGCATCGATGCTTCTATGATAACACGCGCAGACAGACATACTTATGGTAAACTCCTTTCTAATTTCAAGATCATACTCAACAATTTTAATAAAGTGCTTGAGCATCATCGTTATACCAAACAAAAACGCGATATTCGCTCTCGCATCACTGCCCTGATTGATACCATTGAATCTGAAATACACTTCCGAGCAGTTACCTGCAAAAATCAAAACAGAGAGCATGGCGCAGTATACGATGACACATATCATAAGTTTAAACAGGCGTGTGATGATTTCGCGGGAACTCAAGAATATCTTGATGAAAACTCACCCAAAGGGCGCGCGATAAGATTTGCTGGAAAACTAAAAATCTCGCGGCTGGATGACTTGAGTGTGCGCTCCGAACTAACATTCTGGCAGAAATTAAAAATAGTATGGGAAATGCGTGAGTTTCGCATAAACGATCTTGACGCAGGACGCCATTCGAATGCAATCACAAAAACGATTTTTCTGGTAAGTCATCTTAATCAAGTGCTAAATGAAGAAAAAGATCTTGATCTACTATCACAAGTCTCTCTGACCCTATTTGGTTTAAAAGAACCCTTTGAAGAACTAAAGAGCAAAAGTCTGAGTAATGAAGAATATTCAGGTTATCTAGAAGAAAGCTTTGCTTACGCCATCGACATCGCTATTTCCTTACACAATGGCGATAAAAGTTTTCCCAAAAATGATATGCTAAAAAACGGCTGGGAAAAAATAAAAACTAATCCTACCGATATGAAGGCTTATTATGAGCTGGCTGATCTCTACATCAAACAATCTCAAGAAAACCCAACTTCATGTCCCAGCGGTCTTTTAGTAGCTAAATCATTACTTAGCGTTATCTTGAAGGATGTTATTGTAAAAACGAATGATGCGGAATTACAAAGCAAGGCGTCATACTTATATTCAGAAATTACGCTACACGATGGCGACATAGACCTTGCAAGTGCGCGTGACAAGAATCTTCCTATTACTTCTTTTGTCAAAACAATAGAAAAAGCACAGACATGTATCGAAAAAAATTATACCGCTGTTCCGGATGATTTTACAAATCGTACTGAGGATGATGATTCAAATGAGTTTGGCCGAAAGAATGGCGAAATCGCTAAAAAACTGGAACTAAAGAAACAAGTTACTGATAGCTATGCACGATTACTCGCATATCACTATGCCTACAGTCTTGCGAAAAAATACCCGACGGGCAATGCAAATTTAGAAAACGCAAAAGCAAAGCTACGAAATAGCTACGACGACTTGCTTGAAAGAGAGTATGCGCGCTACCAAAAGCTATTCGCTGCGACTGATACTAAAGAGCCGCAATATGCTTCAGCTCGCAATCACCATGATATACAGATGGAAAAGCTTCGCTTATGCGAAACCTCTCTTTTGGCATTGTTCGAAGATGAAAATTCAGACCCTATCCATCATTTGAATATTGCAAGTGTCTTGTATGAAAAAGGTGAGCATAATCCCGCAGACTGGTTTTTTAGTCAAACACAATCAGACACAGATGGTGAAGAAGAGAAAAAAGAAGAAAACCTTGCCCACGACAGCAATTCGACATTGATCGCATTACGTGCATTAGCAAGAACACTGCATTTAAAACCTAGAAAGCACGAGTTGGAAAATGAACTTTATCAATATTTACACCTAGCTGCGAATCGAAATCTGAGCGATGTTTTAAAGTTGTATTCTGAACTCCTAGAAAATGACGATATTATTTTTGAAAAAGCTGACGAAGATGCATTAACGAAGATAATTCAATATCATCTAGACCTATTCCCAGAAAAAAATGACCAACACGCACTTCACCAGCAAGTTTTAGCGCCTTTTATTAGTGAGCTGTCTGAATTAGCTGTTAATTCAGAGGAAGCTCAAAATGCAAAAAACGCTATTATAGAAACCACCAAAAATAGCAGAGATGTTAATAAGAATTACATCGAACTTGCCATTCTTCTCGATAAGCTAGAAACGACAAATAATGACGATGACATTAACATTCAAGGCAAGAAAATCAATGAGCTCATTGACATGATTAATAGAGCGCTCTGTAAACCAGAAAAACGTATTAGCGCAGAAGCAGTTTACCAAGCACGCATGGTTTCGGCATTTAATCTCGCAGCTGCTGGAATAGACCAATGCACTTTACCAGAAGAACTGCGCTTACCTGCAGATAGCACCCCATCAAAACGCGCAATGGTTTACTATCTCGACCATGAGGATGAGAATACTCCTGTTTCTATAAAACTTCGAAACAAATATATATTACCTTTATTCAATAACCCTGAACTAATTGATCTAAACGTTAGCGAGCAATTAGATTTGTTTAATAGCAAACATCCCTTAGACCACCCAGGCGCAACATTGATACTCGAAAAAACCCCACACGACAGGATGATCCTTTTTTATACCAAAGAAAATGAAGATACAATATCAAAAAAAGAAAAAGAATTCGATAGATCGCCTACAAACCAAGTGCTACTTAATTTATTTAAACTACGTTATGACAATCCTTCAACCGTCAAGGAAAATCACCCTGGCATCCAGCTAAATCAAACTAAACGATTAGTCGCTCTTTTCAAAGAGGACAAAATTCCAGAAGAACTTTTAAGTAAATTTCATCAGTACATTGTGCATATGGCACGCCTCGGAAAATTGAATAACATTACTTACAATGAATGGCACTTATACCAAGCAACACATCAAACACTGAACCCTGAAGATGATTATTTTCAAGAGATTATAGACGCAAAGCTCAAGACACTCACTCACAAAATGACAAATAATTACAAATTCCATCAGTCTAGGCTTATACCATACATCCTGCTAGAAAATCCTGTTGCTCCAACAAGCGAGGATTTCAACTTCATTCTTGGCATGCTAAGTGATGTTGAATTAACTCAAAGAAACCGTCCTGCACTAAAGACTTTCTTCGATGAATTTCATAAACAGATAACATTCGGCATTCGTGAGCTGAGAAAATATGATCGCGCAATATCTCTACTTTCGGGAGGCCTCCTTGATATGGTAAAAGGTGAGTTTGTTGGCTCACAAAAACCATCCTACAGAACCCACCTGGAAATGCTTGAGGAAAACGAACAATCAATAACTGATAACGTTAATTTTATCTATGGTGGCGAAGGACCTCCTGAAAATAAGGTTATAGCAATGCTTGATAAGGACTTATTTCTTACATTTCACAGCCACACTATGTTTTTTGATGCGCTTTTCAAACGTTATGATCACGACATCTTTCCTGATGAGTTTACTTATTACGATCCTAAGGGTCCTGTTAGCTTCTGGCCAAGACATTGTGATCGACACACAGCTCGTCTTATTAAATCCATTTCAATAGCGGAATCTTCCCTCAATATTATCGAACAAATGTGTTTGTGGATACTATCAAAAGCCACTGACTACGTTTGTGGCACTTGGAGATTGGTTGATAACCACATGAGGTTATGGAATCCAACCCTACAACCAGATAATCGCAAGCAATCTCGGTTTCTCGGTCTTTTCTCTACTTCTACCTCCACATCAAAGTCAGAGTTAAACCTACGGTTTCATCTAAAGGCTTCATATCGACTAAATCATCGCATAACAGCGTTTCTTTTCCATGCCGGCTATATCGATATAGATGGCCAAATACAGTCAGAACTAAATACACACCCAAAAATTAGAAACTTACTAAACATCATTTACAACTTCCGTATGCATTATTTAGAACCCGCAACACTTTGTCATAATGAAGTCAAAAACCAAGTTGACATTAAACCATTTGTCGAGAACTATTGGGACAATTATACTGGCCCAGTCGACCTGAGCAATAACCTGAACAATGCCCGCTTAACGCACGACATTAATACTCCCTACCCTGAACTAAGCGAATGTTATGCAAAAATAAATAAAGCGTGGAATGATCATGTGCTGCTTTATAAACAACAACAGGCCAATGATTCAAAAGAAAATCACAGCCTAGGGTTATTATAACAAAGGGCGGTCAGACTAAGGCCTACGTCTCGCGCTTTATGCACGGGACCGTAAAATAAAAAACAAGGATAGTAAACTGTGCTAAATGCAATAGTCGCCATGTCTCAAAACCGAGTGATAGGCATAAACAATCAACTGCCGTGGCATTTACCTGCAGATTTGGCGCATTTCAAAAAAACGACTCTCGGGCATGCCATCTTGATGGGTCGCAAAACCTTTGACTCCATCGGAAAACCACTGCCAAACCGAACGAATATTGTCCTCTCTCGCGATCAGTCATTGTCTTTACCAGGTTGCCAGGTCGTTCATTCGCTCGAGCAAGCGCTAGAACAAACGACTGATAACTCATTGTTTCTTATTGGTGGCGCGACGCTCTATCAACAGTTTTTACCAAAAATATCACGGCTTTATTTAACCATTATTCACAAAGAATTTGAGGGCGATGCTTTTTTCCCAGAACTCAATCTTAATGAGTGGCAAGAAGTACACGCAGAGCACCATCAAGCAGATGATAAAAACCCCTATGACTATAGCTTTTATATTCTCTCTTCAACTTCACCTAAAGATTGCTGAATAGAACTTTTCTATTCTATTCCTTATGTTTGACCATTAAGACTCAGTGTATCACTGTTTTTTGAAGACGAAAATGAAGGAACGCAATCCCTAAAAAAAGTCCAGCATGAATCCTCAGAAGTTGGAGGCACATAATCCTCTTCTTGGTCCGTACTCATAAGAGGTCGGATCTCTGAATACGTGCCTTCTTCAACAGGTCCTTTTGGCGCCCACTTCTCTATCCTCTGAATTAACTTTGGAATAACTATTCTTTCAAACGTAAAGCGCAACGAGGTTTGTTCATTAAGAATACCTAGGAAAATACATCCTCCTAATAGCATAAGGTTAAACACATTAAATAGAAGGCTAGAATAATCTGAAGTCTCCGAAGCAAAATGCCCCCAAAAACCTTTGTAGAAAACAAAATAAACGCTGATAGCATCAAATCCAACCTCAAACCCAAAGTTTGACAGGCTAAGCCCAAAAGAAACTGCGGCAAGACCCGTCCCAAATAAGCTAAGCTTCTCACGGTCAGAAAGGGCTCTACAAAGTTTTGAAAAACTTCCGTCAGAGTTACGCGCATTTTCATCATTTCCTCTCGAAGGTGATAAACATGAAAAAACGGTTCTCCCAAAAGTCATCTCATTTTGATTATCATTATTAATGACGCAGTTCAAACGACTACTCATATAATTGTGGACAATAGTCATGTAATTTATGAGAGAAAAAAAGATTGAAAACAACCCTAAAAATAACTCCCAACCAACAAGTTTGTCATCAATAGCTTCGTCTAACAATAGGGCAAACGCATGATATGCTGAGAAAAACAAAAGACATGCCGCCACAAACCCACCAAGCCTAGCAATAATTTTTTCACGCTTCCACGCGACACTATTAACCACACCTGTTTCATCGAGCCTATCTATTAGCTGCCAAATGCGATACATCCCGAGCACACTATCACGTCGATAAATAGTATAAGAATTGGCATAACATATCGCTAACAAAGAACCGACAACGCCACTCAGCCATGCCCATGGAGAATAAGTGTCAACACCGAATGCAAATGAGCTAAATGACATCCCATAAGCAAAATTTGATAGCAACAAACCGTAAGCATCAAAATTAAAAGCCATTTTTGCAAAATCAGGAATGGTATCCTCAAGATATGCCCCTCTTAGACTTTTCTGAATGATAACGGCACCTGGTTCTATGCCCTCTTTCGCTTCTTGGTCAAAAGAATCACCATCATCAGTATTGATAATAATCTTCTTACTTAATATTTTGCCAAGATCTTGAATGACTTTCTCCTTGTCATATTCAGAAAGACCATCCAATTCATCACAATAAAGATGAACAACAGCATCTTCATCTGGTTGAGAGGCAGAGTTTTGCGATACTTTGGTTAAATATTGCGTGACATATTTAAAAACAAAACGATCCGCCTGAGAATGGTGATCATAATATTCCGTCAAAGATTCCCAACGACTGTAAAAGGTATTATTCAGCTTTGCTAGCGCGCTAAAAATAGCAATGATCAGCGCAGCAGTGTGATATGCACTCGATTCCTCGTCATCGGTTTGGTCGCCAGAAAAAATTAATTTCAATGTTTGCGGAAGAAGGCTTGCGAGAAATACTTTATTGGTTATTTGCCCAATCATAATCGCAACGAAAATTGAAACCTTTTTAACATTATCCGGGATCTTATTGATAACATTCAACTCCAACCACGATAACACGGGCCAGCTTGTTTGTTCTTGAGAATAATCTTCTTTTGTATACGGATTAGATATCATGATATGTTTCCTATTTTTTATCTTTATTTTTAATCGATTTTTTCAGCAGATTTAACCGAAGGTGCATCTGCCAATGACTTTTCCCAAACCAAGCGCAAACCGTGTAACACAAGGTCTGGAATATTTTTTTCAAATAATGATTCGTGTTCTAAAAGCTGTGCATAACCGCCCGTTGCCAACACCACAACATGCTCGCCTGGAAATGCATCTTCCTGAAAAGCTGTGATAAGCGTTTTTACAGCGCCAAGTTGCGCATGATACAAGCCTGATTGAATGTTTGACTCGGTACATTTTCCTAAAGCATTTTCAGGTCGAACAATATCGACCGCAGAAAGTTTTGCTGCATTTTGAGAAAGTGACTCCATCATCACTTTGAAACCTGGCAAAATAGCGCCCCCTAAAAAAGCTTTGTTTTTATCGATGGCGCAAACTGTCGTCGCTGTACCAAAATCTAATAATATGATTGGGCGATTTGGAAAATAATGTGTTGCTGCAACAACGTTGGCAATTCGATCAGCACCCACTTCTAGCGGATTTTTTACTCGCAACCTAACGCCTGTTTTAACACCGGGTTTTAATTCTAACGGTGTAATACCAAAATATTTGATGCAAGCAGCATTGATCGAATAATCCAATGATGGCACAACAGAGGCCATACAAATCGCGTCGATAGACTGGCAATCTAGGCCATTTTGCTCGATCACGTTCGTTAAAAATAAGCCTACCGTATCGGAAGTACAAGGCTGATTAGAAGGATATCGAAAGCGAAATTTGAGGTTTTCACCTTCAAAAACACCTGCAAAAATGTGGGTGTTTCCAACGTCCAGACAAAGAATAATAGGTTGAGATTTTGCAGTTTTTGGTACCTGTCGCATGATCAAGTCCTACATTTAATGGGTTGTTAACGTTACCTGTCGCTGTCACAGCCTGTGATCAACGCAGCGGAAATAGTACGCTAATTAAGGTCAAAAATCAACCTGCATCTAAAGTTTTCATCCCGAATTACCGAGCGATTTCGTCTTTGTGCTAATCCGCCCGACAGTTAGGTAACGCAATCCAAAAACTGCAACAAAGAGAGAATAACGATGCTTGCTGTCTCAGTACGCAATATCCGCTTACCTAGTTGAATAAATTGAATATTTCGTGTTTTTAGCGTGTTTTTATCTTTCTCTGAAAGACCCCCTTCAGGTCCTATAATACACGCAATATTGCCAGAGGGCTTTTCAATGTCATGTATAGATGCCGGCGCACCAGGCTCAAGGGCTAGAATTCGCACCTTACCGAGCTGATCAATACATCTCTCGAGTGAGCATGGAGGATGTATAGTAGGAACGATAGCACGCCCACTCTGTTCACAGGCACTAACAACAACTTGCTGCCAATGAGCCAGCTTTTTTTCTGCCCTCTTAGCATCGAGTTTAACATCACAAAATTCAGTAAATACCGGAGTAATGGCACTCACGCCTAACTCAGTAGATTTTTGTAATATCCAATCCATTTTGGGCCCTTTGGCAACGCCTTGAATCAAATGGATTTTTAATGGCGATTCAGAGATGTTTATCTGTGTTTCTAATATTTCAACCAAAACTTTTTTGCCACTCGCCTCTTTAACTTCAGCGATTGCCTCTTCGGTCGATTGGCCGTTGAAAATAACGCATCGTTCACCAGGCTTTACACGCATCACATTGGCTAAGTAATGAGATCTATCGGGTGACAGCGCGCCTATTTCTCCAATATTGAATGTCATATTTTGATAGATACGAATCATCGATGATATACTGCTCTCATGAATACTTCTCGAAATTATACCGTAATAGACAAGCTTATCCTACACTGTGACTTGGCAGTGACGACGCTGCTTGCAAAACCAAAACATCATGCTCGAGAAAACCCAGCAAAAACCATATCCTCCCCACCCTTAACTGATGAAGAAAGCAAACATGCTGCTGGTTTGATGCGAATAAATCATGCTGGTGAAGTTTGTGCCCAAGCGCTTTATCAGGGCCAAGCCATTACCGCACGCTCGGAAGCAGTGACTCAAGCGATGAGACATTCCGCTTATGAAGAATTCGATCATTTAGCCTGGTGCAATCAGCGACTATATGAATTAGACAGTCATGCGAGTTTGCTCAATATTTTTTGGTATTTAGGTGCGCTATCGATTGGCATTACTGCAGGAATATTCGGTGATAAATGGAGCCTAGGATTCTTATCCGAAACCGAAGAACAGGTGGTCAAACACTTAGAGACTCACCTTGAAAAGCTCCCGGAGAATGACCACAAGAGCCGCGCGATCGTAACACAAATGCGCGATGATGAAGCACAACATCGTGACAAAGCTGACGAGCTGGGTGCTGCCAAACTTCCTGAACCCATTCGCACCCTGATGCAATGGAGTTCGAAAATCATGACACGTTTGGCGTATTATATTTAACGTAGCCGTCGAAAACTCATCGCCTGACTCAAAGTAGCTCTGCCAACCGTGTTTTCATCTGACAAATCAGCAATCGTTCGGGCGACCTTTAAAATTCGATGATAGGCTCTCAAGGAAAACCCTAGCTTTTCACACGAATCATGAAAAAATTGCCGTGTTTTTTGATCCAACTCACAAACGGCCTCTAACGATTTATTGCTCAAATGTGAGTTTAAACACTGCTGTCTTTGTAGCTGCTTTTCACGCGCATTTTTTATCCGAGAAACAAGATCTTTTGTATTATTCTCAGGTTTTGCGTTAGAAAAATCACTATAACTCATTCTCGGCATTTCAACATGCATATCAATTCGATCTAACATCGGGCCTGAAATTTTATTTTGATAGCGCTTTACCTGATCAGAAGAGCATCGGCAATCTTCTTTAACATCTCCAGCAAAACCGCATGGACAAGGATTCATCGCTGCAATTAATTGAAACCTGGCAGGAAACTCTGACTGATATGCTGCACGAGAAATAGTGACCGAACCGCTTTCTAATGGCTCTCGCAAAGATTCTAACACACTGCGATTAAACTCTGGAAACTCATCTAAAAACAAAACGCCATTGTGTGCTAATGAAATTTCTCCAGGTTTCGGCGGCGTACTCCCCCCAATTAGGGCAACAGCTGAAGCCGAGTGGTGTGGATGACGAAATGGTCGTACACGCCAGCGCTTAACGTCAATACTGTGATGCGAGAGAGAGCGAACTGCGGCGACCTCTAACGCTTCTTCTTCAGACAAATCAGGTAACAAGCTTAAAAAACGGCTAGCCAACATCGTCTTACCACTTCCAGGAGGTCCGATGAGCAACAAATTATGTTCGCCCGCCGCAGCAATGATAAGCGCGCGTTTAGCGACGGCTTGTCCTTTTATTTCTGATAAGTCGCCAGAAAAACTCGTTTCATCTAACTCTTGATGATCCTGATAAGCAGCCAAAGACTCTCTTTCATTCAGATGAGCACATACTTGCAATAAATGCTTTGCAGGAAATATATCCGCTTTAGAAAGGCCAGCTTCTTTAGCGTTCTCATGAGGAATGATTAAACGACGCTTAGATTGCTTTGTCTGTAAAGCGAAAGGCAACATGCCATATGCACTTCTCAACTCGCCATCCAAACTTAATTCTCCAGCAAACTCATAGTCTAACAAATCATTTGATTTAATTTGTTTTGATGCACTTAATATCCCTAATGCAATAGGCAAATCAAAACGACTTCCTTCTTTGGGCAAATCAGCCGGCGCAAGGTTGACTGTAATGCGGCTGACGGGGAAGGTAAAACCACTGTTTATGATAGCGCTGCGAACACGATGCTTACTTTCTTTGACTGTCGTCTCTGGCAACCCAACAATGGAAAAACTTGGCAAACCACCTGATAAATGCACCTCGACAGTCACCAATGGCGCATGCATACCGTGCTGCGCACGGCTATACACAATCGCGAGTCCCATAAAAAATCCCGGTGAAAAAATAAGAGGTGTGATTGGGAGTATATTTATTTTAATCTAGTATGTAAAGGGAAAGTAGCTATCTTAATCTGTTAATAGCTTTTGAATAATCGTCTTCTGTTCCTGATGTTTATCCGCTTTCTCCGGGTTTCTGATGTAGCGTCTAACGACTTCTTTAGCATGATCTACCATTGACAACACAATGAGTGTTGCATTCTACGACTGTCATCCCACGGTTTATCCGAGGGATTTCTCTTGGCAACACAGAGACCCCGCGAACAAGTCGCGGGGCGACAGTAAAATGGGTGGCGGAATGACAGTAGAAAAAATGCGGGGTGAAAATGAAAAAAGTAACATTGTCATTCCGAGGCAAAGCCGAGGAATCTCCATCTACAAGGAGATTCCTCCTACGCTCGGAATGACATCTCTGGTTGCTTGTCGCTCTCTGTCGCATTTTGTTTTCTGTCGCGCTGCAGCGCTTTTAGTTTTGTTGTTGCATCGTTTATCCGCGGGACCTCTAACCCCTACGGCCGTCATTGCGAGAAGCGCGTAGCGCGACGAAGCAATCCATACTATATTGAATAACAGGATAGTGATAAGTTTTTCGTTAATAATCACGGCTATTCCGAGTCTCAACTTCGACTAAATTGCTTCGCCCCTGCAGGGCTCGCAATGATGGCCGTAGGGAAAAGACGCAAAAAAACACTTACACAACAACACTCGCTAAACGCTCTGGCGTATCGATATTTCGCCAAATCCCTGCATAGTGCTCTCCCGTAATGCTATTTTCTTTAATCCCTTTTTCTAACACGGTGCGAAGCTTCAAAAAGCCTTCGCCAAACCCATGAAACAGACGAGGATGATAAACACCTACATTCGCGTAGGTCAGTCTATTGTCGCTTTCCAAAAGCACTTCACCATCCTCAGTTAAACCAAAATCTCCATGAAGATGATGAGAAGGGTTATTAACCAAAACTAAATGTGCAAGTTTTCCTTCAGGCAGACTCAACGTATCAACAGGAAAATCTGTCCATACATCTGCACTCAACAAAATAAAAGGTTGGTCTTCAAAAAAATTCAAAGCATGAATAATGCCGCCAGCTGTTTCTAATTTTTCAGTCTCAACAGAATAATGTATTCGCAATCCATAACGTTCGCCATCGCCTAAAGCTAGCTGGATCTTTTCGCCTAAATAAAACACGTTGATCAAACAATCTTGTACACCGGCTTTTGCTAATCGATCCAATTGATACTCAATCAACGCATGACCATTTACTTTTAGCAAAGGCTTCGGGGTATCTAGCGTTAAATTGCCCATCCGCTCGCCTCGACCCGCGGCTAATATCATTGCTTTCATAACGTCACCTTTTCTTCACACAATTGAGTTAAAAAAGATAATTCTGGATACGTTTTTGAAACAGCCATAATGTACGCTAACGTCCTAGGGATATATTTTAAATATTCTGACTGTTGATCACGCCAATGCTTGCGCGCAAAAGTAAACAAGGCTTTCATATGACGTTGAATACCTGTCAAATCGAACCAACGCAAAAAACAATCATCTTCAATTGTCTCGTCAAATAAAGACTTATAGTACAATGCCAGGGATCGCACTTGCTCATGCGGCAAATCTACATAACAATCTCGCAACAAAGAAGCCAAATCATAAGTCACTGGGCCTATCATTGCATCTTGAAAATCCAAAATACCAATCGATTCATCTTCTCGCACCATCAAATTCATAGAATGATAATCACGATGCATAAACACACTCGGTTGATCAAGAATTTCTTTTTCTAAAAAACCATAAATTTTCTTTAATAATACCGATGATTCATCATCTAACTTACATCCCAAATGCTTTTCCAAATACCATGCTTCGAACTGTGAAAATTCCCACTGTATGAGCGCGGCATCAAACGCCTTGTATTGTCCGACACACAAGGGAGGACATTGGCGAAAAGAGCTCAGCAAATCAAGCGCCTGCTTGTAATGTTGAGAATGCCCTTGAAGCGTGTAGTCACCAAAATCAGAGATAACAGCGAAACCCAATTCTAGATCGGACTGAATGATTTGAGGCACGGGCAAACCATGGCTTAACAAATGTTGCGCTGATAGCACAAAATTTTCACAAGACTCTTTCTCTGGTGGCGCATCAAGAACAATAAAACGCCCCTTTTTCGTCTCGATTCGATAATACAATCGAAAGCTTGCATTGCGAGGTAATGGAGTAATAGAAGAGTATGGACAAACCGATGTTAACCATTCTGTTAATTGTTTAAACCTTGACTGCATACTTTTGCTCTCATGCTTTTTATACGATAAACTTGTCGACTGTTCTTGCGAAGCCTCATTAGAACTTACAAGGAAAGCAAATGCGAGTCAAACAAATCCTCTACGTCACCACAGGTATCGCAATGCTATCCTGCGCATTCACATTTGCTTCACAAAAAGCTGATTTTGCATCAATGGATAATATCACTCTAGGCGAATACCTGGGTTGGGTAACCGACCCTAGCCTCAATGTTTGCCGAGGTTATTACGTCGAAGCACCGTTTCACTATAGCGGAAAAGGCAAAGTTGGCGACAGTTACGACAAGACACCTATAGAGCTTTCAGCGAAATATTCCGATTATCATATTCATGGCAAATCTGTTTTTACAAAAAATGTGACTCTAACAGAACCTCAACGCAAACTGACAGCAGACAAGGCTTATTTATACACCAACCAGAAAGGTAAGCTACAGAAAGTTCGTCTTGAAGGAAATGTCAAAATGCATGAGCCTGGAAAAGTGCTTTATGCTGACGTCGTTGTTATTCCAATTGAAACGGGTAAAAAACGATTCACACTTGTCAACGTAGCATATCGCATTTCGTTAGATGTCTTCTCACAAGACCTTCAACACATACCAGAGGATAAACCAAGCACTTACTCAGGGCTCGCGGCATGGGGTAGAGCAAAACAAGTCGAAAAAAACAAACCCAAAGAGTTAGTCTTAAATAAGGCAACTTATACGACATGCCCGCCCAATGTGAAAACCTGCGCATGGCATTTACGCGCGAACAAAATTGTTCTTAATAAAGAAACGGGCACGGGATACGCTTATAACACTACCGTATTTGCCAAATGGCTTCCTATTTTTTATTCCCCCTATTTAAGATTTCCAATAGACAATCGACGTAAATCAGGACTGTTATTTCCAACGTTTTCACACTCACAAAACTCAGGCTATAGCGTCACTACGCCTTTTTATTTGAATCTAGCACCTAATTATGACGCAACAATCTATCCAAATTATTATGAAAAACGGGGTATGCAATGGGGTGGAGAATTACGTTTAAAAACATCTAACAGTTATGCAACATTAACTGGCAGCGTATTGCCTCATGACAGAGAATTTTCATCGTTTCAAGACGATGCACAGAGAGACTATGGTTCCAGCACAGACCCTAAAACCATCTCTGAGCTAGGCAAACTTCAAGATGACAGTGATACTCGCACAGGATTTCGCTTTACCGACAAAACTACTTTCAATGAATATTGGGAAGCTAGCGCCGATTACAACTACGTTAGTGACGACTATTATTTGCAAGACTTATCTGGATCCTTTGCCGAACCTTCAGACAATCAATTATTACGTGAAGGGCGTGTGAATTATTATGGTAAAAACTGGAGCTTTTTAGGCTTGCTCCAAGGTTATCAAACACTACATCCAGTGAACCAAGATCCTGTTTATAACCAATATGCTAGATTGCCTGAATTGAATCTTTCTGCAGATTATCCAGACCTCCCTAAAGGCCTCGAATACACCATGAACACCGAGTATGACTATTTTGATCTAAAACTAAATCCCGGCGATACGACTACGCCGGTCCGTGGTAGCAGAGTAAACGTGAGACCTGGTTTAAGCTTGCCGATCACAAAACCGTTTGGCTTTATGACACCTAGCATTCAACTCGATGCAACAGGTTATGATTTATCTCACGCTGGTACAGATAGTGATGGTGACAACAACCCTTCAAGCCCTACGCGAGTATTGCCTATTTTTAGCGTCGATAATGGATTATATTTCGATAAGAACACCTCTTTATTTGGTCACGGGTATACGCAAACATTAGAACCAAGGCTGTATTACTTATTCGTTCCTTATGAAAACCAAGATGATTTACCCGATTTTGATTCTCAACTGATGACACTCACATACCAACAGCTCTTTCAAAACAACCGTTTTAGTAGTGTGGATCGCATCGGAGATGCTAACCAAGTTTCTCTAGGTGCAACAACACGCTTTATTGATGATCAAACGGGTAATGAAAAGTTTCGATTTAGCCTTGGCGATATCCTTTATTTTCGCGATCGCCATGTCGAACTTTGTACGACTGAAGAATGTGAAGAGCGTGACGACCAAAGAATTTCTCCTGTTGTTGGCGAAATGACATATCATTTCAATCCAAAGTGGAGCTTCACTGCTGATGCACTCTACAACGTTACGCAAACCTTGTTTGAAAATGCCAGTGCCACCTTTCAATATAAACCTACTGAAAAGACTGTATTTAATCTTGCTTATACTTTCGTACACGAAGGAAATATTTATACCGAAAGTGATGAAGATGATGAACTGTATAACTTAAGCCAAATACATGCATCGGTGGCACTACCACTAACCGAAAAGTGGAATACTTTAGCTGGCGTGGATTACAACTTAAATTACGGCAATGGGGTGTCTTATTTGGTAGGCGCAGAATATAATAGCTGCTGCTGGGGAGTTAGATTTCTTGTCGACCAAGCACTCACGGGCGTTGAAGATGGTGAAAACGAATATAACCGAACCTACTACCTACAATTCGTACTCAAAGGTTTAGGCGCTTTCGGTAACAGCAACCCAGAGTCGCTTATTGGAAGTAATATTTCAGGCTATAATGATTCATTTACAAGGGCATTCGGATGAAAAAATATATTAACCTCTTTCTTATTATAGTATTTACATGCGTAGCAGCTATCGCTAGCGCACAACCTATGGAGCCGCTCAATAAGATTGTTGCTGTAGTCAATGATCAAGAAATTACACAAAACCAACTCGATCAGGCGTATGCATTTTTTAAAGCACAAATCATGATGACTAATCAAGGCGAACTGCCGCCTGAATATGTATTGAAAAAACAAGTGCTCAAACATATGATCGATACCAGCGTTCAAATGCAAATGGCTAAGAAAGCAAAGATCAGCGCGACACCTCAAGAGATCAGTCATGCCATTGCCGGAATTGCTAAATCTCACAACATGTCAGTCAATGATTTTTATAAAAAACTCGGCGCTTATGGCGTCTCTGAAAAAACCTTCCGCCATCAAATTGAACAACAAGTCGTCACCCACAAGTTAATTCAACGCATGGTTATCCCAACGGTAAAAGTCACACAACCTGAAGTCGATCATTATAAATCCGAAAGAATAGAACAGGCGCGTGGCAATATGGAATACCATTTATATGATATTCTCATAGCACTTCCGGACTCGCCCTCCTCAAAAGAAATAGAAGCAGCAAAAGCAAAAGCTGATGACCTTTTTGACGCATTAAAAAAGGGTAAAGATTTCAAGCTTGTCATGAATAGTGACAATGGAACACTAGGAAATGATCTTGGGTGGCGAAAAACCAATCAACTTCCTGAGATATTTACAAAGGCCGTCAAAGGCATGAAGATCAATCAAGTGAAGGGGCCTATTCTCGCACCGAATGGTTTTCACATCATCCAGCTCGTCGGTAAAAGAGCAACAGGCATAAAAGCATTGTCAGACAAACAAATACAAGCATTGTTATTTAAACGTAAAGTCTTTGACGCTATCGATGCATGGGTCGCAAAAATTCGCGCACAGTCGTATGTGAAAATAAACTCCTATGATTAATCGGATCGTTATCACTCCCGGCGAACCAGCCGGCATAGGGCCCGATATTGTATTACAAACCCTTTGTCGGGACTGGCCTGACGAGCTTGTGGTTGTAGCATCTCCAGAGTTACTAGAATCACGAGCGAAGCAACTAGGCTTGGATATTCATTTGATCCCATTTGATGAAAATAAGCCTCAACAGCCACACAGTGCTGGAGAGATTTCTATTATTCCGGTTTCGCTTCATACCTCATGCACCCCCGGCCAATTAAATGTAGCAAATGCGCCTTACGTCATAGAAACATTAAAAACCGCTTCGACATTATGTTTGCAAAAAAAGGCTGATCGGTATGTCACTGCGCCCGTTCATAAAGGCATCATCAATGATGCGGGTATCACTTTCACTGGTCACACAGAATATTTGGCTAATCTTGCGGGAATTGAATTGCCCGTGATGATGCTTGCATCCAATCAGTTTCGTGTTGCATTAGCAACAACACATGTTCCTTTAACAAAGGTCTCTGAAACACTCACAAAAGATCGTTTAAGACAAGTGATCACCGTATTACATCAAGATTTAAAAACCAAATTTAAACTTCCACAACCGAAGATTTATGTTTGCGGACTCAATCCGCACGCAGGAGAAAATGGGCACCTTGGCGATGAAGAAATAACAACGATACAACCTGTCATCGAAGAATTGAAAAAAACCGGCATGACAATTAACGGACCACTACCCGCCGATACTATTTTTACGCCTCAGCATATAAAACATGCCGATGTAATACTTGCAATGTATCACGACCAAGGCTTACCGGTTATCAAACACACCGCATTTGGCGAAGTAGTCAATATCACCCTAGGCTTGCCTTATTTACGCACCTCGGTAGATCACGGCACAGCACTAGACCTCGCCGGAACCGGCAAAGCTACGACCAACAGCCTACAGGCTGCTTTGTTGTATCAACTAAAATAGGACAGACGGGCCCCCAACAACCCCTATTCCAAAGCTCGCCCACGGCATTCAGCAAATACTCAGAATCAACCCATAGTAGGCGCATAAAAAGTTATCAATAGGGTTGGAGACGACGTATTTTTATAGTAGAATGTCCTCGATTTGAACTTTGTCTCATAAGATAATAAATAAAAACATTACTATGCTTAAACGCAACGGAAGCTAACAAATTTTGAGGTATCCGTCGTGTTAACTTCATTTAGAAGATTGGGCTCACTTAATAACATCTTGCGCCATAGCAATATGTTTTTTTCACAAGGCACATCATTCACGCCACCAGTGCTCCCTGTTTTAAATAATGTCGCAGAAAGAATTCAAAGCAGCTCAGAACTTACGCATAAATTTGAACGAACGCTTTTTGTTTGTGTTCAGCACATGGTCGATAACACAGCCTCTCTTTTTGTTGATGGACTTTTATCATGCGGCGCAAAACCTGAAAATATATTCGCAGCCGACAAAATCTACTCAACCTACATGCCTGTCATTGATTTTTTAAAATCACAAGGTATCAATGTGTTTCATGATCACAGCCGTACGATGTTGCCTCGTGACTATCTAAAATCTAATAATAAAAAATTAGAAAGCATGTGGGATGATGTGGTTTTACATTTAAATAAAACAACAACTATTGATCGAATTGTTGTTTTGGACGAAGGCGGGCGATGTATTGAGAGAATGCCTGAAAGATTGTTTTTAGATTATCCTCTGGCGGTTGTTGAACAAACACGAGGAGGTTTTTATAGCCCCGTTTTTAAAGACCCTATATTTCCAGTAATTGATTTGGCGCAAAGCGCTTCTAAAATATTTTTGGAGTCGCCAATAATTGCTAAAGCAATTATTGAAAAGTCACTAAATGCTATTGATCGCTTAGATGTACAAGAAGGCGAAATTTGCGGCGTTATAGGGAATGGTGCAATAGGTAGCGCTCTCACAGAAGCCTTGCTTGAAAAAGGCTATCGTGTCGTGGCTTATGATAAAAATGAAGCTGCTTATCAAAATCTGAAAAGTGTAGTTAGAGTAAAAAACATTGAATTAGTCATTAAACACGCTCATGTAATATTTGGATGTACCGGTCAGGATGTGTTTAATGACATTGATGCATTTGAATTAATCCGAAAAAATAAAATATTTATTAGTTGCTCATCAGAAAATAGAGAATTTAAATCATTACTCGACCAATTAGAAGTTGAACGCAATGTAAATTCAGACATGATACTTTATTCAAATAATGGAAATGAATTTTTGTGTGTTAACGGTGCGTTCCCTGTTAATTTTACACATGCAGAAAATAGTGGTTCAGGAGAAAGCTTCCAACTCACATCGGCATTACTATTATCTAGTTTAGCTCAAGCTGTATCGCAGGCTGCTTCTCTTGAGCTTGACTCTATGGATTACAAAGAAAGCACGTATTATCAACTAGATCCTGCGATACAAGCCTTTGTCGCCCAAGATTGGTTAGCAAATGATTCGCTAGGTAGCTTGCTTCCCGAGACTCTGAAAGATGACTTTAGCTCTAGCTCTTGGATAGCTAAAAATTCTGCCGGGAAAAGTCCCACTACACCTGAAATAGCAGCTTTATTCAATTCGAGCAATTGCGCAGCCAGGCCCTCTATGTGAGTTGCATCTGAATGCACCCTCTCCAAAACAAGCTCGTATCACAAAATGATCTGTTTGGAAATATCTTGGCTTCTTCCTGAAAACGTTTATCAGTTTTTATGATTGCTTGACTAGATAGAATTTCTTTATAAATATCCTCTTCAATATGATAATAGTTAAAAGCTATATTTTCTAAAATTTGTTTATTCATAGGGTGTATGTCCGCTTTATTCATTAATGTATCAATTAATAATTTAATATCCCTTAGATCCGAAATGATAGTTTTAGAAACCACATTACTTGCGCTTGAACCTTCAAGAAAAGTGGGGTAAGACAAAGAATAGTAAATAAAACTGTTATCACTGCCTGATGCAGGAGTGAGTTGCATAAATGTTGGTATATAATTTTTTAGGCTATAAGTATCAATTAATATATTTTGAAACATTTTAATGGGCGCATTTTCTTCTGCTTCAATAGCTGGTGATATACTTGTAGCGCATCTAGCAGCAATAAATAGCAAATGCTTCGCTGTATCAGATAAATATGGCCTTGGCTTCAAATTACGCTGTGATATAGCATTAATAAAATCTTGCCATAAAACAGCGCAAGCTAAACGCTTTAAAGGGTACCCCGTTTGCATCCATAAATACTTTGAAATGAATCCAAAAAATTTAAACCATTTGGGATCATTAGCATACGTCAACCACTTTCTTGTGAAAAGCAATACTTGGCCGCTCCAACACTCAGTTGATTCTTGTGAGTTAGCAAGTTCTTTAAATAATTGCCAATGGTCATTTAGAGTTCTAACGCCCAAAGTAGAAGGAATATTGAACTCAAGCTTTATTCGTTTCAACCCGATAGCGTCGTTAATTTTAGGTAAAGAAAAGAGAGTTCGAGAACCCATGGTCATAGACCATAATGGAGTCACGATTTTTTTATTAATAAAATTAGTTGTTTCAAAGATACCAAAGGGCTCTCCTCGTTCCAACAACGTTAAAGGAATTATTCTGTCTTTAGTCTGAATAAATAGCTCACCTCGTTTATCAATAGTAAGCCCCAAAGGAATGCTGCTGTAATTTAATTGATTTTTTAAGCGTGCTGAGATGCTACTTGAGTCGATACTTACGGAACCTTGATAATCTGGCAACTGCAACACGCCATTTTTCAATATGTCATCACCATATCGATAAGTGGCTTTTATAAGTGTATGGTGCTTATCTGGTGATATTTCATCAATAATATCAACGAGTTCCTTATTTGCCTTAAGCATAAGAGGCCTTGCCTCTTCCCAACTTAGCTCTTCTATCAAGGGCTCCTTTCTATTTTTTGGCAATATTGACTCCTAAAATTCGAGAGCAAATATACTCGGTTATTAATATTAATGAAAATGTCCCTTTTTTGCAAGTTTAAAGTGGGATAAATTGGACATACTAAACACAGGAACATCAGGAGGTTGTCATGGTTATCCCAGGAACATCAAAGGAAATTATCCTTCATGCCCTAGAGACGGGCCAGTATACAT
>JBKAGM010000012.1:0-46363 GCA_046290385.1 Gammaproteobacteria bacterium
CAACCGATATGTTATCAATCCATTACAACGCAAGGCATTAAAAGTACTTGACTATATCAGCAATCAAGAAGTGAAAGAGGACATCCCTAGCCAAGCAGATGGCGCAAGCAAAGAGCACAAACTCAATCCAGAAGCATTTAATACTTACCTACCAATCACACAAAGTTTTACAGATGTTGAGACATACAGTTTACTACTAATGGACTACATCCCTGGCAAAGAACTGCTCGACACTTCTTCTTCAGATTATAAATATCACCCAACTGATGACGATAAAATCAAACCCCGTGATTTAACCATGTCACAATGTATATCAATAGCTGCGCAACTGTCATATCAGCTCTCTGAAATACATTCACGACAAATCATTCACCAAGATATTAAAGCAGCAAATATCCTCATAGAATTACCTGAACATCTTCATAAAACAAAAACACACCATTCCTTTTTAACAAAACTTAAGGAAATTCGCGCCAGCATACAATATCCAAATTCAAGCTATGAAGATGAAGAAAAAGATTATCCAAAAGCAACACTCATTGATTTTGGCACAAGTGTAATCACAAATAACGATGACTCTTTCGATGATTCAATAAATTCTAATGAAAATTTCTCAGATTCAAAAATTTCGACGCGAATCGATATTTCCAGCATATCAAAAAATACTATTCCTCCAGAACTGATTGACGCTTTTAATAATACCGAAGAGACTACCGTAGAAATTACCAGCGAGCATGATACGTTTAATATTTACAAACTCTTTCATAACGTCCTCTTCTCTAATCAACAAAACTCTAGTCAATATAACGAATATATTGACGCCTTCATTAAACTTGGCATATCAGAAAGACCCGAAGACCGCCCCAGCGATGATGACTGCGAAGAATTTTGGTCTATATTGCAATACTTGACCGAAGCCGAAGAAGGCATCGCGAAGAATGCCTCTTACATCGATATGAACTGGATACATGCGCGATTACACGAACTCGCTCGAATTCCAGAAATTGAGATCGATGAAGAAGAAACGAAAGATGAAGAAAATGATATAGATGAAAAGACCAAAGGCTTTATCACTCACCTAATTATATTTATTGCCTCGGCAAAAAAGAAAAAGCTCTCGAACGAAGCGCTCTTTGAAAAAGTTCATCAAAAAGTGCTGGAACATAAAGAGCCATATAATTTCGACACATCAAATAATTACGAAGAAGCAACAAAAGCATTAATACAACTTGCCGAAGATAATTTTTTATCTCCAGAGCGTGCCACGACGCTTCTAAATGATTTAGCTAATACACAAAAACATGGCGACTTTATGAGCCCTTTTGATTATCCCAATGAGATTTCCGATAGGAAGAATCTGATTAAGACATGGAAAGATAAAAAACTTTTCGATGGTGAAGTTGCAGACCAATTTCTCAAACATGATGAGGAATATATTGAGACCTACCTAAACAAAGATGGATTGCCAGACCCCTTCGCCCCTATCATTGACTTAGTTATTCATGCACACAATAAACGCCAAAGACTTTTAGGCACTAAAAACGAGATTACAGAAGATAAAATAGATAAAGAAGCTATTGGCGATTTAATGAAAGTGCTCAATAGACTTGAATTACTCGACATTTCAGTCGTAAGAGCAATGGTATTCAACCCTCAACTTATTTCAGACATGCAAAAAAACGACAATGCGCAACATGCTAAACAATTCAAACTCCTCGCATTACTGCATGCTAGCAAAGAAACGCGAGCAACTTTCATTAACGAAATGTGCAGCGATGATATAGATTACTTTCGCATTGAGATGGAAGACTTAGCTGAAGAATACCAGCAATTACCAACATTCGAATATTTGTTCCACACTTTTAATGCGAAAATTTTCGATCGCATCGAGGAATATAAATCTCTACGTGAATGGCGCTACCTATGGCTAAAACCTAAAAAAGAAAAACAAAAAGGTGCCGATGCGTTAAAAAGAATATTACGCCATACTTTTTTCAAGGATCAAGATGTACAAAAGGAAGAAGAAAACTCCTTAACAGGGCGTGAGAGCATTGACTCGACTATGACTGAAAGTTCAGCCATGAGCGAACCTAACGACTTGGAAAAAGCAACAAGTGATGGCGAGAGATTCAGAGAGCGTTTTGGTAAGTTAACGGATAGCATTTTGGGTCGATAATGTCCGGGCTTTGGGGCTCGGGGCTGTTGCATTCTCCGTACGTCCCAGAGGATGAAGGTTTGCGGATGCAATAATCCTATTCGTTTGGCGAGCCTGCGGCGCGATCACGCTCCAACCCTAGCCCCTCTGCCGCCAGCGGGAGAGGGAAATCACAGAATCGCTCTTCCCATTCACTATCTCTTTCAAAGGAAGAGGGGAATTCACAGGATGACCTCCCTCCCATCCTCTCTCCCCTTCAAGGGGAGAGGGCTAGGGTGAGGGGTTACAAACAAACACTTCATCCTACTTCTTCTTATTCGGCAAATCCGTCACAGTACCTTCAAATACTTCTGTTGCCATACAAATTGACTCAGAAAGTGTCGGATGCGCATGAATCGTTAACGCAATATCTTCAGCATCACAACCCATTTCAATGGCTAACATGATTTCACCGATGAGTTCACCGGCATTCGGGCCAATGACAGCACCACCAATGATACGGTTTGTTTCACTATCAAATAAAACTTTCGTTAAACCTTCATCGCGACCCATCGATAATGAGCGACCACTTGCTGCCCAAGGGAAAACGCCTTTACCGTATTTAATGCCTTTGGCCTTCGCTTCGTTTTCGGTAACACCTGCCCAAGCAACCTCGGGGTCGGTATAAGCAACGCTAGGAATTGTTGTTGGTTCAAAATAATGCTTCTGGCCGGCAATAACTTCTGACGCGACACGCCCTTCGGCAACAGCTTTATGCGCCAACATTGGGTTACCAACGACATCGCCGATAGCATAAATATGCGGAACATTCGTGCGCATTTGCGTATCGACAGGAATAAAGCCGCGCTCATCAACGTGAACACCAGCACTCTGTGCATTAATCAATTTACCATTAGGCTTACGACCCACGGCAACGAGAATACGATCGAAACGTTGCGGCTCAGCTGGCGCTTGCTCGCCTTCAAACGTCACATATAACCCACCTTCACGCGCTTCTACTTGAGTTACTTTTGTTTTCAACATAATGTTGGAATAACGTTTGGATAACCGTTGATGAAGTGGCTTCACGATATCAGCATCAGCGCCTGGAATGATTTGGTCCATCATTTCAACAATCGTAATATTCGCTGCCAAGGCATGATAAACCGTCGCCATTTCTAAACCGATGATACCACCACCAAGAATTAACATTTCACCTTCGGTATCACGCAACTCTAATGCGCCCGTTGAATCAATAATACGAGGATCTTCCGGAATAAATGGTAATTTTACTGGCTCAGAGCCAACAGCAATAATCGCAGAATCAAATGTAATGGTTTCTGTGCCATTCGCCGTTTCAACTTGGCATTCGTTCGGACCGATAAATTGCCCATAGCCATTAACAACCTCTACCTTACGTTGCTTCGCTAGCATTTTTAGTCCGCCGGTAAGTTTATTAACAACACTTTGTTTCCACGCAGCAATCTTTCCGAGATCCACCTCAGGCACACCAAAATTTACACCCCAAGCTTGCATCTCAGCCGCCTCTTCCATAACCTTAGCAACATGTAGCAACGCTTTTGAAGGAATACACCCAACGTTTAAACACACACCACCTAAGCTTGCATCCCGCTCGACGAGCACGACTTTTTTGCCGAGATCAGCTGCACGAAAGGCTGCCGTATACCCACCAGGCCCACTGCCTAGCACTAAGACTTCAGTTTTGATTGACATAGAATTTCCTCAAAGTATCAAGCAACGCAAATCAGATAACATCTGGCTGATATGCGTAATAAAACGAGCGCCATCGGCACCATCAATAACACGATGGTCGTATGACAATGACATGGGTAATTTCAAACAAGGTTCAAACTTACCCTCTTTAAAAACAGGTTTGACTTGCGCACGTGACACACCCAAAATTGCCACTTCAGGCAAATTAATAATTGGGGTAAATGCTGTACCGCCAATACCGCCTAAACTCGAAATGGTAAAACAACCACCTTGCATATCTTTTGGCAGCAGCTTCCCATCCCGCGCTTTCAGACTGACTTCACCAAGTTCCTTCGCCAAATGAAATACACTCTTCTGATCAACATCGCGAATCACTGGCACCACTAAACCGTTGGGTGTATCGACAGCAACGCCGATATGAAAATATTTTTTCATCACTAGCGATTGGCCATCTTGAGATAACGATGCATTAAAATGTGGATATTGTCGCAATGCAGCAACAACAGCTTTCATAATAAAAACAAGCGGTGTTAACTTAAAGCCTTGTTTCTCCGCTTCTGCTTTACGCGCTTTTCTAAAATCTTCGAGCTCCGTAATGTCGGCTTCATCAAATTGCGTTACATGCGGCGCAAGCAACCAATTTCGAGATAGATTCGTCGCGGTAAGTTTTTTAATTTTATTAAGCGCTTTTGTTTCGACTTCACCAAACTTGGTAAAATCAACAACGGGCGCTTTTGGTAGAGCGCTACCTGAAGCACCACCACCTGTTTGCGCAATTACTAATTGCTGCTTCACAAATGTTTGCACATCTTCTTTAGTAATACGTGATTTAGGTCCTGTACCTTGAATACGACGCAAGTCCACACCAAACTCACTGGCGATACGACGCACTGCTGGGCTTGCATGCACGTTTAAATCCACCGCGCTTGCTTGCGCTGCTTTTTCGAGCGCCTGAACATTCGCACTTGACTGTGGAGCAGATGCAGAAGGTGCTGATTGTGATTGTGCTGCTGGAGCCGCTTGTGCTTTTTGCGGAGCTGCTTGCTCTGTTGGAGCTTGCGCAGGCGCATCAGAAGCAGCCTCACCTTCAACTTCGACGGTGAGCAACAAACTGCCCTCGGTGACCTTATCACCCACATTTACTTTTAATTCTTTAACCACACCACTCAATGGTGATGGAACATCCATCGATGCTTTATCGCTTTCTAGCGTGACAAGAGCATCTTCTTCGGCAACCTGATCACCAGGCTTGACGAGCAGCTCGATGACATCGACTTCATCCGCCCCACCAAGATCAGGAACGGTCACTTCTTGAACATTAGCCAAGGGTTTCTCCTTATTCGACTTAATTATTTTTGATATTGTACAGATACTTTTACCGAACTACCAGTTCTGATATGATCACAAAATGAAAAGGATTCTACACTGGTTTCGCGCTGATCTTCGTATCGAAGATAACACCGCGTTGCAACATGCTATCGAACATGCCGATGAAGTGATTGGCATTTTTATCATCACCCCAAAAACATGGGAACGACATGATGCAGCAGCCTGCAAAATTGACTTCATACTGAAAAATCTTGAAGAATTATCCGAAACCTTAAATGCACGTGGAATTCCCTTGCTGATTCGACAAACCCCTACCTTCGAAGGCAGCTTAGAGATCTTAGAAAGGGTTTGTCACGAACATCAGATTGATGCCCTTTATTTCAACCACCAATACGAATGGGATGAACAGCAACGCGATGCAAAAATTATTCGAGAAATGAAGATTCCAGTAGACGCATACCACGATCAACTTGTCTTCGCACCAGGGGAGATATTAAATAAACAATCGCAACCTTTTAAAGTATTTACTCCTTTCAAAAAAGCCTGGCTAATGCAGGCAAGCCATTCGACTGCTTGGATGCCAATGCAAAATTCACGAAAAAAATTTCAAAGTAATATCTCGCGTGATGAAATACCCACTACGATCAAAGAATTTAATAATCCGCTAGATATTTCAGATTGGCCTGCAGGCGAAAAAAAAGCAAAACAACGTTTAAAAGAATTCATCCTTCATCATGCAGAGTGTTATAACACAGAGCGCGATTTTCCTATGCAAGACGGCACAAGCAAACTTTCAGCCTATTTGGCACAAGGAGTGATTTCTGTCAGGCAATGTATAGATGCGATGATGCAACACCATAATGTACAACAGCCGGAGCAAATATTAAAATACCAAGGTACCGCTACGTGGTTATCAGAACTGATCTGGCGAGAATTTTACAAACAAATCGCTTTTCACTTTCCTCGCGTTTGTCGAAACAAACCATTCCTATTGGATACAGAAACTATCCCTTGGCGAACGAACGATACTTTATTTCAAGCTTGGTGCGAAGGTAAAACAGGATTCCCCATTGTTGATGCCGCCATGCGACAGCTTAATCAAACTGGCTGGATGCACAATCGATTACGCATGATTACAGCAATGTTTTTATGCAAAACATTATTTCTGGATTGGCGAATGGGCGAGAAATATTTCATGTCCCAACTCATTGACGGGGATTTCACTGCCAATAACGGCGGATGGCAATGGTGCGCCTCTACAGGCACCGATGCAGCGCCCTATTTTAGGATCTTTAACCCAACCACCCAAAGCGAACGCTTTGATCCTGATGGCGAATTTATTCGACACTACTGCCCAGAACTTCGCAGGCTTGACAATAAGCGCATCCACAACCCTTATGCAAAAGATGACATGATACACGAATTAAATTATCCAAAACCCATTGTTGACTATTCTAAAATGCGAAAACTTGTCATCGATACTTTTAAAAAGGCAAAATCGTGAAAGCACTCATTGCCGGTGGCACAGGGTTTATTGGGCAATTTCTTATTCCTGCATTACTCAAAGATAATCATCAAGTCGTTGTGCTGGGTCGAGATACTAACAAAATTCAAAAAACATTTCATGACAAAGTTACCGCACTCACATGGGACACGCTTTCCTCCGAATCGCTGAGAGATGTCGACGCCATCATCAACCTTGCCGGCACAAATATCGGAGAAAAACGCTGGTCAACATCGGTGAAAGACAGCGTCAAGACAAGTCGTTTCAATACAACAAAAAAATTAGTTGATTGCTGTTTATCACTCAACGAAAAAAAACCACGTATGCTTAATGCAAGCGCGATAGGAATCTATGGGTTGCATGAACACCAACCTCAACAACCACAACCTGTCGATGAATCATGGGAAATCCCATGGGGAAAACCCACCGATTTTTCCAGCGAAATCACGCAAGCATGGGAAAATACACTACAACCTGCAATCGATCATGGCATGCATGTTGCTAAAATGCGTTTTGGCGTTGTATTACATCCTAAATTTGGAGCCCTCAAAAAACTGATGCCATCTATCAAACTCGGAATGGCTAGCGTCATTGGAAACGGGAAACAAGGTGTCTCGTGGATTATGATCGATGATCTTATCAGAGCCATCCTGTTCTTGCTTGAACATCCAGAAATCAGCGGCCCCATCAACTGCACAAGCCCCAACCCCATATCACAAAAGACCTTTATCAAAGCACTCGCGCGCGCCGCCCACCGCCCTTGCTTTCTTAAAACGCCAGCTTGGGTTATCAAATTCCTCTTCGGCCAAATGGGCGATGAACTCATCATCAAAGGCCAACGCGTTATTCCAACAAAATTACTCGAACATGGTTTTAAATTTCGATATGAAACGATTGATGGAGTGGGATTTGAAAAATAGAAAAAACAAACTCAAAGAAAAACATACACTAACGCTCAGGTGATTTTACATTCACACGCTGCCATCCTGCGGCTTCAAAAAAACTTGCCATCCAGCAGATTCAAAAAACCTGTCATCCTGCGGCTTCAGAAAACCCGCCATCCCGCGGCTTAACTCGAGCCATCCTGGCACTCGCCCTTGGGGCGCGCTTTGCGCGTTTCAAATCTGCAATCCTGCAGATTTGTGGCCGCGGGATCTCCCGCATGGAAAAAGAGATCCCGCGATCAAGTCGCGGGATGACAGAAAAAAATTTATTTTACGCTACCGAAAAAATAAAGCGCGAGACGTAGGTTTGTGGATGCAACAGCCCTATTCATTAGACGCGCCTACGGCGCGATTATTTTCCACCCTCGCCCAATTCCCACTAGCAGGAAAGGAAAAACAAAGGAACTCCTCTTCTTTCACCATTCCCGCTAGCGTGAGAGAGGAATGAGAAAAACATCCACCGTTCTGCGAGTAGGAAAGGAAAAACAAAAGAGCTCATCTTCTTTCCCCTCTCCCCTTCAAGGGGAGAGGGTTAGGGTGAAGGGTTACAAACAAACCATCATCAAATCCCGCATCGCGCGTTTTTGATGATGATATTCTTAAATTTTTACGGCGATCGTTAATCACTTAAATCGCTTATTACATTCTGTAATTCATTTCCAACTCGATTGCTTCGGTACTTCGTGCCTCGAAATGACGGCCGCAAGGGTGGAAGACTACTTCACGCGCTAACATAAATTCATAACAAAAAAATCCTTTGCCATTTTGAGACCAGACATCATAAAAGAAAAGAATAGAGTATAGAAAGGAGAAGTATGTTAAGTCGGTAAATTTTGCATAAACACATTCTTCACTAAACCCTGTTTAGATTACAAAAAAATATTTTGCACAATTTTAAAACTTTTATTACGAAATTATACTGTATATAATTCTATTCAATGATATCTAGAAATTTACGACCATTAGTTAGTGCACTTGCTAAAAACCATAACAAAAACAGCCCTCATGAAAATCTGAACAATTTAACACGTTTAAATTTAAGCCGAACAATTAAACAATAATATTTTTTTACTGGCTGAAATAAAAATGGCGCATCTCAATGCTAGTGTGCTCAATAAAAAAAATTCAAAATAGAAACATTTTTTTAGTAAATAACAAACATTTAACATTTTTGATTTATAAAGCAATTGAATTAAACTAAATTTTCCAAATAATATGCTAGCAAAGTAAAAAAATTTATGATGTAATCTGTCTGAAAAGAATTAAATTGGTTGGAGCAATATGAATAAAAGAGCAAGAAATGTCTTTTAAAAACTTCTTGCCTGCAATCGGCTCCAATTGCACAGGAAAAAATCATGGATAGCAGATTTAATGAGCTAACCTCGCCCTTGCTGTATAGAGAAGAAGAAACTAAGCATAACCTCACCTTAATTTCTAACACTCCCCCTGATTTAAAGATATGGCAATATAGAAACAATAGCGATCTTGCTAGAAGATTCCTGGTAGGTTCATCAAGATTTTTAACACTAGCGACCCTCATTTTATTAGATTATGAATCATCAAACATCATTGATAAAGTCAGCAATGACTGGGGCGCTGTCCTGTTATCTATGGGAATTGCAGGCGGCATTATTGAAAGCACCTTATCCTGCTTCCCCAAAATAAACAGAATCATTTTTCCACATTTAAGTGTCGGAGTTCTATTCTATGAAAACTTTTTATTTAAAGGGTATACTGCGATCCGATTTTTCTGCCCTTATCCCACTCAAAGTGATTGTATAGATAAAAATAAAATGTATTTAGGATTAGCTTTTCTTACTTTGCCAATCTTTTCTATACCTTCAGCCTATGTAGAATATTTGAAATTTAAAAGCCTTCTAAATGAGGTTCCTGTCACAACTGATAGAGAGTCATATGTACCTAGTCTATCAATAGTGATGCTCGCATCAAGCATGAACCTATCGCTGTCCTCAGTGAATCTGATGATACTTGCAGAATGGTGCTTTCAAATCGACCTCACACTTCTCAAAATTATCTCAACACTCACTCTTACCATATACTCATGTTATATTGAGTATTCCGCAAACAAAACAGGCAGCCCACTTTACCAAAAATTGTCTGAAGTTAACTACCTTGTTGCTGAAATTTTCAGAATCAGCTTTAGCAGTGCAGCAGCAGGCTTATGGTTAATTTTTTGCTTAATGCAAATTTACTCCAAAGAAGATACTCCGGTAGAAGATATAAGAGAAATTTTTATGTCTATATTATTTTATGGATTTTTTTGGGCAGCATTTTCTGCATTCTACGCGCAAGGGATGCTTATTATTACAGCTACACACTACAAAGAAAATTAGAATTTGAATATATGAAACGTGAAATTAATCTTTTAGACGAGATCAAAAGCGATACAGAAAGAGAAAATTATATGCGAAAATGGAATATTGCTATACACAGCGTTTTTCAAAAGCAGTCACAAGACTTTGCTTTACCCCAAAAAGCAGCATGGTGGTTTGGTGTATTATGTGGAGCCTGTCTTTTGCCAATTGAATATTATTATGGGAGCAAAGCTGGAGGAAAAAGCGCAATCTTAAGCGTATTATTTGGCACTTGCACATCCATTTCATTTTCCGCATTATTTGCAAAAACAGCAGGTGATTCTTTTCGGCGACTAGTAAGTTCGTTCTATACACCGAGCTCATTGAGAGAACTTTACATTAAACCGTGGAGCGAGAAAAAAAATAGAGTTTGGGAAATGGATTATTTCACTTATAGCAGCAGCTCCATTAACTTATCTAAATGACATTGCTGGTTTTGCCTATCTAAACATTCCTGTATTACTCGTACAAATGGCCACATTTTATTGGTCATTAAGCAATGGCTGGGATACACTAAAGACCTCATTCAAAACAATCACCAAAACGCTTTCCAATCAAGATAAAATACGAGAAGAGCTAAAAAACAAGCTTTATAGAATTCAAAAAAGCATAGAAACCTATAGCGAGGATGACATACGATTCTTGCTTAATATTTCTGATAATTCTGATAGCAGTGATAACAAGTTCATTGATGCTTTTAGAAAATTACTATCTGCTGACAAACAGGGATCACCACAAGAACAAACAGAGCTATCAAAACAGAAAAAACTTACTAAAATAAGCATGAGTCTCTTAGGCTGGCTTATCGGAGTTTGCGGCAGCTCAGCCTACTATCTCGTGGGGCTAAACTCTTGGGCGTACTTTATGCACACATACTTTAACACAATTTCTAATGGAGCAATAAATCAACTTGCTGCAATTATCGCTTTTATTGCTCAAGCTTCATTGAGCGGATGGGCAGTTAGCGGTGTTTTTGAAAACGCTACAGCATACATAATAAGGTATAGCGAAGAATCTGAACAAGGCACAACACAAAAACTAACAAAAAAAACTGCACTGTTCATAGGGGCCATTTCACTTATAAAAATATTTGGCGCTATTACAGCCGCAATTCCTCGTTTAGAAATCACGGCAGACGAAACAACAAATTTATTTTTAATTTGGACAGGCTTTTTTTCTGTTTTCTCATTAAGCTACGTAGGTCTATCGAAAATAAGCCCGATATTAAGCGAGTTTTCCTTCTTTCAACGGAATAAAACTAAAGCGGATTTGTTAAACACCGTTGATGATCTCCTAGGTAGGATACGAAACTTAGACTGCCAAGAACTTAACACAATAATTAATACCGATTTAGAAGCTTACAACAGTCAAACGGTTATATCATGAAATTAAACTTATCATAGCTATAAAAATACAAATTGTAAAATCTTATGCAAAAAAATTCGCCCAACAGATTGAAGCAAAAAAGACTTAACTCTCCAGCTGATTATGTCTACAACGGATCATTTCTGTTGGAGTCAGGCAAGTCTTTACCAATTCTCAAAATTCGATATCAAACATTTGGCAACTACAGCAATAATCAAGTGATTCTTGTTTGCCATCACTTGACCGGCGATTGTAATGTAACAAATTCATCAAACTCAAAAGAGATAGGCTGGTGGCAAGACCTTATTGGTGAAACCCATCTTTTAAACACAAAAAAATATTTTATTATCTGCGCCAATGTTTTGGGCAGCTGCTTTGGCACAACGGGCCCCAATAGCATCAACCCAGAGACAGGGAGCAGATATAACATGAATTTTCCGATTATTACAATACGCGACATGGTCAACGCCCAATACAAATTACTAGAGCATCTAGAAGTCACGCAATTACAAGCTGTGATTGGCCCTTCAATGGGCGGGATGTTGGCTTTAGAATGGGCTATCATGTATCCTGAATTCGCAAACAAAACCGTTGTTCTAGCTGCCCCACCAATACAACCACCACATGCCATTGGGTTAAATGAAATTTCTAGATTAGCCATCATGAATGATCCAGAATGGCTAAATGGTAACTATACTAAACAACCGAAAAATGGCGCAAAATTATCGCGCTACCCATTGCTATTAGCGTGTAAAAATTATGAAAGGCAATTCTTCTATCCAGAACTTTCATCAATAACCTTGCCCAATAAAATCTCTCACAAAGCATTTGAAATTCAAAAATTTCTTGAAAGACAAAGCTCGCTCCATATTAACACGATGGATGCTAATAGCTACCTATATTTACTAAACGCTATAAATTTACACAACATCACTAGAGACAGAGATAGCCTTGAAAAAGTTCTGGAATCACTTACATCAGAAATGATTTTTATCGGAATATCAAGCGACAAACTTTACCCGCCAGAAACACTCAAACATCTATCTAAAAAAATAAGGCGCTCTAAATATTTTGAAATTAATTCGAGCTCTGGTCATGACGCCGTTCTGACAGAACAAATAAAAATAGGGAATATTTTGAAACCTTTCTTTCCATAAGAAAGGTTTTTATAAAATATGAAAAAATGAGACATAAAAAATGATAGGGATTCACAGCATTGGAACATATGTACCGCAAGAACTAGAAAACAACTTTCAAAAAATAGAAAAGTTCTCTGTTGATAAAAAATTTATAACAGAAAAAATAGGCTTCAAAAATTTGGCAAAAAAGCAACAAAACGAAACTTCCTCTGATTTGGCGACACAAGCGTTCCATAATCTATGCAAACATAATGAAATCAATAGAGAAAAAATTGACTTTATTGCTGTTTGCACACAGAATGGGGATAATCAGATACCTCATACATCTAGCATTTTACAACATAAGCTGGCGCTTCCAAAAAGTTGTGCCGCTTTTGATATTTCTTTGAGCTGCTCCGGATACGTGTATGGCTTGCAGATAGCCAAATCATTCATGGAAGCCAATGATCTAAAAAATGGGCTTCTCTTTACCGCAGACCCCTACTCAAACATTACTTCTGATAATGATAAAAATACAAACTTATTATTTGGGGATGCAGCAACTGTTACACTACTCAACAATGAAGCTGCTTATGATATGAAAAGAACCGTTTACCTTACCTCGGGGGAAAAACACAGTGCGCTCATAAAAGAAAAAAATGCGCCTTTAAAAATGAATGGTAGAGTCATTTTGGATTTTTGTATAAAAAATGTGGAAACATCTATTAAAAATTGCATAGAAAAAAATGAAATCACGCCTGACTCAATAGATTTAATCTTGTTACATCAAGCAAGCAAATACATAATTGACTTAATATCCTCTAAACTTATTAATGCATTCCCTTGCTTTGAAAATAAAATTCCATTTAGAGCTGAAAATATTGGTAACACTATATCCTCAACAATACCCCTTCTATTAAAAAATTTTTTAAACTCTAACAATAAAAACATATTATTAAGTGGCTTTGGCGCTGGGTTGTCTATAGCAACCACATTAATACAAAAAAGGAGCACGCAACATGAAGAATAACAGCATTAAATCTGAAATTATTTCTATAATACAAAATGTAAAAAAAAATCAAGAAAATTATGCCTCGGACATGAACCTTTCATCTCAAGGAATTGATTCACTTGATATGTTTGACATAATGCTAATTATAGCGGAAAACTATAAATTAGATATTGATTTTAGCGAACAAGATGAGTCAGATTGGAATACGGTTGATAAAATCATTCAAAATATCATTGAACTTACAAAGTACGGCTCCTGAGAATTTCAACCAACATCAAACATATAGATCAAAACTCAGCTTCCCATCCAACTCTTTTTGCCAGAGATTACAACGCCCACAACCAGAATGTTGCGGAAGAAAGGCTAGAATTAGACACGAATTAGCTCGTCTATCTGATGGAGACTTAACCCCGTTAATTCGCTGATGGAGTTCACATCCGCACCTCTGGCTAACAGAAATAGGTAGCGATTCCAAATATTTTGGCGCGTGAATTATGCCTCTTAAGCCTGTTGGCGCACTCCAAACTCTCTTACCATGATAAAAGACAATGCTATAGCAACAGAAGTACCGCCCCCACGACGACCTTCATTGCGAGGGGCGCGTAGCGCAACGAAGCAACCCAAACTAAACTAAAGTAAGAGACAAATCTTCCTACTGAGGTTTCATTCAATTAATTAAATCAATTGGTAAGCACCAAGTCCTTTCCTGAATATACAAACATAGCGCCCAAAAAACCTTAGTACAAAAAACCAAACAACCATAAAGGGATTTTATTTCCGACCCCTTTCTCAATATCATCTAGAGCCAAAAAGGCATTTTTTTGATAATTTAATTGCTTTGCGCTTTTATTTTTACCGCCAACTTCAAAAAAATACTTCCCGTCCACCATAAAATCACCATCTTTAGGCGCACTCAGCTGATGTGATTGTTTCAAAATACTCATAAAAAAAGTTTCCCTCAAGCTTCCTTTGTTAACTCTATCGTAATTCAATGCGTAAATTTGATTCGGGTTCGATAAATAAATTTTCTCTTCGCCTTCGAGCCCTTTCAACCGACTCAAATGGCGTTTTAACAAATAAATTACACCAGCATCCTCTAGATATTTGAAGTATGATTTTAAAGTGCGATCATCACTCACTTGAACAATTGCTTTAATGCTCTTCCATTCCGGCACAAAGGGGACAGAGCGCGAAATAAATGACAATAATTGCTTAATCTTTCGCACTGAATTTCCCGTTAATTTTGAATTAATCGCAGTTAAATCAGACTCGATTGTCGCATGAAGATTTTGCTCCAACATCAGCCAATACTCTTTAACAACACGATTCTCAAAGTAAAATGGATAATACCCACACTCCAAATATTGTTTAAACAACGGCAAAACTTTCAATCCTGCATCTTTTAATTGTTTAATAATATCGAAAGAATATTCTTCATGTTTTTCTAGCAACATCTCTAAATCGATAACTGGCAAACTAACCTTATGTGAAATCTCAATAAACTCTCGCAACGATTGACCATACATTGTGTATATTAATGCGCGTCGACTTAAATCGTGAGTTCCTTTGTAAATCTCTAATGCTGAACTTCCAGAAGCATAAATACGCAAGCCTGGAAAAGTATCATAAATACTTTTTAATTCTTGCGACCAATTAGAATATTTATGTATCTCATCAAAAGCAATGACCTCACCACCCAACTGTTCAAATTGCTCGGCAATCTCATAAAGAGTTAAGTTACCTAACAAAAAGTGATCTGCTTGGATATATAAAATCTTTTTTGAAAATGGATCTTCATTGGCATGACGCAATAAATACTGTATCACCGTAGTCGTCTTACCAACCCCTCGTTCCCCAACAATAAAACAACAACGGTGTGAGACAGAAATCGTGCGCACAAAATATCTCTCATACGATCGCGCACGAGTGGTTATAAAATCATGGCTTAATTTAACAAGTTCATCGTACATAAAACACCTGAATGTATTGTATTACAATTATAATACCATTAAATATGTAATTCAATACATCTTCAGTGGTGGCCTAAAAAAAAGATGAAACAAAAAAAAACAGGAAGGTAAAATAAATTCTAAATAATTCATATAGTTACAAAAAAAGCAAACTAAGACCCGATATGAACTAGCTCGTCAATCTGCTGGTCACTTAAGCCAGTTATTCGCTGATGAAGCGCACATCTACACCTCTGGCTAACATGCCATTAATCAGAGCCAGCCTGCCTCGCTACGCACCCTAAAATATCACTCCAACCCCTACGGGCGTCATACAACTTCCCACTCCTTATAAAACTGCTTCAAAAACGCCTCCATATACTCATGGCGCTCCTGAGCAATTTCTCTAGCTGTATCGGTATGTAATCTATCTTTGAGAAGCAATAATTTCTCATAAAAATGATTTATGGTTGTGCTTTGGTATTTTTTATATTCCTCAAAAGTCTTATGTGTTTTAGGCGACTCAGACGGATTATAAAGTGGCCGTTGAACGTGCCCACCGTACGTAAACGCTCTCGCAATACCAATAGCACCTATGGCATCAAGCCTATCAGCATCTTGGACAATCTTCCCTTCAATAGGTAACGCTTTAGTTTCTGTCTGAGCACCTTTGAAAGAAATATCTATTATAATAGAGATAACCTCTTCAACTTCATCATCGTTTAACCCAATCTCTCTCAACCAGGGATAAACTATCTCTTTTGTCGACAACTCTTCCTGAAATTTCCAATCACCTACATCATGCAGCAAAGCACATATCTCTACAAGAAAATTATCAGCTGCTTCACGCTCAGAAATATACTTTGCTAACTTGGTAACTCGCAGAACGTGAGACCAATCATGACATTTTTCTTTCGTATTAAAATACTGCTCGGCATGAACATATATAGATTCAGGCAATCTATTCATCGGCATAACAGCTCTCTTCCCTAACACTGAGTGGTTTATTTTCAGAAATGCATAATCCTACAGACTTTTCGGCACCCGCACAAAAACAATCTAACCATAGATTGGCCACTCGCTTTTTTTGCTCTTCACTAATTTCATAAATTCCTGGCAACAAACGACTCGAACAAAGCCACTTAATCCCTAGCAAACACTCTGCTTGGACAAGCGCTAAAACCGGACCTACGACAGCTCTATCATAAAAATTAACAGGAAAGCCTTCATCAACCACAAAAATGTTTTTATTTTCCCGAGAATAACAACTGACTCTTTCAGAAACCACTGTCTTTTCATAAGCAGCCTTCAAAGAATCAAGATCAAACTCAAGATCTTTGGAGCTACAGCTAACCAACATCGCCTCATCACTTAGCGCATCAAAGTCAGTTTCTTCTAAAGACGTATTGCCGGTCGCGCCAAAGACGATTTTTGCACTACTCAAAGCATCAATCTTCTCAAGTATTTCAAACCCTTCGCTATATGCCTCAAGTCGCTTTATTGGATTAATATCAAATACAACTACACGGCAATGTTTTTTTGATAAAGCGCGCGCCACACCACGACCAATTCTTCCATAACCCAACACTAGACAAGAAACATTATGCAATGGATAACCGCTCTCTCTTAATATTTTTTCGACAGAATAAATACATGAATCACCAATAAGGTTATCTTCCATCTGCTTTAACGAACTCCGTGCAGCAGAAACTACTGGACAAGGTAATTGATCGAGGCTGCTATACTCTCGATGGCCACGCTCTGTATCTTCAACCGCGCCCAAAAATGAATCATTATATAAGGTATCAAGCTCTTTCAATGTCTTAGCAAAATACCCCCCAATCTCGAAAATAACAAAAGGTTTTTCAGGGTCAATATTTTTTTCAACTAACGCTAACAAATAATCTTTATCGTTCAGCAAACTTAATGATGGAGTAACCGTATTATATTGTGCAGTTATATGATCTAGAGTTAATGGATCTATTGAATACGGAATTGCTACCACCAAAGTAACGTCTGCTACGAAGCCCAGCGTCTGAAATAACTCAACACGATCTTCGACAATATGAGTGACAACGATTACTTGTGGATTGATTTGATCAGAGGAACCTATAACTTCTTTGAAAAATTGGGATCTTAAGTCTTTAGATGATAATCTCATAACGGTATATTCGCTCAAAATTTAAATACACTCTCGGCTTGCTCGTTTAAATCTGCAAGCCTGCAGATTTGCGCCCACGACACTTACAATACTGGCCTGGATGCCGCGGACAAGCCGCAGGACGTAGATAATTAGTGAGCAGCGTGCCGTTCGCGTTAAACACTCACAGGATTAGGCTTGCTGATGTCAATGTTATATTGCTTTTGCGCCTTCGCGACATCTTCTGCAGTTAAGTCACCGCGCTGTGCTAATGCAACGATAGTCGTATAAGCAATGTTATATCGATCGACCTCGAAGAATGCGCGCAAGCTTTGACGAGTATCACTGCGGCCAAATCCATCGGTACCTAGAACATGATAATCTGTTGAAATAAACTCTCGAATTTGATCAGCGTAAGAGCGTATATAATCTGTCGCTGCGATTATAGGGCCTTTAACATTACCTAAGCATTTTTCAACATGAGTTTTCCGAAGTTTCGCTTGTGGATTACGACGTAACTCACGCTGTTTTGCGAGCGATTCGCGGCGTAATTCATTAAAACTTGTCGCGCTCCAAACATTAACTTTCACTTTGAAGTCTTTCTCTAGCATTTCTGCAGCAGCCAATGTTTCTCTAAAGATCGCGCCGGAGCTTAACAATGTCGCTTCAAGTTTTGAAGCTTTTAATTTTGTTTGACGGAATAAATACAGCCCTTTCAATATATCATCCTCAACACCTTCTGGCATTTCTGGATGCTGATATTTTTCATTCATCGTCATGAAGTAATAAAACACGTCTTCTTGCTCTTCGAACATACGACGTAAGCCTTCTCGCATAATCACTGCGATTTCATAACCAAAAGTTGGATCGTAGGCAATACAATTCGGCACGGTTGCTGCAACCAACAAGCTATGTCCGTCTTGGTGTTGTAAGCCCTCACCTTCTAATGTCGTACGACCGGCGGTTCCACCAATTAGAAATCCTCGAGTACGCATATCGGCAGCCGCCCAAATGAAGTCACCAACACGTTGGAAACCAAACATTGAGTAATACGTAAAAATAGGAATCATTGGTACGCCATTCGTACTATAAGATGTTCCAGCCGCAATCCAAGAAGCCAAACAACCAGCTTCCGTAATCCCCTCCATTAATATCTGGCCATTTGTCGCTTCTTTGTAATACATTAATTGTTTTTTATCTTCTGGCGTATATTTTTGGCCAACACGAGAGTAAATGCCGACTTGTCGAAACAGTGCTTCCATACCAAACGTACGTACTTCATCCGAAAACATTGGCGCCAAGTATTTTCCAATCGCTTTATCTTTCAATAACAATGCAAAAATACGCGCGAGCACCATGGTTGAGGATGCTTCACGATCACCGGTACCTTTCAAGACGCTATCAAATGCACTTAATTCTGGTGCTTTTAATTTTTCAGCATCAGTAAATCTTGCTGGCAGATACCCACCTAACTCCTGACGACGCTGATGCATGTATTGAATTTCAGGTGCATCATCACCTGGGTGATAAAATTCAAAGCTTTCCAACTGCTCTTGCGTTAATGGCAAACCAAATCTCTCAGAAAAAGCTTTTAGCTCTTCAGGATTCATATCCAATTGATTGTGAGCTATGTTCTTACTCTCAGCTGCAGCTCCTAAACCATAACCCTTAATACCATGCAATAACACAACCGTTGGTTGGCCTTTGTGTTTAACCGCTCGATCATACGCTGCATATACTTTAACAGGGTCATGCGAACCTCGGTCTAGCAATAAAGCCGATAAATCATCATCAGATAATTCTGCAACCAATGCCTGCAATTCTGGCGATTGATTAAAGAAATGCTCACGAAAATAAGCACCCCCATGCGCACAATAGGATTGCATATCTCCATCAACGACATTGTTCAATGCTTCTTTCAGCGCGCCAGTCTTGTCTTTTTCAAATAAGGCATCCCATTTGCTGCCCCATACAACTTTAATCACATTCCATCCACAACCACGAAACACACCTTCTAACTCATCTAAGATTCGAAAGTTAGATCGCACCAATCCGTCAAGACGTTGCAAGTTACAGTTCACAACAAATGTTAAATTATCCAAACCTTCATTCGCAGCAAACGCTAAGCCTGCACGAGATTCTGGCTCATCCATTTCACCATCACCACAATAAACCCATACGCGACGACCATCGGTATTCGCCAACTCACGATGTTGCAAATAACGCATAAAACGCGCCGCATAAATTCCTTGCATCATACCTAGCCCTAAAGAGACTGTTGCAAATTGCCAAAACTCTGGCATTAACCAAGGATGAGGATACGAAGACAAACCGTGCCCTGCAACTTCTTGTCTGAAGTTTGTTAAATGCTGTTCATCCAAACGCCCTTCTAAAAACGCTCGCGCGTAGTTACCTTCAGAAGAGTGTCCTTGAAAATAAATTAAATCGCCCGCGCCATTTTCGGAGCGACCTTTGAAAAAATGATTCAAACCCACTTCATAAGATGTTGCAATAGAATTATAAGAAGAGATGTGTCCACCAACACCACCGGCATCGCGCTTTGCACGCAACACCATCGCAATGGCATTCCAACGAATCGCAGCATCAAGCTTTTGCTCTAAGGCTAAGTCACCTGGATACTGTGGTTGTTCACTCACACTGATCGTGTTGATATAGGCTGTTTTCAACTGCCCAGCAACAGGCACTCCTTTTTCATCAGCCTTGGCTAAAACCTCATTGAGAATAAATTTTGCGCGATCTTGCCCTTCTCGCTCGACTAAAGATTCAAACGCGGCTAGCCATTCCTGGGTTTCTAATGCATCGATATCGTGGTGGTTGGTCATAAAATACTCTTTCTTGTTCGGTAAAAGAGGGTATTTTAACGTGAAACTCATACCCATTCCAGCTCATCAGAACATTTTTAATTGAAAAAATTATACTCAACTAAACCTATGTCCAACTACGATCATTATGAATACCGCTTATCACATAAATAAACACTGCCTCTGTAAATGGGCTGTTGCATTCTCCAACTGTCATTCTGCGGCTTATCCGCGGAATCTCTAGAAACGAATACTCTACGTCTATTGATTTTTAGCAAAGCGCCAGTTCGCTACACTCACATAAGCTACGTTTCTCGCCAAAACAGAGATGCATCATTTTTTTTATTCTCTAAACTGTTCCATTTTTAGATATACGAAAATGACAATATTTTTTGATTTTCACAACAAACAAGATTACAATTTAGCAGTTTTCAACCTTCTAACAATGAAAAATCCAAATGGCAAACTCAAGAGACAAAAATACTGACGAGAATTTTTTTGACAGAATAATTAGCGCCATAGAGGTAGAGGTAAAGGAACCAGAAAAAAGTGAGAATCCACTCCTTAACATACTTAACCCTGCTTCTATACTCCTTAATGTATTTGATGCGACAAGAAAAGCAACTGCAGAACAACTAACAAAAGCTCTCGTCTAGGTTGATCAAACAGATGGCGAAGTTAAAATCCAACCTGAAACAGAAAAAACGGAAGAATATTCAGGCATCATTCAAACTGCGCCAATCAAGAATCAAGAAGACAGTAGAATTTCTGAAAAAATCAGACCACCAAACGACACAGTGACAAAGGCTATAACTGAGTATCAAACAAAAGCATGCAGAAGAAGAATTCCAACATACTTTTCCCAAAGTCATGACAGATTATTGCTACTAAACTCGAAAAGAAATGAACTATATGAACAAATAGAAAATGGCGCTCTTCTTCATAACAAAAAGAACGATTCACGCAGATATGATTTATTATTTGCATATAGCGTATTCCTGAGCGACGACATTAAAATGCCATTGCTAATACTTAGCCAGTTTTCTCATGATCATCGGCATCAAAACCCCTTTTCCGATGCACTTTTCCATGAAAAAACAAATTCTACTATGAACGCATTATTAATGAGCGTGCGTTTCTCTCATTGCTATCTAATTGGGCGACTCGACTACGTGTCTAGACACTCTAAGAAGACAGCAAATGAAACCAAACATTTCCACGAATTACGCAGCAGCCAAGGAGACAACGCATTCTGCCTGACCATGCAACTCGAACATGATAAAGAATTTTTCAAGTACCTACTGGACTATCCATTCATGGATCTTGAATCAAACTGCTCCTACGGTCGAACACCTTTTCAAATCGTAGCCACATACGGAACCCTTGATGAGCTAGAAGCATTCTCTGAAAAAATATGTGAAGATGATAAAGAGTGTCTAAAAGAACACATTTGTCATCAAAGAGAAAGTGACAAGCTGACTGTTCTCCACGACATTAGCCAGCACGGAGCAAGCGATGATACATTGGCATTTTTATTTGAACATGGCGCTAAAGACTGCTGGACACTGACAGGTAGCAACCTTAAAGATCCCTATCAAATTGCAAGAGATAATCACCAAAAAAACATCACCGACTTTTACGAGACCAATATACTTGGAATTGGTGACACAGTGTATTACGAAGTCACTTATCTCAACCCAGAAAATCTACTCGGGTTACTCGGGTTATTCTTGTTGCCAGCTCTTGTTTACTGGCTTTGGAAAAAATTACAACCAAGTCACAATGAAAAACAAGAAGAAAGGACTGCCAATAATTCTACTGAAACAGAGGATTTGAAAAAAGAATTGGAGCATAAAAAAAATGAAGCAACTTTCGATAACAAGAGCTCCGTAGAAATATTGCTATCCCTTATAGGCGAATCTATAGGGCCAAAGGAATACACAGGAGAACTAACCGAAGCACTATTAGAAGAAACAAAAAATGACCGCTATATTGAAACGTTCAGACAGCACGCTCAAAATTTCTATCCTAGAATTGTTACAGACGAGGAATATAAACAAGAACACATTAGCAACCACCCTTTCCATACATATGTTGAAGGTGGCAGTTTTGAAAACGCACTATTTGAGCCATGCAAAGATAGCGACACCCTATTATTCTATATTGCTGGAACGGCGTTTAGCCTAAAAAACATTACCGTCGCCAAAACTATCACAGCAAACCTAGCGAAAACTTTCGATTGCCGAGCCATATTCATCAACCAAAGATCTATCCCAGAAATCTTCTGGCCATCGCCAATTGAAGATGTTTGCACAACGATTTATGAGCAGTGCAATGAGCATAAGCCTGAAAAAGTGATATTAACTGGTTATAGCGCAGGAGGATTATTCGCTACTCTGGCCGCTTTAATTCTTCCTTCGTACGGAATAAATATCGATAACCTCATACTTTTCTTTCCAGCATTAGACTTATCTGGCGAAAAACGTATTCTTGACGAAAGAGAGAGATACACACTTTCAAACTTCGCCCCAAATGACTTATCGCTCCTGCAAGAAAGCATAGCTGACCTTGATGATGAAACTCTCGCCAATAAAATCAGAAATATCAGCCTTGATGACGAAGGATGGCAAAAAAAGCATTTACAAAAAATGAAGTGGAAAAATTAAAAAATATCTTGGTTCATGACCCCGCTCAAGAAGAAAAAGCAGACACAGATGAAAGCAAATCTGATCATAGAGAAAAGATTTTTCAAAAATTAACGTTTTATGAAAACTTATTCACCCTAATTGTCGCAAATTTCACAACTCGAAACCCTAAAAGCAGAATTGAACGGCCTGGGCAAATTAATGAATTAAAAGATTTGCGTCTTTTCAGCCCTGCTCGGTACAACCCAAGTGTATTTCTTAAAAATAATTTCCCAGCAACAACAATTATTTCAGCAGAAAACGATTATTTTAAAAAAGATGCCGATGACTTTTATGAAGTACTACATTCGGCTGGTTGTCACGCAATAAGAAAAACAATACCAAAAAGTGATCATACATGCATGTGGCAATCTCAAGAACCTGCTCGAATAGCAAAACGCCTATACGACGAAGAAGTTGCTCCTAGACTTTAATCTAGCAATCTATAGCGCAACTTGCATTAAACCAACACCACCAACGCAATCACAACCAACCACACTAAAAGCGATCGATTGATGAGGCCTAAGGCGGCATCTTGTTGCGCATGAGCAACTAACTCTTCGTCATTCTCGCCCAAGCTTAAAGCTTGCTTACCACAATCAAATAAAACTTGATCATTCTGGTTGAGGCCTACTTTGATAAACTGACACCAGACAGGAAACACTGACACAAAGTGCCCAATCAAACCAAAAGTAAAACTGAGTAAGCGTGCAGGAACCCAATCTAATATTGAGGCAAACCAAGCGGCAGATTTATAAAGACTAGCCTGATCATTATGCACCACAAACTTAACTCCTAAGTGTTGCACAAAACGATATAGCACTGCACCAATCGGTCCTAAAATAGCAAACCAAAATACAACACCAAACAATCTTTGGTTAGCTTGCACAAATAACGCATCTAAAATTGCTGCATGATCGACAGACTTTCCATCAGGCAATGCCATGTGAAACGTTTCTTTATAATAAGCATCTAACTTTTCTTGTTCACCATCTTTAAGCAGCGCATTACACTCTTCAACCTCTTGACGCATCGTGCTGTTACCCAAACAATAAAGCAACACGGCTAATTGGAAGACAAACTCACCAATACTGTATAAGAGCCCAGAAAAAACTACCTGCAAAAGCAACACGACAATCAAGCTAGGAATAATGATCGCGGCTAAAAGAATCAAACCATGATAAGAGGCAGGAATTTTACTTTGCACAAACGTTTCATATTTATCAAACCAACCTAGACGGCGAAGGGGACGAAAAATTGATAAAAAATGCTCGAGCAAAACGGCTGCGATAATGACAATCATTGACATGGTTAAGTCCTCTTTAAATTGGTCCTCAAAGGGGCCGATGCATTCTGCGGCTGTCATCTCGCTGCTTATCCGCGGAATCTCTAAAAATCGAGCTCGCAGCACTCCCCAAAATCTGAGTATATCAGACAGATTACATTGAGCAAAGGGTCAGTTTTAAACCAAAGCTCTGTAAGCCATCGCCCATTTTTTTGTAATCTTAGAAGACAATTTGTAAGCCTGATTTTTACAACCTATTGATAAAAATAGAAAAAATAAAACCTACACGTTGTCATTCAACTAAACATATATTGTTTGCCAAGAAAACAATGCGATAATAATCATGTTTCAGGAAGAAACCCTAAGCACGGAATGCTTATTTGCTAAGGATAGCAAGACCAGGCCAAGGATGGTCTGGGAACGACTGGGGAGGGTCCTTGCCTCGGGGCCCTCAGTTTAAACCCAACTCGAATCTTTTCCAATCAAATATACTACCAGGGTCTGTTTTACGACCAGGCGCGATATCAGAATGCCCCACAATACGCTCATGAGAAATGCCCGGATAGGATTGCATTAGCGCACGTGTCAGAGCTGTTAACGCTTTATATTGCTCATCAGTATATGGTGTCACCTCATCACCAATCAGCTCAATACCAATAGCATAGTCATTGCAATTTTCCCGTCCCTGAAATGAAGATTTACCCGCATGCCATGCACGCAAATGAAATGGCACAAACTGAATGACCTCACCCGATCGATCAATCAAGGCATGAGAAGATACGCGTAAATTTTCAATCGTTTTAAAATACTCGTGCTGTGTTACATCGAGCTTCCCAAGAAAAAAGTCTTGAATATATTTGCTTGAGAATTCTCCTGGCGGCAAACTGATACTATGAATTACCAACAAATTGATAATTATATCGTCGGGACGAACATCATGATGAGACGATGCAAGATACTTTACACCATTCAAAAGATTTGTTTGGCTATCTATACTTAGCAGCACTGCGTGTGACCCTTGTCGTGATGCAACGTACCATGCTCCATCTGCAAAGTAACATGCTCGATATAGAAGTTAGTGCGCAATGCATTACAAATAGAACGTTGCTGATCATCTGTCAGAAAATCTTTAGTTATGACCAAATGGGCCGTCAAAGCAACTTCATTTGTGCTTAACCCCCAAATATGCAGGTCATGCACTTCTTTGACATCAGGCAATGCTAACAAGAAAGCATTCACTTGATTTATATCAACATGACTCGGCACAGCGTCCAATATCAAAATCACAGAATCGCGCAGCAATCCCCAAGCGCCTAGCAAAATCGCAATAACGATGAATAAACCCACGAGAGGATCTAGCCAATAATATCCGGTGAAATAAATTAGCACCGCGGCAACTACAACGCCTAAAGAAATCATCGCATCATATGCTAAATGCAAAAAAGCGCCCTTGATATTGAGATCGCCATCGTTTTTCATAAACAACAAAGCTGAACCACCATTAATGGCTATACCAATCGCAGCGACGACAGCCACCGTCAATTCATTTACATGCTCTGGTGAAATCAATTTGCTAATTGCTTCAAAACAGATAACGGCAGAGGTTGCCACCAAGATGCATGCATTTAATATTGCCGCAAGTATCGTCGTTTTTTTAAATCCATAACTAAACCGATCACGAGGTTTAGCCATAAGCAAACCATTCGCACCCGCCGCCAACGCAAGACCAATAATATCACCAAAATTATGGCCAGCATCCGCCAGCAAGCTGGATGAATTCGCTAGCAAGGCATAAATGACCTCAATGACAACAAAGGCAAGATTAAGCGAAATAGCTATAGCAAAGGCCGGCCCGTATCGATTTGGTGGATGATGTCCCATATATACCCCTTTTATACTTGGTCATTCTACCTGAAAAGTGATAATATCTGCAAAATCTGTATTTTCATAAAGGGGTGAAAAATGACCAAAGCACGTGATCACAAAAAAATCCAAACAAGCCTTAACAAAGCGGTCAAATTAGCATTAAAAAATAATAAAGGCGAGCATGCCACATATATTCCCGAATTAGCACAAATGCCATTAGAAAAAACAGGCGTATCCGTCACACTCAATGATGGCACAAAGATACAAGCGGGTGATTGTGAAGAATTCTACGTTAGCTTGCAGAGTGCCGCGAAAGTACCCTTGCTCATAGGCTTGCTTGAAGAGTTTGGTCAAGAGCAAGTATTCAAATGGATTAACGTTGAACCTACCGGACGAGGCTTTGCCGCTATTGATTACTCGAATCGTTTTTCTAACTTACCCTCTAACCCGATGATCAATGCTGGCGCTATAGCATTGTGCAGTCACATTCCTGGGAGCACACGCGATCAACAAATTGAATGGTTAGATAAGTGGATGGAAAAATTATTTAATATTCCATTAAAAATTAACCATAAGATGTATACCTCTGAATTAGAAAACTCCGATCGAAATCTCTCTTTGGCATACCTCATGCGAAGCAATCATGTGATTAAAGGTGATGTTGCGAGTATTCTCAAAAACTATGTTGCACTATGTGCATATGAAACTACAGTCGAGCACGCTTCATATCTTCCAATGTTATTAGCTAATCGCGGTTGTGATGAAAACGGCAACCGAGTGTTAACTGAGGAAACTGTCAAATGTGTTACCTCTATCATGGCGACGTGTGGATTATATAATGAGACAGGCCTATTTATGGTACACACTGGTATGCCTGCTAAAAGTAGCGTCTCAGGATTGATTTTAGCAGTGGCTATAGGCCATGGTGGCGTTGCAACTTTTAACCCACGATTAACCATCAAAGGTGGTAGTGTGCGCGGACAAATCATGTTGCAGGAAATTTCGAAAGACTTAGAATGGCATTTTGCGTCTTTGTAATGTTTTAAAATCAATCTCGGCGTAACTGCTCAGTCAATGCCATTGGCGTAGGATATTTAATAACAACGATATAGCACGAGACAATAAACGTTATAATCGTCATCGCTTGAATTAAATAAGATGTCTTAGGACCAATAATCGCGCTAGAGGTGGCCAGATACGCTACCAACAATGCAAACTCACTACTTTGCCCCAATCGCATGCCAACTTCCCAAGAGACCTGCGGTGTCTCTTTTGTTTGACGCAACAACCAAGAAAAAACACACGGCTTTACTAACAAAGAAACCGCAGCCAAAATGACGGCAGGAATAGCGACATAATGCAAATAGGCGAAATTAAACGAAGCCCCTATCGAAAAGAAAAATAATACCAAGAAAAAATCACGTAACGGTTTTAAACTCTCTGCGATATAAAGCGAAATAGGATTTGTTGCAATCGCCACGCCAGCTACAAATGCACCAACGTCCTCTGACAGACCAAATAAGTGCCCAAGCTCCGCCATCGTCAAACACCAACCTATCGATAACATAAAGAGATACTCTTGCACACGATCAAATTTTTCCAATAACTTGATTAACACAAATCGCTGAAAAATATAGGCGATAAAAAGCAATACCGGAAAGGCGACTAACACTGCACCTAAATGCCAAACTGTCGAATGCTCGCTAGCAACTGCGCGCAAGGCTAACAACACGATAATAGCTAACAAGTCTTGCATCAATAAAATACTAATCATCAACTCACCAGTGTGTTGATGGTGCAATACCGTTGTTGGCAATAATTTTAATCCAATGATGGTGCTAGAAAACATCATTGCTGCACCTACCACAAGAGACTCCGTCAATGTAAATCCAAAGAGATATGGCACAACGAACCCTATACCAAAAAATAGAACGGAACTCACAAAAGTAATCCAGCTCATTTTTTTCAACATATGCAAGAGATTTTGTGGATGAAGATGTAAGCCTAAAAGAAATAATAAGAAAATAATGCCGATATCACCTGTTTGTGTCACTCGCTCAGGGTTTTGCACTATGCCAAGCGCCCAAGGACCCAAAAACATACCCAAAATAATATAGGCAACCAATAATGACTGTCGTGTAAATAGCGCTATCGTCGACAAAACCGCTGCGCCTGAAAAAATGATGAACATGATGAACACGATTGAATCGGTATTGACCATAACTTTCTAAAAGACCTTACATTACCCACGCAAAACAAACGCGGGTTGAATTAATACGATATCATTATTATGCCCGATTTGAGACTTATCGTCTAATCATCCTCAGAGAGCGACAACAACGTCGCATTACCACCAGAAGCTGTTGTATTGATCGAAACCGTTCGCTCAACACACAATCGTGATAAGTAATGCGGTCCGCCTGCTTTCGGGCCAGTCCCTGACAATCCTTGCCCACCAAAAGGTTGGACACCAACAACCGCACCAATCATATTGCGATTCACGTACATATTGCCTACAGGGACACGAGCTTCTAAATAATTCACCTTATGATTCACTCGACTATGCAAACCAAACGTCAAACCATAACCTGTATCAACAATAGTCTGTAGTACTTTATCTAAATCTTTTTCTTTATAACGAAGAATATGCAAAATAGGGCCGAACACTTCCCGCTGTAGTTGGCTTAATGATTTTAATTCAAAGGCGCATGGCGCGAAAAATGTTCCGTGCTTGGTGTCTGCACCCATAGGGACTTGATATAGAAGTGTTGCTTCTTGCTTCATACGTTTATAATGCGCTTGCAAGGTATCTAAAGAAGGCTGATCGATCACCGGACCCACGTCCGTTGACAACAATGAAGGATCACCGACTTTTAGCTCGGCCATCGCACCTTTAATCATTTCGATGACACCATCCGCAATATCTTCTTGCAAATATAAAACACGCAATGCCGAACAACGTTGCCCTGCACTACTAAACGCAGACTTCAATACATCAGCAACCACCTGCTCTGGTAATGCTGAAGAATCGACGATCATGACATTCTGCCCACCCGTCTCCGCAATCAATGGAACAATATCGCCTTTACGATTTGCTAAAGTTTGATTTATTGTTTGGGCTGTTTCTGTTGAACCCGTCATCATAACTGCTTTCACACGCTCATCGGCAACCATTTTGGCACCAATCACGCTTCCGCGACCTGGCACTAATTGCATGACTTCTGCTGGAATGCCTGCTTCATGCATTAACTCAACGGCCCGCATAGCAATCAACGGCGTCTGTTCTGATGGTTTCGCAATAACGCTGTTACCCGCAACTAATGCAGCAACAATTTGCCCAGTAAAAATCGCCAAAGGAAAGTTCCATGGGCTAATACACAAGGCAACACCTCGTCCATGCATGTACATACGATTCGATTCACCTGTCGGCCCAGGCAAAGTGACTGGCATTAACGTTTTGCGAGCTTGTTCTGCATAATAACGACAAAAATCAATCGCTTCCCTCACCTCAGATAAAGCATCCGGCAAGTTTCGACCACCATCTTTACAAATCAACGCCATTAACTCAGGCTTGTTGACCTCAAATAAATCTGCAATTTTCTCTAGACATTGCGCCCGATGCTCGATACCTTTTCGATCCCAAGCGGGTTGTGCTTCTGCAGCAATAGCTACTGCTTTCTCACACGCCTCCGGCGTGGCACGCATCACACTGCCAATAAGCTTTTGAGTATCCGCGGGAAACACAACTGGAATTTTTTCTTCATTGAGCTTTACTTTAGGAATAGTTGGCACACAGTGATATGCCTTTTCAAAAAAAGACGTCATCGCTTCACCCAATGCTTTTAAATCATCAATATTCGTAAAATCAATACCGCCGGAATTCAAACGAGTGTCGCCATATAAGTTTGCAGGCATTGGAATATGAGGATGAGGCTTGTTCGACAACGCACGCGTGCGTGCAATAGGATCTTCAACGATACTCTCAATCGACTCATTATCATCAACAATACGATTCACAAACGAAGTATTTGCACCATTTTCCAATAAGCGACGCACAAGATAGGCCAACAAGTCTTCATGCTGCCCTACAGGCGCATAAATACGGCAAGGAATATCAAAATTTTCTTTGCCAACAATATGATTATATAAAGGCAACCCCATACCATGCAAACATTGAAATTCAAAACGCGTTTTCTCACCTACCATAGCCAATATCGCTGACAAGCTATGTGCATTGTGAGTAGCAAACATAGGGTAAATCACATCTTGATGTGACAATAGTTTTTTCGCACAGGCGAGATAAGAAACATCCGTCGTATTTTTTCTCGTAAATACAGGATAAGAAGCAAGACCTAATTCTTGGGTCTCTTTAATCTCAGTATCCCAATAGGCACCCTTAACTAAACGCACGTTGATTTCACGACCACAACGACGCGCCAAATCGGCACACCAATCAATCACATAAAAACCGCGTTTTTGGTAGGCTTGAACTGCCAAACCCAAACCGCTCCATCCATCAAGCGCATGATCAGAAAAAACCTGCTCAATAATATCTAGCGATAATTCTAAACGATACGATTCTTCCGCATCGACGGTTAAACGAATCTCATGCTGCTTGGCCAAAACTGCAAGCGCTTTCAAGCGTGGCACCAACTCAGACATCACGCGATCACGCTGTGCGAATTCATAACGCGCATGAAGCGCAGAAAGCTTCACCGATACACTGGGAGAATAAGCTGGTCCATTATGATCGCCATGCTTTCCGATCATTTCAATTGCATGCGCATAGGCATCAAAATAACGCTTCGCATCTTTCTCAGTATAAGCCGCCTCACCCAGCATGTCATAGGAATAGCGATAACCTTTTTTCTCTAATTCTTTTGAGCGCTTAATCGCTTCTTCAATCGTACGACCCATGACAAATTGGCTGCCTAAGACTTTCATGACATATCGCATGGCTTGACGTATAACTCCTTCACTGGAGCGACTCATAATTTTTTTAAATGCATTAGACAGCGCACTTTTATTTTCATCACTAGGTGAGATAATTTTCCCTGTCAACATCAAAGACCAAGTGGCAGCATTCACAAATCGCGAAGAACTTGTTCCGAGATGTTTAACCCAATCTGCTGTGCCGATTTTATCTTGTAATAACTTGTTGACTGTGCTCGCATCGGGTATGCGTAACAATGCTTCAGCAACACACATCAAAGCGATCCCCTCTTCACTCGACAGATCATACTGCTTCATGAATGCTTCGATACCATCTTCTTTTTTACGAGAAGTTCTCACTTTTTCAACTAACACAGCAGCGCGCGATTGTATTTGCTGGTTTTGTTCTGAAGTAAAATCGACATAGTCTAGCAAAGCATCAACGGCAACAGTTTCATCTACACGATATGCTTGTGTAATAGCATCGCGAAGCGCGGTAGAATTCTTGGGATATTCTTCAAACATAAGGACTCCATGATCATACAAAAACAACATCTATACCGAAAGCGACTGAGTTTTTAAAAAACATTTCTTTTACTCACAGGCTTTTCCCTTACGGGCCGTCATAGCGAGCACGCGTTAGAGTGCGAAGCAATCCATCATTCTTTAAAAATGGATTGCTTCGTCAGATTTGCAACGCAAATCTTCCTCGCAATGACGTCCAGAGAAGTAGGGGTTCTCCAGAAAACTTAATCGCGTTGCGTATATTACAGCGAGCAATAGGAGAGAGACAAGCAAAAAAGCAAACGCATGACTAAAATTTAGTCTTTTTCAGAACCAAATTGAAAAATTTATCATCAATTTCTGCCTCGATAGGCAAATACCATTGGTTGGCTTTGGCAAACCCTTCGCACTTAACCGCATCTTTTTCTGTCATGATAATGGGGTAGCTATCATCAAAATTGAGATCACTTTCCACAAAAGCATGATGATCTGCAAATGCATGCGGAATAACATGAAGGCCTTTCGATGATAACATATCGAAAAAACGTTTTGGGTAACCAATACCTGCTACAGCATGAACTGTTTGATCTTTAAATAAATCCAACGATACAGACTTGGATCGATCGGCTACATTTATCAGCGCCTTGTTTTTTATCTTCATAATAAAGTCTGCTTTTGAAAAATCTTTTTCGCGCGCAACGATCACATCAACTGAATCTAAACGCTTTTTAGGTTCGCGCAGCGGTCCTGCCGGCAACAAACAAACATTTCCTAAACCTCTTTGACCATCGATCACAACGATTTCGACATCACGCTGCATTCGATAATGCTGCAACCCATCATCAGAAATAATAAGATCACAATCGGTATCTTGCAAGAGAGACTCGATTGCAACAACACGATCACGAAAAACGACAACAGGAGCATCGGTACGACGCGCTAGCAAGAGCGCTTCATCGCCGACAATACGCGGATCAGAATCCATCGTCACCCAATACGGTTTTTTAATTTGTCCTTTATACCCACGACTAACAATTCCAGGCTTATATCCAGCATTTTTTAAATAGTGGAATAAAGCGATCACCAAAGGCGTTTTACCTGTGCCACCAACTGTAATATTTCCAACGACAATCACTGGCACATCAAATCGATGAGAAGGTAATATTTTATTTTGATAACACCATCGGCGCACAATGGCAACAAGAGAAAACAACCAAGCAAATGGCATCATGAGAATGGCAAACCAGGTACGTTTTGAAGCGTACCAATGGCAATTGAGAAATTCATGTAGTTTCATGCGATCATCCCGCTTTTCTTCCACATCACCTCGGGAATGACGTAAAACAGAGGAGCGGTCAGAAAAAATGAACATGCTCGATCTTGTTTACTCACCCTCTACCCTAACACTCAGCAATTAATCCTGAAACTGCATCGCATGCAGTTTTGCATAATAGCCACGCTTGTCTAACAACTCGGCATGCTTTCCTTGTTCAATAATGCTACCTCGATCCATTACAATAATATTATCTGCCTGCTGAATAGTTGATAAACGATGTGCGATAACGATTGTGGTGCACTGATGCATGAGTTGATCTAAGGCTTCTTGAATAAATTTTTCAGATTCTGAATCCAATGAGGATGTTGCCTCATCTAATATTAAAATAGGCGCTTTTTTCAAAATAGCACGCGCAATTGCTAATCGTTGACGCTGACCACCTGATAACAGCACACCGTCCTCACCAATCATGGTATCTAGCCCTTGCGGCAAGCTTTCAATGAATTCCATTGCATGCGCCGCCTTCGCCGCTGCAATAATTTCTTCGCGAGATGCATTATCCATAGAACTGCCATAAGCAATGTTATTAGCCACCGTATCATTAAACAAAACAACATTTTGAGAAACATAAGCAAATTGTTGGCGATAATCTGATAACACATAATCATAAATAGATTCGCCATCTAACTTCAGCTCCCCCTGACCACAACGATAAAAACGCATCAACAAACTAACAATCGTTGATTTTCCACTGCCCGAACGCCCCACAAGCGCCAAGATCTTTCCTGGAAGCACTTCAAAACTAATTTTTTCCAACACTGGCTCATCACTTTTTTCATAGGAGAACGTGACATCTGAAAATTGAATGTGGCCTTGAGTCCGATCAAGGGCTTTCACGCCATCATCTTCTTCATACTTGCCGTCTAATACATCAAAAACAGCTTGCGCGCCCGCCAAACCTTTTTGAATTTTATTATTCACGTTCGTCAAATCTTTCATAGGTTTGAGCAACGCTAACATCGCAGCAATAATCGAGGCAAAACTTCCCGCAGTTAAACCTACATGCTGCGAGGTTGATAAATAAATCAAAACTGAAAAACCAATGGCCGCGACAAACTGCACACCAGACATGCTTAATGATTTTGCCATTACAATCTTTAATTCACGCACGAGATTAATGTTGCTAATCTTTTGAAAACGCTTCAATTCATAACCTTGGCCACCGAAGGCACGAATCACTTTGTAACCATCAATATTTTCCTCGGTAATAGAAGTGATTTCGCCCATCGAGTCTTGCACACCCAAACTTAAACGACGCATGCGCCGACTGGAAACAGCGACGATAAACACGATAAAAGGAATAGTGATAAAATAGATCGCGGACAACTTCCAACTAATATGAAACATCACCAACAATAAACCAACAATTAACACTATTGACTGCAAAAAGGTTGATAGCGCATCTGCGCTCGCATTTGCAATTTGAGCAACGTTATAGACCATTGCCGAGAGCAACTGGCCGGTTGTTGTCTTATCAAACTCTACAGCAGACATCATTTGGTAATAACGAAACAAATTGACACGAAAATCTCGAACGACTTTTCGCGCAACGGAGGCCATAAAATAGTTTGACGCGATACTTGCACACCCTCGAAGAAAAAATGCGCCTAATACTATCGCTGGTAACCAAGAAATAAATGCGGAATCTCGTTGAATAAAACCTTTATTTAATAGCGGGCGAATGAAATGCACGAACCAGGCATCCACGCTCGAATACACAATACTGCCGAGTATGGCAACAACAAACAGCTTCCAATATGGCGCGACATATTTCAATAGCCGTTTATAGAGCTCTGCCGATGTAATTTTTTGCTTATCCATAATCACCTTATGTAGATGGCAGAGTTACGCCAATTTGTCCTTGATACTTACCCGCACGATCCTTATAGGAAGTTTCACACACTTCATCAGATTCGAGAAACAACATTTGTGCGACACCTTCATTTGCATAAATTTTTGCTGGCAACGGTGTTGTATTAGAAAATTCTAGCGTCACTTGCCCTTCCCATTCAGGCTCTAACGGCGTCACATTCACGATAATGCCGCAACGTGCATAGGTGGACTTGCCTAGACAAATCGTCAATACATTACGAGGAATACGGAAATATTCCACCGTTCTGGCTAGTGCAAATGAGTTGGGCGGAATAATGCAAACATCCGAGACAACATCAACAAAACTGCCGCTCGTAAATTTTTTAGGATCAACAATCTCAGAATTAATATTAGTAAACACTTTAAATTCATTTGAGCAACGCACATCGTAACCATAACTGGATGTGCCATATGAAATCACACGCTGGTCATTGACCGTACGCACCTGATTAGGCTCGAAGGGCTCGATCATGTTTTGCTGCTCCGCCATGCGGCGAATCCACTTATCAGACTTTATAGCCATATTATTTCTCACTCCTCAACTTTTATTCCTGGTATTCTACCAGAATAATCTTTCTTTCGCTGACTTAATACCTCAACCATCCGATGGGCGATATCACGATAATATCGACTCACGCTGCTTTCGGGATCTCTTGCGACGCAAGGCTTGCCCGCATCGGTCTCTTGCTGAATGCGCGCATCTAGCGGTATGCCGCCAAGATACGCCACATCGTATTCCTTGGTAAGTTTTTCACCGCCACCCTGCCCAAAGACAAATTCTTCATGGCCGCAATTTGAGCAAACATGGTGGCTCATATTCTCAATAACACCAAGCACTCCCACATTGACCTTTCGAAACATTTCTATTGCCTTACGTGCGTCAGCCAAAGCAATATCCTGAGGTGTCGTGACAATGACTGCACCACTGACAGGAATTTTCTGAGAAAGGGTCAATTGCACATCGCCCGTTCCTGGCGGCAAATCTATGACCAAACAATCCAAATCACGCCACTGGGTGTCTTGCGCCAACTGCTCTAGCGCCTTGCCTAACATAGGTCCTCGCCACACCATTGGCATCTTTGCCGAAACCAAAAAGCCCATAGACATAGCTTGTAAGCCATATTTTTCAATAGGTTCTATCGTTTTGTTATCTTTTGTTTGAGGTTTTTCATTTACATCCAACATCACCGCCTGACTTGGACCATAAATGTCGGCATCAAGCAAACCTACGTTCGCGCCATCAGCGACCAAGGCTAATGCAAGATTAACAGCAACAGTCGATTTTCCGACACCACCCTTACCCGAAGCCACTGCGATGATATTTTTAACATTAGGGTAAAGTTTTAATGACGGCTGTACTGCTCGCGGTATGGCGAGCAAATCTTTAAAATTAGTGCTCATCAGATTGTCTCGATTAAATTAGGATGTCATACTGTAGCGTAGTAGGAGTAAAAAAACCATATGAAACCACGACACTATCTATTGCTTTTGATATCCATTTCATTTGCGGCTTGCAGCACAAATATGCCAACACACGATGGGCCACCGAGACGAAATATCGATGTTTCAAAAATTCCTAATGCTACTCCTCATGTGGAACATCGAAGCAAAACCGTTAATCCCGAATCTTACGTTGTCCTAGGCAAACGGTATCACGTCTTAAAATCAGAACTGAATTACGATAAAACAGGAATTGCTTCATGGTATGGAACCAAATTCAATCATCATCGCACCTCTGACGGAGAAATGTACGATATGCTCGGCATGACAGCAGCAAGCAAAGAGTTGCCACTTCCTTGCTATGCAAAAGTCACGAATTTAAAAAATGGTAGGCAGGTGATTGTCAAAGTAAATGATCGCGGACCTTTTCATGAAAATCGAATCATCGATCTTTCTTATACGGCGGCTAAAAAATTGGGGTTAGTCGGTCACGGAACGGGCTTGGTGCGCGTCACCGGCATTGACCCACTACATTACCAAAGCGCTTCTTTACCGTACGATCAAAGTGTTTCGCCACACAGCCAGCCTAAGATGTATGTACAACTTGGCGCTTATTCTCAAAGAGCACATGCGCAAAGCTATGCAAACACTGTCTCTAAACAATTACATCAACAAGTCGTGGTTAAAAAGAAAAGCATTCACCAAAAAACACTTTATGTTGCAGTTATAGGGCCTATTGCTTCTCAACATAATAATGACCAGCTCGTCAGTAAGTTGAAAAAACAACATATTCAAGCGATGACTGTGGTGATGAGTTAAAAAGAGCTTTCGGCTTGTTTCGTCATCCTCCGCACACTTCTCTCGTCATCCTCCGCGAAGGCGGAGGATCCAGAATAACCCATGACTTTTTGGATTCCCGCCTACGCAGGAATGACGTGAAAAAAGGGAAGACCCAGAGACAATGAAAAGGTTTCTGGATCTTAGAATGAGATATTAAACTCAAATTTTCGCAAGCACTTCTTCGTGAGAAAGATCAACTAACTCACGTAGCCCTACTGTAAACATCACTAAACTGATCGACTCTGTAGAACGCATATCGGCAAGAAAACGCTCCCATCGCATCAACATAGAACAGTTTTTAGCACTCCATTTATCAAAACACTCCTCAAAAGTATTAGACTCTTCACGACAACCTAATACATTAAGGGTTAAGATACGCTGCTGCAAATCAATATCATCCAACAACGACGAACGCGCCAACTCATCCCACTGCGTTTCCATACCATGCAGCATGATTTTTTCACGCATCCAGTTAAGCTCTAAACGCATGCTTAACAAATAATAAGTTGACCCAACCTGTTGAAGCTCAAAATCCGACGCATTTGTTGCTTCGAGAATATCCAAAGCATGAAACAGATAAATCGAACGGGCAATTTCATCAGCAAGCGACTCAGGCACACCTTTCTTAATATATTCTTTCGCATGAGTTTTCAATATACTCATCTGCTCTTTCATAAGCACTTCAGGCATAATCTGCTTTAACACTCGCAAGTTATCTTTGTATTGCCCCACAACCGTTTCAATTTCAAAACTCTCATCATAGTTTCTCAAAAACCAACGCGTTGAACGACGAATAAGAAAGTATAACTGCAAGATCATAGAAAACTGGACATCTGTTTCTACTTCACAATCTAAAGCTCGAATACGACCCCACAATTCAGAGATGTCGAACAACTCAATCGTTGCCACATAAGCACGCACGATAAATGAAATACTCGCGCCCGTCTCCAATTGTAAACGGCTAATGAAGTTAATACCCATAGCATTTGTCACCGCATTACTTAATTGGGTCGCAATGATTTCACGTCTCAATGGATGCTGAACCATTGCTTCAGAATAACGCTCTCTTAACACTTTTGGAAACGCTTTTTCCAGCATCCCAATAAAATATGGCTCTTCAGGTAGCTCTGAATCTAATATTTGTTGCTTTAATAAAATCTTATCATAGGCCATCAGCACTGCAATCTCAGGTCGCGTAAAACCTTGCCCTAATGCATTTCGCTCCTTGATTTCTTCATCAGACGGCAGATTTTCAAGCTCACGATTCAGGTAACCTTCTTTTTCTAACGCAGATACATATCGCCTAAACAAATCCACCGTTTGCAATGAAGAATATTCCTCGAGACTTAACGTCTCCGTTTGCAAATAGTTGTCATTTAATACTAACTCAGCAACTTCATCGGTCATTTCTGACAACAATTCATTTCGCTGCTTAATGGTCATATCACCTTCAGCAACAACTTTGTTTAATAGAATTTTAATATTCACTTCATGGTCAGAACAATCAACGCCCGCCGAATTATCAATGGCGTCCGTATTGATACGGCCACTGTTTAATGAAAACTCTACCCGCGCTTTCTGAGTAAAGCCAAGATTCCCCCCTTCACCGATCACTTTCGCACGCAATTCATTTGCATCAATGCGAATTGCATCGTTTGTTCGATCACCCGCATCGGCATGTGTCTCGATAGAAGATTTGACAAACGTCCCAATACCACCATTCCAAAACAAATCAACATCCGCTTTTAAAATCGCTTGCAGCAACAGATTAGGTTCTATCTTATCTTTCTTCAATCCCAACAAATCTTTAATTTCAGGCGAGAGTGGGATCGATTTTTCAGATCTTGAGAAAACACCACCACCCGTTGAAATCAAATCAGGATTATAATCACTCCAACCTGAACGTGGCAGTTTAAACAAACGCTCCCTCTCGAGATAACTTTTTTCAGAATCAGGATCTGGATCAATAAAAATATGCTGATGATTGAATGCAGCAACTAACTTGATATGCCTTGAACACAACATGCCATTCCCAAACACGTCACCAGCCATATCACCAATACCAATCGCGGTAAAATCTTCTTTTTGGGTATCTAAATTCATTTCACGGAAATGACGTTTTACAGATTCCCAAGCGCCACGGGCCGTAATACCCATTTTTTTATGATCATATCCAGCCGAACCACCTGAAGCAAACGCATCATCAAGCCAAAAACCATACTCTTTTGCTATACCATTGGCTATATCTGAGAACGTTGCTGTTCCTTTATCGGCGGCAACAACAAGGTAAGGGTCTTCTTCATCATAGATCACAACATTTTCTGGATGGACAACTTCGCCCTCAACAATATTATCTGTAATATCGAGCATACCTCGAATAAACGTTGAATATGACTCAATCACTTCTGCCATGACTTCTTCACGCTCACCATTCATCGGTAGCATTTTGCAAACAAAACCGCCTTTCGCCCCCATAGGAACAATCACCGCATTCTTCACTTGTTGCGCTTTCATTAATCCAAGAATTTCGGTTCGGAAGTCTTCCCGACGATCAGACCAGCGCAACCCACCACGCGCAACTTTTGCGCCACGCAAATGCACCCCTTCAACACGAGGTGAATACACAAATATTTCAAACATCGGCTTAGGCAATGGCAGCTCAGGAATCATTTCAGGCTTAAATTTAAGAGATAAATAAGGTTTGTCATCACCATCTTCGCTCATAATATAGTAATTCGTTCGAACCGTAGCTAAAATCAAATCCAATATTCGGCGTAAAATTCTATCTTCATCAAGGCTTGCAACACTATCAAATGATTTCTCAATCTTTTCAATATAACGATTGAGTACTTTCTCATCGTGTTTTTTTGCTTTTGGATCAAATCGTTCCTTAAACAGCTGCACTAACATGCGGGATATGTCCGGATTATGATAAAGCGCTTCAGCAATATAGTCTTGACTGAATGTAAAACCTACTTGCTTCAAATATCGCGCATACGCACGTAATAATGCCGTTTCTTTCCATGTCAATTTGGCTTCTAATACGAGACGATTCAACGAATCATCTTCAGCCTGTGAAAACCAAATTTTCGAAAAGGCTTCTTGAAAATTTTCAGCAACTTGCTCAATTTCCAAGTTTTTATTTTCAACTTGAACCATCTCGAAATCATTTGTCCAAATATGCGAACCATCTGGCAACGTCATACGACTCATTTGCTCGCCCAAGACGCGCAACCCCATATCTTCTAGAATAGGCAAAACATCAGATATAGGATGGCTGTGCGTTGCATTAAACAACTTAAATTGCAACTTACTATTCATATCCTCAAATGCAGAGTGAAAACTCATTTCCAAAGGATTTTCTTCAGAAAGACGCTCAAAATGCTCAATATCGCTAACAGCCGTTCTAGCAGAATACTGCTCCTGGTAAGAAGCCGGAAAAGCATCTCGATATTTATTAAAATAGCTCGTTCCCTGCGCTTCACCAAAATAATCAGTCAAGCTATCTCTGAGCTCATCACGCCACGAGCGAGCGACTTGAATGATTTTTCTTTCAATGACTTCAACATCATGCTCTACTTTTTCGTGAGGATCAACACGTATAATGATGTGAATTCTCGCCAAAATAGACTCAGTGAACTGTGTTGAGAAGCTACTTTCAATCCCATTAAACTCTTCCATCAATATTGCCTGAAACTTTCTCCTAAGATCAGTATGGAAATGTTCACGTGGAACGTAAACTAAGCAAGAATAAAAACGACCGTAAGAGTCACGACGAACAAATAATCGAGTACGCTGCCGCTCTTGTAAGTGCAAAATGCCAACTGACAAATCATATAGCTCTTCATCAGATGCTTGGAACAAATCATCACGAGGAAGGGTTTCAAGAATATTAATTAAAGCCTTACCTGAATGCCCTGATGGTGACAACCTAGAGCGCTGGAGAACCTTAGCAACCTTTTGACGCAAAAATGGAATGTATTTTGGATTACTATGGTATGCTGCTGATGTATACAAACCAATAAATCGTTTTTCACCAATTAACTTACCATTTTTATCGAAACGCTTCACACCAATATAATCAGTATACACTGAACGATGCACAGTTGATCGCGTATTAGTTTTAGCGATAATTAAAATCTGTTTTGACAGCGTCATCTTGCGCACTTCTTTTGGCAACTCAGACAAGTAACGCATAGCCTTACTATTTTGACTGGAACGCAGAACACCTAAGCCACTGCCCTTCACCATTTTTAACGCTTGCTCTTCACCTTTGCCCACCAGCTCATATTCACGACACCCCAAGAGCGTAAAGTGATTATTCATCACCCACTTAATGAAGTCTTTTGACTCTTCAAGTTCAGCCTGATCAACAGGCGGTGGATTCTTTTCAAGCTCATCCAAACATTCTTGCATTTGTTTGAGCATTGGTTTCCAATCATGCACTGCCGCAGAAACGTCACCTAAAATACGCGTCAAATTATTTTGAATATCTTCTAAGACCGCATCATCTGTCTGACGATCCACTTCGATATAAATCACCGCTTCACAAGAGACGTCTTTTGGGATTTTTTTCGATGCATCACAAATCATTTCAATATGTGATGCAGCATTTCTAACGACATTAAAAACACCCACATGCATCACTAAATGGCATAGTAAACCTCGGCTATTGACTTCCATTAAAATAGAGTCGACTAAAAACGGCATGTCATCATGAGATACTTCAATAATGGTATGCGTCGATTCCCAACCGTGTTTTTCATAGGTCGGGTTATATACTCGGATTTTCTGCTCACCTGGCTGGCGATTAAAAACAAACTTCCATAATGAAAACACCAAACCTGACCACTCAGAAACATCTCTATCGAGCAGGTCTTCTGGTGAAATAATTTCAAAGAAGCGATAGGCAAATTCGGTAACCAGCCCGGCCGATGCTTCTGGCACGTGAGTTTTGATATGGGAAATAACTTCTTCGATGACGAGCTCTTTTTGCTGTTGAAAGCGTTGGGTCATAGCAATTTTCCTTGTTTACTCTTAGTAACATACTCATCGCGATAAACAACCAACACCTACGGTCCTTCATTACGAGCCCCGAAGGGGTGACGCAATCCATGAATGAATTCTGGATTGCTTCGTCAGATTTGCAAAGCAAATCTTTCTCGCAATGACGACCCGTAGAGAGGTGAAGGTCGTGAGCAAACATAATGTTTTTCAAAAAACTCAATCGCGATAGATATAGGGACTGTTGCATTCTACGACTTTCATCCCGCGGTTTATCCGCGGGATCTCTAAATAACAATAACCATAGGTTATTGTTATTAGTAAAGAGACAGTTCGCAACACTCCCATATACTATATCATGTTGTCTTTTTTTAAACGACTTTATTTCTTAAATACAACGGCTCTGCCAAATCAGAGGTGAATCTTTTTAACCCACCCTCTGCCTCTTCTTTTGCCAACCTGGCCACGGCAGAAGCCTCTGGATGGAGATTATCTATCGTTTCAGTACAAACAGCCTTTACTGACTGTGAAAATTGATCGCGATAGGCTGCCCAACCATTGCCAAGTGCCAACCATTTTTTTGATTGATCGAGCTCGATGGAAGCCGGCGGAACTACACAAGGCTCACTCACGATATTCCAAATCCCTTGCTGGCACTCATAAGCTGAAAAATACACCTCTTGCATCCTCGCATCAATGGCTATGGCAATATTTTGATAAGAAAATTTTTCTGAAGCTAAGTTTCTCAACACATCGAATGAGGAAACAGGAATCAAGGGAAGCGCCTGTGAAAAGGCTAACCCTTGCGCTATAGCAGTACCAATACGGATACCCGTGAATGAGCCTGGCCCTTGATTAAACGCAATTGCATCGAGCTGAGATAACGTAAGATTTGTTTCGTCGAGCAACGCATCGACCATCTCTAAGACACGCTGTGCATGTTGACGAGCTTGTGAATCAGTACGCTCACAACATTGATCATCAACCAATAATGCCACCGAACATGCTGACTGGGAAGTTTCTATGGCGAGGATCTTCATAGGTTATTCTTCTAAGTATTGCAATTTATCTTTGACGTCTTCCCATTCTTTCGCGTCAGACAATCCATCTTTTTTGGTCGTAATATTCGGCCATTTTTCAGATAGACGTTGATTAATTTCTAAAAACTTATGATATTCCTCTGGCAAGTCATCTTCTGAAAAAATAGCATCCACAGGACATTCAGGTTCACATAAGGCACAATCGATACACTCGTCTGGATTAATAACCAAAAAATTTGGGCCTTCATAAAAACAATCGACAGGACAAACTTCAACGCAGTCTGTATATTTACATTTGATGCAAGATTCTGCTACTACAAAAGTCATCAGTCATTACTCACTTATAAACCACAACCAAATTCACTGCCACACCCTGAATAATAAACATCACGTTCACCATCACCAAGCGCTTGATCACTCACCTCTTCAGAATGTGCACGCACCCATTCTACAACAGCTTCAATCCCTCGTGCACCCCCAAAATCTTCTGGTTTATACATGGGTTGATCGATACTCGATTCCAACGCTTTTAGGCGCGCGATCGCCTCTGAAGACATGCTGTCAAAGTCATGCCGTTGCTGATAAATACAGGTAAAGCATTCTAAACTACGCGAATGTAACTTTTCTAGCCCCGATCGATCAATCAATGCATCTCGACCCGCCAAATCATGAGCATGCAAAGGATACCAAACCGTTCGGCCACCGTAATATTCAGAGTCTTCTATCTTTTCTGGCATTTGTGCATTTGCCTTGGCTTCAGTCCTTCGCTTGGCAATGATCACCGTCGCTTCACAAGATAAATCTACCTCATCAAGCCATTCGAGCAACGGCAAGGCTTTCAAAAAATTCGCGCACCAATGAAACTTCGGACTAGGAAAACACTGACGATCTTTCACTAAATCTGTGAAGGGCATGGGTGACATTAATCGCTTGACTTCAAAACCACATTGACGCGCAAAGGCTTCCCCAGCATCAACACGATCAGACCAATCGGGCGCAGCCCAACCTGTATCCACCGAAACGACGACAACATTTTCTAAAGCAGCTTCACGGCACCATTGGATCAACGCCACCGTATCATTGCCATAATTACCATTAATTATAAACATGCGGGGAGTCTATCAGATGGGCATATATTAATCAAATCCCAAATCAGAACCTAACCGCCACACGTTAGCCTAGCACTTTCTTTTGTCTCTTCATTTTCATCAACAAAAGTCCTGTGATCGCGCCAAAAGCTTTGAATTGTTAGAGCCGCTTTTTCTCTTTGACTAAGCGCTAATAAATATTGATATTTGCTCTCAAATGCATTTTCGTAACCCGACACTTTTCTAAGTTGCTTTAACACGCCAAAAACAAATAAATCAATTTGCTTTTTTAGAGGTTCATCAACCATCAAATCTTCCTTGGACATATGATCACTCGAACCTAAAACAGGATGCCTCCCTGCCTGATCCAACCAACGCGCAAAACTCTTATAATCCGCTCTGAAAGTATTTTCTGGATGGCGTCGATCCAGCATGGGTTTGTCCATGATAACACTGCTTATATTGCATAGATAATCATCCGATACATCTACCTCTACGCCTGCTTTTGAAGCCGAATCTAGGAGTCCTTGATTCGCTAATACAAAACGAGGCCTTGAATGATTACCTAGGCCCGATGTATCAATCACGCGATTAGAATCTTGATTTAATAGAGAAGTGTCAGCAGAGTCTTCTATTAAAATACGCGCCAGCGCAAATTGAAAAGTCCGCCACAAACTAACGAGACTTATATGCAGCGTAGCTGATACGTCAAGCTGGTTAACCTCAGCGCCATTCGTCACTAAAAAGTCCACCACGGACAAATCACCCCCATCACGAGCAAACATAAGCGCACTCATACCCATCTCACTACATTGATTAATATCAGCCCCATGATTAACTAAAAAATCCACCAAAACCAAATGACCATATTGACTCGCGTACATAAGGGGAGTCCGACCAGCTTCATCACATTGATTAACATCAACACCTTTCGTCATTAAATAATTCACCACGGATAAATGACCACATTCACAAGCAATGAGAAGCGCACTCTCACCCTTTAGACCACGTTGATTAACATCAGCTCCTCTTGCAACTAAAAGTTCCAACACAGACAAATGGCCATATTGACTTGCGTACATAAGAGGGGTCCCACCAGCTTCATTACATTGATTAACATCAGCTCCTTCCGTCACTAAATAATCCACGACGGACAAATGACCACATTCACAAGCGATGATAAGTGCACTCTCACCATTTAGACCAGATTTATTAATATCAGCTCCTTGATTAACTAAAAGATCCACCACAAACAAATGACCACGGTAACAAGCGAGCATAAGCGGAGTCCGACCAGCTTCATCACATTGATTAACATCAGCTCCTCTATCAACTAAAAATTTCACCACAGACAAATGACCACGGTAACAAGCGACCATAAACGGACTCCAACCTTTAGCAGATTGGTTAACATCAGCTCCTCTAGCAACTAAAAATTCCACCACAGACAAATGACCATTTTGACAAGCGATCATAAGAGGACTCTGACCAGCTTCATCACATTGATTAACATCAGCTCCTTTAGCAACTAAAAATTCCACCACAGACAAATGGCCACCGTAGCAAGCGACCAAAAGTGGAGTTACACCATTATCTTTGCATTGATTAACATCACTCACATAACCGACTAAAAATTGCACCACTGAGAAATGACCAGCATGGCAAGCGAACATAAGCGGACTCCAACCTTTAATAAATTCGTTAACATCGGCTCCACTGTCAACAAGAGATCGTACGAGACCTAAATCTCCTTCACGAGATGCAGCAAAGAGTGGTGTCTGGATTAATTTATCGTTATTATTTCTGATAATCATGATTCCACCTCAAATAAAAATCTATCAGTGCAATATTATATCAAAATATGATTAAAATTAAAACTATTTATTCTAATACGTTCGTTTTTCGCTCAAGACGACTCCATAACCTTATGATTTATTAATAAACGATTTAGATGACAGCTATAAATCCCTATGACATACTGAAAGTAGGAGAAAAATCATGGAACGCATTGGATTTGTCATTGAATTACTGCCTAACTTCAATTTT
>JBKAGM010000013.1:0-39766 GCA_046290385.1 Gammaproteobacteria bacterium
GGGATCTCTATAAATCAATAACCTATGATTATTGATTTATAGTAAAAAGCCAGTTGGCAACACTCCCCTGCAAGGACGAAGCAATCTAGTCGAAATTGAGACTCGGAATGGCCGTGATTATTAACGAAAAACTTATCACTGTACTGTTCATTCAATATAGTCTGGATTGCTTCGTCGCGCTACGCGCGCTTAGCACGAAAAACTTCTATCGCAGCAGGCAATATAGACAGAAAAATAATAGTGAATACCACAATAACAAAGTTATGTTTTATCACCGGCAAATTTCCGAAGGTATAACTTAACGTTAATATGCCACCCACCCAAAGGACCGCACCTAGCAAACAAAATATAATGTAACGCCCATAAGCCATTCGACCTATGCCAGCAACAAACGGCGCAAAAGTGCGCACAATAGGCAAGAATCGAGCGATAACAACCGTTTTTCCACCATAACGATTGTAAAACGCATGCGTTTTCTCGAGATAAGATTTTTTAAATATGCGTGAATCGTGGCGCTGAAATACCTTCGGGCCTATTGTGCGCCCCAACCAATAATTCACGTTATCGCCACAAAGAGCAGCTAAAATCAATATGCCACCAAGAAAAACGACATTAATGCTCGTACCTGCTGCTAATGCACCTGCTGCAAATAACAGAGTATCTCCGGGTAAAAACGGCGTAACAACCAAGCCGGTTTCGCAAAAAATAATAGCGAATAAAATCACATACGCCCATGATCCATAAGTGTTTATGATATGAACGAGATGAGCATCAATATGCAAGATGAAATTTACAATAAAATCAATCAATTATTAGCCCTCTAAGGTTGTTTCCACAGCAAATCCTATCACAGATAGACATTTCACAACAATTCCCTCATAATTTGGCACTGAGCGAGACATAGGTAATTGCATTTCATGAAAATATTATTACTCAACGGCCCCAACATGAATCTGCTAGGTATGCGCGAACCCGAGTATTATGGGAGTATGACACTCCACGAGCTTGAAGAAGACATGAAAAAACGCGCGGACGATATGGGCCATCACCTAGAGTCTTACCAAAGTAATAGCGAAGCAGAATTGATTAACCATATTCACGACACAGCTCTCAAAAATACTGCCGATTTGATTATCTTCAATCCCGCTGCGTTTACACATACTAGCCTTGCATTACGTGACGCACTGGCTGCTGTCGGGAAACCCTTTATAGAAGTGCACGTGAGCAATGTTTACAAACGCGAAGCATATCGTCATGATTCATATTTTAACGATATTGCAGAAGGCGTCATTACAGGTTTCGGTATCGATGGCTATTTTATTGCGCTAAACGCTGCCGATTATTATTTTCAACGAGACTTAAAGAAAGGACAAACACAACATGAAAAAACTACCGCATAGCCAAATTGAAGAACTCATCAAAATCCTAAACAAACACCCTGAAATTGGTGAGATTGAAGTTGAGGGAAATAAAATCCGCGTCAGCAAACAAGGTACAACTGTCGCTGCTGCACCTATGGCTTATGCGCCTCCAGCTGCACCTGCGGCAGAACCAAAAGAAAAGAAAAAATCGAGCAAAAAATCCGACGATGACATGAAGAATAAACATGCTGTCAAATCACCTATGGTTGGTACGATTTACCTCGCTCCAACTCCTGGCGCAGGCCCTTTCGTTGAAGTCGGACAACAAGTGAAAAAAGGCGAAGTGGTTTGCTTGATCGAAGCGATGAAAATGTATAACCAAATTGAAGCCGACAAAGACGGTACAATCACGGCACGACTTGTGGAAAACAGCGCGCCGGTAGAGTTTGGTCAACCGCTATTTATTATTGAATGATAACCACCAACAACTGCATCGTTGCAACGAAAGGCGGGATAACAACGCGAGTCACAGCAACGATAAAAAGTTTTAATGATCAATTAGGAATTAAATATGTTTAAGAAAGTCGTTATTGCTAATCGTGGCGAAATTGCATTACGCGTATTACGCGCCTGTCGCGAACTCGGCATTAAAACTGTCGCTGTACATTCGGATGCCGATGAATCACTAATGCACGTCCGCTTGGCAGATGAATCCGTATGTATTGGACCACCTGCGCCTTCATATAGTTACCTAAATATCCCGGGCATTGTTAGCGCGACTGAAATCACCGACGCTACTGCTATTCATCCTGGCTACGGCTTTTTAGCAGAAAACGCAGACTTTGCTGAACAAGTTGAAAATAGCGGCTTTACATTTATTGGTCCTGACGCAAAAACCATTCGAATCATGGGTGATAAAGTTTCGGCGATTAAAACGATGCGTGCAGCCAAAATCCCGTGCGTTCCAGGCTCTGACGGTCCCCTGGGCAATAACGATGAAGAAAATCTCGAAATCGCGGAAAAAATTGGTTATCCCGTCATCATCAAAGCTGCTGGCGGTGGTGGTGGTCGCGGTATGCGAGTCGTTCGCGGTCCGCACGAGCTTACTAATTTTATCAACATGACAAAAACTGAAGCGGCGGCAGCCTTTGGTAATAACAAAGTCTATATGGAAAAATTCCTTGAAAATCCTCGCCACGTAGAAATCCAAGTCCTTGCCGATAAACATGGCAATGCTCTGTATTTGGGCGAGCGTGACTGCTCTATGCAACGTCGCCATCAAAAAGTATTGGAAGAAGCAACCGCGCCAGGCATCACACCTGAGCAACGCAAAAAAATTGGTGAATGCTGTGCCGAAGCATGCAAAAAAATCGGTTATCATGGCGTAGGAACCTTCGAATTCCTCTATGAAAATGGAGAATTCTATTTCATCGAAATGAACACCCGTATTCAGGTAGAGCATCCAGTGACAGAAATGATCACAGGCGTTGATCTGATCAAAGAACAAATCCGAGTTGCTAACGGCGAAAAGCTCACACTAAAACAAAAAGATATCGAATTCCATGGCCATGCGATCGAATGTCGTATTAATGCCGAGGATCCAAAGAGCTTTTTACCTTCACCTGGAAAAGTCACGATGTTTCATGCTCCTGGTGGACCTGGGGTGCGTGTGGACTCTCACCTCTACTCTGGCTATACCGTACCGCCTTATTATGACTCGCTCGTCGCAAAAATCATTGTACACGCAGGCACTCGCGAAGCTGCGATTAAACGTATGCTAGGTGCGCTAGATGAGATCCATATTGATGGCATTACAACTAACATTGAGCTACATAAGCAGATATTAAAGGATAAAAACTTTGTAAAAGGTGGGACAAACATCCACTATCTGGAAAAAATGCTCAAAAATGCATAACTAAATCAATAAGTTAAAAAACTATTGACTTTCTGCTCCTCTATTGTACAATTCGATCCATTGTGTTACAATTTCACAAGAAATGAGCAGGATAGCGTCATTGGTTCAAGGACCACAATAACAAAACTACTACATGAGAGATAAAAACTATGAGCATTTTCACAGAAACCGCAACAATGACTGAAAGCGTTGACTTAGCGAACAAATACCCTTTTGGCCAACACGTTAAAGACATTTTCAAAAAATACGTCGCTAGCTTACAAGGCGAAAAACCAAGCGAACTTTATGAGTTGTTTTTAGGTGAATTCGAAAAACCATTCCTAGAGTCTGTGCTCGAATATACTCGCCATAATCAGTCTAAAGCGGCGATCATCCTCGGTTTAAGCCGTGGTACGTTACGCAAAAAATTAAAGCAATACGGTTTGTTATAAGACATCGCGCCTTCGGGCGCACGCACCCTTCACGTCATTCCCGACTTCGTTCGGGGGATTCGCCTGCTCTCTCACGTCATTCCCGCGCAGGCGGGAATCCAGTCGTTTCAAATAATGCTGGATCCTCCGCCTTCGCGGAGGATGACGCGAGAAGGGTGCGAAGGATAACGAAATAAAATGCGACGATGATGAGAGAAGAGTGTGAAGGAATAATTTCAGCCTATCAACCGCCCTACACTTCGTTTCGCATCATCACCAAACTTGCTTTAACCCTACACATATCGTAACCTAATGATGTTATTAGGGGAGCTTTTGCATTATAAAAGCTACGTCCCGCGGATAAACCGCGGTATGACAGTCGTAGAATGCAACAACCCCATTAAGGAAGTGCAGCATCATGAGCGGGTCTACAACCAATATCGTCACCCATGACTCTCTAACCATAGCCCCAAAATCACTTTGGCTGGCGAATACGCAGCTTAGTCAACACGCCCCAGAATACGGCCTAAACCCCTTAATTGACGCTGCCGCACAGTGCTTTGCCACACTGAGTGAAATTAAAGCGACGCACATACCACCAAACGCATCCGGTTTATTTAAACGCTTAAAAACCGAAATAAACGCCTTCCAGCAATACATTGCACAAGAGTATACCCATGAGATATGTCTCGCTAGCCAATACGCTCTATGCGCCACATTTGACGATGCGATCATGAATACCGAGTGGGGAGCGCATGACTATTGGGAGTCGCACCGCTTGCTCACGCAATTGCAAAACGATCATAGTGATGGTGAGCGATTTTTCATGATATTGGAACATGTGAAACAACAACCTGAGGTGTATTCAGATTTGCTCGAATTTTTATACGTATGTCTACGTCTAGGATTTAAAGGACAATACCGGTCTAGCGTTTTTAGCTTTATGCAGCTTAATCAATTGACTGATCAACTCTATCATCTCATTCGAGGCATCAAAGGCGAAACACAATCGACGCTTTCACCCAATATCACCACAAAAGCAACCACACCGATTAAAAAACCATTGATAAAGAAAATGGTGATACGATTTGGGGCAGGATTATTTGTTTCATTAATTACATTAACAGTCCTATTTAACATGCTTTTTGATAAAACTACAGATCAACTTATCGCACCTCTTGTCACACAAACATCAACAGGACAATCCCATGAGTGAAAAAACATTAGATGTGTGTTTAAAACAAATGTGGGCGTTCCTATCTACAACGTCCTTAAAACGCTCAAAGAAAAAAAAATTATCTGAACTGCCCTTGTTTTTGATTTTAGGCCAATCTGAAGCCGGGAAAACAACGTTCTTGAAACACTCTGACCATGGTTTTATTTTAGCGAAAAAACAGTCTTTGAAAGAAGAAATCGCCCCCAGCAATCAACCACAATGGTGGGCAACAAACGAAGCTGTCTATCTAGACATTCCAGGTAAATATATTTTAACAGATGAAAAAAAGGAGCTTCCCTCTCAATGGAGAACGTTCCACCGCTGGTTGCAAAAACACCAAAAGCGCTTATCCATTCAGGGCGTCATTGTTGTCTGCGATCTTCCAGACATGTTGTCTCGCAGCGAAATCTCTGCACGATTACGCTTCGAACAAATCGCAAAAGCAATACAAACACTCAACATCAACCCACTTCCCATTCATATTGCTTTTAACAAATGTGATTTGATTCCTGGTTTTAATGAATTCTTCTCTGACCTTGATAAAGAGGAGCGTCAACAAGCGTGGGGTTTTGAACTAAAAGACCAAACCCTGGAAGAGGCCTTTGGCAAGCTGATTTCTCGAATCAACTCGCAACTAATCACAAAACTGCATCACGAACACGATGAAAGCAAGCGATTACTGATCAAAAGCTTCCCGATACAGCTCGAAGCACTTAAGTCACATACTATTTCAATTTGTTTAGACTTCATTAAACAAATACAAACGCATTCTTGTGCATATGCACATGGGATTTATTTCACTAGTGCAAAACAAGCAGAAGAGTTTCTTGAGGTGTCACGCAACAAAAGCGTCGTCCGACATGGCGATGAGGTGATTGCGCGAAAAGCAATTGCACGCAAATCTTTTTTCGTGCACGCTTTATTAAATTTAGCCATCAATGTTGGCGCCGCAACGTTTAACGAAGCCATCAATAAAAAACTCTCTAAAACAAAGCGCCTCTGGGTTGTTGCATGCGCAAGTGTATTCTCGCTCACCGTCGGGTATTTTTCTTATTTATTCATGGATAATTTCGCGATTGTCAGCCAAACCGAGCGAGCCATATTACACTTTCAAACCTCAAACAAAAACCAGCCTTCCATGCTTGAAACAGTACGCATGCTGTCTGAATTAGACCAGGCGAAGACGCGCTTACAATCATCTCACATTTGGATGACACCAAAGGCGCGAAACACGCTCACAAAAGAGGTCGATCGCGCCTACCAAGAAGGGTTAACCTCCCAACTTCTCCCCGCAACAAAAACATATTTAGAGCAATACTTGCAACAAAAAAATCTTAATGCCAAAGATACCTACATCGCACTCACCACATACCTAATGCTTGTCGAACCTTCTCATTTTGATGAAGCGTTCATTCAAACTAAAAGCGCCGGTATTTTTAAAAACGTGGAAGCCGAACCATTTATATTAAAAGCTTTAATCAACGAGAAAAAAACCATTGCTCCCAATCAACATATTATTGCGAATGCGAGAGAAGCATTAAATCAACTCTCACCTGCAAAGCTAGCGCTCGTGCTCATCGATGCGCACATGGACGCATTCCCTAAAATCGATGTACAAGCCATCTTAGGCGAGAATTCACCCATCACAGTTGATCCAAAATATCGCTATATTTCACCGATGTATACACAAAAAGCTTTTGAGTCGATTGATTCCTCACTCATCCAGGAAGCAAGCAGTGAGACTATGCATGGTAATTGGGTTCTAGGAAAACACAGCTTAATCAATGACTCAATGACACAAGCATCATTAATGAATACACTCACAACGAGCTATCATCAAGCTTATATTAAAACGTGGCTAAATGTATTAAACCATTTAAAACTCACTAAGCTAGATTCCTTCGAAACGATGAATAAAGAACTCAATGTATTGGCAAGCACTCAATCGCCAATTCTAAAACTCATCGATCTTGTTAACACAAACACAAATATTGCGGGTATTAATTCAGAGGATATGCAACGCTTAAGAAACTTTGCGGGTTTACTTGAAAACGCAGAAACACCTGATAAAAGCGTGTTATATCAAAGTTTTATTGCTCTAAAAGCGCTAAGCCAAAATGCTATGCATATAGCAACATCTCAAGATGTGCAAGCGCAAGCTTTTCAAGTGCTTCGAGAGGCAGCATCACCAAGTAATTCATCACCTCTCAACCAAATAGACATGCTTGCAGTTAGCGCTCCAGAACCACTGAAGTCTTGGCTAGAAACCATTTCAGAAAAGTTTAGCCAACTTGCAGCCCCCATGGCAGCAGACTATGTTAATCGACGATGGAAAAAAGAGATTTTACAACCCTACATGAAAAATTTTCACAACCGATACCCATTCTCAGCAAAAAGTCATGACACAGTAGACTTAGATGCATTCACAGCATTTTTCAGTCAAAATGGCGCGTTAGAAAACTTTAAGAACTATTATCTCACACCGTTTGTCTCTAACGATGATGGCGGATGGAAAATAAAACCGCAATATGCAAACCACCTTTCTATCCCAAACATTATATTAATTGAGTTAAAGCGCTTCGCTATCATACAACAAATGTATTTTGGGCACGATGGCAGCCATCCTTACATTTCATTCCATTTTGATAATCTACATTTCTCTCCCGACACTAAAGAAATGAATATTGTCATTGGGGACAATGTCTATGCTTTTCCTAGCAATACACCAGTGAACATGAGCTGGCCTAGCGCCTCACAATCACAAACAGTGAAAGTTACCTTGACGGATGCGCTAGGTAAAGAAAGCTCCCGAGTTTACTCAGGACCGTGGGGTGTGATGCGTTTCGTCAATGCGTTTGGCAAACATGCAAACAAACTTACCACATCCATGATCGACATGAGTCTTAATATTGAGAATGCTCAAGTGCGCGCCACCCTCGCTTACGAAGGCGACTACAATCCTTTCGATGATACTTTTATCCAACACACTTGGATGCCAAGGTGGGTCTTTAAAATGAATGCGTGATACTCTCGGTGGGCTCTAAGCTCGAACCTGATTAATGTTGGTTATTTATGGCACAAAAACATTGCTGAGACAATCAGTTTGCTGGCTTGAACTTTGTGAAAAAATTATTTTTAACATCAATAGGTTAATTCAATGATTGAACGTCTGGGTTTTTGGCATGTGCCTCAAGAATTTCACGGACAAGTTCTTCAGCAATACTCATGTTGTCGAGATCTTCTATGAGCGCCTCATCTTCCTTGAGTTTTGCCATTCGCTCTTCAACAAGCGCTTTAATCGAGCCCGAAGGAAACAGTCTCGCTAATACACGACGCGCTTCTTTTGGACCGAGGTGTTCGTAAAGTTTATTTCGCACCGTCGCATCTTCTGCCGTCGTACTAAATGCCCATAGCTCAACAGGACCTATGGTTGCAGTGAGCAATTGAGTATTGATGCCTTGCTTTGTTGCAAATTGCGCTAAAAACGTCGAACCACCTTCGCGGGGGCCGTGCACTCGTGTGCGCAGCGCTGTAGCTGCTGTTTCGGTTAATCCAAAAATTTCTGTTGTTCTTGCGATCGCTTGCGCTGGGCCCGCATCCATAATGTAGACCGACGTCGCGAACTCGATCATTACGGGATCAAAGTCTTCTACCGACTGCGATATCAATGCAATCTGCACGTTCCACTTTCTACCTTCACGCATATCAACAACCACTTGATCGCGCACAGCGGATGCTTTAGAGGTTCTGTGGAATTCATCAAACACAATCCGCTTTGCATCTTCACGAATCTCATCAATGCGTTCTTTATGATGTGCGCGATACGTCTCAGGCATATCGCTGACATTTTCATTCGTCAAATAATAATGGTTCGCTAACACATAACGTGCCAGCATATACATAACAGCTGTTTGTCGATCTGCTGCATCACCCCCACTTTTAGCAACCTCATCTAAATCGAGCGATACTATACGTGAATCACCTATCGCGAATTGCGTTGCAGTAGAAAGAATAGGATACTCACGCACAGCGCTTGAGATCATACGACCAAATGCTTTCACTAAAGTTTCACCGGTAGGCGTAATGACTTGACCAAATAAATCTTCGATAGCAGAAGTTCGACAAATAGATGCTGCGTCGGCCAGCAATGGCATCGCATAACGTTGCGCGAGTGAGGCTTCAAATGCAAACCCTGCCGTAAATAATGCATCAGTAATTTCCCACCAGGTTGTATGTGCATCGCGCACAAAACCAATGTCTGAAAGTAAATCATCAACTTCTGTAATCAAACCCTCTGAATATAAACGTGGCTTACCATCATCAGCAAAAGTTTTGAAAAGCTCATCAACGACTAAACCAGCCATATCAGAAACACCATCATAAGGTTTGGTTGCGCCTAATGGTGTCGCCAAAAGTGTAATAAAGTTTACTAAGAAACTACGCTCTTGAGGCGTTGGAAATCGGCAACCGAGCTGCGTATCGAAAGGGTTAATCGAATATTCAGGCGTCATACGCAAACGATGGTAAGCAACTAAATGCCGCTTACTCTTGGGCAGCGCTTCACGCAACAATGAAATTAAACCACTGCTCGATGGACCAATATCAATAATAGCAATGCGTGGCAAACGTCGAATGCCTGCAGATAAACACAAACCCAGATTTAATGCATTCGATAATACTGATTTACCAGAACCCGGTCGGGCATAAAGCAGATCGATCCACGTGGTTTGTTGTGCAGAACCCGGCTGAAAAGGCCAAGGCTTGCCATCCGGTGTGCGAAACATTACTGAACCATAGCGCCACACTGTTGCAGGTCGACTAAAAGGCAACATAAACACCGCATCGGATAATGGTGCGACTGTAGGTGTTGCATAACTTTGAGAAGATACGCCGATATGCGAAGAAACGATTCCACCAAATACATCACCGCTCACTTCTGAGGTGTCACAGTTTCCCCATCCCTGCACCGCTTTCGCAAGCTCTGCCGTGCGTGTGCGTAATAACCGTATATTTCCTTCTGGTGCCCAAGTGGTTAATGCAACGCGCAAGCGAATCACAGGATCATCAGTGTTTGTATCAATATACTGCAGCATTTTCGCCGCATCACTAATAAGATGGTTTTGTTGCGAAGCAAAACTCAAAATACTCGCGACCATCGCTTTAAATCGAATGGTGCTTAGGCCGTTACTGTCGAGTAAAAACGATATTCGCCAAGGAATCTGCGTCGGTAAGGTACGATTAAACAATGCCACAAAAGAGCGTATTTCCTGAGGAAACAAATCAATAAAAATAGGAGAATAGATTCGATCTCCTATTCTAACCGTGCGCAAATCCAAAATCTCAGCATCACGAGGAAAAATCTGTTTTGCCAAGGGAGGATACATCACACCAGACAACTCTGAGTTAGAACGCTGTTTCATATCTCGCATAGGGATGCTATCCCCAGGCAAAACCGCCTTCCATTCATGCGAAGTAAATTCTGGATCCACCGACTGCCTCATAACATGAACCGCATCATGCACTTTTAACAAACTCGCTAACATACCAATTTTAGTGAGATCATTAATTAGAGAACGCACAAATGATTCATGGGTATTGCGAACATCAGGAATAGCTGCAATCGTGTTTTGAGCATTTTTCACCGGAGGAATCTTGTTATCTTTTATAAACTTTAACTTTTCTTTTTGCGCCCGCTTTTGCTGCTCTCCAGAAAGACTAAACGGCCGCGTCCACAGCACCATATAAACACTTTCCGAAGCACAGTACTGTGAAATATAATTAACGCGTTCTTGAAACAAGTCATTTAAGTCCAGCTCTAATCGCTCCGCCGTACTTCTTGCTGGCGCTAACTTATCTGAAATGTCTTTACGAACCGTCGCGCGATCATAAGTAAATACCATCTGTACAGAATGTCCTGGGCGTGACAAGGCTGTACGGAAGTTGTTGGTTAATGCTTCGTGCATTAAGTCAAATTCTTCATTTCCTAATAAATGCGTGACGCCTTCTATCTTAATCACGCTGATAAGCGAGCCGTCTCGGGCTACTAAAGTATCTTCACGATCAGCAGTTTCTATTTCACAATAATCATCACAAGAGGTTTTAATACTACTACTAAACCACGCGATAAACGAATCTACGTTATCAAAGAATTTGTCGACTATTGTTGCCATAATATCCCTGCTCTAATTAACAGCTTTTTCTTGCGATACATCATTAAGTGCTGATTGCGCCCAAGCTTGTAATTGCCTATGGAATTTTGCATGATTTGGCAGCAAACGTAAGCTTCCTAAAACATCATCCACAATATACTGCCCCTGCTGAGCCTGATACTCGATGATCATTTCTCCCATCACGCGCGGATCGCTGGCTCCTGCACCAAAGGTTTCTTCAACAATGCGGTTACGAAACTTAAGCGATCGATAAATAGATTCCGCGGTGGTTTTGTAATCGTTGTCATTACTCATCGCGCAAAATAACACATGACACAAACCGTTTAAATCTCGCTGGCTTATTTCAGGAAGGTAAATCAAATCGCCACTGCTCTGTTCATCTAATCCAACGGACTCGAGGAAAAAACATTGCGAACAAAAACAACAAGCCGTCATAAGGTTACGCGCCTTATTATTATCGTAATCTTGATCATAGTTAACAACATCAAGATATTCACGTGCCTGGAAACCACAGTATTGACAGGTGTGTTGATCTCGCAACCAGATTTTTTTAGCTATACGTGAAAATGCAGGATTCATTTTGCGAGCCATGAATCGCTGCCAATTGCCAGGTCGAACACTTAGTTTAAGTTCATACATGAATCACTATCCACCTTATCACGAAGAACATCCATTTTTGGCCGAACATTTAACTTAGGGGGGAATAGCAACCTATACGGAAACTACCCACCCCAATAAGAAGAACACCTAGATGCCTGACAGGTTCAAAGGTTAAAACGAGGTAATACCACTCACACCCGCATAAGATCCACTCGAACCAAACAAGGTTTGACCTGTTACTTGGAAGATGGATGGCAAGAAAATCAATGCCGCGGCAACAAATAATAATGCAATTGGCGTACCAACAGGAATTTGTGTTGGATTATCTTTGTGTGCTTTAAATTTCAGAATAGCACCAATAGCAAATCCAAGGCCACCAATATAAGAACCGGCAGTCACCATTTCTGCGAGATCACTAAAGCTACTTTTGATATTAGCAGCAACCGAACCTAATGTTTCTTGCGCATAAGCACTCGCAGCAACAAAAAGTACTAAAGTTGCACTTACCATTAAAATTGTCTTAACCCATTTATATACTGTATTTTTCACCTTCAACTCCCCTTGTGAATAAGACTTCCTCAGTCTCTACAATACTATAAGCGAGGGGATATGTGCAAGCATGCTAAGTTTTTTTCAGCAGTTTTCGCCGAATAATTAAACCGCTACCCGATGAGAGTATAGGAGAGAATTTGCCAAAAACCATAGATGTTAATCGCTAATAACCCACCAACGATGTGTAGCAGACCACGACCAACGACACCTTGTCCACCACCTTGCTGGCCAATTTTTTGCAACATCATGAGTCCACGTATAAAAGAGATAACACCGATAACTTGCAATATGATCACCAGCGCACCTATGATTTGATCTTCATTCGTACCAGATGTGTTGTAAGTTAATGGGCTATCATAACCAAAAACTGTCGTTAATCCGATCTCAAGAGCACTAGGGAAATAAAGCAACAATCCGCCGGTCACTAACATCACCAAAGGCGGGAAAAAACTTGTTTGGCTAGACATCATAGTGCGCAGATCACCATAAATTTTTAGTTGGTAAACGCCTCTAATAATACTCATCATACCAATGATATAAGCAGCACCTGTGACCATCGCGAGTATATCTGGCATAGAATCTGCCAGGTTGATTATCATTTGGTCTATCCCTGGATATGTACCAGCACACCCTCCCAAGAGGATGGTAGAAAAGATGAGAAAAATCATTCTGATAGTGCTAATCATAAGAGCGCTCACTTAATGAGAATATTGCAAACTAGCTTTTTATGGCCCCGTGGACAAGCCCCGAGACACAGGGTATAGAATGCAACGCCTACTTAACCTTATCCTCAAGTATATACCCATTTAGGGAGTGTTGCGAACAGACTCTTTACTAAAAATCCATAACCGCAGGTTATTGATTTTTAGATATCCCGAGGCTTGTCCGCGGGACGCATGTCAGAGTGATGTACGATCATTGCTTCCCGCGCATAAAACGCAGAACGTAAGTGAACGGTGGATTTTGATCGTATTAATAAGCACCGGTCCCATACTCAAAGACCTTGCCTGAGCTCAACGTCACATTTCCAGTGTACGGATCAATTTTCGTGACTTCACCATAACCTCTGATGGTATCTCCGATCGCAACAGTAATCGTTGTCCCAATGCTTGATTGTAACCATGCACGTCCAGGGACGACAGCTTCAACGAAATAATTAGGCAAATGCATAGCAGGGGTTTTTCTCGCAACAATCTGTTTTTTCTTAACCTCTTGTGCTTGCTGCATTTTAGTCAACTGCGTCGTCACTAAACTGAGATCACTGCGGATATCTTGCATATTTGACTGCAGCTCTGACACGTTGGATTGCAACGCATCTAATTGCGAATCAACAGATTTGCTCTCTGCTGCAATCTCACGAAAACGTTTTGCGCTTGCTCTCCATAGCTTATCAAGCTGATCTTCATGCTGTTTTTGCTTATCAGATAACTTTTCAACATGCCCCTTGAGTTGCTCACCCTTTGCATTCTCTTGAGCTTGCTGCTCCCCAGCTGCCTGCGCTTGCTCATTGGCACCTTGTTGCTGTGATGTTTGATCTTGATTTTGCTCAGCAATATGCTGATCAAGTGGCTTAAACCCTGTTTCTTTTGCCGTTGTTTCTGTTGGCTGACTAGGCGTTTTTGCTTGTCCAATGAAGTGCGCACCCCAAGCGACAACAAACAACAAGAGAACAGCGCCAACCACCCAATGCCACGGTCTTAAGCTTCCACGCTTTTCAAGCAATGATTTGACATGATCAGTTGGTCTTTTACGTCCTCCCGAATCAACGCTTCCTGCCGATGAAGGTCCCACCTCATCAACATGCTGAGATGATGATGCTGATTCAGCAGACTTTTCATACTCCGATAACTCTCTTTCGAGCTCTTCTTCTGAAAAATGATACTCTTCTTCGTTATCATCAAATTGTTTTTTATCATCTACCATACCATTCTCCTCAAAGACCTATTCCTTTAAATCTTGCATAAACAAAACGCCAATTCCAATACCCTGCTTAATCTTCACTGTAGGTGGCGTATTAGTTAGAGACGACGCTTCACCTGAAAAAGCGGTTGCGACTGATCCTAAAGCAATTAACACTTGGTCAGTTGTACCATAATCAGGTGTCGAAGAAGTCACAACACCATCATCAGAACTAATGGTCGTTCCTGAACTCTCAACTGCTGATGCCATTCCTGAAATGAATGAGGTTGCAAATAACGTACCGTATCTTAATAGATAATGGTTGTTCACACTCGTCGCCAATGCGCCACGCGCTGTATCTGGATCGATAGCATAGGCTTTAATTGTTTTCCCTGTCGTCCAGTCTGGCATGGTTAATAAGTAAAAATCTAATAACACACGCTGGCCGTTAGAGGTGGTTTGCACTTTACCTAGCAACTTCGCACCTTTGTACGGCCCAGCAACAATCGTTGCCATCGCTGGTGTTTGCGTATAATCGCTATTAACTTCCGTATCAAGAACCGCGTAATAAATAGTCCCCGCCTTAACCAACACTGCTTGATTAGCGTCAGCTTCAGCTTTACCACCATCTTGCCCATTTCCGCCAGACATCGCTCCTCCCGAATCTTCACCTCCATCAATATTGGCTCCTTGAACATAAGTCTGGGGGGCAGGAGCCCAGTTGGCGGAGAGAATTTGCTGTGCTTGTGATGCCATACGGGAAGATAGTTGTTGCACAGACTGTTGATAAGCTTGCTGTTCTTGGGCCTCTTGTTGACGCTTCTGCGCCGAAAGTTGTTGCTCGCGAATGGCTGCTTGCCGAGCATCTTGCTGTGCCTGAATACGGGCCTGAACCGCTGATAAATCACTGCCTCCAGGAGCTGCTGTCACAACAGAAACGCCTGTTGTTGGAAGAGCTGACTGCGCTTCTGCTTGTCCTGCCAAGCGCTTTTTATAAGCTGCTAATAAACGATTCGCTGTTGCTGGTGAAATTAGGCCTTCGTTTACCATCTCTTGCAATCGCTTCGCATACTCACTTGCAGGTACGTTTTGGTCTTGCAACTCCAATAACTCATCGGCAGCACTTTTAGGCAATTTGGAATCACTATTCAGTTGATCCATCAATTTATCACCATCAGCAACGACACCATGTAACTTTTTATATTGGGCTAATAGTCTTGCTGCTGTCTCTGGTGAAATCTTACCTTCTTTTACCAAACGATTTAATTCTGCTTCATAATCACTTACAGGTACATTTTTCTTTTGCAAAGCAAGCAATTCGGCTGCAGTTTTTGGCGACAACTTACCTGACTTGACTAAATCATTGAGTTGATCTGCAGCTTCCTTACGTGCAGCATGCGTTTTGCGATACTGCTCTAAAAGCCTCGCCGCTGTCTCTGGTGAAATTTTGCCTTCACGGACAAGCCGCTGCAATGCCGCAGCATAATCAGAAACGGGCACATCTTGTTTTCGCAAAGCATCCAAGGAAGCTTTGGCATCGTCTGGCAATTTACTTTCAGCAGCAATATTTGACACATCCGCATCATCTGCTGAAATACCATGGGCTTTTTTGTATTGCGCTAACAGTTTTTTTGCAGCCTCTGGCGAGAGTTTTCCCTCTTTCACCATGCGCGCGAGCGCATCTGCATAATCACTCACTGGCAAGTCAGCATCTTGTAATGCTTTAATTTGTTTTGCAGCCTCTGGCGTGATTTCACCATTAGCGACCATGCTTTGCAACTGCCCTGCAGTCTCATCTTTCAAACGTTTTGCATGCTGCTGTTTGTATTGCGCAAGTAATTGCTGTGCCGTTTCCGGTGATATTTTTCCTTCACGAACCAAACGATTGAGCTCTGCTTCATAATCACTTACTGGCACGTTCTTTTTTTGCAAATCCAATAACTCATTAGCAGCATCGAGAGGCAATCTTCCCGATTTAATTAAATTATCCATCAATTTTGCGCCTGCTTCGGCGTTTTTATTTTGATAATGATGTTTATATGCTTCTAAAAGCTGTCGTGCCTGCTCTGGTGTCAACTTTCCTTCGCGCACGAGTTCTTGCAACTTATCCGCATATTGCTCTGGAGACACATTCGACTTCATAAGCGCATTTAATTCTTGTGCCGTCGCTGGTGAAATCTGCCCAGTATTCAATAAATTATTCAGTTCACTATCAATATCCGGCTCTCCACAATTCGCACAACAATCAGAGCACTGACTTGTTTGCGGTTGGCCTGTATTAATAAACGTTGATACAGCACTCTTGCCAGAAGATTTTGCCTCTGAAACACGCGCCTGATTACCTGCTTGCAATGCACGGCGATACTCTGGTGAAACCTTGCCTGCCTGAACCGATTCCACATGAGGTGCTCGAGCAATATGTGCTTTAGCATTACTTTCTTTGTGCGCAAAAAACATGCGCGCAGCGAACACTAAGGCAAACACAATGACTAACACTATAATTAAAGAGAATAATGCTCGTTGCTTCGCATCACCTTTTTTCAAAAAATTACCTATAAACGGTATCTTCACAATTATTCACCCTCTACTTTTAATTCCATTGGCTTGCCATATCGCGACACCAACACCGATGGGGTTTTTTGTAATTTATATGCATGCATGCCATCAGGACTTGTCATTACATCCAACCAGCCTGGTGATAATAGTGTAAAGCGTGTGCGAACATACATCGTATCGCCAGTTAACCACACTTGACCCGAATTTTTTTCCAACGATAGCGTACGACTGCCTGATGGTGGCACGCCATCAAGCACACTTAATAACATCGGATCAGCATTCTCTGTTAATGATGCGCTCTGTCCTGAATCTTGCGCATTTGGCCCCAAACCATTCACTCTTAAATCGACGCGATAATCTACCGTAGATTGACCTGGAACCAAGGTCAACATTACGGGCGTTGATAGGCCTTTAAGTTGCACTGCAAGATTCGCATAAATATACCCACGCTGAGGTTGAATCATCAGGATATTACTTTTCTTATCCCATTGAATATTGAAAGCCCTAGAGTTGCCCAAATCATAGGCGACAATTGGCCACGGCGCTCCTGAGGAATCTACAAAGACAAGCGATGAAATAAACCCTTCGTATAAACGAATAGCGGGCGGGGTAGACCCTGGCGCCAAATTAACAACAAGCGTGGACGAAACTGGTTTAGGCGGAGAGTCTGGATACGTTGCCGCTGCCACTTGCGTTTGTTGCATCATCTTCCGAAACTTGATGATTTGTTCTGGTGTCAAAGGCATTGCCTGGCTGGTCATCTGATTAAAAGCATCATTTTGGAGTTGGCCAGTATGGGATTGTGATTCGCCAGAGAAATGCGTTGTTGATACATCGGCGGATTTAGCTGGTGTTTTAGTGGTTGCTGATTCCAAAGATTGATTGTTACGCTGATTCTGCTTTTCTAACCATGCTTGGAAGCGTGCAACAGAAGGATCAGATGGCGATTGTGTCTGCGTTTGTGCTCCGGCAGCATTGGCTGTCGGTTGGCCTTCCAGTTCTTGCGCATAAACATTGGTCATCATCAGAAAACCTGTTATCCACAATCCTATGATAATACTTCTCTTCACCATATTAACCTACAATAAATTGTTCAACACCAATACCGCTTTCTGTTTGCAGTGTTGAAACTCGTATAATCGTCATTGTCACCGTATACGTCGTCTGAAAACGATCGCTCGCACTTTGGAATGTTACCAACATAGGCAATTGCACCTTCCATGCATAACGACCTGCTAATTCACCTTGATGAACAATCACCGGTGTACCAGACACAACGGCGCTTACTATCAACTTACGTTGATCAATCGCAGAAAGATTATCAGACGATTTCAATGCCGTCATAAATTGACTCCACCCATTTGGTGTAAAATAAGGCTGTAATTCCTGTATTTTTTGACGATAGTTCACAAAGCTATAAGTATATGACGCCGTCGCCACTTCGCTCGCCCATGAAAGAAGTGCTTTAGACGTCATTGTCGGACGATTTAACGGAACGAGTTGCAAAATACGTCCCGACTCAGTCGCAGCAAAATATTTCGGCTGGGGTCGATTAAAAACCATATAAACGATGGATATTGTGGTAAAAATCAAAACAAACGCTAAAATCATGACGAGCACCATCGCTCGGCGATAATTGTCACGATAAAAATTATTTCTCAAACGAATAAGTTCGAGTGTGTTGTCAGCCATCTATACTTCCTTAAAACAACTCGCGCATTACCTTTAATGCTATCGGGATATCATATTAATTGCAATTAAAAACCTTCTTGGGAATGCGCATAATCACGCAAACGAATTTCCACACGATAGTTCAAATCATCACCACCAAAATACCGTGGCTTCACCTTTAACGGATAACGATGGCCATAACCTTGCGCAAACATTAAACGAACATCTACGCCTTCTCGATAAAAATAATCTTCCAATCGATCCGCTTGTCGCTCGGTTAACAAGTTTGCCTTTAAGTCAGACTGTATCATCGGCGCATAGGTATCTATAGTCATGCTAACTTTCGTCATGCCTTTTAACAACTCTGCAATCATGTCTAACGTTTTTGTTGCCGATGTTCGAATTTGATCGCTATAATCGATAAAGATACGCTGCGATGGCATAACAATCCTGACATCATCACCGACTCTTATAATGTAAACACCACGCTTTTGTAATTTCTCAAGCAGCGTTGCATGTGCATCAAGATATTGCCCCATAGCGCCCCCAATGATTGCACCAAGCGCTGCACCCGCCGGCAAACCAATACCTGATACTTCACCAACAGCAGCCCCGGCCACACCACCAACGACAGCACCTTTAGCGGTCATGCTGGCGTTATGGACTGTATTTTCAGTTTCCTGAGCAAGATGACTAGTTGAGCTGCATCCTATTAGTAAGATACTCACGATAACTGCAATGATACTTTTCTTAAACATCTCTACTCTCTTTCATTTAATGTTGCGCGGAAAAAGACTGCCATCCCGAGCACAGCGAGGGATCTCCATCTACAAAGGAGACCTGCGCCACACTTCAAAATACGCTTAATCCTTATTTCTCCATGAACGCCGCTAAATCATCAGTTAATTTTGCAATCTCTGCAGCATTTGCACGCACTGGCAATACAGGCGGATAATCAGTTGCCGTTTCCATATCACGCACAACTTCCCAAGCAATGTTGTTGGCTTGTGAAGAAGCTTGGCCAGCATAACGTTCAATCAATGACACTTTATTTTGTGTCGATTTTTTAGATAACATTGCGCGACCAAAAGCGTCCCTATTATTTTCAGGCACATGCTTTAAGATTAAGTCGTGCAATTGAATGCGCGCAAAAACATTCAGGCGTTTTGAAATTTCTGATTCCGCCGCTTTCACTTCGGCCTCTTCTTGCTGTTCTTCTTCAACAACACCAGAAAAGGCCATTAATACATCGATTCCACGCTCAATAGGATCTTTCTGCTTAGTGGTTTCCAATGTTTTAAATACTGTGGTGAGCTCCGGGCTTTCTTCTGGCTTTTTAGAATAAAGCACGCCTCGCGCCATCAGCGCTGCAAATTCATCTAACCGATTTTCGAAATTAACAAGCTTTCGAACAATCGGCTTGTCCACTTTCATGAAGTGATTTAAACGCATATAACTGACGATCTTAGGATCCGCGTAAAATAAACGCGCACGAATAATCGTCGATTTAAAAAAGACATGCGCCTCACCTAGGCCTTGATCTTTTAAATCAAGCAAATCAATACGCGCACGTTTTTCAGCTGATGCCGTGCGTGTATCCAAATAGTTATTCATCATACTTTGCGAGTCTGTAGAAAACGAATCAACTTTTGTCACATAAGATTCACCGGCCGTCTTTGAGAAAAACTCCCAAGTTTCGGTAGGATCTTCAAGCTTCATACAAATTTTAATGTTGGTATTAGCACCGATTGATGCAGCTTCTTCTTTCGAAGCTCGTTGAAACGCTGGCAAATCTTGACCGGCGAAAATGGCAGAAAACCCTAATGAACGTGCCTGAGCTGGTACAACGGCAAACCCTTTTACTGCATAGTAACCGTACTCATCCATAATACATAGGAATGGCGTTGGTGCATTTGTTGGCTTACGCTGAATGACATCAGCAAATTCCCCTTCCACTGCATCACCCAAACCAGAGGCCATCATTGCACGCAACGTTGCAATGATAATTTTTCCTAAGTTTGACAACTCTTCTGGTGATTTTTCCAACGCAGGCAACAACACCACTAATATCCGTCGATTTAACACCACATCAAACATATCCACTTCAGGCAAGTTTGTACGAATAATATGACTATAGGTATCCGCCAACGAACCAAACACACGCGTTAACTGCATGGTGATAAACCCGTGCTGCTCATACACTTGCGAGACTTGCTTCCCTTTTTTCTTTTTGTCATAACCTGGCAAGTTCATCACATAGTTATAAATAGGCTCTAACACTAAAGCTGGTGCATCTGCCAATGAGACAGGTTCTTCATCATCACGAGGAAATACTTTATCTATAGCAATCTGTTCTAAACGTTCAAGATGGAAGTAATTACGAATAGTATTAGCATCTAAAAGCAATTTACCTTGGTCACGCATATAGACAAGAATCTTCATGATCGCTTCAACAAAGGTAATCGCACGCCCTTTCCACATATCACCATCAGAGCCACTGCCTGAGGATGAGTCCCCCATCAAACTCACGACCAACTGAATTAACATATCAGAAGAACCCGAACAGAATGGATTCATGGTATTGGACAAACGCGACTCCTGTGCACCAATAACATCTCGTGCACCCGTCATGAAGTTAATCACCAAAACATCATCTTCACGCCCCAAACTTCTGGCCATAGAAAACAATTGGGCAAATAGCGAGTTATCACCTTTACCATCGATATAAATAAAGCCACTTGCCTGAACGAGCGCATTGTACGCATATGAGATTAAGGTTGCTGTTTTACCACTTCCGGTCGATCCAAACATCAACACGTGAGTACGCATATCATCGTTATTAAACCAAAGCTCTTCGTTTGTGGCTTTATCGTTACCAAAAAAACTAATTCCTCGGGATTTCACCGGCCTGTAGGAACCTGGAATCAAATCATTATAATCTTTTGTCTTTGCCCGCATTGGCATGCGAAATGGTAATTTAGAACGCGCTCCGATATACAAGCAATACATAGCAACAAAAACAGCGATCAGTGCAATTACATCAGAAGCTGAAGGAAAAAAGAAAATACATAACGCGACAGTAAACAATAAGATTGCGCTATTGGTTGGTGACTCTAAAAAGTCTTTAACTTTTTGGCCAAGCGTACGCGTATCTCGAATCAGCTTCGAAGGATCTTGCTCTTGAAAACGTTCTAATCCGCGAACCATTACTCTTCCTCAGGACGATAAATCAATTCTGCAATTGCTAACTCGAGTGCGTTTGTTGCTTCTTCCACCATAGGAACAATGACTTTGCGTTGCAATTCGCACTCTACCAACCAATGCGCATAAGGGCCCGCCACCTCAACAAAAGGTGTTTGGCGCCCTACCGTATTTAACATATACCATAAACGGCGATCATAGACTTTTAACCATAAAAAATCGGCCGTCGCCACCACGCCATCATAGCGCGCCAACTTTAACAGTGAGGCCATAACAGTTAAATTGTACGCATGGCCATTCAAAGCAACTTGCACAGGTTTCGCGTTGATATGCTTTTTCCACAATTGATCGGCGCCCGAAAAATCCGTCGTGTTTTTCTTATTATCGAAATTTCTCGCCATTTGATCGATCAAGGCATATGCAGCTTTTGTATCACGACATGCCCGAGCAACAAAAATAGCGACGATTGCACGGGCATAATCAGGCAATGCTTCAACACCTTGCCACAAATCTCCAAGCTGCATGGTAAACATTGCGTTTGCTTTGCCTCGATCGATACGCGCAAGAACCGTTCTGCGGCGTAACTCACCTTCTTTTTGCTGCTGCTCTTCTTCGATAATCAATTTATTTTTCTTGGCAAACTCCATCGGCGTGAGTGACATCGCCCATGGCATTTGTGTAATCGGCGTCTCTACCAAGTTCAATCCTACAGCGGGCGTAATTTGCGGCCAATTTTCTTTTTCCAGCTGTGCTAGCGTCTCCATATTATAAGTTTGACGATACGCTCCGGCACTACCGCTACGATACACCCAAAAAGCTAAAGCAAGAATTGCAATCACAAATGGAATGCGTATATACACTCCCACTTGTTGGGCAATCAAATGCAATTGATCAAGCGTCACACCGTCCGGAGGTAAAATATGGATAGTTTCTTTGACACTCTCCAAATTGTTCGTGAAAAAACTCAGAAGAGCAATTTCCCATAATTTGATTTTGAAAAAAATAGCGACAATATATGATCTGAAAAAATACCATACCAAGCCGACGCCAATGCCAAGCGCAATAAGTATCCACAATGGTGCTAATGAGTTATCACCACCTTGTTGCTGACCACCACGTCCAGCTGCCATACATACACCTTAAAGAAAAATCCTATCTGCTCACAAACCATACTGCCACATTTGTAAAAATAATTCTATATGATATTATTCGGTGTCAGTTTATTAAAGGAATGAAAAAACAAGGAATTCATCATGCAAAAATTCGCTCGATTACTGCTTATTTTATTCTTAGCATTTGGCGCCACCGTCACATTTGCTTCGGGTACTGGTTTCTTTTTAGGTTTTAACGTAGATGAGGCGAGCATCGATGCTGATGATGTCACCGTCGACGGAACAACTTACTCTGCCGACTCTAAAGAAACTTACGGCGCGGGTGGCAACATCGGTTACAATTTTTCTAAATACATTGGCTGGGAAGGCGGCGGTTTTTATTTTGGTAACATCGATTATACTGAAGGCGCGGAACGTGAACAGTATTTCATTTACGCAGCTATCAAACCTATGATTCAAACAAACTTCGGCTTACTCGTCTTTGGACGACTCGGCGGTGGTTACTACGAAACCAACGTCACCAGCCTTCCAACAGATGAAGATGTCGATCAAAGTACCGGCGCAGCAATCTATGGCGCTGGTGTCGGCTTCAATCTCACACCACAATTTGAAATCGACTTATCTGCCAACAGAATCTCTAACAGCGACGCGCCAGTGGCCTTCGTAATGTTAGATTTTTCGTTTCACAACATCCCTGTGTATACGAAGAGCGGCTTTTTAGTTGACGATTAATTTTCACCCTCGCCCTTGGGGGCTGTTGCATTCTTCGATGGTCATCCCGCGGTTTATCCGCGGGATCCACCGTACAAAAGTCTCAAGAGAACAGATCCCGCGCTCAAGCTGCTGGAAGCATAAGATCGTGGGCTACAATTAATGCTGTCCGCTGAATTTACGGCCTTAGATCTAACACACTAAATTTAACATTGATGGAAACACCTGATGAGATGTTAATAGAATTTTCACCCTACAGGCAGCATGATCTGAACCGAGAAGCTCACAGGCTAACCAATGTTACTACCTGGAGCTGTTGATGCAATATCAGACTCCTTGTATTCCTCATCTTCATCATCGGTACCACTGTCATAATCCTGCAATGACCGTCCTTCTTTATCAACAGTTTTATAAAAAGTAAGACCTCCATAACATGCTGCGCAGGTTTCAAAAGCAGCTTCTTCATTTTGCAAACTTGCTGCTGTAATCCATATATATCCGTGCCTTTCACCAAAGTTATCTATTTCTGCAACAGATAATCGACCATAACATGTTACGCAAGGCCGTTTTTTCCCTGCAATTGCAAAATACGCATGAGGATCAAGCGCTCTTAAAATGAACGCTATATCAACCAAAAACTCTTCTGCATGTCGCGCTTTGTTTTTGGTCCCTGTTTCACTAGTGTCCAACAAAATGATTTGATTATCACCATTTAGAATATATTCACCCTGCTCTGGATTAAAAACCTCTGGCAAATTCACTTCATCATCTTGACTAAGATTCACCCAACCTCTATCAAACTTAAGCTGCCTGAAGGTTTTGTTTTCTGACCTTAATAACTCAGCAAGCTCTATCGCTTTTTCATTCGTGTACCCTAATTCATTTTCACTATTGAGCAAACGATCAAATTCTCTTTTGTAGCGCGTACACCTTCTTTTACCTTCATTTTTTGAGTGAACCCTTCCACCCAAAATATCCTCTGGCATTGAAGTTAAAAAATGAATAAAATTTTCTAGTGATGCAACATTCTGATTTAAATACCTTGAAGCATACTTATTATTTGCAGCAATAAAAAGAAAATGTCTTTGAAGGTTGTGAATGCTCATTAACACATGCATACATTCAACTTCTATCAAATTCTTTCGTTTATTTTGAGTCTTTAATTCGAATTGAAGATTAAAAAACAGCATGGTTGAAATTCGTTTCATCAGCTGCCTTTCTTCATCGTCTTCTTGCATTTCTCGAGGAGGCCTTGCAATGGCATTCTCAGTGGTCAAATACCCGGCTTGGATAGCACCAACACTCCTAAAGAATTTTTTTATAAAAAAATTTGGGGTGCTATCTGCATATTCGTTCTCATCTACCGGCAATAACAAAAATTTTTGATATAAATATTTAACAATATCATAGTTTTTTTGCTGATATGCAATGCTTGATACATTACCAGAGTAAGGTTCAACAACAGCAGTACCAGAAAATCTATACTCGATAAACTCACCAACATCTTCATAAACTTCGTCAGAAATTTCATCTTCATCATCTACCCCTCGCTCAGACTTATACTCTTCATCTTGAAGCTTCTCCAAAACCATATCATCCATATACTTTTGAAACTCATCTCCTAAAAATTTAACTACATCATTTAATTGGAATTTAGTCGCCCACATAATTAAAGGGGTTTGCTTGATTGTTGAAAAAACTTCCGCTTGTTTACCAAAATCTAAATAGCTTTGTTCTATAAAGGATATAATTTCTTGCTGCCGTCCGTTGAGTTCTCCTTGAAAAAGAGTTTCAACTATCTTAACAATGCCAGAACAACCTTCAGGATGTAATGTTCTTGATTCCATATTTCACCTCAAACTTTTAGTTTTTAATATACCAAAAAATACTTAAGAAAATATTAACAATCATGCTTATACTTAGGCACGCTCGATATAAAAATATGTTATGTTTAATTGAATCATTTGGAAGTTACGCGGTTTTACAATCATCAAATACGCGCGATGCAAAAACATAGCAACGCAATAACGTTTTCGCCAAAAACTCACCTTAAAACACCCATCGTCACACGATCTAATCCAGCTAAATCTTTCAAAGTTTTCACATCAACAAAACCTTGCGATTGCAAAATGGATTGCACAGCAGTAGCTTGATCATAACCATGTTCCAACAAAATCAAACCAGAAGATTTTAAATGGCGAGGTGATTCAGAAACAATTTGTCCGATAGCATCCAAACCTTCTCTTCCGGAAACTAAAGCACCTTGAGGTTCATATTGCAGCGCATCAAGATGCGGATCATTCTCGGCGATGTATGGCGGGTTACTCACTATCGCATCGTAATAAACATCACTTGCGAGTGCTTCACACCAAGACCCATTATAAAATGTAACATTCGCCAAACCCAGCCTTTGTGCATTTTCATTGGCAACAGCAAGCGCTTCTTTTGATACGTCGGTGGCATCGACTTGCCAAAAAGGACGTGCTTTAGCAATCGAACAAGCAATTGCTCCGCAACCTGTACCTAAATCGACAATGCGAACAGCCACATCCTCTGAAAACATACTCAACACTGTCTCGACTAAACATTCTGTTTCTGGTCTTGGAATTAGTGTCGCCTGAGTAACTTTAAATTCACTCTCCCAAAAAGACTTTTCGCCAAGGATATATGCAACGGGCTCGCCTTTATGGCAACGCAAAACAAATTCTTCAAAGGTTTTCTCTTGAGAAGATAATAGATTTTTCTCTGAATGTGCAATCAAAGCTGCGCGACCAACGCTTAACACATGGCTTAACAATATTTCTGCATCGAGACGATCAACAGTGTCCGCTGCATATTGCAGCGCGTCACTGATGTTCATCGACAGATGCCATAAGGTCGGCTTGATGTTCTCGAATCAATGTTTCAATGACTTCATTTAATTGTCCTTCTAATATCGAAGTCAATTGATAAAGCGTGAGATTAATTCGATGATCAGTCAATCGCCCTTGAGGATAATTGTATGTACGAATACGCTCCGAGCGATCGCCACTTCCGACCAAATCGCGACGAGTAGCTGCAATTTCCGCTTTTTGTTTTGATTGCTCGTGCGCCAATAGTCGCGCGCTCAACAAAGACATCGCTTTTGCACGATTTTTATGTTGTGACCGTTCATCTTGACACTCAACAACAACACCTGTTGGAATGTGCGTGATGCGAATCGCAGAATCTGTTGTATTCACATGCTGCCCACCAGCACCTGATGATCGATATGTATCGACACGCAAGTCAGCAGGATTAATATCAATCGCGTCGATTTCTTCGACTTCAGGCAACACAGCAACTGTGCACGCAGAGGTATGCACACGGCCTTGCGATTCAGTTTCTGGAACACGTTGCACACGATGCGCTCCCGATTCAAACTTTAATTTTGCATAAACATCATCACCAATCACATGCAAAATCACTTCTTTATAACCACCATGATCGCCGATGCTTTCGCTCATCAACTCGGTGCGCCAACCTTGTTGTTCCGCAAAACGCATATACATGCGACATAAATCGCCTGCAAAAATTGCGGCTTCATGCCCACCGGTGCCAGCACGTATTTCTAAAAAGACATTGCAATCGTCGTTGGGATCTTTAGGTAACAATAAAATCTGCAACTCTTCTTCTAAAGCTTCAAGCTTTTCTGTCGCTTCGGTAATTTCTTCTTCTGCCATCGCTCTCAAATCGGGGTCAGATTCTTTTGCCATTTCGCGCGCAGTAGCTAAGTCATCTTTAGACTGTTTATAATTTTTGTAACACGTAACAAGAGGTTCTAATTGCGAAAACTCTTTCGAATACGCCTTATATTTATCCTGATCGCTAATCACATCAGGGTCGCTTAACAATTCACTAAGAGTATCGTATCGACCACACAAAGTGTCGAGTTTTTTGAGTAATGCTTCTCTCATGCTTCCACTTCTACTTCTGTTTCTGTCAATAATAATTCACGCGCCCATTCTACCACCTCAGGCCGACCTTCGTAACAAGCCTGGCGCAAACGTTCACAAGGTGCATGCATAATTTTATTCAATAACGTTTGTGAAAAAGCGCTTAATGCCTCAGCAACACGATCATCTTGATCATTAGCTTTAAGAATCTTGTTTAATTCTTCTTGTTGAAAACGTTCTACCTTTTTGCGATACGCTTTAATCACTTCATCGGCGTGCAAACCTCGCATCGCTAACATAAAATCACGCGCGCTATCGGTAATCATCTTCAACGCCTGTTCCGCAGCATGCTCTCGAATGTTCACATGCTCTTGAATCACCGATTTCAAATCATCGACTGTCAACAAATCCACATTGTCGATCTCATTTAACATAGGATCAATATCCCGAGGAACAGCCAAATCCATAAATAAATAATTTTTTTCTCTTGATAAACATCCATCAACATCTTGCTGACTCAAAATACATGTCTGACTCGCCGTAGCAGATATAACCACATCAACATCATGCAAAACATCCAAGACATCAGATAAAGCAATCGCGCCAGCACGATGTTCTCTTGCCAAAGCATCAGCATGCGCGATTTGCCGACTGGCTATCGTCAACTGCGCAGGAGAATGTGCAGCGATATGTTTCGTTGCCAACTCGCCGGTATCGCCAGCGCCGATGATTAACACATGTTTGTCGATGATCGTTTCGTTTCGCTCTTCTAACCATTGTTTGACATAGCTAACTGCCGTCGAAGCAACAGAGACAGGACATGCACCGATGCGCGTGGTAGTGCGTACTTTTTTCGCGACGTTAAATACACGACGCAACAAATAACTTAAATGCTGACCAATAGATTCTTGCAAGCAAGCTTCGGCATACGCTGATTTCACTTGGCCCAAAATTTCAGGCTCTCCCAAAATCATCGAATCCAATCCACTAGCCACTTTCATCAAATGCTCTACGGCATGCAAATCTTCACGCACATAAAAATGTTGATAGTTTAATACTTCTGGCGTTAATTTTTTATAGCCGGCCAACCAAGCAAAAATAGCCTCACTGTTTTCTGCGGCACAATAGAATTCCGTACGATTACATGTCGACAAAATCATTGCTTCATCGATATCGGTATTTTGTTTGATGTCCTGCAACGCCAACGAAATATCTGCTTCACCAAATGCCAACTGTTCGCGAAGCGCGAGGGGTGCGGTTTTGTGGCTGATGCCAACGACTATGATGGTCATAGATGGTCTCGTACGTTATGATATGCTGATGAGAATATTACCGCATATCCTGACCTTTTTTCAAACTGCATTTTTGTGTTGTACGCTTGTTGCCTGCGCACAAAAACCGTCTCCCACCAAGCTTCATAACAACCAATCACTCAAAGAATGGCAAATTCTTGGGCTTGTTGCCTTAAATATGCCAAACCAACATGTCTCTGCTACTTTGAACTGGGTTCAAGATAACCAAAACTACCGACTCGACCTGGTCGGCACACTCGGCATCGGCCATGTCAGCATCATTGGGTCTCCGCAATTTATCCAGCTAGAAACAGCAAAAGGACGAGAATACAGCGCAAAAAATCCTAAGGCTTTGATGCAAAAAACCTTAGGCTGGTCACTCCCCATCGCCGACCTTTACTATTGGATACGCGGCTTGCCGGCACCCGACAAAGCTTACCAAGCCCAATATGGCGTTGGGCATCAATTGTTAGAATTACAACAAAACGGTTGGCAAATTAAGTATCAACAATATGCGATATTTAACAATTATGCGCTCCCTTCTCGCATGGAACTGAAAAGTCATGGCATTCAAGTAAAAATTGCGTTGAAACATTGGAAACTGCCTTGACATATGGACTCATAGCCTCGAAAATAAGCAGCTCTTGGGGTGTCGCCAAGCGGTAAGGCACGGGGTTTTGATCTCCGCATTCCTAGGTTCGAATCCTAGCACCCCAGCCATTTCAATTTATGTAGAACAGGACTGTCGTGCAAGAAGTAAAAGTTTTTACGGGAAACTCAAACCCGCTACTCTCAGAAAAAATTGCAAAATCCTTAAACCTCACCCTCGGCAAAGCCAATGTCTCCCAATTTAGCGATGGCGAAACCATGGTGGAAATCCTAGAAAACGTCCGTGGTCGTGACGTCTTCATCTTACAATCCATTTGCCAACCCACCAATGACAATCTGATGGAACTCGTTTTAATGGCCGACGCCCTAAGGCGCGCCTCGGCAGCACGCATCACTGCTATCTGCCCTTATTTCGGTTATGCACGACAAGACCGTCGCGTACGTTCTGCACGTGTACCTATTAGCGCTAAAGTCGTCGCCGATATGCTTGGCAAAGTCGGCATTACACGCGTCATGACCGTAGACTTACATGCCGATCAGATTCAAGGCTTCTTTTATATTCCGGTAGATAATGCCTATGCGAGCCCTTTGATCGTCAAAGATATTGCCGAACAAAATCACAAAGACTTAATGATCGTCTCCCCTGACGTGGGTGGCGTCGTGCGAGCCCGCGCGGTCGCGAAGGCGCTAGGCGCCGACTTGGCCATCATCGATAAACGACGTCCTAAAGCCAACGAAGCCAAGGTCATGCATATCATTGGTGATGTGAAAGACAAAGATTGTATTATCGTCGACGATATCGTCGATACTGCCGGCACGCTGCGCGCCGCGGTCGATGCCTTAAAAGACCATGGCGCCAAACAAGTTATCGCTTACGCCACTCACCCTGTACTATCAGGAAAAGCTGTTGATAATATCAATAACTCTCAACTCGATGAGCTCGTCGTCACCGACACCATCCCGTTGTCAGAAGAGGCAATGAAATGCGCTCGCATCCGGCAATTGACGATTGCTGACATCCTCGCCCAAGCCATCAGCCGCATGAGAAATGCCGAGTCCATCAGCTCGATGTTTGAGTAGGTTTCGCCTTTGGCGCGATTACATAACACCCTCACCCCTAACCCCTCTCCCGCAAGCCGGAGAGGGGAATCGCAGGATCGCCTCTTTACAATTCCCTCTGCTCTTCAGGGGCTGTTGCATTCTGCGCTCTACGTCCCGCGGCTTGTCCGCGGGACCCATAAAAATCAATAACAAGACGAGGGAGAACACTGGTCGCCCCTCCTATTCCCTCTCCCCTTCAAGGGGATAGGGGTTACAAATAAACATTTCACGAGAGCCTCACAAGGTAAATCTTCGTTTATCTGGGAATGGATTACTGAATTAAACGGGACATACAGTCCGACCTCTTTGTTCGTCATTGCCAGCCCTGAAGGGGCGAAGCAATCTAGTCGAAGTTAAAAGTAGGGACTCTGCTGGCAGTTAATGATCCCATCATTCGACTTCGACTGGATTGCTTCGTCGCGCTACGCGCTCCTCGCAAAGACGGCCCGTAGAAGCGGGAGATTGCTTCGGCACTTCCTGCCTGGTTAACGGCCCGCAAGAGGTACAGCTTGCTTCGGCACTTCGTACCTGGTAATAACGGCCCGCAAGATGTAGAGATTATTTCGACACTTTGCGCCTCACATGGCACCCGTGGAGGGTGAGAGATATAGAGCGTAACCATCCATTTTGGGTTTAACATAACCCATTACAAAAAGTGACATCCCCATAGTTTTCGTGTAGAATTGCCCTCTTTCTGTCCTTGGTCGCAAGGGACAGGTATTACATTTGGAGAAAATTATGACAAACTTTACTATCGACGCGGTAACACGTGAAGACATGGGGAAAGGTGCGAGCCGCCGCCTACGTCGTGAAGCTGGCCTTGTGCCTGCAATTGTTTATGGTGCCAACAAAGCGCCTGTTAGCATTAGCTTAAAAGACAATGAAATTCGCAAAGCCTTACAGCATGAGGCTTTTTATTCAAATATCCTTGATTTAACGATCGATGGAAAGAAAGAAAAGGTGGTTATCAAAGATATTCAACGCCATCCTTATAAGCCATCAGTGTTACATCTTGATTTCCAACGCGTAAGAGCCGATCAAAAACTTACCATGCATATTCCTTTGCACATTATTGGCGAAGAAAATGCTCCTGGTAAAAAAGACGGTGGTGTTGTAGCTCACTTGGTAAACGAGCTTGAAGTCTCTTGTTTACCTGCCGACTTACCAGAATACATCGAAGTCGACATATCGACACTTGAACTCGACCAAGCTGTCCATTTATCACAAATCACAGCACCAAAAGGTGTGGAATTCGTATCACTGTCTCACGACAATGATTTGACGCTTGTCAGCATCCACTTAGCAAAAGTTGAAGCAGAGCCCGAAGAAGAAGCGACTAAAGCTGAAAAAGGCGCTGAAGGTGAAACTTCTGCAGAAGGTGAAGAAGGCGCAGCTAAAGAAGCTCCAGAAGGTGGCGAAAAAGGCGAAGAGCAATCTTCTGACTAATAATAAATGGATGCTACCATTAAACTACTGATTGGATTAGCCAACCCGGGTGCAGAGTATGCTCGCACCCGGCATAATGCCGGCGGATGGTTTGTCGAACGTGTTGCAGAAGACCACCATGCTACGCTGCGTAATGAATCAAAGTTAAAAGCGTCTTTTTGCAAAATCCCAAACATCCCCCCACTGATGCTTGCCGTCCCTTCCGTTTATATGAACCAAAGCGGTGAGACAGTCAAAGCGCTGCTAAACTTTTACAAACTTTCGCCCAAAGAAATCTTAATTGCACACGATGACATCGATCTTGGCGTGGGGCAAATCAAAATTAAAGAAACGGGCGGTCATGGCGGCCACAACGGGTTGCGCGATATCTTCAAACATATTGGCACACAAGATTTTTGGCGACTACGCATTGGCGTGGGCCACCCTGGAAATAAAAACTTAGTCACAAATTATGTGTTAAAACCACCGAGCATAAGTGATCGAAAAGCTATTGATGAGGTAATCGATCAAGCAGCGATGGTATTACCAGATATTTTGTCGGGCGATATGCAAAAAGCCATGCAACAACTACACACAAGCGGAGAATAATAATGGGTTTTAAATGTGGCATTGTGGGTTTACCTAATGTTGGAAAATCAACACTCTTTAACGCGTTAACAAAAGCAGGCATCTCTGCAGAAAACTATCCCTTCTGCACAATTGAACCCAACGTGGGGATTGTACCAGTTCCTGATTTACGATTAGATCAACTCGCGGGCATCGTAAAGCCTGAAAAAGTTATTCCAACTACGATGCAATTTGTCGATATTGCTGGCCTTGTTGCCGGCGCATCAAAAGGCGAAGGCTTAGGCAATCAATTTCTCGCACACATCCGAGAAACGGACGCGATTGCACATGTTGTACGATGTTTTGAAAACGATGACGTCGTACACGTAAGTGGACATATCGATCCTCTCGAAGATATCGATACAATTCACACAGAGTTAGCACTTGCCGATTTAGCCTCTGTCGAAAAAGCGCTGCAAAAAGCACAAAAAAATGCAAAGAGCGGCGACAAAAAAGCAATCGCCGAAGTGGCTTGCTTTGAAAAACTCAAAGCACATTTGGACAACGGACATCCTGCACGAACACTCAGTTTGAATGAAGACGAACAAGCGATCATCACACCTTATTATTTATTAACAGCAAAACCGACGCTTTATATCGCAAATGTCGATGAAAATGGGTTTGAAAACAATCCTCACCTCGATGCAGTAAAAGGTATTGCTGAAAAAGAAGGCGCTCAAGTCATTGCATTGTGCGCAGCATTTGAATCAGACATCGTAAATATGTCGCCGACTGAAAAGAAAGAATTCCTAGATGAACTTGGCTTAACACAAAGTGGACTGGATCGCGTTATCAATGCAGGACATCGCTTATTGGGCTTAGAAGTTTATTTCACTGCCGGCGTTAAAGAAGTTCGAGCCTGGACAATTCCTTGTAACGCAACAGCACCAAAAGCTGCTGGCGTGATTCATGGTGACTTTGAGCGTGGCTTTATTCGTGCAGAAGTGATCGCGTTTGATGACTTTATCGCCTGCAAAGGTGAACAAGGCGCAAAAGAAGCAGGCAAGTTACGCCAAGAAGGCAAAGAATATATCGTTAAAGATGGTGACGTCATACATTTTCGGTTTAATGTGTGATGTGGATCCCGCGCATAACCCGCGGGATGACAGTGTTTTTTTTATAACGTTACTTCAATGTAGGGTGGATTAGACCGAAGGTCGTAATCCACCAGCCCAGCATCAGAGGCCGCGTAGCGGCCTCTGATGCTGACATTTGATGTGCGCCTACGGCGCGCTCGGTGGATTACGGCGCAGTGGCGCCTAATCCACCCTACATTTATAGACACATAAACCAGAAAAAGATACGCGTACAGGGCAGTCCTCCTGAAGGGGAGAAAGGTTAGGAGGGGTGACGGTCAACCCTGCCGCTGTCGAACCACTTCATACATCATAATACTCGCAGCCACAGAAACATTGAGACTTTCAACACTTCCATGCATAGGAATCGTGACACATTGATCACAGTTTTCTTTGGTTAATCGCCTTAAACCACTTCCTTCAGCACCCAAAACTAATGCAATCGAAGTAGTGAAATCCGTTTTATATAATGCTTGTTCGCCATCAGCGTCCGCACCAATAATCCAAATATTATAATCTTTTAACTGCTGTAACGTGCGCGCTAAATTCGTGACTTGAAAAAAAGGTACTGTTTCCGCTGCACCACAAGCCACTTTGCGCACAACCGACGTTAGGCCTGCCGACTTATCTTTGGGCGCGATCACCGCATCTACTCCGGCAGCATCAGCGCTACGCAAACAAGCGCCTAAGTTATGTGGATCTTGCACACCATCAAGAACAAGCAAAAACAACGGCTCATCACAGGCTTGAATAAAACCAAATAAATCCGTTGTGGGTTTAGGCTGGGCAGAAGCGGCTAAAGCGACAACAACACCTTGATGTCGATGACCATCGACCATGCGAGATAACTCTTTTGAAGGAAGATACTGTATGGCGCAATTTAATTTTTTTGCTTGCGATTCTAGCGCAGCCAAACGCGGATTGCGTGTAGACATAGTAAAATAAATTTCTTTAATAGAACTCGCCTGATGTTCCAACAAAGCTTTTACCGCATGTAAACCAAACATGTATTCCATTATCACACCAAGCTAAAATCAATGTGCCGATCGTCTAAATCCACGCGATCGACTCGAACAGTGACCGTATCACCCATATGATATTTTTGACCAGAAGTTTCAGCATGCAAAGTATGCTGAACTGGATCATAATAGAAATAATCATTCAATCGCGTAATGTGCACGAGCCCTTCGACATAAGTTTCTTTCAACTCAACAAACAACCCAAAACTCGTGACAGAGGAAATCACACCTTCATAGGTTTGACCAACCTTATCCAGCATATATTCACATTTCAACCACTCAATAGCATCACGAGTGGCATCATCTGCGCGACGCTCCGTGTAGGAACAATGCTCGGCAATGTCATTCACATTTTTTGCGGGCACAGGTTTTTTCATTAAAATCGCTTTGATCGCACGATGAATAAATAAATCAGGATACCGCCTAATTGGTGAAGTGAAGTGAGCATATGCATCATAAGCTAAACCAAAATGACCTTTATTTTCTGGGCTATATATTGCTTGGCTTAACGAGCGCAACAACAAAATATTAATAATATGTTCATCAGGACGTCCCGAAATATGCTCCAACAAGTTTGCATAGGTTTTAGGCTCAGGAATCACCCCGGATTTGACAAAACCAATGCCTAGCTGCGATAAATAAGCTGCGAACTTATCAACTCTTTCAGCGCTAGGTGGCTCGTGAATGCGAAACAATCCTACTGTCTTACTTCGCTCAATATAGCGTGCGGCGGATACGTTTGCACACAACATCATTTCTTCAATCAATCGATGAGCGACATTTCGCCGCACCGGCACAATCTGTGCTATTTTCTGATTTTCACCAAAGATGATTCGGGTTTCCGTCGTGTCTAATTCAATTGCGCCACGTTGATCACGCTTTTTGCGCAACACGTTATACAAGTCATGCAAATTGTTGATGTGTGGCTGTAAATCCTTAGAAAAAGTCTCTTGCTTTTCTTCCAAGTAAGCCGCGACTTTAGTGTAAGTCAACCGCTCTTTTGAATGCATCACGGCAGGATAAAATTGAGAACGCGCAACCTTTCCATCCGCGTTGATTGTCATATCGCACACCATACACAACCGGTCGACGTTGGGATTGAGTGAACATAAACCGTTTGACAATTTCTCCGGTAACATCGGAATCACACGATCGGGAAAATAAACAGAATTGCCGCGACGATACGCTTCGCTATCAAGCGCAGTCCCTGGTTTTACATAATGACTGACATCCGCAATCGCGACGTAGAGGCGAAACTTATCTTGCTTTTTCTCACAATAAACGGCGTCATCAAAATCTTTGGCATCTTCACCATCAATTGTAACAAAAGATAAATGTCGTAAATCTTTTCGGCCATCTAAATCACTTTCTTGTACTTCATTAGGAATTTCTTCACACTCCGCGAGCACTTCTTCTGGAAAATCGTGCGGGAGCTCATGAGATCGTATCGCGACGTCGATTTCCATACCAGGCGCCATGTGCTCGCCAATAATTTCAACTATCTTACCAATCGCTTGATTATGTCGTGATGGAAAATTAACAATTTCTGCTAAAACAAACTGCCCCGATTGTGCCGCGAGTTGGTCTTGGGGTGGTATCAAAATATTTTGAACCATCTTGCGATTTGCTGGTTCGACTATCCCAACACCTTCTTCATTGAAGAAACGACCAACGACTCTTTCGGTATTTCGCTTGACAACCTTTTCCAAACGCCCTTCGCGCTTACCGCCGGGACGCTCAGAAACAACGCGTACCGTGACCTCATCGCCATGAAATAATGAGCGTGCTTCGCGATGACTCAAATAGATATCTTCATCCCCATCATCGGTGGTAACAAAACCAAAACCTTCCTTATTTGCAATAAAATGCCCTTTGACTAGCCCCATGTTTTGCATCAAACCAAACTGCGCCTTGCGACTGCGCATCAACTGCCCATCGCGCAGCATGGCCTTAAGCCGGCGACGCAACGCTTCAATCTGATCTCCCGCCAAATCCAACGCAACGGCTAATCGTCGATGGCTAATAGGACGTCCAAGATTTTCGATGAATTTCAGGATAAATTCACGGCTGGGAATAGGATTTTCGTATTTTTCCGCCTCACGCGCGGCATGAGGATCCTTGTGTTTTTGAGATTTTTTCATATAAGGCTATTGTAGCCCAAAGCGAGAAAGAATACATCGCCTCTGTCGACTGGGATATTCATTTTATTATGATGCAATCATCCTCTTGAGAGGCTTTTTTTCTGATCGCCCAAATATTCCTCATCATCTTCTGGCACATGTGTAAAATGGTTATGATAGGTGTCGTATCGCCCAAAGGTTAACTTAAGAAATCTTTGAGGAATGGATTCATCCTCTTCATCTTTCAGCTCATCGACACCTTCCATAGCCTTCTCTTTTCCTGCTTCCATACGAACACAATCAGCGTATCGCTCTCTAAAAAAGGCCCCCGGAGACCAAGATGGTTTTTCCAAATCCAGAGGGTGCGTGTCAATAATTCGATCATCCTCGTTCATGAATTTCATGACGTGCCTTACAGCCACATCAATTTCAAGATTGTAGGCATCTTTTTGCTTTTTTATTGCAAATTGATAGGCAAAATCTGGCTCAGCATCACTATCGACATTAATACCACATCGTCTTTTTGCTTTTTGTATCGCGCTATTGAATAAATCGCTTTGATTTGGATCAAAAAAATCTATTGTGGCATGAGGATAAGGCTGTTCTAAGCCCCAACTATCATCATCGCTTACTGGGTGTGCACATGTATTCATTTGTTTTTCATCGTGCAAAACTTCACTCTCAAATGCTTTCCAAACTTCATCAAGTAATATTTTGGTGGGTGTTTGTTGATTAAAATTCATCGCTAGAATAAAAAAAGCGCCTAATCTTTGCTCCCCTGTCGGTTTATCTTTATGAAACCTGGAAATTTGATAAATGTACTCCTGATTGCCATCCTTCACATAATTACCCGCTGAATCTTTTTTTCTGTGTCCACGCAACTCACCAAAACTATTGAGCGACTCGTAAAGTATTTTAAACTTCCTGACTATTTGCTTCGTTTGAGCATTAAAAGTTTGACGCAAAACTACGAGATCTCTCTCGGGCTCTTCTTCATGCTGAGCATCATTTTCACCTTTATCATCACAAGCGTCCACACTCGAAAAAATCTCATTCACTTCATCAAAACGTCGCTTCTTAAAAATGGTTTTATACAGTTTTGAAATGCCCTTCCCAAGCAACATTAACGGCGTGAAAAAAAACTTAACGACAGGTGCAATCACACCTTTTCGGACAAGAAAAATAAAGGCTGATCGGCCAATAGTTAAGAGCAGAGAAAGCCTAAACAAACCAAAAACCCCTAAAAACCGGCCGAAAGTTGTCCGAGATTCATTTGTATCACAACTTAATGTTTGACCTTTAAACCTTCTATGTAAAGCTCGCCCTAACAAAGTATATTTAACATACCCAGTTGATATGTCTGAATGACGAAAAAATTGAATGATCACTCCTGAAACAAGACCGGCGATATATCCCAGAAAATTCTTTTCACCTTTTGGGGCTTTGTAATCATCAAGCATTCTCCCGCCAGATTTTTTTTCACCGCAAGCTAACCTCTCAGCCTCGACCATTCCTTCCCAAAATTTATGCGCAAACGAATCTATATAACTCGCACAATACATCACTCCCAGTGCAGCCAAGTAGATTCCGCCAACAAAAGCTGACCTAGCCAAACCCAAAGCACAGCCAATGAATATCCCAGCGATACCAAGCAGCGTCTGAAAAAGTGAACGTTTTAGATTTTTAGCCTCTTCCAATGATTTGGCATCAATAATACCCAACTTCAAAAAAGCATCAGGCACATAAGAAAATATAGCGAAGGTTGTCCGTCCAGACTCCCAGCTATTTACGCCCACAACAAAAATAAAAGTTAAACCATATATGGCTGGCCATAGTGGCAAAGTGAGCCATTCCAACCCATGAATGTCTTTCATACGCGGAGGGCTTTTTTCTAACAAAGGATGCTGGGCTACTGTCTCTTGATCACCCTCAGGATAACCAAGAAAACCCTGCGCGATAAAATGATAGTGCCGACGAAGAAAAACGACAAAACCTTTTTTAAACCAACGCGATTTTTCCATATAGAGTCTCCTCATGATCATCTATTTAGGGAGTGTTGCGAACTGGCTTTTTACTAACAATCAATAACATATTTTATTGATTGTTAGAGATACCGCGGATAAACCACGGAATGACAGTCGTAGAATGCAACATCGCCATTTGCTATTGAAGTAAAGTATATGCAATAAAACTTAAGATTATCTTAAAGGCAGATGTAAAAAATGCCTTATTATTTAGGGCACCCCCATCAAACTCACACAAAAGAGGCTAGAAAGAATATTTGTTTATCAAAAATCATACTCTTCGATCCCCATCAAAGAACGTTCATGTTCTCCGCTGGAGCTAGCTTGGTCGACATTGCCATGAAAACCTCCATACTTTCCTTTTGACTCAGAGGAGCTCAAAAATGCCTCCTTACAACTACTCCAGAGCCGTGAAGCGCAACCAAATGAAGAGCCGGATGTACTGTTGTTCTCGTGACCCGTATATTCAGGCCGAGAATTGCTCAAAAGCGGTCTGCCTAAGGGAACATTTTTAGAATTCGCATTATGCTCGCCAAAAAACGCCATCGGTGACCACAAGGGCTTATGCAAATTCAACGGGTGACACTTAATCACTCGTTCATTGCGCAGCATAAGTGCTTTTATTTGCTCTACGGCATTATCAATTTCTTTTTCGTATGCTTTCTTTTGATCAGACGTTGCAAATTGATACGAAAAATCTGCCATAACGCCTTTCATACGCCCAATACCACAGCGTCTCTTCGCAATAGTGATGGCATCTCTAAACAACCTGAGATTATCAGGGGGCAATATATTCTCAAAAAAACCTCCCGTCGCATAGGCACCCTGATGATTCCACTGCTCTTTTAAATGCTTAGTTGCTTCAGAAGGCAATAAACTAGCTCTCAACTGCGTTTCTTCCTGTGGATGAGCTTTATCCCAATCAACTACTGCTTCAAATGCTTTCCATACTTCATCCAGCAAAATCTTCGTTGGCGTTTGTTGATTGAGATTCATTGCTAAAATAAAAAATGCGCCCAAACCTTGCTGCCCTATTACATCATCCTCCTTGAATCCGGACACTCGATATATATAGCTATCTCGGAGCCTCTGACACCTGCCATACTCGTCTCTTAATCTATGCCACGAAAAAAATCATACACAGATTTAAAGAACTTTATGAATCCCTAAATGTTTTTGGAGAGT
>JBKAGM010000014.1:0-38223 GCA_046290385.1 Gammaproteobacteria bacterium
TTGCTTCGTCGCGCTACGCGCTTCTCGCAATGACGCCCGTAGGGGTTATGGATCCCACGGATAAACCCCGGGATAACAAAAAAAGAAAACGCGAGATGATAAGAAAAAACAAACCACGGATGACAAAGAAAAAAAACCACGAAAAAAACCGCCCAATGACGGCCGCAGACATTAAATAGAATCCTCAGATTTCCTACGCAAATCTTCCTCGTAATGACGGCCGTAGTTGGTAGCTCTTTTCCCTCTTTACATTCCTAGCAATAACAGCCTCAAAAGGAAAAAGAGTACGCGTAATGTTTACTTTATTCAACAACACCTTTCAAAGAGGCGACAAACCAGGTCGATGTTCATCTAACTCTTCGACAGAATCAACAGAAGGAACAAAGAAGAGTCGCTCAAGATGCTCAGAAATTTTTTGCTGTTTTTCATGCAACACCTCTTCACCTAAATCACCATACACCTCAACACATTCAAACAAAATTGAAAATAGGCGTTTCACAGCATCAAATGGATAATTAAATTTTAAAATGCCATTTTCAGCCAAGCCCAACAGCATATCTGCTAAACAAAATTTATCAAAAACATCTATATTCGACAAATCACCATACAAACCCGAGACTCGACATGTGCGCACATAATAAATTCCACGGTTATAAAATTCACCAAACGTTTCAGAATAATTATATTCATTCAAAGCTATTATTTGTTCGTTTAAATTTTCAGAGACATCTGGAAGCAGCTCATTCAAATCTGAAACGGCACTCTCCGAATGCGCAAACAACAAATGACACTTTAAACCTCGACCTTCACTCACCCAAGAAACAACAATCTCTTTTAAACTAACATCTTCAATCGCTTCAAATTCTCGTAATTTTTCCTTACTATAAGACAGCAACTTACCGTCATAATAAGTCGGCGTGATTCTTCCTATATACTCATCCATCATGCCAGACAACTGAATCAACCCATCAACAGTATGATATTCTTTAGCTAAAAAACATAACAGCATAATAGGCGTGTTAAAAAAATAACTGGCTTTCATTAGCCGCCTATAATCACTAATATCTGAAATTTGAAATGCACGCTTAAAAGATATTGACTGTAATTCTTTAGCCGTCAATTCATTAGTAAAAAAATCACAACCTTCTTGCATTCTTAAATCACGATATCCGTCATAATCCTTCAAGGGTAAATCTTCATAGTCCCATTGAATCCAATCGCCTCTTTTTATATCAAGACTTATCAAAACATCAAGCTTTAATATATCATCGGTATTAAAACTGACACCGTACTCCGATTTTAAATATTCTCGAGAAACAGGAGATAAACAAGCATTCGGAAAACCACAATTTGCAAAACCTGTAATATTTTTTGCTGCGATCATATTAATCGTGCAGTTATCTTTGCCTAGCGCATAGGTGACATCATCGAATGAAAATTGCCTTTCAAGATCATAAACTTGCCCGACATAAAAAGCGATGAATGTATCGCATGGTATATCTTCCCTAGCCCGCAAACCAAAGCCCATACTGTCGCTAACCCATGCTAACTCAATAGGCGGCGTTAAAGCTCCTGAAACATCTGCCAATACCTGATTGCCTTTGCTCAAAACGCTAGTATATTGAGAACCTGTAAGCGTCAGGAATTCTTCAGGAGTGAGAGGCCTACCATTATAATAGATGTTTGAGGGAATTGTGCCTAAATATTCAGGCAAGACATGAAGGATATCTTCTGCATTTGATTCAGATGTATTTTTTAATGCCTCAGATTCTTGTCTTGACAACATAACACCCCCGCTATTTTTTTTGTTTTAAAGTAGTTTAAACAATGAAACTTAAGGAAGTATTAAAGCGTATTAATCTGATCAAAATTCTTGCGTCAAAGGGCGATTAAAAAGAATTTCTAGCGCCTGATCTGGCTTGATGTTTCCTGAAATAATAGATTTGACTTGCTCAACGATAGGCATTTCGATGTCATGTTGAGCGGCAAGCTTTAATACTTGATCAACCGTATGGATCGATTCAACCACTTGACCAATAGCTTTGACAGCTTCATCGATTGATTGCCCTTTACCTAACGCTAAACCAAAACGACGATTACGCGATAAATCATCCGTACACGTTAATATCATATCGCCCAAGCCTGATAATCCCATGAGCGTTTCACGTCGCGCGCCTAAGGATTCACCCAAACGCATCATGGCCGCCAAACCTCGAGTCATCAGCGCGCTACGTGTATTTGCGCCATAACCTAAACCATCTGAAATCCCCACGGCAACGGCTAAAACGTTTTTAACTGCACAACCGACTTGCACGCCGATTACATCGTTGCTGGTATAAACACGAAAATTAGAATTGGAAAAATAGCCTGCAATTTCTTTTGCATATTCTAAATCTTTACTCGCAGCTGTGACCATCGTTGGCAAACCTTTTGCAACCTCAAGCGCAAAAGAAGGTCCAGATAATACCGCGTATGGCAATTCAGGACACACGCGCTCAACAACAGCATGTAAAAATTCACCCTCTTTCGTAAAACCTTTAGTCGCCCACATAAACTTACTTGAAGGTTTTAACAAAGGCTTTAAATTCAATAATGCCGACTCAAACACATGGCTAGGAGCCGCCATCAAAATGACATCTGCTGCATTGACTGCCGTTGATAAGTCATACTCGGGTGTTAATGAATCTGGAAGGTTTATGCCTGGAAGGAATTGATCGTTGCGTCTATCACGCTCCATCGCTTCGAGCTGATCGGTTTCCGGCCCCCAAATAAAAACGCGATGACCACATCGCGCTAAATGAATGGCCAGGGCCGTTCCCCACGACCCTGAACCAATGACACAAAATTTTACTGCTTCCATATTTTTCTTTACTGCTTAGTGGGCTGTCCCAGCGCTTTCTTTTGATTTTGATTTATCTTTCTCTGCTTTATTTCCCTCAGCTAATTGACGCGCATATAACGCTTCAAAGTTGATTGGGGTTAAGTAGAGAGGAGGAAATCCTCCACGATTCACGAGACTAGAAATAGCTTCTCGTGCATATGGGAATAATAATTGTGGACAAGTCGCATTTGTTATTTGCGTGATTTGTTCAGCAGTAAATTCTTTCAATGTAAAAATCCCTGCTTGTTGAACTTCCGCAATATACGCAACATCTTCCTTTTTACCTTCAATATTTGTCGTGACTGTGATTTTCAATAGAACCTCATGAATATCATCTTCGACTTTATTGACTTTATTATCGATAGCCACATTCACTTTGAACTTGTGGTTTTCTTTAAAGATTGTTGGTGTTTTAGGGGATTCAAACGAAATGTCTTTCGTATAAATCCGATTAATTTCAAACACCGGTTGTTTTTGCTCAGCCATAGATTTCTCCTTTTTAATCCTTGCCAATATTCATTATCAATGCAAAATGAAAATATGTCAAAATTTTTGACTATTTTCTAGACAAGGGCAATTCCGCAGCTTGCCAAGCTTTCAAGCCACCAGCAAGGGTCAGAACTTGATAGCCCGCCTTCGTTAACTTATTTGCTATTGTGCTGACTTGCTGGCCTGTCTCACAGACCAAAACTACCGTTTTATCGCCACAAGATTTTAGCGAGTCGGGCTTGTCTTTCAATGTTTCCATCGGAATATGTTTCGCGCCAACAATGTGTCCTCGCACAAAAGCATCCCGCGATCGGACATCCACAACAACGGCTTCATCATCATTGATCATTCGCACTGCTTTTTGTGGAGTGATGCCAGACTGATTTACCTTCGCTTGCGCTTCTAAGATAATCACTAAAAAAAACCCCGTCAAAAACACCAAGACCAATGGCCAGTGCGCCCCAAGAAAACTAAAAAAATCATTCATAACAACCTCGTTTTTTCACATGATATAGCGTATAAATCAAATTGCAAGCTCCCTCAATCACTCTTTGATCTCTGACGAATAGTATTTTCAACAGACGACAATACGCCACGCAGCATGTTCACTTCCTTTTTTTCTAACCGAACGCGATTAAATAACCGCCGCAACTTCATCATTAAATATTTGGGCGCCACAGCGTCTAAAAAACCTGTCGTTCGTAGCACCGACGCCAAATGCTCATAAAATAATTCCACGTCTTTTATATCCGAATACTCAGAACTATCATCTTCCACAGGCTCGTTATCAACGGCTAACTCTGCCAATTGAATTTCATAGCATAGCACCTGCACGGCAGCGGCAAGATTGAGAGCACGATAAACTTTTGATGTAGGAATCATCACATGAAACTGCGCATAGGCTAACTCTTCATTGGTCAAACCGGCACGCTCAGCACCAAACACCAAAGCCGTTTGAGCAGCTTGTGATTCTTGCACCAGTTTTTCGGCACAGGCTTTTGGGGTTAGCATTGGCCAAGGGCGCTCACGATCTCTCGCACTAGAAGCAATAACCAACTGGCAGTCTTTAATGGCATCGAATAAAGTGTCATGAACAACAGCTTGAGACAACACATCATCTGCACCAGCCGACATAGCAATTGCTTTTTCAGACGGGAATGTTTTTGGTGATACCAAAGCAAGCTGAGATAGCCCCATGGTTTTCATCGCACGGGCTGCAGAGCCAATATTTCCGGGATGTGAGGTATTCACTAAAACAATTTTTATGTTTTTTTCCATAGCCAAAGTATGTCAAAATTAAGTCAGAATATGAAGCCCTTTTTCTTCATATATGCGCGCGTATCTGATAAGATCATGCTCACATAAATTCCACAACCATAAAGGCCAAAAACTATGCATCCCATCTTAAATATTGCCGATACTGCTGCGCGCGCTGCGGGCGAACTCATCATTCGCGCCCTGGACCGCATTGATGAAGTTGAAATCCGCCAAAAAGGCACCCAAGACATAGTCACAGCTATGGATATCGCTGCCGAAGAATGCATCATCGATACCATCAAAAAGAATTATCCAGACCACAGCATCCTTGCAGAAGAATCTGGCAGCCTAGGCAACCATGAATATCAATGGATTATTGATCCTATCGATGGAACGCGAAACTTTGCCCATGGCTTTCCTCACTTTTGCATTTCGATTGCGGTAGCTCACGAAGGCAAGATTGAGCACGGATTGATTTACGATCCTGTGCGTCAAGAAGTTTTTAGCTCAACCCGAGGTCGCGGTGCTTATTTCAATAATCGCCGGATGCGTGTAAGCAAGATCATCACTCTTGAAAATGCACTGCTCGCAACGGGTTTTCCACATCGTGATCATCCTGAAAAATGTGAATTTTACCTGAATAGCCTAGGCGCTTTTTTACCTCAGTGTGATGTCAGGCGCGGAGGTTCTGCGGCACTGGATTTAGCATACGTTGCTTGCGGCCGATTAGATGGTTTTTGGGAACATGGTTTAAATATTTGGGATATCGCTGCTGGTGCATTAATGGTTGTTGAAGCTGGTGGTTTAGTTGGCGACCTTAACGCTAGTGAGAATCATTTAGAGTCGGGCAATATCGTTGCTGCAAATGCAAAAATGTTTAAAACCATTTTGCAAAAAATCAAACCGTTGGTACCGAAAGGGTTTTAGTGAAGTTGCGCCTTCGGCGCAGGTTATTTTGACCCTCACCCCTAGCCCCTTTTAGCCCCTTTGGGGAGAGGGGTTGGGTGAGAGGGGAATCTAACCCCCCAACTCATCACCGCTTAAACTCACGATGCACCTTTAGCACACCTTCAACACGACGCAGACGACGAAACACTTTTGCAAGATGCACACGATTCTGCACAGAAATCGTAAGCTCTACACGTGAATGAATACGGTCATCTTCATCGGCGCGGATATTATTGATATTTGTGTCGGTCTCAGCGATCGCATTCGCCATGCGTGCTAACAAACCACGTCGATTCATTGCTTCAACGCGAATACGCACTGGGAATTCGCGTGACATACTTTCCTCCCACACTAAACTCAAACATTCTTCTGGATGACGTTTGCGCATTTTGACATACTCTTCACATGCTTCATGATGCACTTTTAACCCTTTGCCACGCACCAAATGACCTGCGATCGGATCACCTGGAATAGGACAACAGCATTCACCATATTGGACGACGATACCTTCAGTACCTTTAACTTGCAGTGGCTGTTTGTCATCAGAAAATTGCTTCGACTCTTCAACGGAACCCTCATGCAACTGCGCCACTTGCTCAGCAACAACCATCGCCATGCGATTTCCTAAACCGACTTCTTCATATAACTCATCGACGGATGAAATGTTTAATGCCTGAATAATCGATTGAATATCTTCATCACTCAATTTTTTCATTGAAGGCAACAGTAGCTTAATGGCTTTTTCAACAAGACGCTCACCCAAATTGATGGACTCACTACGACGCTGAGTTTTCAAAAATTGTCGGATATTACTGCGCGCTTTTCCTGTTACCACAAAATTCAACCATGCCGGATTGGGTTTTGCACCCGGAGCAGTAATGACTTCAACCGTTTGACCACTTGATAGCGGCACGTTAAGCGGCGTTAATCGCTTATCGATTTTTGCAGCAACACAAGTATCGCCGATATCCGTATGTACAGCATAAGCAAAATCAACAGCAGTCGAGCCAGCAGGTAATTCCAAAATACTTCCTCTCGGAGTAAACACATACACTTCATCAGGAAACAAATCGATTTTAACGTTTTCAATAAACTCTAATGAATTACCAGCGCTTTGCTGTAACTCCATCACTCCCTGCACCCATTCGCGCGCACGGTGATGTGCCTCCTGATACGCTTTTTCTTCTGTTTTATACAACCAATGTGCTGCGATACCATTTTCCGCCATGCGATGCATTTCTTGAGTACGAATCTGCATCTCAATAGGAACGCCATACGGGCCAAACAATGTCGTATGAAGTGATTGGTAGCCATTTGCTTTTGGGATAGCAATATAATCTTTAAAGCGATTCGGTAGCGGCTTAAATAAATTATGCAAAGCACCTAATGCACGGTAACACTGGTCCATAGATTCAACGACGATACGAAAGCCATAGATATCCATAATTTCTGAAAATGACAGGTGCTTATCACGCATCTTTTTAAAGATGCCATAAATATGTTTTTCGCGACTTTCTAATTGAAATTTTTTGATATGGAAACTTTTTAATTGTGTACCGACTTTCTTTTCAATCTCTTTGAGAATGCTTTTACGGTTGCCACGTGCATTTTTAACCGCTTTTTCTAGCGTCTTATATCGCATAGGATAAAGGGCATGAAAACCAAGATCTTCATACTCGATACGAAAAGCATGCATCCCTAAACGATGTGCAATGGGCGCATAAATATCCAGCGTTTCTTTAGCAATACGGCGACGACGCTCGGTATTTAAGACTGAAAGCGTACGCATATTATGAAGCCGATCGGCAAGTTTGATCATAATGACGCGGATGTCTTTCGCGACAGCCATAATCATCTTGCGGAAGTTTTCAGCCTGCGCATGTGCGCGTGATTCAAATGTAATCTGAGTCAACTTACTGACGCCATCCACAAGGTCAGCCACATCTTCTCCAAATTGCTCAATGAGTTCAGCTTTTTCTGTCGGAGTATCTTCCAACACGTCATGCAATAGCGCAGCCATGATGGTTTGTGGATCCATACGCATGCGGGCAAGAATACAACCGACTTCTACAGGATGGGTAATATAAGGATCGCCGGATACGCGGCGTTGTGTTTTATGGGCTTCTTCTGCAACAAGAAAGGCTTGTTTGATTTGATCGCATTGCTCCGCAGATAAATACGATTCACATTCCCGCGCTAGCCGCTTGAAGCAACTCATCGTTCCCTCGATCGATCATTATTGATCGGATTGCTCAGCTTCGTTATCAGAATCAGCATCAGCATCAGCATCCGCTGCACTCGTTGTAGTGATTTCTACCTGCTCCACTTCAACTGCTTCGACAGATTCCGCTTCAACTTCAACTTCCACTTCTTCTGATACAGCAGATTGATCAACATCGATATATCCTTCTGCAATTTCACGCAAAGCAACAACAGTAACCTTGTCATTCTCAGGATCAACCTTAGGCTCATCATTGGTGGTATATAATTCCCGAGCCCGCTTAGACGCCAACAAGGTCAATTCAAAACGGTTTGGAACAACTTTTAAACAATCTTCTACTGTCACTCTTGCCATGGTTTCTCCGAATAATGTGGATAAATTAAACGCCCAGTTTACCTGAAATTTAAGGGGGGTGCAATTTTAGAACCTAGTCTTTTTGTCTTGTCAGGCTCATCTGATATTTGCAATATACTCACGATCCGCTGCTTTACATCAAAATCATCTTTAAAACTTTTTGAAAGCGCTTCAAAACAAACAGCGTCTTAGCTTACCCTAAGTTTTTGGAGCACCCCATTTCTGAATCGTGCGTTCTTTCTTCGTCTAATCCAGAGCGTCTCCAAAAAGCAAACACATTTAAACACTCCGGCGCGACATAGCCATCATAGTGAGCAATCACAAATGGATCTTCAATCTTCACAAACAACTGTTCTTGCCTAAGAGCTAAGCAAGCATCTAATAACGAACGACTTGATAACGTCTGAGCTATGCGATTAAGGTGCTCAGAAAGAGGCATGTAACTGTTAAAAAGCCCCATATACTCAGCTAAAAATTCAGCCACGTGCTTCGTGCAAGGAAAAGACGTACCATTACCTAAACGTAATTCTTCACGAACATTATGTTCATCATGTTTATCAAGGAGAGACTTAAATATCCTCATCACCATATCTTCGCTTTCATTATACTGCGCATCATTAATGTAAAGCGGCATTCTAGGATCACAACATATCACTCCACCATACTGATTTTTTAGGCTATTAAGAGGCGCATTTTCTGATCGCCCAGGCAATATTTCGATACTCAACAAAACCTCTTCAATCAAAGGTCGAATGACTTCATCTTCTAGATCAAGTAAGCGAGCAGGCGAGTAGCCATTTTTATCGACATAATTCCAATCTGCTCCCTTAAGAACTAACTTTTCAATCGTTGAAAATGGGGCGCCCAAAAGACATGCATAATAAAGTGCTGTTCGATGCTCCTCATCATGAGCATTAATCTGCTCAACGGTCAATTGTGCTTCATCTAAAAACTTTTCGACAACACCAAATGCACGCACTTTTGCTGCGATAATCAGGAGAGTTTTTCCTTCTAAATCACGAGCATTAAAATCAAATACGCGACTCTCATTTTCAAACGCATCTAAAACCTCATCAAATTTTTCATTCGCTAATAGGACATGAACAGATGAACCAACGTTTTGCCCTTCTTGAAATCTGGGAGGAATAATATAGCCAGCTCTTGGAACCATTGAGAACCTCATTATTATTATGTAATTATTGACAATGTGGTCACATTTTACCAGCATCAGATCTTGCTGTAAAGAAATAAACCAGCCTTCAAAACTCCCTCTAACTCCTTGGAGCACGACAGTTCCATTCAGGCATGGACTTGTGTATACTTCCATACCTTCAGCAGAGAGCCTTAACAGGAGAGATGGCCGAGCGGCTGAAGGCGCTCCCCTGCTAAGGGAGTATGGGGCTAACACTCCATCGAGGGTTCGAATCCCTCTCTCTCCGCCATAAAAAACATACGCGCCCGTAGCTCAGCTGGATAGAGTACCTGGCTACGAACCAGGCGGTCGGAGGTTCGAATCCTTCCGGGCGCGCCAACTTTCAACCAACGATGCTGTCATCTGAATTTTTTTTAGATGGAAAAGCATCAACCCCTTCATCGCGCCAACGCAACACGGCAACAAGTATTTTTGATATTGACCAGAGATGAGCGTCTGCATTGTGAATCAATCTCTCAGAGCACACCAGAAAACCACACGATTAATCATCAAGCATTCATTGTCACCAAACTGGATTGAGAGCTTTCTAATTCACTTTCCAAAATGGGTGCGCAATGTCTTAAATGTAACCGATGCTCTCTCACAAAACCTTTGATCTCAACAAAAAATTCCTTTACTCGACTGTTGTTCATAGCCAAATACATGTTTGGATAGTCTGCTTCAATTTCTTCAATTGCTGCTAAATTGATTGTCGAGGGAGAAAATAAAAGTGCTTTTAATTTCTCAAGCGCTTCTAACTTATCTTTTCTACGATCACCATGAAAAAACCGAACTATCGAAGACTGTGAAGAAATATCAGATAAAAGCATGTCAATGCTTCGCATATACTCGATTATACGATCTTTTAATCCAGAAACATCTATAGAAGCTTCTTCAAGAAACTCTTCTTCTGGTATCTCACTAACTTTTTCTTCACTCTCACAACCCAGCTCCAAAGGGTCACCATCTGAAGCAAATGAAAAACCAAGCGACATAGGTGCTGGTAAATCTGATACTTCGATCAAACGTAAACTCAGTATATGATGCATTAAATCATCTGGGTGTTGGCATGTAACACGCATCAACGTTTTATTCTCATACCAACAAATGTCATTATCTTCTCGCCAAATAGCGACTTCAGGATGTTCAGAATAATAAGCAGCTAGTACTTGTCTTATTGATGCTACTTGAGATTCACCCCAAGTATATTGCGCGATAAAAACCGGAAATATGTTGGGATATATTAATATCCTTACCGCCCCATCGCAGATACTCTGATCACGCAGAGAACTCTCAATCCAGGGCAACAATTCAAAGATCCATTCCTTGGTCTGCGAGAGAACTCCCAAGATCTTTAATGCGGTATTGCGCACCCAATCCTGCTGATTACGAAACAATCTCTCAATTAAGGGTAGAACTTTAGAAATATGCTCGCTGCTCAACGACAATACCCCTAAAGCTTTCACCGCACTAGCGTATGTTTCACACTCCTCATCCTCTAGCAATCTCTCAATCCAGATTAAAACATCAGAAGTTTGATCTACGGTCAAAGAGAGCGTCTCTAAAGCAAGGACCGCTCTGTCGCGCACTAAAGACACATCACTCTCCAGCAAACTCTCAAACCAGGGTAAAACATGAGAAGTATGCTCAGCGTTCAACGAAAGCGCTACTAAGACCCTTACCGTACTGGCGCGCACCGCAAAGTGTTCGTCCTCCAGAGATCTCTTTATCCAAGGCAAGACTTCGGAGGTTTGCTCGGCAGTCAAAGGCAGCACCCCTAACGCACTCACCGCGACACCACGCACCCAACACTTCTTATTTTTTAAAAAGTTATTTATCGAGGCTAACACATGATCCGTATGCTCGATGGTCAAAGGCAACACCCCAAGCACCTTCAGCAGCCTTTCTCGCACCATGAACTGTTTATCCTCGAACAACCTCTCAATCGAAGGTAATACTGTAGCGATTTGCTCAACAGTCAACGACAGCATGCCCAGAGCACTCATCGCGCTTGCCCGCACCATAGGTCGTTCATCCCCAAGCAATCTATCAACCACAGCAAATAGCTCAGAGGTTTGTTCGACAGTCAATGACAGCCTGCTTAAGATCCTTACAGCGCTCTCACGTACATAACTTTCCTCATCGCGAAGCAATCTTTTAATCCAAGGTAAGACTGCTGAGGTTTGTTCCGAAAACAACGGCAGCATTCGTAACGCCCTTACTGTACTGATGCGCACTTCAGCTCGCTCATTCTCGAGCAATCTCCCGATCGACACTAACACTTCAGAGGTGCGCTCAACAGTCAACGATAACGCTCCTAAAGCCTTAACACCACTCGCACGTGCTTCAAATCGTTTATCCCCCAGCAATCTCTCAATCGATGATAACAAATGAGTCACGAACTCGGCATTAAACGAAAGCACTCCTAATGATAACGCTGCACTGTCTCTCACAATAGGACTTTGATCTACCAGCAACCTATCAATCCAGGTTATAACATTAGCAGTTTGTTTGATGCTCAACGACAAAGTAATTAATGCACTAAATCCATTTGCACGCACTTCAGAACACGCATCCTCTAGCCCAACCTCAACCCAAGACAAAACATCAGAAGTGTGCTCAGCAGTCAACGACAGCACACTTAACGCGCTAAATGCAGTGGCACGTATCTCAGAACGTGCATCTCCCAACAGACCCTCAATTGACAACAACAAATGAGACATGTGCTCGTCAGTCAACGACAACGCCTCTAATAGCCACACAGCGCTATCGCGCACCCAATCGTTCTCATCACCAAGCAACCTTTCAACCCATGGTAACACTAAGCTAGCATGCTCAGCGGTTAATGACAATTCGCTTAATGCACTAAGCGCACTGTTGCAAACATCAGAGCGTTTATCGCTCAGCAAACTCTCAAAACAGGATAATGCACGAGTAGTGTTGTGAATCGTTAACGAGAGCTGACTTAATACTTTTACAGCTCTACTGCGCACTTCCGAACTCTCATCACTTAGCGCATTCTTAATCTGACAAAAAACATTTGAATCTGAGATAACAGCTTGATTAGCCAATGGACAAACATTCAACGCATCTAAAAATATTATTTTATGTCCATAGATCAAACCACGATTAAAATTCTTATTCAACACATCGTTCACCCACAACTCTAAGCAACGCTTCGCCACATCCAAAACACTACTTTTCACATTCAAACACTCTGGCCACCTCGCCTCTTCACTACACCGCAACAACAAAGCTAATTCATATTCTCCTCGCAAATCTCGCGGCGCTTCTAAAAGAGCTTCAAAAAATAGATTTAACCGCTCCGACTGGTCTTTTAACATGCCTGCCACATAGATCAACATGAGTTGATACATTGGGTTGTATTTTTGAGTGCGAATAAATTCTATATCAAGCGTTGCATCGGTTGTTGTTGCAAGATATCCGCCTGCCGCTAAATATTCTTGAAAGCTATAATGCATAAAGTAAAAACTTTGCTTGGCTAATGGCGAGCCTGGGCGAGTGCTTTTTAATAGGCCGGATTGGTGCAAATGCACCAGCACTTTCGGATCAGCATTGAGTTCCGGGCGTAACTTTCGCACACGCTTCACCAAGCCTGGATCGATAATTAAACGATTCTGCTTTAATCCCTCAAACGCTAACAGCATTAAAAACAATTTAACATCCTGCGCTTTTGGCGTATCTAACAAATCATCCTCATCCATATAATCCAACGCATTTTCAAACTCAGGCAACTTTCTTAAATAGCGTATTAATAATTTATTCAACATCGCTTGATATAAATCACTCATCGTAAACACATCATCTGAAAACAACCCATGCTCTTCATCCTGCCAAAGTTGACACAGCAATTCACAGTTGATCGGAATATGAGATAAAGTCTTTATCGATGGATGCGTGTCTAGCCATGACACCAGCGCTTTTGCTTCTTCTGAAACACTGGCTTCTGGATCTGATTCATGAAGTTCTGACGCCTTCGTTTCTTCGATCTCGTCACTACCAACACTCTCTCGCATGACAGCATGCGCATAAAATCGATGGATATATTCTTGAATATTTTGATCTGTAAACCCAATATTTTCTAAAGTCGCATCCGTTTTTTCACTAATGCGCGCATAAGGACGTGACGTCACTAAAAACTGCGGTGCTTGCTTTAATAAAACTTCTTCGATGATGGGATGATTTTCAAATGCCACTTCATCATAACCATCCAGCACGAATAATACACGAGAGGGATCTTTCATGACTTCATCATAAAAAACATATTTTAGCGATTCTGGAAAATTCAACGGCTTCAATACTTCTGTGTAAAGAATATCTGCAAGTCCATAGGTTTCATCCGCCTTATAATGCTGAACAAGGATTTTTAATGGAAAGTAAAACACCCAGGCATATTTTTTCTGCCATAACGCGTATTGTGGATTGGCATGCGCCCAGCGATAAGCCAGATATTTACATAAAGTCGTTTTTCCAAAACCGGCTCGCCCTAATAGCTCAATTTTTTTCAACGCCTTTTGTTCTGAAGGATCATTACTGCCTTTAAAAATGTTCTCGATCGCGATGTCTTCTTTGGGTGCGTGAAGATCTTCGTAGTGCTGCATAAGCCCTTGCGTATTTTCAAGCTTAAGTTCTTTCGCTTCTTTGTCTTTCTCGCGTTGTTCCTTTTCCTTCACAATCACAAGATTTACAAACAAATCTTCCATGGCAATCTGACGATCATCATCAAACAAACGAATATTTGCTTCGCTCAAATAACTGTTTTTAAGCTTTTGTTTAATTTGATGAAAACACTCTTGATTTTTATCACTTCTAAACTGCAAAGGGGGCGGTGGATCAGAAAAAAAGTTGATTGAAGAACTCCTGATTTCACGACTCGCTTCTTGCTCCCTCACAATGACATCTCGCCACTGACTGACAGCATACTCTAATTCACCCTCAAGCCACTGGGGCAAGCTATAGGTATTTCTTAATGCTTGAACATTCTCGATCAACTCCTCACTTAAATAATATTGATTGATTAGCGAGTTTTTTCGGTTGAAGACTTCCATCAAACGAGTATCCTCTCGCATGTTTGAAAACAATGTTTCAGAGGCTGTCAATTGATTATCCGAAGGGATAATACACGCCACCACTTTTTTTAACACCGCTTCCAAAAGCTGATAATACGAATGCCTTTGCGCTTCATAAGCATTGATGTGCCCTGCCATATTCGGCAAAACACACGTTCTAAAATCCCCCAATGAAAACGCCATAAATGGCAGCTGTGATAAAGGCAATCCAGAGTCTGTAAAGCACGAGATACGGTCTTGAATATATTGCTTTTCATACCTTACCATTGAACTAATAAAACGATCATTCGTGCATTTTTCAACAAAAGACTCTGAGCCCATCATACAAATCAAATGCGTTTTTTGATCTTTTAAAGATGACTGGTGACGGCTACTCTCTTGATCATCGAAAGATTCCTGCGAGAAATTTTCTATCATATATCTCACAGGATTATCGATAGAATCGATCACGTCCACATAGGCTTCGATACCGAATAACTCTCGAAGATCATGTCGCAACCCAACTAAAAATAACTGATGCCACCACTCATGAGGAAAACAATCCAAAATCGGCCAGGCATAACTAATAAACGCTCGCAAGGCTGGTGAAACATCATCAGCTTTTCGTTCCTCACCATCCTCTACATCACCAGATAAAATAGCCTGATACTCTTCACCATATAACTTAAAAATTGTGCGAAGTTCAGGATGTTGATGCAAATAATATTGCTCAGCAAATACCAAAAAGGCTTGCTTTTGAATACTTGAAGATAATACTTCAGTAGAAGAATCATTGGATGTTTCTTCGCTAGCATCAGTATCAGTAACATTGTTTCTATTCATGACACGCTTCCCACGATGAGAGCCAGATAAAGGAGGATATATTATATTTTTTTATCGACTAACTTACCAGGCCCTCATACAACATGATGGGAAAATACTGCTAAACCACCTGGCGAGAGCTCCTTGAAAAAACTACTCATACTATTAAACCTCGATCACGAAAATAATATTTTCATCATTTTCATATAAAGCAAAATCAATCTCTGCACCACCTTTTGTTCGCCAATAGTGTATACAAAGGATTTTCTGAACCACGACGTGCCGAAGGGGAGTGTTGCGATCTGGATTTTCACTAAGAATCAATAAGCGCAGATTATTTATAGAGATCCCGCGGATAAACCGCGGGATGACAATATTTTTTAAACTGCAGGGTGACACTGTTTTTCAAACTTCGGGATAACAATGTTTTTTAAACTGCTGGGTGAAAGTGTTTTTCAAGCCGCGGGATGACAGTTTTTTTAAACTGCTGTGTGAAAGTGTTTTTCAAACTGCAGGGTGACACTGTTTTTCAAACTGCGGGATCACAGTTTTTTTCAAACTGCTGGGTGACAATGTTTTTCAAACCGCGGGATAACAATGTTTTTTAAACTGCTGGGTGACAGTGTTTTTCAAACCGCCGGATGATACTGTTTTTCAACCCTGGTATGACAGTGATTTCAAACCACGGGATGACACTGTTTTTTTAAACTACGAGATGACAGCCGTAGAATACAACAGCTTCTAAAAAGCAAGCATTCAAAAGATTAGTGCTTAAAACTATTTTCCATTGCTATCTGTCAATGCAAAATAACGTTTTATGCCTTCTTTCCAAGGATAAACCGTAATCGGCCCTAATTGTTTAGCATAAGGATCTTGGGACAAACAAATCGCCTCACAATCTTTGTAATCATTGACTAACCCTATAAAACTTTTTAATTTCTCTATTCGCACATTATCCGTGCTTTTAATTTCAATAAATAAGTGAGGCAATCCAGGCCTCTCTACAACTAAATCAATTTCCGCGCCATCCTTAGTTTTAGCGTAACTAAAACGATATTCTGGATAATAATAATTTGCCAAACGTAAACACTCAATAATGACGTAGTGCTCGAACAGTTCACCATAATAGCTTGTGCCTCGCTGAATAGGAGCAGATAGCATACGTCCTAATGCACGTACAACACCTGTATCAAAATAGTAAAACTTAGGTTTCAAACTTAAGCGCTTACGAAATGAATGTCTAAATGGTTCCAGAAAAAACCCTACCAATGTGTCCTCAAGAATCTGAAAATACTCTTTCACCGTCGTTTCACTAGCACCCACATCCCTTGCAACAGCACTATAGTTGATGATTTTTCCGTTACATTGAGCAGACAATTCCAGAAATCTTCTAAACGGGTCTAGGTTACGAATGACTTGTTCGGCAATAATTTCTTCTTTTAAATAGGTTTGAGCATATGACATCAAATATTGCTGCTTTTCTTGAGCTTTCAGAAAAGTAAAAACTTGGGGTAATGTGCCATATTGTAATAGCGCATTCACATCAATATCATCATTTAACTCAAGAAAAGAAAATGGATAGAGATAATAAACAAATGCCCTTCCAGCCAACAAATTCGCAGCTCCACGTCGCAATTTACGAGCACTTGAACCTGATAAAATAAATATTTTTTTCTTTTCTTCAATTAGCATGTGCACCACATCTAATAACTTAGGGATTTTCTGCACTTCATCAATAACAACATGCGTTATTGAATCGTCGAGCTGACGGACAATATTTGCTAATTCATCAGGGTTGGCTGCAAAACGCTGCTCTGTTGTTGCTTCCAACAAATCAATCCATAAGCACTTACTTTTATTGAACATTTTTTTCAATAAAGTACTTTTTCCTACGCCTCTAGGTCCCATAAGAAACAAATGATGCTGAGCTGTAAGTACTTGTAATCGTTCTATCATGGCGACAATTCCAGGGTTAACTTATGAAATTGTACGCCAAAATAGAACCATAGTAAAGAAAATGTCGCCCTAAAAGGCCATAGAGGCTGCTCAACGCACTTCCTTGTGCAATACTGTGACGAAGCAGCTGATCCGTCGCCAAATATTTCAATAGGTTACGAAATAGCGACATTAAGGGAGTGTTGTAAACAGGCTTTTTAACAAGAATCAATAAGCACAGGTTATTTATAGAGATCCCGCGGATAAACCGCGGGATGACAGTGCTTTTTAAACTGCGGGGCGACAGTATTTTTCAAACCGCAGGGTGACAATGTTTTTCAAACCACAGGATGACAGTATTTTTCAAACGGCTGGGTGAAAGTGTTTTTCAAACCACAGGATGACAGTGCTTTTTAAACTGCGGGGCGACAGTATTTTTCAAACCGCAGGGTGACACTGTTTTTCAAACCGCGGGATGACAATATTTTTTAAACTGCAGGGTGACACTGTTTTTCAAACCACGAGATGACAGTATTTTTCAAACTGCTGGGTGAAAGTGTTTTTCAACCCTGGGATGACACTGTTTTCCAAACTGCGGGATGAGTTAGTGTTTTTTAAACCCTGGGATGACAGTCGTAGAATGCCACAGCCCCATTAAGGCGCCTGCTGCTCTAGCGTAAACTGTTCTTCACTTTTTTCGCCATCCGAATCATCAACAGAATGATTACTCAACAAGGCAAAATGGTTGCCACTTACAGTCTCTGTTATTTCTATATCAGCGTCACCAACCACACTTTCTGAGCTTTGCTGCGTTTCTTGCTTGACCTCTTCTTTTTCTTCACCGTCTTCTTGGAGCATCACCACTACTTCTGGCTCTAATACAGAACTTAGAAGATCAAATCTTTCTTGAAAATCTTCCTCATGCCCTTCTATAGCACGTAACTGCTTAAGACAATCCAACGCCAGTTGATCACATTGTTTTTTCAGCGAGACATTGAGCACTAAATCTGTAATTTTCACACCTTCACGACGCATAAGATTCGTCCCTTTGGCCTCGACCCAAGCCTTATAATGACAATACTCAGCATTAACGTGCCCTTGCTCTTGTTCACTATCTTCAGACTTCTCTTGCTCGCCGATTTGAGAGCATCCATCTCTATCATATACAGGAAAACTCATAAGCTGCTGATGTATATACCCTCTAAGCTCATTCGGAACAACTTCGTTTTCAAATTCAAGATATTCTGTCGTAGTAGATTCAATATCATGTTTAACCTCAATAAACTTCTCAACAATCTCATCATTGCTCTGAGCTAAAGCTGTTAAAAGGCTTTCTCCAGAGATAAGTCTATATCGACTCCTTTCAAGAAGACTGATGTAACAAGCACGCTCTTGTTCATGATAAAATAATTCATAATTAATGAAATGTAATAAATCTCGAAGCGTATTTTCACCACCTTGCTCAATTATCAAACCCGCAAGCTCCAAATACCGAACCATATCCTCAGGCACATCAAACCTCTCAACAAGCGTAGAATCTTCTTCTTTTCTTAAGCAGCGAACCACATTAGCATGAGATTTTTTAAGCGTCCTCGAAAGTAGCGTTTCACCCTCTAAATTTTTTTGATTAAGATCAACACCTGAATCGGAAAAAAAGAACAAGCGCGCCAATTCAAAACGCTCATTTGCATCACATTCTTCAATCTCTCTGAAAAGCAGCTTTTTAGTTTCAAGGTTCTGCTGACTTAAACCAATATTTGGATCAGCACACAAAAACACCCATGCCAACTGAAACCACCCATTATTGAGCGCTACAAAAAATGGCAATTCATCAAGAGAGGAGCAATCACCTTTCTCAACATGCTGAAAACGAGAAAAAGCCTGAAAATCAATACTCTGATTCGTTAATTCCTGATAACTTATCAACTCTTCTGACAGACTCTTCCAGCTGAACGATGCACCTACTGACATAAGAAATTCGCCAAACCAGTTGGACTCTTCTATAACAATATCTTCTTGAGATTCCCCCTCTGAATACTCACTCGAATCGCTTTCTTCTGAAAAATTTTGCCGTTCAGTAGAATTTAAAATTGCTTCTAACTCTGCTTTCATTCCTTCAGCGCGAATCACGACATCCGCATAGCGTCCACGAAAATAAGCGCCACATTCTACAGTGATTGTATTAAAAAGATCATTTAATAAATCAAGCGGCGTCTTTTCATCAAAACACACATCAAAATCTGCATCATCGAAATCACACTGCACTTCTTTACTTGCGCCAAAATACAAGAGCAGATCAACAATGCGTTTATAACTCTCTGCGCCCTGATCATTTATTTTTTTCAAAAACATAGAATAATTAATTTTACCTTGATCATAAATTTCATTATGAATATCATCTTCATCATGAATTTCATCTTCACTGACCGAGATATTTTTAAAATTTGAGCAATCAACACCAAGCGCTGCGGCAATAGCCAAATGCAGGGGATAGATAGTGAACTCACAGGTCACATATTCAGGCATTTCAGGAAAAAGCGACTCTTGAAACAAGTACAAATCCAAACCGAACACAGAAGCAAAATTTGGATTTGCTCCATTTTCTAGCAATAGCTTCACCATATTTTCATTTGCATTTCGAATAGCAATTGTTAGAGGCGTGTCCCCTTCTTGATTCATTGTATCCGGATCAGCACCAATTGATAAAAGCTGAGCAACAAAATTAACATTATTATTTTCAACCGCCAACATGAGAGGCGTATATCCTTTCTTGCTTAACATATCAACGTCTATATCGTGACTTGTGAGCCACCTAATTAAGGCGTTAATGATAAAGTCAGCGACTTCCCACTCTGCTAATTTATGAAGCAATGAATATCCCATATCGTCCAACTGATTAACATCAAAGCCTTTTTCAATTAGCAATTTAAGCAAATTAAAGTGCCCATGTTTAAAAGCTAAATGAAGAGGGGGCATGTTCTGACGATCTACTTCGTTTTCGTTGGCACCTCGATCGATTAACTCACACACCAAATTAATATCTCCTCGCTTAATCGCGGAAGTAAAGAGCGTATCCACTTCATCAATATAAAAACGAAGGTGAAGATTTTCAGAATCAATATGGTGATACAATTGCTGTAGAGTTGCCAAACCTCTTCGAAACTCCTCAATATAATAGCGGTGCCTTGCGCTCTTAAAAAGCGCTCCATTTATGATATCTGAATACGTGCTGTTTAGCAGGGCAGACAAACTATTGACGGGTTCTTTCTTTTCACCAAGCGTAAATAGCGACTCGGTTTTCTCATCCGTGGAAAACCAGCGATCCGTTGCTTGCTTTCTTAAATGCTCGTGCATTTTAAAATAGTGCGCTTTCAAATCTCCACTAGTCATACCCGAGATCACTGGATCGGCGCCATGCTCTATAAGTAAGCGTAGAACAGAAAGATAGGAATCTACGAAATTTTCATCCGCACAAAAGGTATATGGATTACCATCATCTTCATAATGAATTCCAAAATTAATAGTTGTCTTTAGCGCGTTATTTTGATTAGCTTCTCCGTAGCTGACATTTGGATTTACTCCATGCTCGAGCAAACATCTTACGATTTCAACATGACCATATTCGCAAGCAACACCTAGAAGTGTCTTATCTTCGCATGTGGATCTACTATCAACTCTAGCACCATGTGCAAGCAAACACTGTAAAAGCTCAACACTGCCTCGTTTACAAGCGAGATACATAGGTGTTATACCAGAGCGATGAATAGGTGCATTAACATCTATTTTTTCAACAAAACGGGCCATAACACTATCAATATCAAGATCATCGCTCGAAGATCTTTTCGCTTTCATCAAGCCCAAAATGACATAATAGAATATTGATTTACCCCAATCATCGAAATCTATATTCACATCAGCTCCATGCTCCATCAAAGTCATAGCAATATCAAAATCAAATTCTTTACATGCAAGATAAAGAGCTGTCTTGGGAATATTTCTTCCACAATGATTAACATCAGCGCCCTGCTCAAGGAAAAAATCCACTAATTCTTCATCACCTTTCTCACATGCGATCATCAGTGGTGACATGCCATCATCATTTAGCATATTTACATCAGCACCATGATCAGACACCAACCAGCTGACCAGATCAAAATGACAACTACGGGACGCCAAACAAAGAGGTGTTTCACCCTTTCCTGCTCTATTTACATCAGCACCACGTTCAACCAACCACTTCGCCAACTCAAAATGACCTTCCTCACATGCCTTAGCAAAAGGAGTTAAGCTATCATCGTCACAGCCATTTATATCTGCTCCCCGCTCAACTAACCAACGTACCAATTCATCATTACCTTTTCTGCAGGCTAACCCAAGCGCTGTTCCACCATATCCTGCTTTATTTATATCAGCACCAAATTCAACAAGTAGTCGCTCTGCCAGTTCAAGATGACCTTCATCACATGCCAAAGTAAAAGGCGAAAATCTACTATTTTTACAATTATTGATATCTGCTCCCTGAGCAATCAACCAATCTACTAATTCATCATGACCTTTTTTGCAGGCTATCATAAGAGGTGTTCCACAAAACTTTCCAGCCATGTGTATATCGGCACCGTGTTCAAACAACCATTTGACTAGCTCAAGCTCACCTCTCTCACAAGCCCTATGAAGCGGTGTCGTTCCGTCCTTGCCAGCATTGACGTCAGCCCCATGCTTTACCAACAACTTCACCAAATCATTCTTATGCCAATAAGAAGCAGTACCAAGAGGGGTGTTGCCAAGCCAATCAACATAATTGACTTCCGCCCCTTCTGCGAGAAGACTTAGTACAGCCTCATAATTACCACGCTCCGAATACCAAATTAATTTTTTATTTTTATCCATCATGTTCCTCAAAATCATACATAGTGAACACATAACATACAGTTAATGTGTTAAAAAATCTACGGTTTGGATTAAAAAGTCAAAATGAAGGGAGTGTTGCGAACTGGCTTTTTACTATAAAATCAATAACCATAGGTTATTGATTTTATGGAGATCCCGCGGATAAACCGCGGGATGACAGTGTTTTTTTAAACCGCGGGGTGAAACAATTCTTTTTTTCTCATTGAAAAAAATGAAATTCACTTGCCTGATCAGGTTCAGAAAAATCAAAATTTGAAAGCCTTTTTATTTTCTCATCAAGCAATAAGAGTTCAATTTCATTTTTTAATAACTGATAGTTTAACTTCAACGCTTCGAGCTTTTGATGAAACAAATGATCTTCAAAGGGTTCTTCTTTTATTGCTCGTAAGATTAACTTTCTTGCTTCATGAAAAAGCATTTTGTAGATCGACAAGAAAACAAATTTAGATGTTCTATTCAAGATGTTTGAATAAACAAAGAGTTTTACTAAATTCGCCAAAGCAACAACCTCACCTTGAAGATTGTTGCTTTGGAACGCTTTACCGTACAGTCCATCCAATTTTTTTAAATCACAACATGTTTTTTCATCAAAAGCCAGATGCAATTTTTTGTAATCAGAGTCTGTCAATATAAAAAATTCAGACATAATTTATACTTATGTCTCCACCATCAAATACTCGACTATTCTCCGACAAAGATGGCCGAGAAGAACCATCATGGCCAAGACCTTCCTCTTCTTGTGATCTCACAATATCAGTCAAAAGCATTTCAGATCGTCTGATTAAAAGCCATCTTCTTTCAGCCACCCCTCCAGCAATAGCGCCAAAACCAGCAGAAAAAAGACAAAAAGCTAATGAGGTTCCATATGTAACATAAGAAGCTAGAAACCCGCATGCGCCACCGACATAGGCTCCCTTCTTCATTTGCTGGGCTAACAAAGCTGATTCTGCCATTTCAACTCGTTGATTAATTAAAACAGCGTTATCTTGGATTTCGGATAGTCTTCTTCTATCAAGATCATTTCTTGGCCTTAAATTCATTACCCATACTGTTTCTTCGGATAATTGATCGGCTATCGGTTTCAACAAAATTCTTATTCTTGCATCTCTATCATCATCTAAACAAATATTTAGATTATCTACCATTCTTCTAAAGCCAACTATAAAGACATTATAGCTTTCAATCCGCTGCGAATCTGATGCTTCAGGTTTTCTTTTAGAAGCAATATAATTCTCCCATCTTTGATTAATCGAGACTCGATCGTTTTCTCTTAAACTTGGGAAATTAAACTGTCTAAAGACAGATTTGTTAATTAATTCCATAATACACTCCTTATGGGTTTTGAGAAAAATTATTTCCAGAAAAATCCTGCTCTGCTTTCGAGGACCTTTCTGGCTCATTGATTAAGCGCATATCTTTATAGGTGCGCATCAAATCCAACTTTCTTTTTATCTGACATTTTAAATATAGCGTTGCCGCCATCGTTAAGGAACAGAACAAAGAAACTCCTTCGGGAAACAATCCGAAACCATTTGGTGAATTATTTGCCGAGAAACTATTTGCACAACATGTAAAAAAGCTTACAGAACCCACCAAAAAAAATGCTCTTCCTGACACATACGAACCAACCGTCTTTAATAAATTATTAGTACTTAATATAGAAAGATTATTTTCTATATTGACCATTCTATCATTGGATTCCCTATACCCTTCATCATCCGTAAAGCTTGAGCCTGAATAAATTACTTTAAACTCATCTAATAATCCTTTATAAATCTTATATAAAACCTGTACTGAACTCCTTGATACATCTTCATCAATTGAATTTGTCGCTAACAACATATGCTGACTGATTTGCAAAAATAGCTCTCTATTCCGATTTTCTTCAGAAAAATACTCTATTGCGTTGATGAGATGATTAATCTCATCGCCTGGCAAAGACCTATCTCCTTGCAACACTCGCTTATCCTGATCATTAATTTCTAACATAATCACTTCTCCTGTTTGAAAAATAAACTTAAACTTCAACCATTACTCATTAACCTATGACGCGCTTCCAATGCTTTTTTTCCTTCTTCATGACGCTTCAATTCAATATCCAAACCTGTAATCGATAGAAAGGTTTTATAAATCATCTGCCCCCAATCAAATGCATCTGACTGAAACTCTGAAGGAGTTCGAACGCCACCTTGCAGTGTATCTGACTGAAATTCTGAAGTACTTCGAACGCGACCTTGAAAAGAAAATCGATTTTCTGAAATAATCGCAGGATTTCTTGTCTCACTGGAATTATTACTACGAGAGACATGAGCGGACTCAATCGAATTAAGATCCTCCGAATCATTAAAAAAACCCAGACTGTCTTCAGAGCTTTTACTCTCCTCTATAGGTTCATCTTCCTCAAAAAAACAACTATCCTCTGAAACAGAATTTTCAAAACTAGAACTTACCAAAGAGACACTCGATGATACGGATTGAACATCTTCATCGGTTTCCATCTGAAATCTAGGAATTCTTCTATACACCTGCTGCTCAAGTAAAGTTAATGGCTCTTTATATTTATCTGGAAGCTTTTCTACCAAAAGACTCGAGAAACAATATAAATTTATTGCTTGAATACGGGAAAGACTGACATTATTATGAAACCCAACGTTTTGGACGAATGCAGTATAATTTGAAAATATTTTTTTATGTGTTCCCAGAGCTCTAACCGTTGAAGATAAGCAGGAAGAAACTCTAGCGTATAAATCAGAAATTCCCGAATAATAGTCTTCTGAAACGCCATTTAGCTCTCCAATATCACATGCTTCAGATATAGGAGATTCATTGGAATATTCAAAAGTTGCCTGATGTCTAAAATCGCTCATCTCTGCTAACAAAGGGTAATGCAAAAATATTCTTACAGGATATTTTGCGCGCCTTGAATAATTTTCATTTCCACAATACTCCCATAACTCAAAATTATTATTATTAAAATATATTACCGGGGAACGAAGCATAATTGCCTCTAAACCCCAATCAAGATCTTCATAATCTGTTGCAACCTTTTCATCTCTCCAACATTTTGGAACATGATTAAAATATGAAAAAACTTTCCTCAAAACCCCCTCTTCATCAAGATCTTGTCGATTTACCTCTTCCAAAACTCCTCTTGCAATTAAATCGATAGTAAAATTAACAAACTTTCCAATGCCTTCTTCATTATTTCTCATCAATTCCACATGCAGGTGGCAAGTATAGTAAATAGTATCAGCTAACCTAGAAGCAAAATCATCAATATCAATGTGTCTAAAAAAATCCATAAATAATCTTGCAACTTCTTTACCTTGAGAAATATGTTTAATCTTTTTGAATTGAAAATAGCTATAAGCAACTGCGGTGCCTACTGCTATTGGGGTTAAAACACCTTTTGAAACGCTACTTGACACATGAGTGACATCAGAGAGTTTATTGATCAAATACGTCGCCACGCCCGTCCCTATAACCATACGGCTAGTATTAACAAATGCAGTCTGAACAGCTTCGGATATTTGACTCTCTGATATTTTTTGAAATTCCCGATAACATGCGGTAAATCGATCAGAGAACAACGAGCAAAAATAGACTTTTTTTGCTGAAAACTCGCCTATGTCTTGTGCAATACGATTTCCAATATCTATGTTATGTTCATGCATACCATGAGCAAACTCAAATTCTCGATTCTGCATAACTCACCTCTTGTTTATTCAACAGTAGCAACCCGACCTCGATAAACACATAGTGTTCTTTCGGAGCAGGTGTGAACTGTTCTGAGCATTTAGCTTATATACACAAACAATATTTTTATACTCGTAATTTTACGAATATTTCAAAGCGTAGGATAAGACGTTTGCTTTCTCACTATGATGATATGCAGAGGAAACATAGATCATCTTAGGGACTGAGGCATTCTACCGCTACCATCCCCAGATTTATCCTCACGATCACTAAAAATCGATATCCTATGGTTATTGATTTATAGAGATCCCGCGGATAAACCGCGGGATGACAGTGTTTCGCAAGCCGCGGGATGACAGTGTTTTTCAAACTGCGGGATGATACTGTTTTTCAACCCTGATATGACAGTGATTTCAAACCGCGGGGTGACAGTGTTTTTCAAACCGCAGAATGACAGTGTTTTGAAAGCCGCGAGATGACAGTGTTTTTTAAAGCATGGAATGACAGCAGTAGAATGGAATAGCTTCAGTTCACTAACTCAACATTCAATCACATTCACAGCCAAACCACCTAGAGAGGTTTCTTTGAAGATAGTATTCATTTGACGACCAGTGTCCCACATGGTTTTGATGACTTTATCAAGAGATACTTTATGTTGACCATCACCGATTAATGCCATCCTTGCAGCATTTACTGCTTTCACCGCACCCATTGCGTTACGCTCAATACATGGAATTTGTACTAAGCCTGCAACAGGATCACAGGTCATCCCTAAATGATGCTCCATAGCAATCTCCGCAGCATTTTCAATTTGCTCAATTGTGCCACCCAATGCAGCCGTCAAGCCAGCAGCCGCCATCGATGAAGCAACACCCACTTCACCCTGACAACCGACTTCGGCACCCGAAATAGAGGCGCGTTTTTTATATAAGATCGCAATTGCACCTGCCGCAAGGAAGTATGTCTCGACACCTTCCTGGCTACTATTCGGATGTGATTCTAAATAATATTTCATTACTGCAGGAATAATGCCTGCCGCGCCATTTGTGGGCGCAGTAACAATCCGACCACCCGCGGCATTTTCTTCATTGACGGCCATCGCATACATATTAAGGCGATTCATAATGTCTGAAGCTTCAAAAATAGAGCGTGCATCCTCTTGCCTATTGAGTTTCTCAAACAGCTCCGGCGCACGTCTTTTGATATGCAGCCCTCCTGGTAATTCACCTTTTGTTTGACAGCCTTTCTCGATACATTTTTCCATAATATCGGCAATTGCGGATATTTTTTCTTTAATCTCTTTTTCAGAACGCCAAGCTTTTTCATTTTCAAACATGAGCTGTTTTAGCGTCAACTTATTGTTTCGACATTGCAACAACAATTCTTCAGCCGTCTCAAACGGATAAGGCACATCGCTCATTGCTTGTTGCTCTTTACCAAAATCTTCATCACGACAAATAAAACCACCGCCAATCGAATAATATGTATCTTCAAACAATAGCTCATCGCCATCATAAGCAAAAAATTCCATTGCATTACTGTGTTTTTCTAAAAATTGATTTTTCAAAAACAAGCACTCTTCTTTAAAATCGAAATCAATTTCTTTTTTACCCGCGAGCAATAATTTTTTTTGCGTTTTAATTTCTTCTAACCGTGGTCGCATAGAAGTAGGCTCTACAGTCTCAGGATGCTTGGCTTCTAAGCCATTCACTATCGCCACATCCGTACCATGACCTTCACCAGTTAGCGCTAGAGAACCATAAAGCTTTACTATCACTTTATTACATCGAGCTAGGTGAGGCTCCAATGAATCAACAAACTCTAAGGCCGACAGCATCGGACCAACGGTATGCGAGCTTGATGGACCAATGCCGGGAGAGAATAATTCGAATATACTGATTGTCATAGTGAAATAATCCTTTTCATTAAACTTGATCGATTTTAACAAAACACACTTGTGAACATCAATAGAATAAATGATTGATAAAATGCCGCCATCGAAGCATGCGACGATGGCGGAAACATTGACTCAATTAATACCAAACGACCTTCCTTTTTCTTCATCATAATTATCACATTCCTGGTCAGTATTACGGAGCAATAATGGACGGCGCTCTATATCTTCTCGATCAACAGCACAAGTTAATTCACGACATCCCACCCAGAGTAAAGCAGATATCAGAGCAGTTCCTGCTAGAGCGCCCAAAAGAGCCAAAACAGTACCTGCAATAATCCAGGGATTAGGACCGCTACAATAATCATCGCATAATACTTCACAATTAAATGATCTTCCTTCTTCATTGACTGAAGTGATATTAAAAAAATCCGAACAGGACCAGTAATCTCCGACCGCGCCAGACATAGCATCATCCATAACAAAGTCATCAACATCTTCGTCAGAAGTCAAACAAAAATCTAAGTTACCGACATGATCGTCATCTAATAGACTTGAGCAATGACTATGACGCCAATGTTTCAAAGTACGCTCAAAATATGTCGCCCAATACTCAAGCCCATAACCACCGCCTACAGATAAACCAGCAGTGAAGAAAAACAAACAAGCGCCTACAGAAAGCGCTTCCCAATTTGAGCGCTCCAAGCATTTACCAATCATTTTTACATTTCGACTTAACATAATATTTCTCCTCTAGTGTTAAAAAAACCGCAGATGCGATAAGGACAAACTAAAAGAGAAGAGGTGATTAGTGAAGTTTAAAATTTCAATAGGCCTGATAGAAAGAAACTATCTATATGGCGCATACACTTGAAAGGTCGGAGTCATTGACGGCTTGGATAAGCGCATCGATAGCCTTTGTGCGAGGAAAACTAGTTCGCCAAGCTAAGGCGATAGTACGTTCCGGAACTTTGCCTTTAAAAGGCTTTGTACACAACGTTCGACCATAATATTTCATTTCAGTGGCTGTTCCTGGCAATATAGTAACGCCCAAACCTGACGCTACCATATGGCGCAGCGTTTCCAGCGAAGTACCTTCTACCATATGCTGATCCGTATCAGGATGGTAGCAGTGCGGACAGGCTTTAATAATTTGATTTCGAAGACAATTGCCCTCACCCAACAACAAAACATTCTCATCTGCCAACTGAGCATTTGTAATCGACGCTTTGTTTGCTAGAGCATGATCTCTGCGCATCAAGACCACCAAAGGCTCACGGTAAAGCGCTTTCGTGACAACACTCGTATCAGAGAAAGGGAGCGAAACAAAAATTGCATCCAGGTCACCCTGCTGTAATTTTTCTCTTAGACGGGCAGTATAATCCTCTTGTACAATCAACGGCATCAAAGGCGCTAACTTTTTAATCTTCGGGATAAGCTTAGGAAAAATATAAGGCGCAACGGTATAAATGCCTCCAACCTTTAGAGGGGTGATGAGTTGCGATTTTCCTTCTGAGGCAATTTCTCGAATCAATTCAGCTTCTTCTAGCGTGCGCTGAGCCTGAGCGATAATTTTCTTACCAATATCAGTAATCCGAACATCATTGTATTGTCGCTCAAAAATGCTCACGCCCAATCGCGACTCAAGCTTACTAATGGCAACACTTAAAGTTGGCTGACTCACATGGCACTGGCTAGCCGCCTTGCCAAAATGCCTAGTTTGAGAGAGCGCTACAATATAACGTAATTCTGTAAGTGTCATGATGTCCTCGTACTTTCGTAATAAGACAATAATACTTCCCTAGCAATCGATTATCAATAGCTATCAATCTAATAGACATATTTAATTTTATCTATCAATTCTCCGGCTCTATACTTCCCCCATAACAACAACAAATCTGGAGAAAAAAATGATAACAAAAAGATACCAAAAAACACAAAGAACCCTCGAAGACAGACTTTCAAACAGCGCTTTTCGACATGGCACCAGCGCATTTCGTTTAGGCTTAATTCCTGAGAGCTATTCTGATCACCTTCCTTTTGAAGCAAAGCTATCTCTTGAAGAGAACGAAACAATATCTCTGATCAGCTGGAACTTGCTTTCGGACGATCATCTCTATAATAACTTTATGAATATTTCCGGCACTGAGCTACTTAATCAAGCGATTGCAGAACATTTTGGGAGTGAGAATATTTATTCACCAAACTGCATGCATCACTTCTTTTCTGAATTGGCTCAATATCTATTTTCCAAACAACAAGATGGGAAAATAACGCTTAACCATTTTCTGCTAAATACTTTCATCAGCACAAGCGAGCAACCTAGTCGACTAGCACGCTCAAGAAACCTTGAAAATGCATCGTTGAAACAGCAACAAGTTGAACGCAGTCGTAAAGAAATTATCGAAATAATGACTAATGAAAATCACCCTCATGCGCATGAATTCAAACTCGCGATCCGCCACAGCCTCGAATTGATCTATCACATCCAAGATCAAAGCGGTTCGTTAAAATGGGAAAACAGGCTTGCTCGCTTAAAAGAAAATCGCGCACTCATTTCTCAACTCGTCAGCACAGATGTTTTGAGCTTGCAAGAAGTCACAAATCCAACGGAAATTCAAACCCTCTTTGATGAGGCAGGGAAAGACATACACATGCTTTCGCACAAGGTTAATGAAAGCAGCAATGACTATGCCGTCTTGTTGTTTGACCCAAATAAATTTCACCTTATCGATTGGACACCAATCTCCATAGAAGGTAAAAAACCTGGCATCTTTGCAAAACTTGAAAGTATAGCAACCAACGAAGCGATGATTTTTTCTTCCATCCATCATCCTGGAGGAGAACACAATTATTTGAATGAAATTTTATCTCTCATCGAGACCCTTCGCGAACCACATGAAGAAACAATATTTTTTATCGCCGGAGATTTCAATCACACAGAAGACTTTTTTCAAGATGAGTCAAAAAGCGAAGTTGACTATCGTATGGTTTATCCAACACAGGCGACTATGGCAGGATCAGACTACGGAAACACAAACAAAGCCATCGATGCTCTATTAACCAATCTCCCTACAGGCAATATTGAGATGCGCCGCATAGGTAACCTCCCCGTGAGCGCACCCTCAAAAACACCAGTAGTTGTAAACTTTGAATCAAACGAAAATCAACGTGTGCACGATGGATTACGATTTTTTCACAGCACTGAAACATCAATATCGATGGGCTCATTGATTAACGAGACAATTGACTTGTCAATCAACACATTGCTTGCGACATATTAATCGCCCAAAAGCTATGGCACTGCTTGCTCTAAGTTTGCTTGCTTCTTTTTAAGAAAAATCTTACGCAAGTCGTGCCATTGGATAAATAGCACTCCACATAAAATGGTGGCCGCCCCTAGCAAAACATTTTCGTGCGGAATTTTATGCAGAAACAGATCATCCCAAACGATTGCTAACAAAGGAACAAGATACACCACGGTGCTCGCGCGAACTGCACCCCATGAATGAATCAAATGATAATAAATAATAAAAGCAAGCGCAGTAGATGAGATGCCCAAGTAAAGCAGCGCTAGAATATCTTTATAGGAGTGCTCAAAAACACTGACTGCTGGCCAGGTTTCTGAATGCAGAGAAATTAGCAGTAAAAAAACGATACTGGCAAGATACTGATGTATCACACTGCCATAAAACGAAAACTGTCCTTGGTAACGTTTGGAGTACGACTGATATAACAATGCTCCTATCGCATAAGCAACGGCCATGATATTAATCGCAACAATCCCTTTCAACGTCATTATATTTTGCTGGTTGAAATCCAATGATGGCAAAAAGATAAATACCACCCCCATAAACCCTAAAATCAAACCAAAAACTTTTGAAAACACGAAAATGTTTTTTTCACGGAACATAAAAAGGCTAATACAAAACACCCACAACGGCGTGGTCGCGTTTAAAATACCACCGATAGCCGGTTCAACATAACACTCCCCCCAGAAGAGAAATAAAAAAGGAATGCCTAAAGAAAATAACCCTGAAATCCAAAAGCGGGAAGCGATGGCGATTGGCATAGACATTTTCTTTTTCGCAAGTAGACAATACAAGACGATAGCGAGACAGGCGACAACTATTCTCAGCAAAGCAGAAAAGGCCGGCGGGAAATCTAACACCACCAACTTAATACCAATGTAGGAAGCACTCCATAAGAACGCTAAAATGATATAGAGGATAAAATTAATAGCCGATTTATTCATATTTTGTAAGCCTCAAAAAAACCTCAAGCCGCTTATTATCTATCAATTTTAGGTTTTGAGCTAGCTTTATATTAGTTTGTGGGGTTGTTGGATAAGTCAAAATGAGCGCAAACGAACCACCCGCTACGACCGTCATTGCGAGGCCCAACGGGCCGAAGCAATCCATTCGAAGTCGAATGACCCAACCATCAATAGCCAACGGTGTTCCACCGCTCAACTTCGACTGGATTGCTTCGTCGCGCTACGCGCTCCTCGCAATGACAGCCGTAGGGAGTGGGAAATTGTTTCACCCTTGCAGGCCTCACAGGTGTTATTGCATTTACACGCCCAGGTCCCGGGCTTTATGGTGCTGTCGCATTCTGCGACTGTCATCCCGCGATTTATTCGTGGGATCCCTATAAATCAATGACCTATGCTTATTGATTTATAGTAAAAAAGCAGTTCGCAATCCTCTCTAAACAATCAAAGCTCATAGTGCTTTGCTACCGCATCAAGATCAAATTTATTTAAATATAGCGACAAGCTCATCCAGCTAGAAAGTGCTGCCAAATCCTTAAATTGCTGAGGAAGATATTTGGGCCGCATAAGGTACCCCTGCTCGTAGACATCGTTAAGAATATGCATCTCATCAACTAGCGTCTTTCCAACAAAAAACAAAGGCACTCGCCTGATGACATTTTCACGAACAGCAAGTCGAATGTAATTATACAGCAAGACAAAGCCTCTAGCGTAAGATAAATCTTTTGTAAAAGGACCAATCCCCGAAGGCAAGCTGCCACGAAAAACACGCACACTATAATTATACGCGTCGTTATCATCGTACCCTTTGCCTTTGAAAAAACGAAAAATTTCCATAAAATCTGCGCCATCACTTGCTAGCTCCAATGCTTTTACACGATTTGTGATTCGCTGCAAACGTGCTGGAGAAGAAGAGAAAGTTAAGATTTCGGTTAACACTGCCAAACCTTCCTGCGTAACAGTTGAACCTGGCGAACCTTTCCCGAGGAACGTACAGTAAGGTTGCGCCATTCCATTCAAGGTTGTACCCACATGCACCCATCCTTCATGCACTTCAAGATATCGAATATCACGCTCACTAAATAAAACGTTTTGATTTAATTTAATGACATCTGCGCCCGCAGCCGCATCGGCAACGATATTATCACTCACCACTACCATCGCTTGTTTATGCTCGGTAAAATAAGATGACAAACGTGCTTGCAACAACTCTAGGGCCTGCTCTGCTGTATAGCGCTTCTCATCCATTTGATTACACAGTTGTTCTGTTAATGATTCAAGCACATTTCCCAATAAACCGCTTAATTCACTTAACCGCGGACCTCCTGGATAAAATGCATCTTCGGGAGCGCCATAAAGCTCTCGAGAAAATTTTAAAAAATTCTTTGTTCCACGCGCACGCAGCATTTCAATCGCTTTACAATAATCCTCACAACGACGCACTATAAGTCGTGTGATTTGAGTGGTTTCCCCAAGCTGATTTTTTGCATCATTAATAATAAGAGAAAATTCATCAAGCTTATCCTCGACATTAAACGGCAATGCATTTTTCTCATAATAAGAAGTTTCAAGGACAGGTAATCGTTGACAACGATGTTTAAAAAATTCTTCTCTAACGTCATCACCCCATTTAATAGCATCTAATATCCGTATGGGTGCTTGAGCTGTGACAATTCGATCTGAAAGTTCTCTGATGGTATTTTCTATTTTCATAAAGAGACCTTTTGATTTTTCAGTAATGAAAAACCAATTCCATGGCCCACAGACAATCTGTTCTGTAACAGATTGTCGTTACAGGCGGTTATTCCTCATTGCTAGGTTTTTTGTTGCCAACTGCGTCATCATCTTCATGTAATGAGGATGAGTTTGACGCTTTTTCCTGTTGTATGCGTTGATAAATTTCTTCACGATGGACAGAAACAGCTTTTGGGGCATCGACGCCTACGCGCACCTGGTTACCCTTTACTCCCAACACAGTCACAGTGACATCATCACCTATAATCAAGCTTTCGCCAATTCGGCGCGTCAAGATTAACATTTTCGTTCTCCTTTTATCCTTATTTATGAGTCACTTAGCTTAATAACAGCCAACTAAGCAACATATTATCCCATTTGTCCATTTTTAAGTCAACCATTTTGTGTGTTTTTTTTACCGACCTATTACAAGTGTAGTTGAAGATACAGGAAATGCCAGTAGGTTATTTGAGGCGATCAATCATATATGTAACCCTCACTGTGTGACCGGAACATAGGGTGAGGGTGTTGGGTAATCGCGATGCACAACCAACTTGAAAGCAACTAAAACGCCAAAGACTCTAAAGCATAAGCATCATGCAAACGTTGGATAGCTGGCTCCAACTCTTTGGATTTAATCAACACCGAAAGTTTAGATTCAGAGTGCGAAACCATAAGCATATCAACTTTCAAGTCACCCAGCGTGCTATACAACAATGCACTTGCATCAGGCGAGGACTGAACACCTGTACCAATCACTGAAAGTTGCGCAAGATCATCACGCGCAGTGATCTCATACTTCTCCGAATGCTGATCAAACCACGCTAACACCATAGCTTTTACTTTATCAGCGGACTCTTGAGTCACAGCGATATGAAAATCTAACTGCTTATCCGCGCGCAACGTATGAGAGGTCATGGCTGGAACAATTTGATGTATCGAAAATTGTGTAAATAGCGATGACAAATGGGTATTCACCGAAGAGCCTAATACATGCAACAAACAAATGTTTCGCACATAAGCGATGCCGGTTACTGTTGTTTTTTTCTGTTGAGTTTCTGCTGTCACAAGCGTCCCCTTACCTTCTTTAAAACTAGACAATACTCTCAAGGGTATATGCATTTTTCCTGCCAATTCAACAGCACGGCGATGCAACACTTTTGCACCCATACTTGAGAGCTCTAACATTTCTTCAAATGATATACACGGTAGACATGGCGCCTTTTTAACAATATTCGGATCAGTAGTATGTACGCCATCAACATCTGTAAAAATTTGGCATTCACTCGCTTTAAAAGCACCCGCCAATGCCACGGCCGTCAAATCAGAACCACCTCGACCAAGCGTTGTAATTTCGCCATTGTCGGCAATACCCTGAAAACCAGCAACGACGACAATCACACCCTGATCTAAGTAATCCTGGATATTTTCTTTATCAATATGGATTATTTTAGCAGTGTTAAATTCAGGGCTTGTGTGAATTCCTGCCTGCCATCCTGTCATCGACTTAGCAGAACAACCTTCTTCGATAAGCGCCATGGCCAATAACGACATCGATTTTTGTTCGCCGGTTGCAAGCAGCATATCGATTTCTCGAGAAGCCGGTATCGACTGCGCTTCTTTTGCAAGCGCAATCAATTTATCCGTTTCGTGATTCATGGCAGACACAACGACAATAATGTCGTTACCCTGACGTTTGTCTTCAGCAATGCGTTTTGCTACATGACGAATGCGCTCAATAGTCGCAACCGATGTGCCACCAAATTTTTGAACCAATATTGTCATGATTGATTTAACTTTTGTGAAACCCAGGTATATACCGAATCTAACGCTTTATCTAAATGCTCTGGTGAAGAACCACCTGCCTGAGCCATATCAGGTCGCCCACCGCCTTTGCCACCAACTTGTTCCGCAACCATGTTGACCAAGTCTTTCGCATTGATAAGATCAACATTATCTTTCGTCACACCTGCCACCAAGTTGACAGATTGATCACTTGAAACTGCTAATACAACAACGGCCGATTTTAACTTGTTTTTCAATTGGTCTAACGTATCTCGCAGTGATTTTGGATTCACATGGTCCAGCTTTTTCGCTAATACTTTTACTCCTGCAATTTCTTTTGCATCTCCTGCCAAATCACCACCTACGTTCGTTGCAATTTTTGCCTGCAGTTGTTGTATCTGCTTTTCTAAGGTTTTTATTTTTTGTTGCATCTGAGCCTGTTGCGCATCACGTTCTTTATCTTGCGCCGTCAACCAATCTAAAGCGCCTTGTCCTGTAACTGATTCAATGCGACGAATCCCTGCAGCAATACCCGATTCAGAAATAATTTTAAATAACCCAACATCACCCGTTCGCTCGGCATGCGTCCCACCGCACAGCTCTTTGGATTCGCCAAAACGCAAAACACGCACTTCATCGCCGTATTTTTCACCAAACAATGCAAGCGCCCCATAAGACTTTGCTGCTTCAGGCTCCATAATACTGATCACAGCCTGATGGTTAGCTCGAATCTCTGCGTTCACTGCATTTTCTACGGTGGCTATCTCTTCAGCAGTAAGAGGCGCAAAATGCGAAAAATCAAAACGCAAGCGATCAGGTGCAACAAGAGAACCCTTCTGCACGACATGCTCTCCAATATGTGTTCGCAATGCATGATGCAACAAATGGGTTGCAGAATGGTTTAAAACAGTCGCCTGACGTCTGGCTTCATTAATGGCTGCATGAACTTCATCGCCCTTATTCAATTGACCCTCAACGCACTCCACATGATGCAATATAATATCGCCCAAGCTTGTTGTATTAAGCACCTTAAATTGATTATCACCCGATGAAATAATGCCCTCATCACCCACCTGACCGCCGGACTCAGCATAAAATGGTGTACGATCGAGCACAACGATGCCTTTATCATGCAAAGTATCAACCAGTTCATCTTCATGAATAAGCGCAATAACTTTAGCATCATGTGCAACATCATCATAGCCTGTAAATACAGTGTCGCATGCCTTGAGTAACTCAGCTAATCGCGCTTGCGATGAATAATCCGAACCAAAAGAACTTGCTGAGCGAGCTTTCTCCTTTTGTGCCTGCATGCAAGCATTAAAGCCTTCTTCATCAATCTTTAGCTCTTTATCTCGCGCGATATCTGCGGTTAAGTCAGCGGGGAATCCATAAGTGTCATAAAGCTTAAAGACTATATCACCAGGAATCACATCACCTGTAAGCTGGTCGATTTCCTGTTCTAATAACTTCAAACCTTGTGAGACGGTTTTTTCAAACAAAGCCTCTTCGCGCTTAATAACTGTTTCGATATGTTTTTGTTCTTTTTTCAATTCAGGATAAGCTTCTCCCATTTGTTGTACTAGAGCAGGAACAAGCTTATAAAAGAACGGCTGCGGCAAACCCAGCATGACACCATGGCGAATTGCACGACGCATGATACGTCGTAACACATAACCACGACCTTCATTAGATGGCACAATGCCATCAGTAATTAAAAATGCCGTTGATCGAATGTGATCTGCAATGACGCGCAATGATGGAAGCGTCAAGTCTTTGATATCGCCAAGTTTTGCTGCCGCCTCGATCAAGCCTGTAAATAAATCGGTATCATAGTTATTATGCACACCTTGTTGCACTGCCGCTAAGCGCTCTAAACCCATTCCGGTATCGACAGACGGTTTAGGCAAAGGATTAAGCTTACCATCGGCGGTACGATCATATTGCATAAACACTAGGTTCCAGACTTCAACATAACGATCACCATCTTCGTCTGGAGTTCCAGGAGGGCCTCCTTCAAGTTCAGGACCATGATCATAAAAAATTTCAGTACACGGTCCGCAAGGGCCTGTATCACCCATCATCCAAAAATTATCTTCATCACAATAAGAAATACGATCGGCAGGAAAGCCAATAACTTCTTTCCATATATCTGCTGATTCATGATCATCTTTGTAAACAGACACCCAGAGCTTTTCTTTTGGTATCTTTAATTCATTCGTAAGAAAGTCCCAGGCAAGCTCAATAGCTTCTTTCTTAAAATAATCCCCAAAACTAAAATTACCCAACATTTCAAAAAACGTATGATGACGCGCTGTATGACCAACATTTTCCAAATCGTTATGTTTACCGCCAGCGCGCACACAACGTTGCGAAGAAACGGCTCGAGTATAATCTCGCTTTTCTTTTCCTAAAAAAACGTCTTTAAACTGCACCATACCCGCATTGGTAAACAAAAGGGTTCGGTCATTAGGTGGAATCAATGAACAGCTTGGAACGAGTGTGTGCTGTTGAGTTTTAAAATAATCGAAAAATTTTTTTCGTATGTCGTTACTATTCATGTTATTTTCCACTGTTCCTATTTTAAGGTTGGTGCGCCTACGGCGCGGTCTATTGTCATCCTGCGGTTTATCCGCAGGGTCTCATTTTTAGAGAAGAGATCCCGCGGACAAGCCGCGGGATGACAGTTTTTTTTCAAGCCGCGGAGTGACAATTTTCCTCAAACCGCGGGATGACAGTTTTTCTCAAGCCGCGGGCTGACAGTT
>JBKAGM010000015.1:0-37385 GCA_046290385.1 Gammaproteobacteria bacterium
TTTTGACATCAAAACCCCTGCCGCAGAATTCGCTCAAACCTTTATGAATCAAAATCAAGCAGTCATTCAGAATAAACAAAAAAAAGAATATATGAATTGTTGTTACTACCAAGACAATACACCTATGTTTTTCTTCGTAACAAAATCTCCGGTTTATAACAAGAATGATGAATTATATGCGGTAATGATCACTGCACATCACATTAATAACTCTCAACTACAACAACTTGGACATTGCTTATCAGGCGCCCCTAGAAAAAAACACGCTCACACAAAAGGCCAATTTGTCTTTGACCTCAGCCACACTTTTAAGGGCGACACATCACTATCGGAGCGACAAATGGAAATCTTGTCTTTACTCATCCGAGGAAAAACCATTTCAAATATTGCGAATATTCTTCAGCTCTCTCCTCGAACCGTCGAAGATTATACTAGCGTGATAAAAGATAAGTTTTATTGTTCAAGCAAATCCGAATTAATAGAGAAGGCAATAGACCGAGGCTATTGGACCGTTCTTCCAAAACGTTTTATCGATACGCCATCCATCATTATTTAGATCTACCGCCTCATCTCTTTTAGGCCATCACTAACGAGCCACACTCTATGCGCGATAGACATAAAAAGGATTTTTTTCCAATGAATTTTTGAAGTTTTAATCTAAATCATCGGAAATAAGCATCAGAATTCAATGAATTAAAGAAGGGTAATTTTATATTTATTTTAAGACCCATCTCCCTGTGGTCAGCATACATCCACTCAGTTCTAGTCTGAGATGGTTTAGAGTTTATAGGTAATATAGAGAAAAGTCGTAACAAACAACACCGTATAAATCACGGGGAATTTTGAAAAAACTCTTTGATAAAATACAGATGCTACTACTTTATGGGAGTGCTGAAAACTGGCTCTTTACTATAAATTAATAACAATAGGTTATTGATTTATAGAGATCCCGTGGATAAACCGCAGGATGACAGTCATAGAACGCAACAGCTCTTTAATAGGTAAAAGATTGCGCGAAAATAAAAAACAAACATAGGTGCTGGCATTTATTTTTTAAAGAAACTTACAGATGAACGAAAAAAAAATTATACTCGAAAACATAGATTACAACACTCTTGATGTTCTCCCCACCCAACATGCAATTATTGGAAAAGATAATAAATACATATGGTTAGACAGCACAGTTATACCATTGATTGGATACAAATCGCTTGACCAAGCAGTTGGCATCACTGATTTTGACATCAAAACCCCTGCCGCAGAATTCGCTCAAATATTTATCAATCAAAACCAAGAAGTGATTCGTGATAAACAAAAAAAAGAATACATTACTTGCTGTTACTACCAAGACAATTCACCCATGTTTTTCCTCGTAACAAAATGTCCGGCTTATAACAAGAATGAGGAATTGAATGCGGTCGTAATAATTGTGCAACATATTAGTAACTCTCAACTACAGCAGCTTAGGCATTGCTTATCAGGCGCCCCTAGAAAAAAACGCGCTCACACAAAAGGCCAATTTGTCTTTGAGCTCAGCCACACTTTTAAGGGCGACATATCTTTATCGGAGCGACAAATCGAAATCTTGTCTTTACTCATCCGAGGAAAAACTATTTCAAATATCGCGAGTATTCTTCAGCTCTCCCCTCGAACCGTGGAAGATTATACTAGTGTGATAAAAGATAAATTTTATTGTTCAAGCAAATCCGAATTAATTGAGAAAGCAATAGACCGAGGCTATTGGACCGTTCTTCCAAAACGTTTTATCGATACGCCAACCATCATTATTTAGACCTACTACCGCCTCATATCTTTTAAGCTATCACTAAGGACTAGAGCACCGACTCTGATGGTCAGCAACAAATTCACGCATTTCTTCAAGGGAACTTGCTGTTTTGCCAAATCCAAACCAAGGAAATAACCCATTACGGTGGTATCCTAAAGTCGCTACCAAACCTGATTCCTCAGGCGAACCACTTAATTTTTCGACAAAAGTATTAAGCTTACGTCGCGCGCTTTCTTTTTCATTCGGAAAATCAACGTCGCTGCCTTCAGATCCCTTAGTTTCTTCAACGTCCTCATGACTTCCTGAGATTAGCCTTATTGCTCGAGATGCACCAACAACGTTTCGCTGAATATAAATCGACGTTAAGCACTTCTCAAAGCCGACGCGCACGTCATCACTCCCAAGATATGAACCACGCACAACTGAGCAGTAGACACGCTCCCCCAAATGCCAATCCCAGGAATCAATTCGAGCAAACTTCGTATCCAAAAAATCATACATTTTTTGATTTAAGCCTCTTCTTTTCATGTCTTCCTCGAGGGGAAGCGCGTGAACACCATTTTCATCCTCATCTTCAAACCCTCTTTCAGAAACATTTAGATTTGTTTCATGTCTGCTTAAAAATCGATAAGCCAATAAGTTAGCAACAGGATTTAGCCCTAATAAATCATTAAAATGATCTCCATCACAGCAAACCGGCACAACAAACTCTTGAACATCAGCACGCTCTGGATAATCAGGAAGTATTGGGTTATGAATACCAGAAAAAGTTTTAAAAACTGATCCCAAATAAACAGCCAAGACACTATTTAAATTAGAGGAGTACGACAAATTAAGTCAGTCACTATAAATTGAATTACCTGGATTGGGTTCAAAGAGAGCAAGATTTAACTGCAATTGCGAGGGATCAATATCTGCCAACATGTGAGCAAGATAAATGCCAGCAATACCACCACGACCATGCCCCAAACAGTTAAGTGTTACAATTTTTCCAGCGGCGAGAAAAAAATTAACTTTCTCAAGAACTTTTTCACACTACTCCTCTAAACCCGTCGCAAACAACCATCCCATAGCACCATGGGTAACCCCGCAACCATCGAAAGCCATTTTATAGTCACACTGATTCTCATCGATGACTAACGCTTGTTCCGTTGTGATATCAATAGCGAGGGTAGCGTTTGAGAAATCGCTAACAAGTGTAGCATCATGTGGCCCAGACTTTTTAATCGGATCATCTGTACTACAAAAATAAACGGTCAAAACAATTTCATTTTCTCGCATACACATTCCTCACAACAGAACTAGAAATGTACACAAAAAGAAGTATAAAAAATACCGTATTGCATACCGTATTTTTCGAATTTAACAAAATTACAATCTATTAACTGCTAATTCGAACTGCTTATTTGATCAAAAATATTCTTTGGCACAAAACGCATCAAACCATGCTCCTCAGCAAAATCGATTAGCTCTGACTTACACCGACAGCCGAGTTTTGACTTAACATTATTTAAATGACATTCAACGGTACGAACAGAAAGGTTCAATTTTGTAGCGATTGATTTTGCCGTATAGCCACGAAGGATGTAATAAAAACACTCCATCTCTCGCTTCGTCAATTTACCAATATTTAATTTACGCTCCAAATAATTTTCATCAGAAATGATAATAGCTGAACCACTCGAAAGGGTTACTCCCTTATCTAACTCATACGTAAAAGAAAGAAGAAGCTTGTTCGTGATTTTAATGGCCGAGCCGATGATGCCACAAATCCTGCCATCAGCATCAAACAAGGGTTTTTTTTCGGTTAACATAACTTGAAAACCGTTTTTGCCAACAAGGGGCTCAAGCTGAGGGTAAATGATCCCTTGATGAGTATCTAGCTCATGCCGATAATAGAGCTCCGCGTACCTTGCCCATGGCGTATCACAATCACGCCGCCCTATCATAGAAGACCCCACTAAATGCTTAAAAGCTTTATTTCCCCCAAGTATGGTATGATCCATGCTCTTCCAAAAAACACTGAAAGGCAAATTCATCAAAAGGCTGTCACTATCAAAACTCAGATTCATTTCTCTTGCTCCATAATATAATTTTCACTCAGAAGCATGGTGTTTTTGATTTTAACACAAAAGCCTTTGTTTTCTGTACTTATCACTCCCAATCTTTGGGATTTATTGAGCTAAAAGAGGGGAAACTTATATTTATTTTAAACCCCATCTCCGCTGTAGCACACATATCTCAAGCTTAAGCTGAGATGGATTAGAGTTTTTAATAATATACTCATATTTTGCGACAAAAAACACCGTAATTACTACGTAGATATTAGGAAGTTTTTACCCGCAACCCATTGAACATACACAAAGTAGTGGTTTTTTTGATCAAAATGCTCTATTGACAAAAGCACCCCAAACCTGGACAATTTACGATCTTGTGGCTATGTAGCTCAGCCGGTTAGAGCACAGCACTCATAATGCTGGGGTCGGTGGTTCAAGTCCACCCATAGCCACCAATATTTCGCCTATTGCCTAACATGATTGCAATCCGACTATACAGAACGCCAAATCTTTAACTTTTTAATTATCTCCAAATGTTTTAATTTTTCTTTGGCCCGCTCTGAAAATTTTTTTCGCACATTCTTTAGCTTTTTTCGCTTTTTATAAAATGGTTGTTTTTTCGCTCTCACATCAAACCTCCGAGGTTACATAGTCTTTAACACGCTTAGCTTCGCCTTCCAACTTAAGCTTGGCTGCATCCATCACTTGCCATTCAGAAGTCTTTGCTGCCGTTTCTATTTCTAAGCAAATCTCTGACAAAAGCATAGCACCCATCGCCTTTGATGACGATTTTAATTTATGCGAATGAAACCGCACATCATCAGCACTTTTTGAATCATACGCCTGCCCTATATCACGAAGCACCTCATCCATTGTTTCAATAAATTTTCCAAACATTTGTTTTTGAATGTCTTTGTTATCACCCACATATTTTTTGACGATATTCATATCAATAGGAATTGAATCTGCAGTTGATGACGAGGAATCTTTCTCTTTAACAGGAGCATCATGGAATTTCTCTACAATACTCCTATGCTCAGGCCCAGACGATTCTTCAGAAACACTCAGCCATTCATCCAATTTTTCCTTGAGAATCTCCAGCTCAACTGGCTTGACAATACAATCATCCATGCCAGCTTCGTAGCATTTTTCCAAATCCTCTTTGTAAGCATTTGCTGTAAATGCAACTACGGGGATACGATTATCAATCCCTTTTTCATGTGTTCGAATTTTTTGAGCTAGCTCATATCCATCCATATTTGGCATATTACAGTCTGTTAAAATCAAACCATAATCATTATTTTCATATTTCTCGAAACCTTCCACACCATCGTTAGCAACATCCGCTTCACAATTCAAATATTTCAACTGCTGCAGAACAATAGCTTGGTTTGCAGGATTATCTTCAACAACTAATATTTTTTTCGTATAGCTTTTTGTCACTTTTTCTTTAACTTCCTTCAGGTCAATAACGATATCTTTAACTTCATATGGCTCACCCACTTCCAAGTCTACCCAAAAGACACTGCCTTTTCCGACTTTGCTCGTTATTGATATTTCTCCATGCATATTCTCTATCAAGTCTTTTGTAATCATTAAACCAATACCTGTGCCTTCAACAGCACTACGCTCCGCTCCCAAACGCTCAAATGGTTGAAATAATCTATCAAGCTTATCTTTAGGAATTCCTTCTCCGGTATCCTCCACCGCGATCTGTACATGATTGCTAATGCCTTTGGCAAAAACGGTCACCGTACCGCCGTCACGATTATATTTCATGCCATTCGAAATCAAGTTCAATAAGACTTGTTTCAATCTAATAAAATCTGCTCGCACAAAAACATCTTTGTGTTGCTCCATGTTATAAAAAAGCTTAACGTTGTATTTTTCTTCGAGAGGTGGAGCCAACGACAAACACTCTGCCATAACTTCATTAAGCGCTATCGAACGCATTTCCAACTCGACTTTCCCTGATTCAATTTTCGCTAAATCAAGAATATCATTGATTAATGACAACAAATGCTTTCCTGCATCACGAATTTTTTTAGCATTACCCCGCAACTCATCCGTTAGCTTTTCGTCATATTCAAACAATTGCGCATAGCCAGTGATGGCATTTAGCGGTGTACGCAGCTCATGACTCATGCTGGATAAAAACACTGATTTGGCTTTATTTGACGCTTCTGCATGCTGTTTGGATTGCAACATACCTGACCACATCTCTACGATTAAGGCTAACATTAGTGAAATAAAAATACCCACGCTCAACACCAAAGCAGGCGCTTCACTATGAATTTTTTTCAGATACTGCTCCGTTGGCCATATTTTAAATTCCCAAACCTTATCTTTGACTTTCAAAGTAGTTTGATATCCCCAACGATCACTATGAACTTTATTGTAATTAGGGTTGGAGGCATAAACGAGATTTCCTTTTTCAAAAAGCAAAAACTCCCAACTTTGTTTGAATAAATCAGAATGCTTTACTTCCAATTCCTTTTTGATTCCTTCTAACCCTTTCCCTGAAGACAATGTCTCTTGAACATTCGCAGCAACATGATACTCCGTCTCTTGCGTAATGTGCGTGACATCGGCACGCTCCCATGACAATAAACTTTGCCAAACAATAAAGACGAGTGCAAAACTGATAAAAAATGTGGTTGTCGGCAAAAATAGTCGCAAACGATGGAAGCTCTCGCTTCGCAAAAACATACTTACTATCAAACCAAAACCAAGAATAATAAAACCAAACGACGTCTGCCCGGGCATATTCGTAACATAACCCCACCCATAAGTATGAGGCAAGTTAACGAAAAAATATCCAAAGAAAGAAATAATCCCAATACACAGAGTAACCATGCTCATGCAGTATAATAAGAATTCGCGAAATGCAAAATGTTTTTGCTGTGCTTTAAAAAATATTGCTATCCCTGACAACATAAAAGCAAGCGAAGCTGCCGGTGCCATCTCAACAATAGGGATAACTCCCGCACCTTTCGTATGGCTAGCAAACATTGCGTCGACACCAAAATCCACCCCAAAATATTGAAAACTTGTTAATGCTGCCACAATAAAAACAAGCAAACCGAAAAGAGAGGCAGTCGCCTGAAAACGCACAAGGAAAAGCCCAATACCCGCCAAGAAAAAGCACAAACCTGTATTAAACTGCATAGGAACGATTTGAGAGAAAAATTGCACAATTTGTGGACTTCCAGAAAACCAGCCAAACATAATCACCGCACCCTGCACGATATTTGCTAGTGCGATAAGAGACACAATCCATTGATAATAATAGTATTTATCAAAGACTTCCTTTACATTAGCCATAACCGATCCTTTTATTTGCCCTCAATTACCACTATAGCTCCAAACTGAAAAAAATCTACTATACTTATAGCCAAGAAGACAGGAAAAGGAATTACCATGGAAAGCATCGCTTTCGATAAAATTAATCTGCTCATTATCGATGATGATCAATTTATGATTGACCTTGTAAAAACTTCGGTAACTAATCTTGGCATCAAAGAAATTAAAACGGCATTAAACGGCAAGGTAGCTTTAGCGCTCATTGATGATGAATCCAATGCATTTAACTTATTACTTTGTGACTTAAATATGCCAGAAATGGATGGCGCAGAACTCATGCGGCATCTTGCTTCTAGAAACTATTCTGGAGATATTATTTTATTTAGCGGAGAAGATAAACGTGTTCTAGAAATTTCAGAACAACTAGCTAAAAAACATAACCTTAACGTTTTAGGCGTATTAGAAAAACCTTTGGATATTGAAAAATTTAAAGCCTTGCTTGCTAAGGAAAAAGACAACCTAAAAAAAGAAAACAAGAAAGGTGGCATCATTCCTGACGATTTAGGACCAAAAGATTTAGAAAAAGGAATTGATAATCAAGAATTAATTTTATACTACCAACCACAAATAGACGTAAAAACAAAAAAAATCATCGGGTTTGAATCATTAATCCGCTGGAAACATCCTGAATATGGAATCATTGGGCCCGATATATTTATTCCTATTGCTGAAGAAAATCAATTAATTCGAAAGCTCACTGAAAGTTCACTTGAACAAGCCATAGAACAAATGCACAAGTTGCAACCTATCGATGGGAAAATTAAAATCGCGCTCAACCTTTCAGCGTTGCTATTAGCTGATTTGGATTTAACGGATTATATTACGGCAAAAATTAAAGGCGCAGAATTAAGCCCTAAAAATTTCGTGATTGAAATCACCGAAAGTCGATTGATGCAGAACTTAGCTTCAGAGCTAGAAAACATCACCCGATTTAGTTTGAATCAATTTGCATTATCTATTGATGACTTTGGAACAGGTTATTCTTCAATGCAACAGTTACAACAGTTGCCATTCACCGAAATTAAAATCGACAAATCCTTTGTACAAGATGCCGAAGACAGGCCTTGCGCTAAAGCAATCTTAGAAGCTAGCGCACAACTGGCAAAAAAACTTGATTTGTTATCCGTTGCAGAAGGCGTGGAAACACAAAGAGACTGGGACCTTGTTGAAAGCGTTGGTGTCGATGTTGTGCAAGGCTATTTTATCGCAAAACCTATGGCGCCAGATGAGGCACTGCAATGGACGCAGGAGTGGAAGGTTTAACTCGTCAACCAAGCTTCAATACTATATAAAGGAATTTCTAGAATACGATCAGTTTCATAATACGGATTTTCTGAAATTTTCACACCAAACCGAACATCTGGATGTGTATTGAGGTAATATTGCAAGCTTTTCAACCTGCCAGTTTTTCCTGATTTCACTTCTATTGGAAAAATATCACTTCCTTTTTCAACCAAAAAATCAATTTCTGCCTTCGCGTTTTTGCTTTCTCGCAACCAATAAAACAATTCTTTTTTTGTTTTTTTACTCCCATAGGAAACCAGCTCCTGAGCGACAAACTGCTCCGCCAAACCACCTAGGTTTTCAACTTTGATCGATTGAATAATCCAGCTTTGATGAAGCATGCCTAGCATTCTCTGAGTTAAACCAACATCAAGAAAAAACACCTTAAAAAATTTTTCGTTCTTTCTCGCTTTAAGTGGCACATGCTGACTCGATGAATAGTATGATACATGCGCAATTCCAGCACGTTCCAACAAGCATAAAGCAGACTTCAGATTAGCCGAACGAATTGAATCATCTACTCTCGTATAAACAAACTTATTCCCCAGTTGTATAGGAATATTATTAAATAGTTTTTCTACATGTTCTATCTGATTGCGCTTAGCATATTTTGGAAAATCATCTTCATAAGCGGCAATTATTCTATCTTGAATTTGTTGACACTGCTCAATATTCTGGTGTTTTATCCAAGTATCCACAACCTCAGGCATCCCACCTAACCAAAAATAATTACGCAGATACTCCTTTAGCAACTGATCAAGCACTGAGTTATTTTCACTATTCAATGACTGTTTTCGCAAATCTTCCCGGCCAGCCGCTGATAAAAACTCTCCAAATGACAGCGGCGTTAAATATAAATAATCTACTCGACCTACCGGCATGCCAACTTTTTCAAGCGCAAACTCGATTAACGAACCAGCAGCAATGATATGTAAATCAGGCTTATCTTCTTTAAAATAACGCAAGTACAATATAGCCTCTGGACATTCCTGTATTTCATCAAAAAACAACAACGTCTTTCCAGGAATAATGGGAATATTTTTATAGAGACTTAATTTCTGCAATAATGCTTGAACATCAACATCACCACAGAATGCGCTTTTGAGTTCTTTATGTTTTTCAAAGTTAATCTCGACAAAATTCTCGAATGTCTTACCAAACTCTCTTACGCACCATGATTTTCCTACTTGACGCGCGCCCTTAATGACCAAAGGCACTCTAATTTCACTTCTTGCCCAATGCTCTAGATCTTTAAAAATATCTCTTTTCATATCAACAAGTTACTAATTAATGATTTTTTCCAACTATATTTTAACTCATATTTTGATTTTTTCCAATGTAATTATATATATTTTTTTGATTTTTTCCAAGTTTGGAGTGTTGCAAACTGGCGTTTAACTATAAATCAGCAATCATAGGTTGTTGATTTATAGAGATCCCGCGGATGAACCGCGGGATGACAGTGGCAGAATGCAACAGCCCCAAATTTGAAAATTCCTGGATTCCCGCCTACGCGGGAACGAAGGAACGACGAAGGAGCTCAGGAATGACGAAGAGAGGCCCGGAAATAAGAAGGGGATGAGGAAATGAGAGAGGATGATATCTTTTGATGATATTCAAACCTTCCCAAACTGCTCACGCTCTCCTACCCAACGTGAAATTAATGGCGCAATGCGGCCAGAATGATTAGCGATAATATCATCAGCGGCTTTTTGGACTTCGGGCAACAACGCTTTATCTCGCATCACATCAGCAATTTTTAGCATTAAAGCGCCTGTCTGGCGCGTTCCTAAAACTTCACCCGGCCCGCGCAGCTCCAAATCCCGTTCAGCAACTTTAAAACCATCGTTCGTCTCACGCATGATCGATAGTCGCGACTTCGCGAAGTACGACAGCGGCGCTTGGTACAACAAAACACAAAAACTTTTATCTGATCCACGCCCTACTCGACCACGCAATTGATGCAGCTGCGCCAACCCTAAACGCTCTGCGTTTTCGATCACCATCAAACTCGCATTCGGGACGTCCACCCCCACTTCAATAACTGTAGTCGCAACTAAAACATCGATCTCGTTGGCTTTGAAACGTTGCATGATTGTATTTTTTTCTTGTGGCTTTAACCTTCCATGCACTAAGCCAACAGACAAACCTGGCAAAACCTTCTGTAATACTTTAGCGCTCTCCTCAGCAGCTTGACATTGCAGCACTTCCGATTCTTCGATCAACGGACACACCCAATACACTTGTCGCCCCTGCTGACAAACTTCACTGATACGCGCCACCACATCTCTACGCTTTTCATTAGGGATAGCAATAGTTTTTACAGGCTGCCTACCTGGTGGTAATTCGTCAATTACCGAACAATCTAAGTCGGCATAAAAACTCATTGCCAATGTTCTAGGTATCGGTGTCGCCGTCATAATTAATTGATGCGGAAAAATATCATCAAAACTGCCTTTCTCGCGCAAAGCCAAGCGCTGATGTACACCGAAACGATGTTGCTCATCGATAATCACCAAACCTAAAGAATGAAAAACCACTTCTTTTTGAAACAGGGCATGGGTACCAATAATCACATCGACACCACCATTTTCTATAGCACCCAATGCAGCCTTACGCTCTTTTGCTTTTAACCCACTCACCAATAATACTGTTTTGAAGCCCAAGGGCTCAAACCAAGATTGAAAGGTTTGAAAGTGTTGTTCTGCTAATAACTCTGTTGGCGCCATCACCGCAGCTTGCGAGCGATTGCCTATTGCCTGCAAGACGGCCATGGCAGCAACAAATGTTTTTCCAGAGCCCACATCTCCTTGCAACAAGCGCAGCATAGGATAAGGTTTTACCAAATCATTTTTAATTTCATCACAAACACGTGACTGCGCAGCAGTCGGAGAAAATGGAAGCGCTTCAAGAAAAGCTTGCGCGAGCTCATCACACAAAGGAAGTGAAATTGCTCGATGATTTTGCATTGATTTTCGTAATCGTAACATCGCCAAACGATGCGCGACTAACTCTTCAAAAATCAAACGCTGTTGCACCTCATGCGTGCCTTCAGAAAGCTTAACCACATCAGCATCTGGTGGCGGACGATGCACATAGCACAATGCTTCTTTTAAACTAACAGCAGCATCTTCACGAACAGACTTAGGCAATAGTTCTTCTAACACATCATCATTTTTAACAAACGCTATTGCTTGTTCTGTGAGTTGCAACCAAGTACGTTGCTGCATACCTGCTGTCGAGGGATACACTGGCGTTAAACTATCACTAAGCTTTACAGTCTGGCTCTCGCCGACGTGTCGATATTCAGGATGAATCATTTCACGGCCATAATATCCCATGCGCATCTCACCGAAACAAACAAGCCGATCACCAACGTGTAATCGCTCTTTTTGATATTGGCTGAAATGAAAAAAACGCAAGGTGATTCCACCCGAATGGTCGCACAAACGAACAATTAATTGTCGACGCTTACGTATCATGATATCGACAAAATCAATAACGCCTTCAATAACGACACGACCGCCCATGGGGGCACGCATAATTGGCATAACGCGTGTACGATCTTCATAACGTAGTGGCAAATGAAATAGTATATCCTGCACGGAGTGAATGTTGAGCTTTTCTAATTGTTCAGACAATTTAGGGCCCACCCCCTTCAACGTTGTGCAGGGAATATTTTGAAGAGGTGTTGTTTGAGTTGTTGATTCAGTCACTTAAATTACTGCGGTTTTATATTAATACTGCCGGAAAGAGGACTCGAACCTCCACGGAGTTTCCCCCACAAGCATCTGAAGCTTGCGTGTCTACCAGTTCCACCATTCCGGCATAATAAACTCATCCTACCCAAAGAAACATTCATCCTTAGGCAATTTTGCACAAAACATTTACTCAAAGCTTGCCATCTCGCGGCTGACTTTTTCACGCTTTTAATCCAGTATTAAGTAATTAAAAAACTCCAACTACTTATATGGCGTCATCAAAAATATCGCGTAACAATATCGTTTGGTTGCGATCTGGGCCTGTGGAAATCATCCCAATCGGCACGTTTATTAATTCTTCGATACGTTTCAAATAATTTTGCGCATTCTTCGGTAACGCATCATAGTCTTGCAAACCAAAAGTCGTTTCATCCCAGCCCGGCAATGTTTCATAAACAGGTTCGCACTGACTCAACACAGCTGCATCGACAGGCGCAGTTTCCAAGCGCGCACCATCATAGTCATATCCAATACAAATCTTAATTTCTTTCAAACCATCTAAAACATCTAATTTAGTAATACATACCCCTGTCAAACTATTGATGATTGCCGAACGACGTAATGCTACAGCATCAAACCATCCGCATCGACGCGGACGCCCTGTCACACTACCAAACTCATCGCCACGTTCTGCTAATCGCATATGAATCTCATCGGTTAACTCTGTTGGAAACGGGCCCGAACCTACACGCGTTGTATATGCTTTTGTAATGCCTAATACATAGTCGAAGTAACACGGCCCAAAACCTGCGCCAACCGCAGCCGCACCGGCAGTCGTATTAGAGGAGGTCACAAATGGATATGTCCCATGATCAATATCCAACAACGTTCCTTGCGCACCTTCAAATAAAACTTTCTCACCTTTAGCATTTAACGATGTGAGTATCTCACTCACGTCAGCAGTTAATGGAATGACCTTTTCAGCCATTGCTAACAAGTCATCATAGGTTTGTTGAAATTCAATCGAATCTTTCTTGAAATAATTTTTTAGAACAAAATTATGATAATCCACGAGCGGCTCTAACTTTGCTTTTACGCGATCAGGAAACCGTAAATCACCAAAACGAAGCGCACGACGAGCAATTTTATCTTCGTATGCTGGACCGATACCTCGCTTTGTCGTTCCAATTTTTTTGTCGCCCAAAGCCTCTTCACGCGCCTCATCCAAAGCAATATGATGTGGCAATATAAGCGCACAAGCAGCGCTAACTTTTAATTGCTGCATCACTGGCACTTGGCGACTTTCCAACTCAGCAATTTCTTCTAATAGTGCCGGCAACGAAACCACAACGCCATTGCCAATTAAACACTGCACATGCGGCCTCAACACGCCTGAAGGAATCAGTCGCAGAATTGTTTTTTCGCCATTAACTACGAGCGTATGTCCCGCATTATGACCTCCTTGGAATCGAACGACTGCAGAAACATTTTCAGTCAACCAATCGATGAGTTTGCCTTTTCCCTCATCTCCCCACTGACTGCCTAGAATGATGATGTTTTTATTCATGAATGCCCTACCATTTATTGTTGTTGTTAATGATGAATAATATAAAGAATAACAACGCCAACCAACATACAAACAAGACCAGAAATACGTATGGACTTATCGGTCTGTCTACTCAGCCTTAACACAAGGTTGCGCCACGCTATTGGCGATAAAAAAGGTAACATGCCCTCAATGACGAGCACAAGCGCGATAGCTGAAAAAAGAATATCCCACATATATTACCTACTTATTTTTCTGGAGCTTATTAAAGTACTCAAAGAATTGCCCTTCAGGCTTCAAGACCAGAATATCATTCTTACTTTTGAAAGAAGACTGATATGCCTGCAAACTTCTATAGAAAGCGTAAAAGCTAGGGTCTTTACCATAAGCATTCGCGTAAATTTTTGCTGCTTCACGATCACCGCGCGCTTTAACGTCCGCCGCTTGTTGTTTCGCAGTCGCCTTGATGACAACAGTTTTTTGATCGGCAAGCGACTTAATGCCTTCGGAAACTTTCAAACCTTCAGCACGCTTGTTATTTGCAAATTGCTTTCTTTCCGATGCCATACGCTTAAACACTGATTGCATGACTCGCTTAGGCAATCTGACAACTTCCAAACGTACATCCAAAACCTCAATACCATAGTCTTCGAGAATTAATTGAGCCGCTCGCTCTTTCACTTCTTCCATGATGTCAGTACGTTGTGTTGAAATGATTTGATCGCTGGTATGCTTACCAAACAGGGCGCGAATAATATCGTTGATCTTTGGCTCCATCAAAGATTCTGCATGGCTAGAACGACCACCAGTACGCGTATAGTAAAGTGCTAAATTTTTTATACGCCACTTCACATAGTAATCGACTTCTAAAAATGTTTGCTTTGAAGTAAGCGATGAGAATGGTTCTGATGTGAACCCTTGGACACGCGTATCCATCTTTCTCACAACACTTAAGACAGGGACTTTAAAATGCAACCCTGGGCCTTCTATTTTTTCTACGCCTTGTGAATCTGTCGAAATTTTCCCTAAAAATAACACAATTGCACTTTGTCCTTCACGAACAATATACACACTCGTGAACAAAACAATTAAAAAAACAATCAATAATGGAATGCCAAATATTCTCAAGAACTTCATGGTCTACCCTCGTAACTGTCGCCACGATACATTGACTGATACAAGTCTTGTGACGAAGATGACGTTTGCGCAGCCTCATCAGCAGAAGCAACTTGCTCCCCAGGCGCTTGGTCGGTTTTTTCAGATGCCCCACTTGATCGCATTGGTTTCATGATCTTATCGATAGGCAAATACAATAGGTTATTACTGTTGTTTACATCCACCAACAATTTACTCGTATGCTCTAAAATGGTTTGCATGGTATCGAGGTATAAACGTTCTTTTGTCACCGATGGTGCAGATTTGTATACACTTAATAATGCATTATAACTTGCGATATCTCCTTGTGCGGTTAATATCACGCGTTGACGATACCCTTCAGCATCCGCCAAGATACGTTTTGCGGCACCTTCAGCAATAGGCACAACCTTACTCGCATAAGCTTGCGCTTGTTGAATATACCGTTGTTCATCTTGACCCGCTTGTACAACATCTAAAAATGCATCTGCAACTTCTTCAGGCGCTTGCGCTTTACGTACGTTGGCAGCAACAATTTCTATTCCGGCACCATATTGATCCATGAGCGCTTGCGTCATCTTGCTAACATCCATGGCTAATTCATCACGACCCGTCGTCAACACATCGCTCAATTTCATGGTGCCCACAACTTGTGACAACACACTCTTAGAAACATCTTCTAAAGTTGTATTCGCATTCACAATATTGAAGAGATAAAGCTTAGGATCTGCAATACGATATTGCACGCTTAACTCAATATAAACGACGTTTTTATCCGTATCGTCCGCGACCTTGGTAACCGATTCTGTCCCCGTCACTTCGGACACTTTAATCACTTGTTCTGGTTTATCACTCTCACCTGAAGATTTCGTTAAAATATCTGCTTTAAATTGAAAAGAGCTAACACGCTGAACATTTACCTTATAATAGGTATCTATTAATGGAGGAATCCAATGTGGCCCAGGACCAACCGTTTCGACATATTTACCAAAGCGTAAGACAACGGCTTGATCGGCTGGTGCAACAATAAAAATACCTACAGCAGCCCATAAGACTAAAATAATGATCGCAAAAAAGCTGATTGCCGCCATGACAATCGAACTGGGCGGCAAATCATCGCCAGATTGCCCTTGACCACTACCGTTAGATTGAAAACCGGAAGATCTGGACTTGAATGCTTGTCGAAATTTTTTGACTAAATTTTGAATCATCTTGTCTAAATCGGGTGGAGATTGTTTGGGTTTTTGACCACCCCATGGGTCACGATTGTTATCGTTGGGTTCATTCCAAGACATCTAACTAAATTCCTCATTAACAACGCGAGCAACTACTCGTATACATTAATTCTATCCGTGCTCATCCAATTTAGCAAATCTACTATGGCCTCTTTCAACTCAGCCATCCCTTGCTTCTTCTCAACCGAAATCCACACGCGATATGGGCGGCCAGATTGGTCTCGATCGATACGTGGGATAGCATGCGCGTCACCGAGCAAATCGATTTTATTGTAGACAATAAGCTTCGGTAATTGCTCGGCACCCATCTCAGCGAGCACCTCATCCACTTTCTGCATATGCAATTTACGCTTATCCTCATGGGCGTCAACAACATGTAATAATAAGTTTGCCTGTGTCATCTCTTCTAACGTTGCTTTGAATGCTTCAACTAATTGATGTGGCAGCCCTCGAATAAATCCCACCGTGTCAGCAAGCACTACTGCACCCCACTCGTCCAGATGAATCCGTCGCATCAAAGGATCCAGCGTTGCAAACAACTGATCTGCCACATACGCCTCTCCTTTACTCAGCAAATTGAATAAGCTTGATTTACCAACATTGGTATACCCCACAAAAGCAATCGTAGGGGTATGCGACTTCAAACGCTTGCTACGGCCTTGCTGGCGTTGCCGTTCAACCTTCTCCAAACGTTTTTTAATCGTCTTGATGCGCTCACGAATCAATCGCCGGTCAGTTTCTAGCTGCGTTTCCCCTGGGCCCCGGAGTCCAATACCCCCTTTTTGACGCTCAAGGTGAGTCCAGCCGCGAATCAAACGTGTAGATAAACGTTGCAACTGTGCAAGCTCGACTTGCAATTTCCCTTCATAGGTACGTGCGCGCTGGGCAAAAATATCCAAAATAATTTCGGTACGATCATAGACGCGACACTTTAATTCGTTTTCCAAATTACGCTGCTGACCAGGTGAGAGCTCATTATTAAAAACGACAAAATCTGCCTGACTCGCTTGAACGTCGGCAGCAATACGCTCAACATTCCCTTTGCCCACAAAAAAACGTGCTTGCGGCTTGGGGTGATTAAATATCAGGGTAGAGACTGGCACTGCGCCCGCAGAGCGAATTAATAACTCTAACTCTTCTATACTATAGTTTTCGAAATGCGTAGAAGAAAAGTTAACTTGAACTAAAACACCTTGTTCGGGCATAGCAGCGCGCGTCAAATAATCATTTATGCAGCATTCGCATGTTCTTCATCCAATGTAATCGAAGGCATTGCTTTCGAAGGTACAATGGTTGAGATAGCATGCTTATAAACCATTTGGCTAATGCTATTTTTTAACATAATGACATATTGATCAAAAGAGTCTACTTCACCCTGCAGTTTGATACCATTGACGAGGTAAATTGCGACTGGAACTTTTTCTTTCCTCAACAAGTTAAGAAATGGTTCTTGTAGAGATAGTCCTTTTGCCATTTTTTTCTCCCTTTTTATTTTAGTTTCCGTTGTTGTTTCCATAATTTTAGATCCTATCATTTTATTTTTTCCTACCACTTACATGGCTACCGGTAAGCATACCAGAATTTGTGGGCTTTTTAAATTTATTGTAGAATATCAGTATAGACTCAATTGCCAAAAATGTCAATTATTTGATTTTTCGAGATAACGGCCGGCAATCGATAAACGGATTTTATACCTAAGACGCCAAAATCCAGCACTTTACAAAAAAAACAGAGGGCTTAATGGATAAGCAACAATCCGAAACAAAAAAATGCAGCCTCTGTGGTCTCGACAAACCCATCACAGACTACTTAAGCATCATCACCGCGGCGGGCACACGCCTGGGGTCAGTTTGTCGTGCGTGTCGTGATGAAGGCGAAATGACACCCGAAGAGAAAAAAAACACCTTCGCTAAAATATTAGAAGGACTCTCCCATGAGTTTGACCTCAGCGAAAAAAAAGTCAGCGGCTGGGATCCAGAAGACCGTGGTAAAACTAAACAATTGTTACATGGCATTGGCGCGGAAGAGAAAGCAAGCTTTTATCGCGAACAAGAGAGGCTTGCTCAAAAGCAAGAAATGGATGCGAAACTACTAAAGATTCAGCGCCAACGCGAAAAACTCAGAAAAAAACATGGTGGCGAACCGGAAGGATTACTCGATGAAGAAAAAATTCGCGAACACTTAGAAACAGATAAAGACAAAGAAGTTGAGCGTCTCGAAAAAGAAGCTGCCGAAGAGGCACATAGTTATTCGGGTGAAAGTAAGGTTGACTCAAGCGAAGAAAATATTAAAGAAGCAGGGATAGTTGGTAAATTTCTAGAATCTGTCTTCGGTGCCAAAGAAAAAAAAGAAGGTGCAAAGCCGCAGGCAACCGCAGAAGAAAGCAAAAGGCGCGTCACATTTACTGTAGAAAAGCCAGAGTCAAAAGAAACGGCAACAAAAACACAGGCCACCACACAACAACAGAATGCGAAAGCAACACAAACCATAACAACATCACAGAAACAAACTGCACAAACCCAGCAACAATCACGATATACACAACAACAATCGATGTTCCACCAAGTCAATCTACCCAATGCTTCTATGGCAGGCATTGCTGCACGCAATTTAATGACCCGCGGTCCTTCTGAAGGAATGGCTAAAACGATCAAATCACAATTTTATGGCAAGGATGGCCATTCCGCACAAGGCAGTGACGTTTCAGGCGTCGATGTACAAACAGAACAAACGGAAGAAAATGAACGGCTAGAAGATATTTATATTACTATGACAAAGATTTGGAATCGTTGATTGGGGCTGTTGCATGCTAAAGCCTACGTCCCGCGGTTTATCCGCGGGACCCGTAAAAACCCAGTTCGCAATACCTTCATAATATTCTCGTCATCCTTCGCGAAGGCGGAGGATCCAACATTATTCAAAACCACTGGATGCGGGAATGACGGCTCTTATGTAGGGTGGATTAGACCGAAGGTCGTAATCCACCAAGCCAGCATCAGAGGCGGCGTTGCTGCCTCTGATGCTGACATTTAATGTGCGCCTTCGGCGCGCTCGGTGGATTACGGCGCCAAAGCGCCTAATCCACCCTACATTTAAGGAAGAGGCTAGGGTAAAAACAACCGCACCACAGACACAACTTTTTAACTATGTTTCAAACTCAACTGCCCCTGAGCATTAAACTCGTATTCATGTTCCATATGAACAAAAGTCTCAATGTTTTCCATTTTTAAAGTACCCTCTTTGAGCTTGAGTAATGGATGATCTAATGCATCACGATACAAAGTGTTTTCAGCATCTTGCTCGATATCCGACTTTTTAATTTTAATAACGAGATAAGCATTCTCTTCTAAACTAGATTTTGATTTTAGCAGTGCACGTACATGTTCGAGCGAACTATAAATGGGGCGGTTAAACCCATATTCAGATAATTTATTTTGAGTGATCATCATGGGCCAACGCTTCAAATCGCGCCCCTGAGCATTGAATAAGTGCAAATACACATGCGCCTCATCTTCAGCCAAGCCTTGTGACGTCTGATCTAAAACGGCTTCGCTCCCCTCTCCGACATCGGCATTTTCTTTGAGATATTTTAATAACCCTCTTAAACGACGGCCTATCATTTGAAAACGTTCACCAACGCTATACTTTTCTCGGAGGGCTTGATCTTTATCGATAAGCTCTTGTACCGTGCTAATAAGTTTTTTATTAACGTTCTTATCAGAATCTTCCACCACTGGACATTCCCTGTTATCTCAAGTACGTCTAGATTAACGATCAAATGAAATGGATGCAAGGCTATTAAGTGATGCTATTTCCAGGGTTTTGATCCCTACGGACAAAATAATCGTTTTGTTGTGACTGAATATTTTCTTTCGCGTCACGAAACGCTTCAACCACTTCTTTAAAATAGGCTTCTTGGCTCTCATCCAAAGCTTGCTGTTGAAAAAGAGGCTTATCCCCTTGCGGTTCTTTAGCACTTTCTTTTAAAAACCTAAAGACATTATGCGCGCCTTTCTCAATGTCATTCAGGCTTAAAAGCGCTTTATCATACAGTTCAGATGTTGCAGTATGCTCGGGACGAGCGGCAGCACTTCCAAAAGAAAAAGTAGAATCACTTATTGTTGTTTTGTGCTCACTTGTGGCCATAACGGCGCTCCTCTCATAATTCGCTGAGAGACCTCCGTGCCTAACTCATTGTTTTTGTTATAGTCGTGGAATCTAAATTCCACACCCCCTTTATCATTATTACGTACATTATAACACGGCTTATGAGCAAAAAGCCAGCGATTTTTAAGCTTTTCTTAAGGTTTCTTGTGAGATTAATCGTACATTAACTCGTCAAGCGCAGTCACACCAGATGCGTCTTTATTCCTCATGATCTCATTTAAGACATCGATAATCATCAGATATCGCAAGCTATTGGGAGTCACGCCGTCAAATTTGACCTTCGTGCCCAATTTCGCACCATCGGCATCCTCGAAAGTCACGCCTATACCGTAACCCAAACATAACGACGATAACTGGTCTGCGCGACGCGCAAGCGCTGGCAATAAGCCAGTATCGGAAAAAACCTCTTCCATACTCACAGGGCTATTATTTAATGTAAACTTGCCGCCCATAAACTTAGCAATTTTAATAAGATCACGAACGAGTTCTTGAGACATCACTTCCTCCACCAAGGTTGGGACTGTTTGTGTGGCCCCGCCAACCAAGCACGGAAGAGACGAAAGAATATCGGAACGGTAAATCCATACCACTCCAAAGCATAGAGACAAATTACAACGCCCACTGCAAGGAAAAAAGTCCAAAATCGGATATGAAGCAAGAACAATAGCAATGGGAACGCTGCTCGATAATCGATGATAAAAAACCGCGCAGATCGTGCCGAGTCACGCCAGTGAGCCATATCCTTCTCCTTTATTTCTTTTATAATACATTAAAGTTCCCTACAATAGAATTCCTCGAAGGAGAAAGACTAAACAAGCCATGATTGAATTAAACCATATCACAAAAACATACCCTCACAAGTCAGACACTGTGACTGCGCTTAATAACGTATCGTTGAGCATCCGTCCAAACGAAGTCTATGGCATCATTGGCATGAGTGGCGCGGGCAAAAGCACATTACTGCGGTGCATCAACCTTCTCGAAAAACCAGACACAGGCACAGTTATCATCGAAAACCAAACGCTGACGGATATGTCGCCTTCGCAACTACGTCACGCGCGCAGCAAAATCGGCATGATCTTCCAGCACTTCAACCTTCTCTCTTCACGCACTGTTTTCGATAATATTGCGCTTCCCTTGGTTATTGCGAAAAAACCTAAACCTCATATTCAATCTAGAGTCAAAGAGCTACTTCAGCTCGTTAACCTAGAAAACAAAGCACAGCACCATCCTAACCAATTAAGCGGCGGACAAAAACAACGCGTTGCTATCGCCCGCGCCTTGGCAAACGATTGTCACGTTTTACTGTGCGACGAAGCAACCTCCGCGCTCGACCCAGAATCCACGAAAAACATTTTAGCCTTGCTCAATAAAATACGAAACCAGCTCAATGTCACCATCGTACTCATCACTCACGAAATGGAAGTGATTAAAGCAATTTGTGATCGTGTAGCAGTAATCGATCATGGTAGTATTATTGAAGAAAATGACGTCGAGAAACTTTTTTCAAACCCCAAAACAGACTTGGCTAAAAACCTAATTCACAGCACAATTAAGCAAGCATTACCCTCTGCGATACAAGCCAATCTATCGCAAAGACCCTTCAACGACAGCTTGCCGATGCTACGCTTATGCTTTTTAGACGGTTCTGCAGCCGACCCAGTGATTTCACAGTGGGTGCGTAAATTCAACTTCGATGTCAACATCATCCAGGCGAACATCGAACACATCAAACACCATGCCGTTGGCGTGATGACGGTCACAGTAAATATCGAGCACTCTCGTTTAGATGAATGCATTACATTTTTAAAAGAACAACACGTTAACGTTGAGGTATTAGGTTATGTCCCAAGAAATGTTATGGCAATTAATTAACGCAACACTCGAAACCCTCATGATGGTAGGCGTCGCGACACTTTTTGCGACGCTATTCGGATTGCCACTAGGTGTTATCTTATATTTAACACGCAAAAATCATTTGGCAGAACAAAAAACCATCCATCAAACACTAGGCTTGATCGTCAACATTGGACGCTCTATTCCTTTTATTATCTTAATGATTGCTGTGATTCCATTCACAAGATTGATTATAGGCACATCAATAGGAAGTGCTGCTGCAACAGTACCACTCACATTAGCAGCTATTCCTTTTATTGCACGACTGTTTGAGAATGCCTTACTCGAAATTCACAAAGGATTAGTCGAAGCAGCCGTTGCCATGGGTGCAAACACATGGCAAATCATCTTAAAAGTCTTACTGCCCGAAGCATTACCAGGCATCATCAACGCGATCGTCATCACCATCATTGCTTTGATTGGCTACTCCGCCATGGCTGGCACTGTCGGTGGCGGCGGGCTTGGCGACCTAGCCATTCGCTATGGTTATCAACGCTTTGACATCGCTGTTATGCTTGAAACAATTGTGATTCTTGTCCTAATGGTCCAAGTTGTACAATGGATAGGTGACGGCTTCGTCAAAAGACTCACAAGGAGAACTTCATGAAACGCTTTTTATTTATTATAGGTTTGTCAATATGAAACGCTTTTTATTTATTATAGGTTTGTCAATTTTCATTACCGCCTGCCACTCCTCTAAAGGTGATATTAAAGTGGGCACCATCGATGGCCCTGAGACCGATTTAATGCGCACTGCAATACAAGTCGCCAAACAAAACGATCAATTGCAAATAAAAATCATTACCTTTAGCGATTACTTACAACCAAACACGGCATTAAACGACGGCAGCATCAATGCCAACATGTTTCAACATCGCGCTTATCTGGAAACTCAAATCAAACAGCACGGATACAATTTAGCCATCGCTTGCAAAACGTTTATTTATCCTATGGGTCTGTATTCTGCAAAATATAAAACGCTGGATGAGCTCCCAGACAATGCGATTGTTGCCATCCCCAACGACCCTACCAACGAAGGACGGGCATTATTGCTATTACAGCATGCCGGTTTAATTCGCATCAATCCTGCATCTGGCTCCGAAGCCACACCAAATGACATCACTCAAAATAATAAACATCTTCAATTTAAAGAATTAGACGCCGCTGACATTACACGCGCCTATCACGATGTCGCTCTCGCCACCATTAACACGAATTACGCCATCCCTGCAGGATTGATGCCTTCGCGCGATGCTTTAGCCGTTGAAAATACAGATTCGCCATATGCCAACGTTTTAGTCGTACGCCAAGGTGATATCGGCAAACCTTGGGTACATCCACTCTGCGAGGCTTTGCATTCAAAAGCTGTATTAGATCAAGCAAAAATATTATTCAACGGGCAAGCTATACCTGCCTGGACTCAGGCTTCCTAATTGCCTTACAATAAAAGAATATCAATAGGGATGTTCATGTTTTACCGCTTTTTCATCGTTATCATCTTAGGCATTGCACTTAGTCTACTCAGCGGCTGCTCATCACACAAGAATGATGTGATGCAAGGCTACGTTGAAGGAGAGCTGGTCTATGTATCCTCCGAAGAATCCGGAACTCTGGAAACCTTGAACATCCATCGAGGCGAAATCGTTAACAAAGGTCATTTGTTATTTAAATTAGATTTGCGCCCACAAATCTACGATGTTGGCATAGCGAAAGCCAAGAAAAAAAGCGCTGCTGCCACACTTATGGATATCACGCTCGGCGCGCGTCCTGATGAACTCGATCAGATCAAAGCACAGATGGAAGCTACTAGAGCAGCTGCCACTTTTTACAAAAAACAAAGCGAACGTTTTAAAAAACTATCTTTACAAAAAGTGGGTTCGCAAGAAGACTATGATCAAGCAAAATTTCTATATGAGAGCAGTAGCGCTAAATTCAAAGAAAACGAAGCTAGCTTACGTCTAGCAAAACTCGGTCAACGCATGAATCAAATTCGCGCACAAGCGTATACTACCGAATCAGAAAAGATTAATGTTGAAAAACAAAAATACCTCAAAAGCGAAAAAATCAAACACACCCACCTCGCACACGCCATCGTGTTTGACACATATTACTTACCGGGGGAGTATGTTCCTTTTGGCAGCCCAGTTACTTCGCTACTCGCACCAGAAAATATTCACATCGTATTTTTTGTGCCTGAGCCGAAATTGTCGACGATCAAACTTGGCCAGAAAATTAAATTTAGTTGCGACAGCTGCAAAATTCCAACGACTGCAACGATTAGTTACATTTCTCCAGAACCAGAATACACACCACCTGTCATTTATAGCAACGATATGCGATACAAATTAGTTTATGAGGTGAAAGCACAAATCGATCCTAAAATTGCATTACAATTTCATCCGGGCCAACCAGTGGATGTGGACATTAACCAATGAATGATCTCGTCATCGACGTCAGCAAGTTAAATAAACATTTCGGCGATAAGCACGTTGTGATCGACGTAAACCTCAAAGTAAAGCGCGGAGAAATTTTTGGCTTCCTGGGCCCCAACGGCAGCGGAAAAACCACAACACTACGGATGATATGTGGATTATTAACGCCCGATTCTGGCGAAGGTCATTGCCTAGGATATGACATCTTGACTCAATCACTCGAAATCAAAACCCACGTTGGCTATATGACTCAAAAATTCAGTCTTTATGAAGATTTAACAGTTGAAGAAAATATGCAATTCATCGCAAATATTTATGATTTCGATGACAAAAAGCGACGCATTGAAGAAACGCTAGATATGCTTGCGTTTGGCTCACGACGAAACCAATTAGCTGGCAGCATGTCTGGGGGTTGGAAGCAACGTTTAGCACTCGCGTGTAGCTTACTTCGCAAACCGAAGTTGTTATTACTTGATGAACCTACCGCCGGCGTTGACCCTAAAGCTCGTCGCGACTTTTGGGATAACATTCATCACTTATCACACGAAGGCGTGACGACATTAGTAACCACGCACTACATGGATGAAGCTGAGCGCTGCACACGACTAGGATATATCGCATACGGTAACTTATTAGCAGAAGGTAAAATGTCGGAAGTGATTCGAGATGCTGGATTATTCACATGGCAAGTCGCGGGCGAAGGCATCTCAGAGTTAGCCATCGAGTTGAAAAAAATCCCGGAGATCGAACAAGTTGCTGTGTTCGGCGAAGTCCTCCACGTCTGCGGACACGACATTGAGAAAATGAAAATGGCAATATCACCTTTTCAAAAATCACCCTTTGAATGGAAACAAATTGAACCAAGCATCGAAGATGTATTTATTAATTTAGTCGGTCAAACTGAGGATAACTTTTAATTACAATGAAGTTTATTAAACATTTCTCTATCAAACGTCTTTTAGCGATGGTCACAAAAGAATTTGTGCAAATGCGTCGTGACAGAATGACGTTTGCGATGATGTTGGGCATTCCTCTCATTCAGCTCATTTTATTCGGCTACGCTATCAACACCAACCCAAGACATCTTCCAACTGCTGTCGTCGCAGCCGATTATAGCAACTTTACTCGCACTTACATTGAGGGGCTGAAAAACAGCGATTACTTTGAAATCACACGTTTTGTCAGCTCAGAAAAAGAAGCCCAAAAACTATTGAAACGTGGCGACGTGACTTTTGTATTAAACTTTCCTCAAAACTTTACACGCAAATTAGTTCGCGGTGAGCGCCCACAAATATTGCTCGAAATTGATGGGACAGATCCCGCCGCCAGCTCTAATGCCGCCAGTGCTATTAACACACTCACACAAAACGTATTCAATCGCGACTTAAACGGACCGTTAACGTCGTTGCAGTATGCTCCACCGCCGGCCACATTAAATATTCACGCCTTATATAACCCGGGACAAATTACACAATACAACATCGTACCAGGCTTGCTCGGTGTTGTGTTAACAATGACAATGGTGATTATCACTTCTTTAGCCGTGACTCGCGAACGTGAACGCGGCACGATGGAGAGTTTGCTCGCCACTCCCATACAACCTATCGAAGTTGTGCTTGGCAAATTAATCCCTTTCATTCTCGTCGGTTATGTTCAAGTCACCATTATCCTTCTAGCCGCCCACGGTTTATTTCAGGTCCCGATTGAAGGGAGCGTTCTTACATTACTGACTGCCACTCTGCCGTTTATTGCAGCGAACTTGGCAGTAGGCCTCACTTTCTCGACCCTTGCCTCCAACCAATTACAAGCGATGCAATCGGCGATTTTCTTTTTCTTGCCATCGCTACTATTATCAGGCTTCATGTTTCCTTTCAGAGGAATGCCTATGTGGGCACAATATCTAGGAAATGTTTTTCCTTTAACACATTTTTTAGTTATCGTGCGCGGCATCATGTTAAAAGGCAACGGCTGGGTAGAGATTTGGCCTGCAATGTGGCCAATACTCGCTTTCATGCTTGTTGTACTGCTGATTGCCATCAGACGTTACAAGCAAACATTGGATTAATGGCTCAACGAATTTTCTCTAGACACAACAGAAGAGAAACTATCTTCACTAAACAGATCTGTATCACTTGGTCGACCCCCTGGCTCATCAGGATGCTTAATACACCCGAGCGCATCATTGTATTCAACGCCCACTTGAACCCTAAGATCATGATTGCCACCAAGATTATCATGATTAATTTTATTAAAGAATTGATGTCGCGTACGCGTTTCACTTGTCATAGTAAAAGCGTAACGATCTTTTTTTCGAGGAATGTCAATAACCTCTTCCACTGTTGACTTCATCTTACCAGGCGTGGTGCTTATAAAATTATCTTGGACATCAGCAGACTGATCAAGGTATATGGCTAACATCTTAAACTTCAACATCTTGATCGCTTTGTTATAAACATACCTAGCATGGTAAATCGCATCAGGGTCGTCAAATGCTATCGATTGATTATTACTATCTAAGAAATATCCTTGCGAAAAGCTCTCAACAATAAAGTTAGCGATAGCGGTACATTTATCCTCGACTGTTTTATCCGCATCTAAGGCCAAATCTTCGACTAACTTTTCAAGGTCGTTTCGTTTTTCTTCACATAAATATGTTTTTTCTCTTTTCCTATTATTTCTAAAAACTCTGTAAAAACTATACATCAAGCCGCCACCAACAAAACCACCAGACACGCCAGCCATCACTGACATGATATCAACTGCTTCACCAACGGTATTACAAGGTTCAGCAGCTTCCACAGCAGTCCAGATAAATCCTTCGGCTGCTCCTCGCGTTGCCGCAGACATTTTTTTTGTTTCTTTTCCTTTGACTTTATTTGCAATCCAAGTCGCAAGCATAAATGCTAGTGAAGTTACTACTGCCAACACTATGACACCCAAAACGACTTGCCACAACGCAGCGCCCATACCCAAAAATCCGACGGCTTTCAACAAGCCCATGGCGACTGACCATGTTGTATAAACCGTACCGAATTTAAAACCCGTTTCAACCATATTGGCGCCCTGCGTCTTCCAAGAAAAACGTTTATTAAACTCCTCTGAAAAAGAAGTCTGATTTTCCCTTGAGGCTTCACGAGCGCTCCAGGCAATATTTGCAATATCAAAGAAAAAACGTGCTACCATTGAAATCGCCATGATTTCAGGAATTGCCCATATGAAGTTCAACCAAAGATATTGGCTTAAATTAAATCCGCCGGATTGCTCTATGTGCTCGATCATCACCCAACGACCATAGAATTTAGTTGCTAGAGAGACAAAAAAAACAACAAAGTCTTTTTTAAGATCTTCTTTCAACTGCTCATCACAATGGAAATGCCAGTTTTCTTTAGTTAATTCGTTTTGGCCATCGATAAGTTGCTTAAAGAGATTTTGTTTTTGTTTTTGTTCTTCCAAATGATACTCTGCTAATGACGTTGCCAATACTATCTCAGAAAATGACTGGCTACGTTGAGGCACTGGTTTCTCGCCTTCGCGGGAATAACCTAAATGTTCTTGGGAATCACGAGATCCGTCCTCTTTTTCATCGAGGTCATCATAAATATTTTCATCATCCTGAGCTAAAATTAATTTCTCAGCATGACGCCGCGCTTCTTCATCATAATAAAAAGATGAGTAGCCGGAAAAACTATGTCGTCTTTGTTGTAGCATACCAATGTCCCTTTTTAGTTTTAATTTATTTTATCGTTATCAGACGAAAAAGGGTGTAACGGTCTGTAACATATTGTAATGACTATTGATTATTACAATAATAGCTGGTTAAATTCAAGTCAAAAAAGAAGCAGGGATGAAGCTTAGTAGCTAAAAATCAAAGACATAAGCGAAATAAAAGCATTAAGAATTGGCATCAAAACCGCGTGAAAAACTCCAAACACAATCAAAAACAATACAATAAAGATGCCATAAGGCTCTATTTTACCAAGCTTATGCGCAGCCTTAGGAGACAAAAATCCCATCAAAACTCGGCCGCCATCTAAAGGAGGAATGGGAAATAAGTTTAATACCATTAAAATAATATTGATCTGAATGCCTATTTTGCCCATATACTCCAAAGGCACTGCCAACCAATGATCAATACCACTCAACAACAATGCTATTTTTAAAATAGCCGCCCAAATCAACGCCATCAATAAATTAGCCAAAGGCCCAGCAGCAGCAACCAAAATCATATTCTTTTTCGGATTCGTCATATTGCGTGGATCAACGGGCACAGGTTTCGCCCAACCAAAAATAAATCCACCGAGAAATAACAATAATAACGGCACGATAACCGTACCGACTAAATCGATGTGCTTTAAAGGATTAAGCGTTAATCGTCCTAACATCTTCGCTGTGTTATCGCCAAACTTGGAAGCGACATAACCGTGCGCGACTTCGTGTACGGTTATGGCAAACAAAATAGGTATTGCTGCAACAGCGATATATTGAATCATGTTCATGAATTAACCCAGCCTTTCTGGTCCAAAATGCCTGAAAATCTCCGGTGGCGTCTTACCATTCGGGAAAATAGTAATTTCGACGCGGCGATTCAGCATCATACCACGTGATGTATATAAATCCGAAACGGGATCCGTATCACCTAAGCCCATTGCATAAAAACGTTGGCCGCGATGCAATTTCAAAGCCTGGTATTTAAAATAATGTGTCACCACATGCGCTCGCTGATCAGACAGTTTTGCTTCAAACAAATCCGTACCCACACCATCAGAGCTTACCGTTACTAGAACGGTTTGATCGGTAAACATACGAATAATTGTTCCTGCCTCATCTAGCATTTTAACGTTACGGGCAATTAGCTGCACAGAACCCGGCTCAAAAATGCTATCTATAGGCAATACCATCAAAACATAATCACCCACTTGATAGACTTCCCCACCGTGTTTCCAAATATACCGTGCCTGTGGCTTTAGTGAACCGAGGTAATAACCCAAGCCCGCGCCAATAACACCAAGACTTGCAGACACATAGGGGTCGGCATCAGCAACTATCCCTGCGCCCACACCGACAGCAGCCAAAACACTCGCGCCTGTTGCGGCTTCAAACTTAGAATTATGATTGGTAACATCGGCTGTTGAACTACAAGCAGCTAAAAACAAACTCAGGCTAAACAATAAAATGTATATTTTTTTCATAATATTAAATCAAATAGTGTCATTTATTTCAGCATAACTAATTTAGGACAGGAAAACTAGTCCAGGAGGGTTGTGAATGATAAGCTTACCACTATTAATAGTTTTAAACCTATAGATCCATACTCGAAGGATGGCCATCATACACTGCCTGGCGAATAGCCGAATTCTGCCCAGAACCGTCACCACCGCCAAACAACCAATTGAAATAAGCTATTACTCTTGTTCTAGATTGGCCATAGATAAGACTGACTGTTTCACGATCCTCCTCATACGACTCTATCAAAAAAGGCACCATACCTTCCTGCTCGCCACCTTGATAGTCTTGATCATCTTCCTGATCAATGGCCTGATACTCGTCATGATCACGTGTTGGCAGCAGTTTGTATTCGTTACAACTTGGCATTTTTTTAGCGATAACTTTTATCACTCCTATCAGAAAAGTAAGTACAAAATAGCCAAAAAATCCAGCGTTAGTCATATCACTTAATTTTATTTCTGGGAAAATTGGCTTGACGATATAATAGCCCAAAACGGCGTTCAGCATTCCAACAAATGCACCGGACATCATAGAAAAATACACCACCAATCCGCAAGCACCTAGAACATTAACCAACTGATCGCAGAGAGTATTTCGATCTTCATGAAAGCGAACGCGCTCAAAACCAGACTCATTAAGCGCTATGGACTGATCCTCAGCACTGTCTTCTTTAATGCCGCATAAATAACGAGAACAACCGTATAGAACGGTATAAAACACCAGAAACCCTGCCACTCCGACCGATATAGATTCGACAGGACTTTCTTTATTTTCAGCAATTGTGGAACCCAACCAAAATGCCAATCCACTTAAACTGCTATAAACGGCAAGCTTCAATGCCGTTTTGGTTACATTACGCGCCACAGAATCTTCAGTCACATCCATCACAGCCTCTCAATCATACCGAACTCATTTTTCAATACCGACCTTATCACACACCCCTAGAGATTTCACTTTCCACCGTTCGCACTCAATGACTGCTGTAATCTGTGTTGTCATCCTGAGGTTTATCCGCAGGATCTTCAAGAAACCAACTTACAACACTCCCCAAGCAATTATGGGCATCAATATAAAAATCCAAAAAATATCAGTGGAATATCAGAGCCCGAAGCGTAAAGAATGTCATCCTTAACCACACAACCTTTCTCCCCCTTTAATTGTTTGCGCGATTTACGCTTACCACCAATCTCGAAGACTTGACCTTGAATTTTATAATCACCCACTTGGCTATACGTTACAATAATATCTACGTTGTTCAACATCTGCAAAAAAAACAACTCACGAATCGCTCCATTAGAAATAGGCATCCCTGTAATCGCGCTCAACGCATAGGCTAAATTTGTATTTTCTAAAAAAACTTTTTGTGGCTTCCTTAAATAAACATTCCCCTGACCATCGGAAGAAACAAACCGCACCAAACCTGCGTCCGATAAAATTGTGACATAATGTAATGCCGTTTTATCATCTACAGATAAATTTTTAGCTAGATTATGTACCGAAAATTTTCCTGGCTCTATAGAAGATAAAAAATTTAATATCTTTTTAAACAAAAACAAATTTTCCGTTTTTAATTTATAATAATTTGCGATATCTTCATATATCGTTTTATCAACAATGCGGCTGATTCTTTCATAATAAGCACTCCTTCCCTCAAGAGCAAAAGGATAATACCCATATGCTAAATATTCTTTAAAAAGTCTTTGTAATTTCGGTATTTTAGCAATAACGGCATTATATTTTGAAGGACGCGAAATCAAATCATGATAACTAATGACGCTATAGTCTTTTTTATGTAAAAAACAAAGATACTCTCTAAAAGACAAACCTCTTAAATAATAAAGCTTAACTCGACGAGTTAAATCATAACTCTCAGACACAAGATCGATGCTCGAACTCCCTGAAAAAACAAGTTTCAAATCAGGGTAACTATCATAAATATTTTTTAATTCCTGATTCCAATTCTTGTATTTATGTATCTCATCAATAAATATATATTCTATGTCTTCTTCAGTATGCAGATAATCCACCAACTCTAACAACTTCAAACGATCAAAATAAACATGATCAGCAGAAAAGTAAAACGCTTTTCCATCTTCATACAAATGCTCTTTGATATACTGCAACATCATCGTTGTTTTACCCACACCGCGCGGCCCAATAATGCCCGTCATTCGCTGCTCCAAGGAAAAGGTATGATATAAATAACGATGGTGCGTGACTTTTACCCCCTCAACCAGTCTTGTGTAATTTTTATATAAAAAATCATATTGATTCATTTGGAATATACTCTAAATATTGTCACATTTTTTTAGAGTATACTCTAAAAAAATATCTGGAACAATAGCGTGAGAGGTTGCTGCAAATGGGCTGTTGCATCCGCGAACCTATGTCCTGCGCTTTTCGCGCGAGGCCCATAAAAAAACCCCTGACAAGCAGGGGTTTTTCGAGTAACTGGGTTGCTCAGGTAGAATTACATCATTCCACCCATGCCTCCCATGCCACCCATTCCGCCCATTCCTCCCATGTCGGCAGGACCAGCGTCTTTATCATCTTTAGGTGCATCGGTAACCATGCATTCTGTTGTAATCATGAGACCGGCAACAGAAGCAGCATTTTGTAATGCAGTACGTGTTACTTTAGTTGGATCCAGGATACCCATTTCGAGCATATCACCGAATTCACCGGTAGCAGCGTTATAACCAAAGTTACCTTTACCTTCTGCCACTTTATTTGCAATGACTGAAGGTTCTTCACCAGCATTAGAAGAAATTTGACGCAAAGGCACTGTCATCGCACGACGCACGATTTCGATACCTACGTGTTGCGCATCATTATCACCTTTAAGATTTTTGATGTTTTCGCATGCGCGAACTAATGCAACACCACCGCCAGGAATAACGCCTTCCTCAACAGCAGCACGCGTCGCGTGTAATGCATCATCCACTCGCGCTTTTTTCTCTTTCATTTCGATTTCTGTTGCAGCACCCACTTTAATCACGGCAACACCGCCTGCGAGTTTTGCTAAACGTTCTTGAAGTTTTTCGCGATCGTAATCAGAAGAGGTTTCTTTGATTTGCGCACGAATTTGTTCAACACGATTATCGATATCACTTTTTTGACCAGCGCCATCGATGACTGTCGTGTTATCTTTCGTGATGACAACGCGTTTTGCCGTACCTAAATCATCAACTGATGTTTGCTCTAAGCTCATGCCGACTTCTTCAGATACAACGTTAGCGCCCGTAAGAATCGCGATATCTTGCAACATTTCTTTACGACGATCACCAAAGCCAGGCGCTTTAACAGCAGCCACTTTCATCACGCCACGAATGTTGTTAACAACCAATGTCGCCAACGCTTCGCCTTCAACGTCTTCAGCGACGATAACAAGTGGTCTACCTGCTTTAGCAACAGCTTCGAGGACAGGCAACATGTCACGAATGTTAGACACTTTCTTGTCAACCAATAAAATATATGGGTTATCCAATTCAGCAGACATGTTTTGTTGATTGGTAATGAAATAAGGTGATAAGTAACCACGATCAAACTGCATACCTTCAACAACTTCGAGTTCGTCTTCGAGGCCAGAACCATCTTCAACGGTAATCACACCTTCTTTGCCAACTTTAGCCATTGCGTCGGCAATGATACGACCAATGTTTTCATCAGCATTAGCAGAAACGGTACCGACTTGCGCGATCGCTTTGTCGTCATTACAAGGCACAGACATTTCTTTTAATGTCTCAACACTCGCTTTAACCGCTTTATCAATACCACGCTTAAGATCCATAGGATTCATGCCGGTCACAACTGCTTTCATACCTTCTTTTAAGATAGCGCGTGCTAATACGGTTGCTGTGGTAGTACCGTCACCCGCTTCATCAGAAGTTTGCGAAGCCACTTCTTTAACCATTTGAGCGCCCATGTTTTGGAACTTGTCGCCCAACTCGATTTCTTTTGCGACTGAAACACCATCTTTAGTTACGTTTGGCGCACCAAAAGACTTGTCTAGCACAACGTTACGACCACGTGGGCCCATGGTTACTTGCACGGCATCAGCAAGAATATCAACACCTTGAATCAGTTGTTGTCTTGCCTTTTCCGCAAAAATCACTTGTTTTGCTGTCATAATATTTTCCTCTTAACTGTTATTGAAGGATTCCCATTACATCTTCTTCACGAATGATGATGTAATCTTCGCCGTCTAATTTAACTTCGGTGCCAGCGTATTTGCTGTAAATCACCTTGTTACCAACTTTAACTGACATTGGCTGACGTTCACCTTTTTCGTTGAACTTACCTTGACCAGCGGCTTTAACTTCCCCTGTGTCAGACTTTTGCTGTGCTGACGTAGGGATAACGATACCACCCGCGGTGGTGTCTTCTTTGCCCGGTAGAACAAGAAGACGATTTTCTAATAAATCGATACCTGGCATAAATTTTCTCCTGTTAATATGAAAATTGCACCTAGCACTCTTGTGCCATGAGTGCTAAATATAGGGTTTGGCGTAAAAAAGTCAAGGGGCGAATTTAAAATATTTATGATTGAGGGCCAGACCCCTGATCATCGTCTGATTTCTTATCATCTCGCCAGAACTCTCCCTCGATGACACGCCCAGAATTGGCAGCATCTCTTTGGGGATCGAAAGGTTTTTGTTTTGGCTGAAACTTGCTCAAAATAAATTTTCTGACTTGAGGAATCAGGCATAGCAATCCAAAAAAATCAGTAATAAATCCAGGCATAAACAATAACATACCGCTTAGCATCACCATGGAGCGATTCATCATGTCAAACATATCTGCTGGGGGGTGGATAAATAGCTTTGCTTGACGACGCAACATCAACAGCCCAATGACTGAGGTAAAGATTGCCAACAATATTGCCCATCCAAACCCAATGATAAAACCGACGATGATGAAGGCGATGAGCTCACTAATGAGCAACTTAGGTGGTAATTGTGCTTTTCGTGGTCTCATATTGAATAGCGAGCCTCTTCCAAAACGGTTATTATACTCAAGTGGACTAGAGATAGAAACGAAGGACAGTTAAATATGAAAAAATTCTTTGCATTACTGCTAATGCTTTGCTGGGCTCCCCTTTGCCTCGCTCAAAATCCACTCAGCACGACGAGCAATACTTTCATTCCTACCCAACAAGCGTTTCATTTTGATGCGACCATCATCAAAGGCAAAACACTCAAGATTGTTTGGGATATCACACCGGGTTATAAACTCTATCGCGATCAAATCACTATAAAAACGACGGCGAATAGCAAAGTTACCCTAGGCAAATTTTATTTGCCTGATGGCATCGTCAAAGACGACCCCACGCTTGGCCGTACGCAACTATTTACAGGCCAACTCAAAATTGCCATCCCTCTAAAACATGTTGAAAAAAAATATCTAGAAATCCTAGTTTCCTATCAAGGGTGCTCTGAACAAGGTGTTTGCTATCCGCCCATGTCGCGACACTTATACGTCGCGCTAGACCCTAACATGGCAACACAAAAATTATCCCCAGCCGCCCTGCTTCCTAGCACCACTAGCGCACCCCCAGAAGAATCAAAAATCGTGAACTTATTACAGCAGCATCACTTTTATTTTAGCTTATTAAGTTTTTTTATCTTTGGATTTTTGCTCGCTTTCACACCGTGCGTATTACCCATGCTTCCAATTCTATCAACGATTATTTTAGGTCAAAAACAATTAACCACAGGTAAAGCGTTTATATTATCCCTCGCTTATATCCTGGGTGTTGCGACAACCTACGCTATCGTTGGAGTGATCGCTGGCTTCATAGGTCATACCATTCAAGCATTTATGCAATCACCGATTGCCATCTTATTATTTAGTATTTTATTCATTGCACTTGCCATTGCATTATTTGGCGGCTTCGATATTCAAATGCCAGAGTTTATTCGATCACGTATCGCAAGATTTAATGACAAACTTGGTGCCGGCACGTTACTTGGCGTATTTGCCATGGGATGTTTATCATTATTAATTATTTCACCTTGTGTTAGCGCACCGCTAATTGGCGCACTGACTTACATTGCATATACGCGCGATATTTTATTAGGCGGCAGCGCTTTGTTTGCGATGGGACTTGGAATGGGAACACCGTTGTTACTCTTCGGCACCTTTGGAGCACGCTTCATACCAAAATCCGGCATATGGATGATCACCATCAAACGTGCCTTTGGTGTGTTGATGTTAGCATTAGCGATCTGGTTGCTCTCGCGCTTATTGCCTGGAGAAATCATTTTAGGATTATGGGGTGTACTCGCCATCGTCGTCGCTATCGTGATGGGCGCATTGCGCAGCGCAAAAAATACCTGGCGGCGAATCGAACGAGGCATAGGCGTTGCATTACTCGTGTATGGTGTTTGTATGCTTATTGGGGCAGCTCTTGGCAACACGGATCCATTAAAACCTTTTCATAGCCAACCGACTTGTCGGGATACCGTCTATTGCCGGTTTGTTCAAATGAATAGTATAGAAGAACTGCAACAAGCGCTTACTATCGCAAAAGCATCTCAACAGCCCGCGCTCATCTTTTTCTATGCAGACTGGTGCCCCGTATGCCACGAACTCATCGACAATGTTTTTACTCACCGAAATGTCATCGAATATCTGCAAGATTATGTGTTATTACAAGTAAATATGACGGTTTATAACCCCAGAGTAAAAGTGATGATGGCAAAATATCAAGTAATTGCACCTCCGGTCATTGTCCTGTTCGATCAGAAAGGCAATATGCGCACTGATCGCATCGTTGGCTATGTATCCCCTGATAAATTTTTAAGAAGAATTTCTTCATCATGAGCAAACACTAAAGATGCCAACATGTCTTTGCATGGTGACTCGAAATTTTACAAAACAGAACAAGGAGTGCTACTATATAGTGACCTCAAAATAAAAAGGTTACGCCTATTATGAACTTATTCGAATATATTATAGATGTCCCTAACTGGCCGACTGACGGTGTGACTTACAAAGATATCTCCCCATTACTTGCTAACGCTACCGCGTTCGATCATGCGCTCGAAAAAATGCAATGCGATCTATTGCCCGACTACTGGATAGGCATTGAAAGCCGAGGGTTTATTTTTGCGTCTGCAATGGCACAAAAATTTGGTGGCGGAATATTGATGGTAAGAAAAAAAGGGAAACTTCCACCGCCTGTCATCTCTAAAACATACACGCTCGAATATGGCTCTGACACATTAACGATGAAAGAAGGTGAAGGCAAAGGCGTCATCGTAGATGATGTATTAGCCACTGGCGGCACATTAAGCGCAACGCATGAATTATGCAAAAAAGCAGGCTATGATGTCATCGCCACCACGGTATTGCTCGAACTAGGATTTTTAAATGCGCGAAACAAGCTCGCCGCAGAACATCCTATTTATAGCGCGCTGAATATTGAATAATCATAAGCGGCCTACAAACCTTCCTCTCAACCCTATTCCTATGAGCAAGCTATGTTTTATGGGGCTGTCGCATTCTACGACTGTCATCCCGCGGTTTATCCGCGTGATCTCTAAAAATCAATAAC
>JBKAGM010000016.1:0-37257 GCA_046290385.1 Gammaproteobacteria bacterium
GTCGGCTCATCACATCCTGGGGCTGAAGCAGGTCCCAAGGGTATGGCTGTTCGCCATTTAAAGTGGTACGCGAGCTGGGTTTAGAACGTCGTGAGACAGTTCGGTCCCTATCTGCCATGGGCGTAAGAGAATTGAGAGGATCTGCTTTTAGTACGAGAGGACCGAAGTGGACGTATCTCTGGTGTTTGGGTTGTCACGCCAGTGGCATTGCCCAGTAGCTATATACGGACGGGATAACCGCTGAAGGCATCTAAGCGGGAAGCCCACCTCAAGATTAGTTCTCTGTGTGATTAAATTCACGTGAGGTCCGTTAAAGACTATGACGTTGATAGGCTGGATGTGGAAGTGTAGCGATGCATGAAGCTAACCAGTACTAATTGACCGATGGTTTGGCCATATAAATTTAGCAGTTATTATGCTGCTGTGTTTCAAAGTGATTCGATATACAAAACAAATTGAGCGTTCTCTATAAACGAGAACCAGAGTTTGTCTGGTGACATTAGCAAGTAGGTCCCACCTGATCCCATCTCGAACTCAGAAGTGAAACTGCTGCGCGCCGATGATAGTGTGGCGACCATAGCCCATGCGAAAGTAGGTCATTGCCAGGCATTTAATTGATCAAAAACCCCGAGTACAAAAGTGCTTGGGGTTTTTTTTGTGTTTTTCTTTTATCTGTGAATCTTTTTCGAGAGGGTCTGCACATTTGATAAACTTATCTCCTTTTAAAAGGAGATAGATCGTCTTGATGGCAGGCTATCCGTATCCGCTGTATCCTCAAGTGTTTCTGCTTTTTCAGCATCTTTCCACTCTTGTGCTAACTGATAAAGCTCACTTACAGCTTCGCCAACTTGTCCCCGGGTTAAAATTTTTCGATGTATTGCATTATCATCATTTTCAAAAAAATCTGTAAGTGTTTCGTTTTTAATAGCATCTTTAAACGCATCAATAGCCTCTTTTATTTCGGTTTTTGAGTAAGCGTCAAAACGTTTAAATCTGAAAAAATATCCAAAGCCGGTATATTCGTTTCTTTCTTCTCGTTGCCGCCAGTATTTATCAAGAGATAGTAAAGGATCCACGTCTTTGTGCGATTCAAGGTTCTCTAGTAAAGTTTTTTGTTCATATTTATCTAAGGTAAAAAACTCTTGATAAAATATTTTAAGCCTTTGAGGGTCTGTTCCATGCTCTAAATTGTTCCTGCTTGTATTCTTTTCAGTGTTAATTCCTTTAGTACCTCCTAAAAAATGGATTAAATTGGCATATGAAATGTTGCTGGCACACTTTTGTAATAAATTCCGAATATAATTAAAGCGCCTCTCACCATTTAGTTTTTTTAACACTAAAATTGCATTGGCAGTAGTTTCTGCTTCTTGTGGATTGTATAGATTAAGGCCTGGGATGTTGTGTTTTCTTAAAAAATCTTCTGCTTTAATTAAGTTTAAGGTTTCTGTACGAAGTTTTGCATTATGATCTTGCTTTAAAATGTCTGGTCTGTAGTTTTCGTCTAAAAATATTGCATTAATTGTTTCTTCGTTAAGAAGTGTTTTGTCTATGCTAAAAAATCCTTTGCCATTTATATACGCTTCAACTTTAGGGTCGGCTCGATTAATTAACGATAAAATAGCGTGCGCCGCTTCAACTGCTTCTTCAGAGCCCCAATCATATCTTTCGGCTATGCCGTTCCATAAACCATTCGCGATAAGTGATGCGCGAGCTAATGCGATATATAGCTCGTCTTTAGCGTCGGCTATTTTTTCTTCAAGCGTTTGATCTTTATATGGAACATATTCTAATTCGTAATTTTTTTCATCAATAGATTTTTTTTCTTCTTTCTCTTCATTTTGCTGGCTTTGCATTTCATTATGGTCTTTTTTTACTTCTTCATGTTCTGAATTCTCTAAGAAGGGAATAACCTTTTGATGTAGCAATAAAGCATGTCGAATGTCTTTAGCGAAGCGTAGGCTTTGTGTGTCATCAGGTCTCTCAAGAGGATTTTTATTGTTGAGTTGATTAAGAAAGTTTTCTATCAAGCGTGGTATTGCGACAGTAATTGTTAGCACTTCTTCCTGATTATTTTCCCTCATTTCTTTTGGGCCCGCATTATTATCTCTTTTTATACCTAAGTGGATGTATGTCTCTTGAATCCCATCGATATTTTCGTTTAATCCTCCCCAGTCATAATTATCTGAATGTGCACATAGAAAATCTATTTGGTCTTTCTTTTTTTCAGGCAGGTCACTATTTCTTAATAAAGAAATGGCATTATATGCACCGAATAATATCATGAAATCAGGTAGCAACTGTCGATAGTCTGTAGTGCTGAATATTGTATTTCCTTGTTGTTCTTGTGTGAAATGGCCTGGAGATCCTCCAAAGCCAGATCGAAGTTTTCCCACATATGGAATTAAGTGTGAAGGATGCGTGGTTTCATAGGAGAGGCCGAAATCAATAATATTTGTAGTGATGTAAGTAGAAATAAAATCATCCTCAGTCCGTTTAGTTACTTCAATAAGCATGTTTGCTGCTTTTAAATCGCAATGAATAATGTTTTGTCTATGCATGTGCTCAGTTGCGATTATATACGAGAGAAAAACCTCAACACGTTCTATATAGCTCATATTAACTACTTTCTCGTGAGTCATATATGCCCGCTTTTCGTCATACAGATGAATGCCTGGTGCGTAAGGCATCGCAAAATATGAATAGCCGTTATCGTTGTGAACTGGAAGCGTATCAGGATAGATTTGACGACTAAGCGTAACTTCTTTTTCTGCGTCTGTTGGTATTTGCGGATTAAAAAGCTTCATTACATGCGTGGGTTGTTCTGTTGAAATAAGCTCGTAGGTTTCAGGGTTAATCTCATATAGAGGAATAACCATGCCAAAGCTACCGGATTTCTTTTCTTTCGGAATCTTATAATAAAAGTAGCGAGGATTAGATTTGTGATCTAAAAATTTAATAAAGCGGTATTTGGTTCCATTTTTAGTTTTGAGGGTATGTTTATTACTTGCTGCTTTAGCATTAATCTCGGAAATGGCTCTTTTAATAGGCTCTACTTTCAAATAATTTTTTTCTAATTCGCTCAACCCATTAGGATAGTCTTCCATTTCTTCTTTCGAATCAATGGATTGTTCTGAATCATTTTTTTCGCGCATAGAATCGCTCATAGCAACTTCCCCTATCATTATAATTATAATCTATACTCACCGGCTTGCTCTTTTAATTTACATTAAACTTACATTTATTTTTACAAAAACTGACGATTAATTAAGGAAGCCTTAATGGCCGTATATTATACTTTTAACATATGCTATGGGGGTGGTGTATGAGAGATAGAATAACAATAAATGATTCTTACTTTTTTAAAGGGATAGTCAGCAATCCTAAATTTGATGGTTCAGATCCATTTTCAGACTATGTTATCTCTTTGGATTTTCTAAATGAACAAAACCTTCGAGATGTTTGTGATGCTATTGCGATGTCTAAGACAATTCGGGATGTTGTGTTTTCTGACAATAGAAATGATGAGTTTGTTAGCAGCTGTGTTTCTGAGTTGGCGAGTAATTCTGACAGATATGGCGTTATAACTGATTCTATAATGCCAAGAGATTACTACAATCTGCTTGCTGATAATGGTCAAATAAAAAAAAGATACTTTCAATTAATAATTTATATGAATCCGAATAGGGTTTTTAAAGAAAATGACCCATTTTCAAAAGCTGCCTGGGATATTTATTATGAAAGATATTCTGCTTCGCAGTTAAAGGAGAAAATAAAGCAATTAGAAATATCCGAGTACGAAGCAAACAATACGTTAACGTTTGAAGATTTGGTTGCGACTAAAGAACAGATTGAACAGCATGAGTTAGCTTTGCGGGAGCATGATGACAGAATTGAACGATGGAATGCAAGTGCCGATGATGTTTATGAAGAGATTTTAAGACATCCTACAGATTATAGCAAAATTTTGGCAGGTAGGTCAGCTGAGCGATTGGCAGAATTGGCTGATAAAATTAAAACGGATTCTGATCTTTTATGTGAAATTTTTATTGATAATTCAGAGGCTACGAGTTTGTCTGGAGAGTTTAAAACACAGTGGGATTTATATGTGGACGATAGGTTGCGTGAACTAGGGCCTTTTCTTAGCCTTGAAGATTTAAAGAACGAGTTTCTTCTTTTTAATCAATCTTATGGTTTTATAGATGATGGAGAACTTCATGGAGCAGCCCTTTCTGAGATTAAAAACCTGCTAGCCGGTGACGATTTGAATACGGTGATGAAGGGGTGTTTTACAGTCATGTTTCGGCATAAACTTTTCCCTGATGTTAAAGAAGAAGAAAAAGAAGAAGAGGAGATAACAGGAGAACAAACGATTCTCGAGTTTTTTGATTCGTATCGAAATGCTATACCTCAAGTGAAAGAAGCCATGTCTAATTTTTTTAGTCAAGAGTATAAGAGTTTAGATGAGGAGTCATCATTGAGTGAGTATGAAAAACAGAAACTTCACGAAGAGATGAATTTTTTAGAAAAGAAACTAAATGTTTATTTTGAGTCACGTCCACCTCAAGGAGTAGACAGAAAATCTTTTGCAAATAAAGTTCAGATTAATCTTGAGAACGGTTTGCAGCCTGAATTGGCCGTGATCAAGGTTATAAACGAAGGAGTGACAGCAGCCGTAAGTGCTTTTTCAGAAAGATCTAATGATGAGCATAGCGCCAGTGTTGTGGAGCGCCTAAAGTTATTGCTGAAGAAAATAATGCATAAATTAAGTGGCGGCGCTTTTTATAAAGAGGAGGCGTCTAAGCTCAATGGCATGACGTTGTTTGGTGCTAATAGTGATGAGATAAAAACACGGCGCCAGGAGAAGGCTGAGAAGCTTGGAGTTGAAATAAAGTCTCAGCTCAACAATATTAAAAATCCTTTGTAAAATAAGCTTGGAGTGCCTCGTTAGATTTGCTGCACAAAGCTTCCTAGCAATCACTTCCGAAGCGGATAAACCGCGGGAATTAGGTTAGCAAACTGTGAGAGGCGGGTGATAGAGCGCAACAGGCGCTACCACAACTTGCCCTATCTCCCTGAATTCGATAGAATCACCTGTCTTATATAGAGAGTTTTAATCCATGCGAAAACCCCTGGTAGCAGGCAACTGGAAGATGCACGGCAGTCGTGCATCGGTCAACGAGTTGGTCGATCATATCAAAGCGAGTTCTATCGATGGGATTGACGTTGCTGTCTTTCCTGCCTGTATTTTTATCCCGCAGGTCGCGCAAAATTTATCCGAAACATCATTGCAATGGGGCAGCCAAGATTTATATTTCGAGCCTCAAGGGGCTTATACAGGTGAAATCTCGGGTCCAATGTTGGCTGACTTTGGTTGTCATTATGTGCTCGTAGGGCATTCCGAGCGACGTGAGCACTTTCATGAAGACGACAAAATTGTTTCTTTAAAGTTTGCTGCAGCAATAGACGCTGGATTAGAGCCAGTGTTGTGCGTGGGTGAAACTGAGTCTGAGCGTGAAGCCGAGCAGACAAGCGATGTCATTCGTCGTCAGCTTGATGCTGTCCTCAATGCTGTCGGTATCGAAGGCTTTGCCAAAGCCGTCATTGCTTACGAACCTGTCTGGGCGATTGGAACGGGGAATCAAGCTTCACCGGAGCAAGCCCAAACAGTACATGCATTTATTCGAGAATATTTAAATCAATTGTCTCCAGAGGTTGCACAATCGCTGCGTATTTTATATGGTGGCAGCGTGAAACCAGAGAATGCAGCTGGCTTGTTTTCTATGCCAGATATTGATGGTGGTTTAGTGGGCGGCGCGTCTTTAAACGCCGAACATTTTGTCGCGATATGTGAAGCGGCGCAACAGTAGGGTAAGTTATGATACAGTTACTTTTAATATTGCACGTGCTAATTTCAGTGTTATTAATCGTTTTGGTTTTAGTGCAGCAGGGCAAAGGTGCGACAGTGGGTGCAGCTTTTGGAACAGGAGCGTCGTCAACGGTGTTTGGTAGTCGTGGTTCCGGTGGATTTTTAATGCGTTTAACTGGTGGCTTAGCCATCGCTTTTTTTGTGACAAGCTTGGCGTTGACATACATAGCAACGCATGCGAGCAAACCTGACGATCAAGTGCTTTTGAAAGCACCGACGACGGTTGTAAAACAAAATAAAGAGAGTAAAGTTTAGGGAACCCCTCACCCTCGAGCCTTCTCCCTTTTGGGGAGGGGGGAATAGAATGGAATGAGTAGAGTTTAGGGTAAAACATTATGCCGAAGTGGTGGAATTGGTAGACACGCTATCTTGAGGGGGTAGTGGCGAAAGCCGTGCCGGTTCGAGTCCGGCCTTCGGCAGATTTTTTTTGATAATTAAATGGCGCTCGACGAGCTTCCAACCCGGCTCGTCATTGCGAGGCACAAAGTGCCCAAGCAATCCATTTTTAACAGGTCGGTGGATTGTTTAGCCCGTGCAAGGCTCGCTATGACGATTAGATGGTTGACGAATCTGAGAAAACATTGATTAGGCAATTACGGCGCCAAAGGTAAAACCTCAAAAACAGGATAATAAATGCTAGAAAACTACTTCCCAATTTTAGTTTTTCTCGGTGTTGGGATATTTATCGGTTTAGCGGCAATGGCTATTGCATGGGTCGTGAGCCCCAATCGCCCCGACAAAGAAAAGCTTTCTGCTTACGAGTGTGGATTTGAGGCATTTGATGATGCGCGCATGCCATTCGATGTGCGCTTTTATTTAGTAGCGATTCTTTTTATTATTTTTGATTTAGAAACCGCATTCCTAGTTCCCTGGGCTGTTGTTTTTCGTGATTTTAATTGGTTTGACATCATTGCTATGGCAATTTTCTTAGGTCTGCTCGTCGTGGGCTTTATTTATGAGTGGAAAAAAGGTGGGTTGGAATGGGAATAAAAGCATCTCAAACATTTCAACAACAGGGTTTTTTGACGACAACGGTGGAACAAGTTGTGCACTGGGCGCAAACGGGTTCTTTGTGGCCAATGACATTTGGATTGGCGTGTTGTGCAGTAGAAATGATGCACGCAGGTGCTTCACGTTATGATCTCGATCGTTTTGGTGTAATTTTTCGCCCAAGCCCTCGTCAATCTGACTTAATGATTGTTGCAGGAACGTTATGCAATAAAATGGCGCCGGCGTTACGAAAAGTTTACGATCAAATGGCTGAGCCACGATGGGTGATTTCAATGGGGTCTTGCGCGAATGGGGGTGGTTATTACCACTATTCTTATTCAGTTGTTCGTGGTTGTGATCGTATTGTACCCGTCGATGTCTATGTGCCGGGTTGCCCGCCGACGGCTGAAGCTTTAATTTATGGCGTGATTCAATTACAGAATAAGATTAAACGTAAAAAAACGATTAAGCGTAATTAGGTTTAGATAAATGACAGAAACAAGCACATTACTTTCACGACTCCGGGACCGTTTTTCTGGTGTTTTGCAACAGTGCGATGCTGCTTTGGATGAAGTAACTTTTGTTGTGGCGCGTGAAGATCTTTCTGAAGTATGTTTGGCGCTACGGGATGAGCCAGCGTTTGAATTTTCAATCTTAGTTGATCTGTGCGGTATTGACTATCTGGGTTATGGCCAAGCCGAGTGGAATACAACGAGTGTCACTGGAAGTGGTTTCGATCGCGCAGTTGATCGTACAAAGCCTCAAAGCATGCCGAATGATGAGCCGCGTTTTGCTGTTGTTTATCATTTATTGTCTATCACTAATAACCAGCGTTTGCGTCTCAAGGTATTTTTGCAAGAAGAAGACATGGCCATTGATTCCGTCGTCCATATTTGGCCTCACGCGAATTGGTTTGAGCGTGAAGCTTTCGATCTGTTTGGAATTTTATTTAAAGATCATCCTGATTTGCGTCGAATTTTGACGGATTATGGTTTTGTAGGGCATCCCTTCCGCAAAGACTTTCCATTAAGTGGTCATGTTGAGGTGCGTTATGACGCAAAAGAGCAGCGCGTTATCTACGAGCCAGTGAATATCGAGCCGCGTGTTTTGGTGCCCAAAGTTATTCGCGATGACAATCGATATAAAACGATTGCGAGCGAGGAGAATTGATATGCCAGACTCACGTAATTTTACATTCAACTTTGGTCCGCAGCATCCTGCAGCGCATGGTGTATTGCGTTTGATTTTAGAGTGTGAAGGTGAAGTGATTCAACGTGCTGATCCGCATATTGGTTTGCTACATCGCGCCACAGAAAAACTTGCCGAATCAAAACCTTTTAATCAAAGCATCGGTTATATGGATCGACTCGATTACGTATCGATGATGTGTAACGAACATGGTTACGTCTTGGCGATTGAAAAACTATTAGGTGTCACGCCACCTGAGCGTGCGCAATATATTCGCGTGATGTTTGATGAAATCACTCGCATCTTAAACCATTTATTATGGTTGGGCGCGCATGCGTTAGATATCGGCGCCATGACAGTGTTTTTATACGCCTTCCGTGAGCGTGAAGATTTGATGGATTGTTATGAAGCGGTATCCGGTGCGCGTATGCATGCCACGTATTATCGTCCGGGAGGTGTTTATCGCGACTTGCCTAATACCATGCCGAAATACAAAGCGTCGCGTTGGCATAACGAAAAAGAAACGAAGCGATTAAACGAAGCGCGCGAAGGTTCGTTGTTAGATTTTATCGAAGATTTCACGAAACGTTTTCCTGGTCGTGTCGATGAATATGAAACATTGTTGACTGACAATCGTATTTGGAAGCAACGTACAGTCGGTATTGGTGTTGTCACCAAAGAGCGAGCGGTTGAGCTAGGTTTTACTGGCCCTATGTTGCGTGGCTCTGGTGTCGAATGGGATTTGCGCAAGAAGCAACCTTACGAAGTGTATGATAAGTTAGACTTTGATATCCCCGTAGGTACCGAAGGTGATTGTTACGATCGTTATCTTGTGCGTATTGAAGAAATGCGTCAATCCAATCGGATCATCAAGCAATGTGTCGAATGGCTGCGAGATAATCCTGGTCCTGTCATTATTGATGACTACAAAGTCGCGCCACCACCACGCACCCTGATGAAAAAAGATATGGAAGCGATGATTCACCATTTTAAATTATTTACCGAAGGCTATTGTGTGCCAAAAGGCGAAGCTTATGCTGCAATTGAACACCCTAAAGGTGAGTTTGGCGTGTATTTGGTTTCAGATGGCGCAAACAAACCGTTTAGGCTAAAGATTCGTGCGCCGAGTTTTGCGCATCTGTCATCACTGGATGAAATGTGTCGTGGACACATGATCGCTGATGTCGTAGCGATACTGTCTAGCCAAGATATTGTCTTTGGGGAGGTAGATCGATAATGCAGTTAACGCAAGAAACCCGAAATAAAATCGACGCATGGTTGAAGAAATATCCTGAAGATAAAAAGCAATCTGCCGTATTACCTGCTTTGCATATCGTGCAAGATGAACATGATGGTTGGTTGTCGCGCGAGTGCTTAGACGCAGTAGCTGAGTATCTAGGCATGCCAGCGATTGCGGTTTATGAAGTGGCGACATTTTATAATATGTTTGAATTAAAGCCTGTGGGGAAACATAAAATCCATGTGTGTAATAGTATTTCCTGTTATTTGAATGGCTCGGAAGAGTTGATTGAGCATTTAGAAAAACGTTTAGGAATTAAAGATGGTGAAACAACAAAAGACGGCCGTTTTACTTTGAAAGAAGTAGAATGCTTAGCTGCGTGCACAGGCGCGCCCGCTTGCCAAATTAATAAAAAATACTATGAAGGAATGACGCCTGAAGCCATCGACAAAGTGTTAGAAGGGTTAGAGTAAATATGCTAAACGAATTATGTTACAGAACATTGTCGCATGATAATCCAGCTGCGATGTCAACTTATGAAAAAATAGGTGGGTATTCGGTATGGAAAAAAATATTGAAAGAAAAAACTGACCCAGCGAGTATTATTGAAACCTTAAAAAATTCTGCTCTACGAGGCCGCGGCGGTGCAGGCTTTCCATCAGGATTAAAGTGGAGCTTCATTAACCGTGATTTGCCTGGGCAAAAATATATTATTTGCAACTCAGATGAAGGTGAGCCAGGCACATGCAAAGATGGCGATATTTTACGATATAATCCTCATCAATTGATTGAAGGAATGTGTATCGCCGGCTATGCGATGGGTGTGACCGTAGGTTACAACTATATTCGTGGGGAGTTTTTTGAGCATTTTGAAGTGATTGAGCAAGCACTGCAAGAAGCGCGAGATGCCGGTTATCTCGGAGAGAATATTTTAGGTTCGGGCGTGGATTTTCAATTACACAACCATATTGGCGCCGGCGCTTATATTTGTGGTGAAGAGACCGCATTGATGGAGTCGCTAGAAGGTAAAAAAGGCCAGCCGCGTTTTAAACCCCCTTTTCCAGCGAATTTCGGTTTGTATGGACGCCCAACAACGATTAATAATACTGAAACGTTTGCTTCCGTCCCGATGATCGTCGAAAAAGGTGCTGATTGGTTTTTACAACAAGGCAAGCCTAAAAACGGCGGGGTGAAAATCTTTTGTATCTCTGGGCATGTTAATAAACCTTGCAAAGTGGAAGTGCCATTGGGAACGCCGTTTAAAGAATTGTTAGCGATGGCTGGTGGCGTGCGCGAAGGTAGAAAATTAAAAGCCGTGATTCCTGGTGGATCATCAATGCCTGTATTGCCGGCGGAGATCGCGATGGATTTAGAGATGGATTATGACTCCTTGATGGCGGTCGGTTCCGGTTTAGGAACGGGCGCGATCATCGTTATGGATGAAACGACTTGCATGGTGAGTGCATTAGAAAATTTATCCAAATTTTATTATGCTGAATCGTGTGGGCAGTGTACTCCATGTCGCGAAGGCACGGGTTGGTTGTGGCGACTTGTAAACCGCATAGAACGTGGTGAAGGGCGCATTACCGATTTAGAAACGCTCAAACGAGCAGCAAAAAATATCGAGGGACGTACGATTTGTGCGTTCGGAGAAGCAGCCGCGTGGCCAGTAGGAAGTTTTTTAAAACATTTTTATGATGAATTTAAATATCATATCCAGCATCAGAAGTGTATGGTGAGTGGATGATCTAGTTTGTCATTGAGAGGCCTTGTAAAGGCCGAGGCTATCCATGGTTAACTTGAGTGGATTCCTTCATCGCTTTGCGATTCCCAATGACGATTAAGAGAGAAAGCGTTGGTGTAGTAATGACAACATTTGAAATTGAAATCGACGGTAAAAAGTGCCAGGCCAAGCAAGGTCAAATGGTCATACAAGTGGCCGATGAGGCAGGCATTCCTATTCCACGATTTTGTTATCACAAAAAATTATCCGTCGCAGCTAATTGCCGCATGTGCTTAGTCGAAATCGAAAAAGCGCCAAAAACATTGCCGGCATGTGCGACGCCTGTTGCCGATGGCATGAAGGTGTTTACACAATCGAAAAAAACGCTGGAATCTCAGCGTGCTGTCATGGAATTTTTACTCATCAACCATCCGCTTGATTGCCCGATCTGCGATCAAGGCGGTCAGTGTGAATTGCAAGATTTATCGCAAGGTTTTGGGGTATCCCATTCCGCTTTCGAAGAAGGAAAGCGTTCAGTAAAAGACGATGATCTTGGACCTTTAGTGGCTACTGAAATGACCCGCTGCATACAATGTACACGTTGCGTGCGTTTTGGTGAAGAAATTGCGGGCGTGCGAGAACTTGGGGCCACTGGTCGTGGTGAACATATGCAAATCGGCACGTATATCAAACATGCCGTATCACATGAAATGTCGGGTAATATTATTGATTTGTGTCCCGTGGGTGCTTTGACATCTAAACCATTTCGATTTCGTGGGCGTGCTTGGGAAATGACACAGCACGTTTCAGTCGCCCCGCACGATTGCATCGGTTCGAACACGTATATTCATACCCATTATCATCGCGTTAAGCGTGTTGTGCCAAGAGAAAATGAAAGCATCAATGAAGTATGGATTTCTGATCGTGATCGCTTCGGTTATTTGGGCGTTCAACATTCTGATCGTCTTGCAAAGCCTTTGGTTAAGAAAAATAACCAGTGGTATGAAGTCGATTGGCAAGAAGCGCTTAATGTTGTTGTTGATGCATTTTCAAAAATCAAAGCCGCACATGGTGCACAGCAGATAGGCGCGCTCGTTTCACCAAGCGCTACTACAGAAGAAATGTTTTTAGTACAACGGCTCATGCGTGCTATCGGATCGAATAATATTGATCATCGTTTACGTCAAACTGATTTTGCAGACCAAATGGCTGACGATCTCTTTCCGAATCTTGGTGGAGCGATTGCTAACATAGATGATGTGGATGCCGTATTACTCTTAGGGTCAAATACTTGTCGAGAGCAACCGATTGCTGCGCATCGTTTGCGAAAAGCTGCATTAAATGGTGCGAAAATCATGTCGGCAAGCATGTTGGACCATGAATTCCACTTTGAGCTTTCCCATAAGCTAATAAGCTTGCCATCTCAATATGTGCGCTTGTTGTTAAAACTTTTAAAAGCATGTGCTCCTGATGAAGGCACGTTACCAGCAGCTGTTAAAAATGTAATGAGCGGCGTCGAATCTGATGAGATTGCGCAAGCGATGATAGATGCGTTGAGGCAGTCTGAAAATTCAGTCGTTTACTTGGGCGCGCTAGCTGTCCAGCATCCGCAGGCGAGTCTCGTGCGATATCTTGCAAAAACCATTGCGCGACTCACTGAAAGTCGTTTTGGTGTGTTGAGTGAAGGCGCTAATAGCGCTGGCGCGTACCTCTCTGGCGCTATTCCACATCGTGACGCGACAAGTAAGACTTTAGATAACGCGGGTTTAGATGTACAAGCGATGTTGTCACAAGGGTTGCGAGCGTATCTATTGCACGGTGTAGATCCAGACTTTGATTTTGCTAATCCTGTGTTAACACGACAAGCGCTGAAGCAAGCCGATGCGGTTGTTGCTGTATCGACATATGATTCATCTGTGTTGAGAGAAGTTGCGGATGTTATTTTACCGATGGCCACGTTTGGAGAAACGCCAGGGACGTTTGTGAATGTAGAAGGCGAATGGCAATCATTTCAACCATGCGCAAAAGTGTTTGAAGAATCTAAACCTGCTTGGAAAATTTATCGCGTGCTAGGCAATTTGTTTGAAATTGATGGGTTCGATTATGAAGATTGTGGCGATGTGCTGCAGGAATTAAAAGAGTTACGTGCTGAAGATGCCATCGAGGTTGCCCAAGATTATGCGCCGGGAGATATTGTTTTAGCACCTCAAGAAGGTTTGGAGCGAATTTCACAAGTGCCATTGTATCGTGCGGATGCGCTTGTTCGTCATTCAGATGCATTACAAGCGATGTGTGAACATGAAAAAACAGATGCGCTGCGTGTGAATGCTGTTACGGCTAAAAAATTAAATATCACTAACAATGATCGTGTTTCTCTGAAGCAGGGTGATGCTACGCAATCATTTGTTGTTGTGATCGATGAATGTGTTCCTGATCAAGGTGTCCTGATTCCTGCAGCTATGGAGTCGACAGCGAATTTGGGGAATATGTTTGGGACAGTTGAGGTAAAATGACGTTGTCTCTCTGCTGTTTGAAAGAAGATTATTAACTCGCGGCTTGAAAAAACTGTTGTGAATCCGCGGTTTGAAAAAGACTATCGCCTCGCGGTTTGAATAGACTGTCATCCCGCGGTTTGAAGAAGACTGTCATCCCGCGGCTTGTCCGCGGGATCTCTCGCTTGAAAATAGAGACCCCGCGCATAACCCGCTGGGTGACAGAAAAAAGAAACGAAAAGGTAAAAACATGCTAGAAGCCTGGATAACATTGCTCTGGATTGTCATCAAGATAGTGATGGTCGTGGTCGGTTTGATCATCGGCGTATTAGCATTGTCTTATGCAGAACGAAAAATCATTGGTTTTATGCAGGTGCGCATTGGCCCTAATCGTGTCGGTCCCATGGGTGTTTTCCAACCGATTGCCGACGTATTAAAGCTGTTAAACAAAGAGCTGATCACACCAAGTGCCTCTAATCGATATCTTTTTGTCATTGCGCCATTAATTACTTTGATGACAGCATTTGCCGCTTGGGCGGTGATTCCATTTGATGCAGGTTGGGTGGTAGCAAATATCAATGCCGGGATTTTATATGTTCTCGCATTAAGTTCCTTGGGCGTATACGGTGTGTTGATTGCTGGTTGGGCTTCAAACTCTAAATACGCGATGTTTGGCGCATTACGTTCGGCAGCGCAAACCATTTCCTATGAGATTGCGATGGGTTTTGCTTTGATTGGTGTTATGATGGCAGCGAACTCTTTGAACCTTACAAAAATTGTGATGGCACAACAAGGTAGTCTTTTGCATTGGTACTGGTTGCCATTATTTCCATTATTTATTGTCTATTGGATTTCAGGTGTGGCAGAAACCAACCGCGCGCCGTTTGACGTCGCCGAAGGTGAAGCTGAACTTGTCGCTGGGTTTCATGTTGAATATTCAGGTGTGCGCTTTGCATTATTTTTCTTGGCCGAATACGCCAACATGATTTTAATCTCTGCGCTAGCAACGTTGCTCTTTTTGGGCGGTTGGTTGTCACCGTTTCAGGGGATTCCGCTGGTTGAAGGTTGGTTTGCTTGGGTGCCTGGGATAGTTTGGTTTTTGGCTAAAACATCGATTTTCTTATTGATGTATTTATGGTTGCGTGCAACGTTTCCACGATATCGCTATGATCAAATCATGCGATTGGGTTGGAAGATCCTCATCCCTGTTACGTTGGTTTGGGTTGTTGTGCTGACATTATTGATTCATTATAAAGTACAGCCTTGGTTTGGAGCATAATGGTGAGACTAATAACACGACTTAAAAATTGGCTCAAAAGTTTCACGTTGTGGGAATTGTTTAAAGGGTTGCGCGTCACGGGTTTTCACTTCTGGCGTCGTAAAATCACGATTCAGTTTCCTGAAGAAACAACGCCTGCGTCGCCCCGTTTTCGTGGTGTGCATGCATTACGTCGTTATCCTAATGGCGAAGAGCGTTGTATCGCTTGTAAATTATGTGAGGCGGTGTGCCCAGCATTGGCGATCACAATTGAGTCTGAGCCACGTGAAGATGGCCAGCGTCGCACGACGAAATATGAAATCGATATGTTTAAATGTATTTATTGTGGTTTTTGTGAAGAATCATGCCCTGTTGATTCGATTGTTGAAACGCATCTGAGTCATTATCATTTTGAAGAACGTGGCGAGAATATTTTAACGAAAGAGAAGTTATTAGCGATCGGCGATATGTATGAAAAAGAAATCGCCGAGAATCGACAAAAAGATTCGGAGTATCGGTGATGTCCATACAGAGTTTATTATTACATAGCATTTTTTACGGCTTCTCTGCCGTATTGTTGTTTTCCGCTATCATGGTAGTTGCATCGAATAACCCGGTGCGTTCGGTGTTGTTTTTAGTTTTGGCATTTTTTGCTAGTGCTGGGTTGTGGATTTTATTAGAAGCAGAGTTTTTAGCTTTAATATTATTGTTAGTATATGTCGGTGCTGTCATGACTTTGTTTTTGTTCGTTGTCATGATGATCGATGTGGGTAACTTACAAACCCTAAAACGAACCGTTAAAGAGTATATACCTTTGGCCGTGATTTTAGTGCTGATGATTGTGCTAATGTTATTGCTGGTGATCGGCCCAGAATACTTTGGATTGGTGCATGTTGCTAAACCAGCGCTTTTGCCAGCAGAATACAGTAACGTGCGAGCTTTAGGTAGTGTGTTGTATACCCATTATGTTTATGCATTCGAAGTGGCTGCAATCATATTGCTTGTCGCGATGGTTTCTGCCATTAGCTTGACACACCGCCCATCACAGAATGCGAAAAAACAATCGCCGAGTGAGCAGGTGCGAGTTCGACGAGAAGACCGTGTGCGCATGGTTAAAATGCCGTCCGCGAAAAAACGAGGAGAAGCATCATGATAGCTTTGTCAGACTTTTTGATTGTTGCAGCCTTGTTGTTTGGGATTAGTTTGGCGGGTTTGTTGATTAATCGACGACAGGTCATCATCTTGTTGATGTGTATCGAGTTGATGTTGTTAGCTGTCAATATTAATTTTATTGCCTTTGCTCATTATTTTCGTGATGTGGCAGGCGAGGTTTTTGTGTTTTTTATCTTAACTGTTGCTGCTGCGGAAGCGGCGATTGGTTTGGCCATCATCGTTGTGTTATATCGTGCGCGTGGCACGATCGACGCGAATCAATTGAATCAATTGAAAGGTTAGATGGTGATGTTACTTCGCGAATTACAATAAGGCTGTCATCCCGCGGTTTATCCGCGGGATCTTGTGCTTGAAAAAAGAGACCCCGCGGATAAACCGCGGGGTGACAAAGAAAGTGGGTTGCGGGATGACAGAAGAGAATGGATTGCGGGACGACAGAAGAAAGTAGGCTGCGGGCTGATACCAAATCATTGTCATTCCGAGGCGTAGCCGAGGAATCTCCCTGTAGTTGGAGATTCCTCAAAGAAGTATTAACAAATGTATAGGCGAGTTCAATATGCAACTTAACAACATAGCCATCATCATGACATTGTTGCCATTGTTAGGCGCTCTCACTGCTGGTTTGTTTGGTAAAATCATCGGTCGAAAAGCTGCGCATCGCGTGACGATCGCTTTGATGATTATCAGTTTTATTTGTGCCTGCATGATTTTTAAGGCGATGGTGTTGGATGGTCATGCGTTGAATAACGTTACACTATATACTTGGGGTATCTCAGGCTCATTTAAGTTTACGATTGGTTTTCTTATCGATCGTTTAAGCGCAATGATGGTGATGGTTGTGACGTTTGTTTCGCTATGTGTGCATATTTACACGATTGGCTACATGGCCGATGACACTGGTTATCAGCGCTTTTTCAGTTATGTTTCATTGTTTACGTTTGCCATGTTGACGTTGGTGTTGGCGAATAGTTTTGTCCTGCTTTTTTTTGGTTGGGAAGGCGTTGGTCTGGTTTCGTATTTACTCATCAGCTTTTGGTTTAATCGTGAGTCAGCTATCGATGGTGGTTTGAAAGCGTTTCTTGTTAACCGCGTGGGCGATCTTGGGTTTTTACTGGGGATTGCAGCGGTCTTAGCATATTTTGGTACCGTAGATTACTTATCAGTGTTTCAACAAGTGCCTACGCATTTGCAATCGACGATGTCGATTATTCCTGGTCATCAGTGGTCAGTCATCTCTGTGATTTGTATTCTATTATTTATTGGCGCGATGGGTAAATCTGCACAAGTGCCATTACATGTTTGGTTACCTGAATCAATGGAAGGTCCGACACCGATTTCTGCTTTGATTCACGCGGCGACGATGGTGACCGCCGGCGTATATATGGTTTGTCGAATGTCTCCGTTGTTTGAGTTTTCGTTGCCAGCACAATCCATGGTGATCATTTTGGGTGGTTTGACTTGTTTGTCGATGGGTTTGCTTGCTGTATTTCAAAACGACATTAAACGCGTCATTGCGTACTCGACTTTGTCGCAGTTAGGCTACATGATGGTTGGCGTTGGTGCGTCTGCTTATGCAGCAGGAATGTTTCACTTGATGACGCATGCTTGTTTTAAAGCGTTATTATTCTTAGCGGCAGGTTCAGTGATTATTGGTATGCGCCATGAGCAAGATATGCGAAAGATGGGTGGCTTGTGGCGTTATATGCCTGTCACCTGGGGGTGTTTTTTGGTGGGTGCTTTATCGTTGAGTGCTCTCCCATTGTTCTCAGGGTTTTATTCTAAAGATACGATTATTGAGGCGGCGCACTTGTCCAGCATTCCAGGTTCGACGTTTGCTTACGTGTGTGTGTTGTCTGGTGCATTTATCACTGCGTTGTATACCTTCCGTTGTTTTTTCATGACCTTTCATGGGCAAACACGTATGGATGACAAGGCTAAATCGCATATCAAAGAATCTCCTTGGGTGGTAACGGCACCTCTGATCGCTCTGGCGATTCCTTCGGCAATTTTAGGTTCTATCGCGATTTATCCATTATTGTATGCAACACCAAGTGCTTTTGGTTCAAGCATATTTGTACTCCCAAAATACGATGTGCTCGCGCAATTGGCAAAAGAGTTTCATGGTCCATTTAATATGGCGGTACATGCTCTAGCAACATTGCCGTTTTGGTTAGAGCTTGGCGGCATCTTTACCGCATGGTTGTTTGTATTAGGGCTGCCACAATTAGGCGGCATTGTGAAGAAACGTTTCAAATGGCTCTACTACATCATGGTCAACAAGTATGGTTTTGATGCTTTTAACCAAGTTGTATTTGCCAATGGCATCAGAAGACTCGGCGGTTGGTTTTATCGCATTGGTGATTTAAAAATCGTTGATGGTTTTTTTGTAAATGGTTCGGGGTATGTGATTCAATGGTGTTCCCGCACATTTCGTCGAATTCAAACAGGGTATTTATATCATTATGCTCTAGCAATGGTGCTAGGGTTGTTTGCCTTGTTAGCATGGTTATGGGTGGGTTATTAAATGTTTGAGCATTTTCCAATATTAAGCGTAATGATTTGGTGGCCAATACTAGGGGCTGTTCTCATCGTTTTGTTAGGCGATAATTATAGTAATTACTTAATCAAGGCTGTTGCATTATTTATTTCTATTGTTGAATTAATTTTATGTGTGCCGTTATATCGGGCATTTAATGCGAATACTCCAGCGATGCAATTTGTTGAAAACCATGTTTGGATTCAAGAATATGGTGTTCACTATGCCTTAGGTGTCGATGGTGTTTCATTAGCGCTGCTTATCTTAACGGCGTTTACCACCTTGATTGTCGTGATGGCGGGTTGTTCGTTGATTAAGCGAAACCTTGGTGAATATATGGCAGCATTTCTCGTGTCACAAGGAATGATGGCTGGCGTGTTCTGCGCGATGGATGCGGTTTTGTTTTATGTGTTTTGGGAAGGGATGCTCGTCCCAATTTATTTGAGCATTGGTATTTGGGGAAGTCGTAATCGTTCATATGCTGCGATTAAATTTTTCCTTTATACATTTTTAGGTTCTGTATTGATGTTGGTTGCATTGATTTATTTGCACACACAAACCGACAGTTTTGAAATCGCGAAATTTTACGATTTACCGTTGCCGCTTTCGATTCAGGTGTGGCTGTTCTTAGCCTTTTTTGCTGCCTTTGCAGTGAAAGTGCCTATGTGGCCGTTTCATACTTGGTTGCCCGATGCGCATACCGAAGCTCCTGCCGGTGGTTCTGTTGTCTTAGCTGCGTTGATGTTAAAGATGGGGGTTTATGGTTTTGTGCGTTTTAGTATGCCGATTGCGCCACTTGCGAGCCAACAACTGGATTGGTTGATGATTGGTTTAGGTTTGGTAGCGATTGTTTATATTGGTATCTTGGCGATATCGCAATCGGATATGAAAAAGCTCATTGCTTATTCATCCATAGCGCATATGGGTTTTGCCGTGCTCGGTTGTTTTATGGTGTATGAAATTATTCGTGTCACAGGACGTTATGATGAAGCGTATATGAGTATGGAGGGTGCTGTAGTACAGATGGTGTCTCATGCATTTAGTACGGGCGCATTATTTCTTGCAGTGGGAATCATACAGTATCGAGTCGGTAGCCGCATTATTAAAGACTTTGGTGGTGTGGCGAAAACGATGCCTATCCTCGCTTCTTTTTTCATGTTATTTGCGATGAGTAATGTGGGATTGCCTGGCACATCGGGTTTTGTGGGCGAATTTATGGTGATATTAAGTGCGTTTCAAGCGCACCCTTTGATTGCGTTAGTGGCGGGACTAACTCTGGTGATTGCTGCTGCATATACCCTCTACATGTATAAGCGTGTGTTTTTTGGGCCGGTCGTGAATAAAGAAGTCGCGGCGCTGCAAGATATCGGTTGGTTTGATTCGTTGACGTTTGGTTTGTTGTCGGCAGTCGTTTTGATATTAGGTTTTTATCCCCAATGGATATTGAATATTTTACATTCATCCATCGGGTTTTTATTGACAGATTCATTGAAATTTAATGTTGCAGGTTGATTATGGAATCCATACTTAAAAATATTATCTTAGTCACGCCAGAAATGTTCGTATTAACGATGACGTGTATTCTCTTGATGGTAAGCGTGTTTCTTAAGTCCCGTGTTCGTGAGACAGCGTATTATCTGGCTCAACTTACGATTGTTGCCACGCTTGGATTAACCTTATATTTTTTACCTAAGTCAGGAGAGGTATTTTCGCTCGATTTGCATTTTGTTGAGGATCACTTTGCTGTGGTGATGAAACTGTTTATTTATGCCATCACCTTTTTTGTGTTTCTTTATGCGCGCAAAGAAATTGAGCGCTTGCAATTGCCCGCTGGAGAGTTTTACGCGTTGTGTCTATTTTCACTGTTGGGAATGATGGTGATGGTCTCGGCGAATAGCACGATACTCTTGTTTTTAGGTATAGAGTTGCTTTCATTACCACTTTACGCGTTGGTGGCACTTTACAAGCGATCACATGTCGGTTCTGAAGCGGCTTTGAAATACTTCGTGACGGGCGCGATGGCGACTGGCTTATTACTTTATGGGTTGTCTTTAATTTATGGTGCAACTCAAAGTTTTACATTCAATGTGATTGCGCAGCGCATGGCTCAATTGCCAGTCTCTTTTGATGTCGTTTTAGTCGTGGGTGCTGTGTTTGTTATCGCAGGTTTAGCATTTAAATTGGGTTTGGTGCCATTTCATATGTGGGTGCCTGATGTGTATGAAGGTGCGCCAGTGGCGGTGACTTTGTTTTTGTCTTCCGCGCCTAAGATTGCCGTGTTTGGCGTGATTGTGCGGTTATTGTTTGAAGGGATGTTACAACATCATAATGAATGGCAACACTTTTTAGTATTGCTTGCTGTACTTTCGATAGGTTTAGGGAATTTGCTTGCTATCGCGCAATCCAGTATTAAACGAATGCTTGCTTATTCTTCAGTTGCACATGTAGGTTATATGGTTTTGGGTTTAATTGCCGGCACTGAGCAAGGATTATCTGCAGGTCTTTTTTATATCATTATTTATGCGATTTCGGCAGCAGGTGCTTTCGGGATTATTATTTTAATGAGCCGCGTGGGTCTTGAAATTAATATGCTTTCAGATTTCCGCGGCTTGAATTCGCGCAACCCTTGGTTGGCTTTTTTGATGTTAGTCTTGCTGCTGTCGATGGCGGGCATACCACCGACTGCAGGATTTTTTGCTAAGTTTGGTGTGATCATGGCGTTGGTCAATGTTCATCTTGTTTGGCTCGCTGTGTTCGCCTTGGTGTTTGCAATCATCGGTGCGTATTACTACTTGCGTGTCATCAAAATCATGTACTTCGAGCAAGTGGAAGAGAATTTGGCGCCGGTTGTTGTGAGTCCCGAGCTCAATGCCGCCGTGACCATCAATAGTCTTTCTGTGCTCTTGTTGGGAATTTTTCCGGGTGTTCTTCTCGATCTATGTCGTGCCAGCTTTGGGCCTGGCGTGTTGTATTAGTTAGTTATTATTGTTCAGAGCCTGTGTGCTTTGAGTAAGTAGCCGACATTGCGCCACTTCGATTGCCGCTCTGGCAGTTCTGTGCAAATTTTGATACAATGTTTCACAATTAACATTTTACTCAGGGGGCTTTTCTAAGTGCTTGATCGTTCTAATAATAATGCACATCTTTTTGTTTCCTTCAATTGCTCTGGAGAAACGGCTTTGAATGACATGACCTTGCCAGGTTGTTTTGCAAATGGTGTCGATGGTCTTGATATTAAGGAGAGCATCATTGGATTCGGGAGCAATAATACACATTACAAAATGGCGTTTGATGGCAATCAAATCGAACGACCTATTATAGGGGCTCCATTTGCATTAGGAATTCGATCGCAGTGCGCGCATGTTGAGAAGCGCGTTAAGCAGCTTTTATTTATCAAAAATCATGTCTTTGTGACAGCTGTTGGAATGAGTCGTGGTGGCGTTGCTGCTCTTTTGTTGGCGAAAATGTTGGGGCAGATGGCAAATGTTACAGTAAACCTTGTTTTGTTTGACCCAGTGCCTGGAAACCTGGTTGCTACCCAAGAAATGCTTCCTGATGACTGGACAATAGCGGGTGAAGTCAAAGATTTGAGGGAAGCTCGAAATTTAGAAAATGTGCTGGCTTTTTATTGCGCCGAGCCTCTAGAGCATCCTCTTAAAGCGTTTTATGCGCCTATTGTGCCAGCTTATGGGAGCCGCACTCATGTTCGCGAAGATGTTGTTCCACGTGAGCACCTTTGGGCTTTCATAGACAGTCACGACGGCTCAGACTTTTTTTGGTTTGAATTATGTAAAACGTATGTTTCATACTTTTTGAAAAGTTTAGGTGTCGTGTTTAAAACAGAATTTTTAAGCAATCTCAAGACGAAAGATAAAATTAAGAGCCTGGGACCTTATTATCTAAGGGCCGATGAAGTAAGCATTCGGGTGCATTCGTTAGAAGATAGTAAAGTTTTTATTAAATCTGTTCCTGGTGAATTTATCTATTCAAATAAACTCATACAATGGCTTCGTCGCTCATACCAAGAACATCCTTCTTCTGATTACAATCTGCGTCTTGTGTCTTCAAAAACAAAAAAAAGTTATAAGCCTTTGTGGTATTTTGCTGAGCATTTAGAGTGTGATGAAGATGATTCTGATGTGGATTCATTGGATGGCGTTGAAGACTCAAAAGAGAATGAGCCTCGTTTGTCAGTTGATGATCGCAACGAATTTACTGTTGTAAAACTGTTGATTGATTATGATAATTGTGCAGACCAAATGTTTACTAGTCATGGTGGCGCTAAAGATGAAGAAGACGCTTGGAAGCTTAAAGAGGACGCTTTCTTATATCGCTCAATAAACACTTTCTTTCAGAATTATAATACAGCTTCTCAAAAGCTGGCTTCTTTCTCTATGCGACAGGATCCATATTTAGACAAACTGCGTGCTGACCAGAATAAAAATGGGTGCTCATTTGAATCATTGCAACGTTTAGGCGAGACTTTGAGTGTCGAATTTGATAAAGCGACAATGACAGATGTGATGTCTGGTGAAGCATTTGGTAGCAGAATGCATGAGAGCAATGTCGATGAGTATATGGGGAATTATATTTTAGATGAATATTTTTCTGATGAAACCAAAGTAACATTATTATTGATGCATGCCTGGAAGATTTCAATTGATTATCCCGAAGAGCAAATTTTTTTAAAAGTGCTTGACAGTATGGATGGCGTAGTTAACCGTTTAGCGAAAGCGCTTGAGAACGGTTTGACTAATTTGATTCCCAGTAATGTGCTTATTTCGTTAAGCAAATATGATTCGTCTATTGAAATCAAAGGTGAGTTTGATGATCCTTACGTTTTTAAAGGTGAGTTTGATGATCCTTATGTTTTTAAAGGCGAAGCGCAGTTTAAGTTTTTTGATGAGCGGAGTTTAAGGGTTTTATTGATTGCGTTGAATAACTCCTCTAGTGCCGCTTATAAGCTCTGTTACTCCGAGACATTTAAGCATGCCTTAAGCGCGATATATTGTTCTAGTTCGTTAACTTCTCAGGAGAAAGATGGATTGGTAGCCCATGTCTGCGCGAATGATGTTTTTTCTCATTATATTGCAGGTTTGTCTCAGTCAAATGTTTCTGTTGAGTCGAAACATATTGCCTACTATAGCCAGCTCGTAAAGCCTATTAATCGACATTTGAAATACATGCCGACTCGTCGATGTTTTCAAAAGGTATTCGAAGCAATTATAAATAGTTCGGATGTAAACCACGTTGAGATAGTGTTGCGTACTTATATTTATATAGAGCAGTTTAAGCTTCATGCTAAAAACTTAAGAGCTCGACAGGCGCGTAGCTTTTTTCGTTTATTTGAGTGTACCTCTGCTGCTGATTCGTTAGAGATATTGCATGAGCAGGTTAATGGCGCGCTTGAAAGTTATTTATCAGATCGAAATAAAGGTGAATTTCTCAGTAAAGTTGAGACGGCAATTTCTAGCCAGCGTGAGCAATTAGTTAATCATCATTCGCTTTGGACAAGAATCATTAAAGGATTTTGGGAACCACTACGGATGCTGCTTAACACTTTTAAGAAATCGGATTTTTTCCAACCTATTCGCACAACCAGCCGAGATTTAACGCTCGATTTTCAAAAAGATATAGAAGTCAGCATGCCTGTAGCGTCACAAGGCGCTTGATGTGGTCTGTGGCACATGCTATTGCCTGCGTCCTGTGGTTTATCTGCAGGACCCATCAAAATCAACTGACAACACTCAGTAAGCAGCAGTGTTTCGAAAGGAAGTGTTGCGAACGGGTTCTTTGCTATAAATCAATAACCATAGCTTATTGATTTATAGAGATCCCGCGGATAAACCGCGGGATGACAGGAAAGAAGAAACCGCGAGATGACAGGAAAGAAGAAACAGTGGGATGATAATGTTACCCTTTTGCTTGTCGCCCTTCGAGCTAACTCGCGCCATCCTGGCCCTCGCATACGGCACATCATTGCGAGCCATCCCCAACCCTACGGGCGTCATTGCGAGCCCGAAGGGCGAAGCAATCTAGTCGAATTTGAGTTACGGAATACAATTTGGGAATGTTGCGAACAGGATCTTTGATGAAAAACAATAGCCATAGCTTATTGATTTATAGAGATCCCGCGGATAAACCGCGGGATGACAGGAAAGAAGAAACCGCGAGATGACAGGAAAGAAGAAACAGTGGGATGATAATGTTACCCTTTTGCTTGTCGCCCTTCGAGCTAACTCGCGCCATCCTGGCCCTCGCATACGGCACATCATTGCGAGCCATCCCCAACCCTACGGGCGTCATTGCGAGCCCGAAGGGCGAAGCAATCTAGTCGAATTTGAGTTACGGAATACAATTTGGGAATGTTGCGAACAGGATCTTTGATGAAAAACAATAGCCATAGCTTATTGATTTATAGAGATCCCGCGGATAAACCGCGGGATGACAGGAAAGAAGAAACCGCGAGATGACAGGAAAGAAGAAACAGTGGGATGATAATGTTACCCTTTTGCTTGTCGCCCTTCGAGCTAACTCGCGCCATCCTGGCCCTCGCATACGGCACATCATTGCGAGCCATCCCCAACCCTACGGGCGTCATTGCGAGCCCGAAGGGCGAAGCAATCTAGTCGAATTTGAGTTACGGAATACAATTTGGGAATGTTGCGAACAGGATCTTTGATGAAAAACAATAGCCATAGCTTATTGATTTATAGAGATCCCGCGGATAAACCGCGGGATGACAGGAAAGAAGAAACCGCGAGATGACAGGAAAGAAGAAACAGTGGGATGATAATGTTACCCTTTTGCTTGTCGCCCTTCGAGCTAACTCGCGCCATCCTGGCCCTCGCATACGGCACATCATTGCGAGCCATCCCCAACCCTACGGGCGTCATTGCGAGCCCGAAGGGCGAAGCAATCTAGTCGAATTTGAGTTACGGAATACAATTTGGGAATGTTGCGAACAGGATCTTTGATGAAAAACTATAGCCATAGCTTATTGATTGATAGAGATCCCGCGGATAAACCGCGGGATGACAGTCGTAGAATGTAACAGCCTCTTATCCCATCTGAGAATCTTACCAGGCTGACGTCATTCCCGCGTAGGCGGGAATCCAGAATGATTTAAACAACACTGGATCCTCCGCCTTCGCGGAGGATGACAAAACTATAGATTATTGATGGATAGAGATCCCGCGGATAAACCGCGGGATGACAGTTGCAGAATGCAACAGCCCCAATTTAATGATGGATTGGTTCGTCGCGCTACACGCTTCTCCCAATGACGGCCTTAGGCAGAGGGAGTTTCGACTAGCCGCTAATGAAGCGCCGTGTAGGCGCACAGGGCTCAATTCATCTTCCTATTATCGGCGGGATTCGTTTTCTCAGCTTCGAGACTTCTCGGTATGGCAATGCTATTTATTCTGATTCTGCTTGGGGTTTTGCCAATTTATCCTTGCAATCAGTTGGACTTTTTTTATATAATCTTTCGGCCGATGCGGGGTGGAGCAGTCTGGCAGCTCGTCGGGCTCATAACCCGAAGGTCGTAGGTTCAAATCCTACCCCCGCTACCAAATTTGATTAAAAAAAGGCCCTTTAAGGGCTTTTTTTATATTGCTGAAAAATTTAGGGTAGATTTTGACCATGAATGCAGCGATGCTGAAAGACATGATGGCACCGATTATCTCCGCCATGGGCTATGAGTTTGTCGGGTGCGAGTTATTACCGATGGGAAATCATCGAAAGTTTCGTATTTATATCGATAGTCCACAGGGCATTACGCTCGATGATTGCCAAAAGGTCAGCCATCAAATCAGCGCTGTGTTGGATGTCGAGGATCCCATTAGTGGGAATTATGATTTGGAGATTTCATCGCCAGGCTTAAATCGACCATTGTTTGAGCTTAAAGATTTTGAGCGGTTCGTAGGCTCAAAAATCCAAACAAAGTTGCGTGCGCTGCAGAATGGGCGTCGAAACTTCAAGGGTGTTATAGCCGCGGTGAATGGCTCAGAGGTCACAATCGAATGTGAAGGTGAACAGTTTACATTCGAGTTTGATCAAATTGAAAAAACAAAATTGATTCCGACTTTCGGAGATGAAAAGTAGAGGGTAAACACATGAGCGAAACCAAAAACAAAGAAATCCTAGCGGTTATTGATACGGTAGCCAATGCAAAAGGGGTTCCTGAAGAGTTAATCTTCCAAGCGATGGAAGAAGCTTTGGCGGCTGCCACTAAGAAAAAGCACCCAAGCGATATCGAGGCGCGTGTTGCTATCGATCGAGAAACAGGAAACTATGATACGTTTCGTGTATGGACCGTTATAGAAGATGAAGAAGAGCTTGAAAATTCTGACGCTCAGATTTTATTAAAAGATGCGTTGCATGATCACCCAGAAATCAAGGTGGGTGACACGATCGAAGAGTCTATTGCTTCGGTTGAATTTGGTCGTATCGCAGCGCAAACAGCAAAACATATTTTGACGCAAAAAGTGCGAGAAGCTGAACGCTTACAAGTTGCCGGCGAGTATGAAGAAAAACTCAATACGCTTGTTAGTGGTGTTGTAAAGCGTACAACGCGTGATTATGTCATCTTGGATTTGGGTAATAATGCTGAAGGTTTAATTGCTCGCGATCAAATGTTGCCGCGTGAAAACGTGCGCATGGGTGATCGTGTTCGTGCGTATCTCTATGAAGTTAACAAAGAAAACCCAAAAGGCCCACAGATTTTATTAAGCCGCACGCACAAGGGTATGCTTTTAGAGTTGTTTAAAATCGAAGTTCCAGAGATTGGCGAAGAAGTTATCGACATTCGCGGTGCTGCTCGTGATCCTGGTTCGCGCGCTAAAATCGCGGTAAAAACAAACGATGGCCGTATCGATCCTGTTGGTGCTTGTGTGGGTATGCGAGGTTCGCGTGTGCAAGCCGTATCGGGTGAGCTAGGCGGAGAGCGAATTGATATTATTTTATGGGACGACAATCCTGTGCAGCTCGTGATTAATGCAATGGCACCTGCGGAAGTGTCTTCTATCATGCTTGATGAAGATGCTAACTCTATGGATATTGCTGTAAAAGAAGTGATGTTGTCTCAAGCAATTGGACGGAATGGTCAAAATATTATGCTTGCGCAAGAGTTGTCAGGTTGGAAATTAAATGTGATGACAGAAGAGCAGGCTGAAGAAAAAAGCGATCAAGAGGCAGAAAAACTGGTGAGTGGCTTCATAACCGACTTGGGTTTAGAAGAAGCATTAGCTGTTGGTTTGGTTGAGGAAGGCTTTGGTTCTGTTGAAGACGTCGCATACGCGCCTACAGAAGAATTTTTAAGTATCGAAGGTTTTGACGAAGAGCTTGCTGAATCTATCCGTACAAAAGCAAAAAATGTTTTGTTGACGAAGGCTATTGCCAAAGAAGAAGCTTTGGGTGGCCATCAACCATCTGAAGATTTATTAAATCTTGATGGTATGGATGAAGAACTTGCATTTAAACTTGCTGACAGAGGCATTGTTACGCAGGAAGATTTAGCTGAGCAGTCTATTGATGAATTGTTAGAAGTCGAGGGAATGACAAAAGATCGTGCGGGGCAGTTGATTATGACCGCTCGCGCACCTTGGTTCGAATAATAATGTCTTGAAACGACGGATAAGTCGCAAGATGGTTGAGGTAGAAAATATGGCACAAGCAACAGTAAAAGACTTTGCCGCGATATTGGCATCCAGTAGATCGTTTACTTAAGCAATTAGGTGAAGCGGGTATTGCCGAAAAGAAAGCGGATGAAGATATTTCGGAAGCAGAAAAGCGCCAGCTCCTCGAGCACTTGCAGAGTCGACGTGGTCAAAATGGCAATGAAGTTGTACTTAAACGTACACAGACTGCAAAAGTCTCTGGTGTTAAAGTAGTTATGCGTCGTAAACGTAAAATACGTCACCGTACTACTGCAGAAATCGCTGCTGAAAAAGAACGTTTAGAGCAAGAGGCGCGTGAAAAAGCCGAAGCAGAGGCAGCGGCAGAACAGGCACGTCTCGAAGCAGAAAAGGCAGAAAAGGCAGAAAAAGAAAAAGCTGAGAAAGCAGAAAAAGCAGCAGCGACTAAAGAGCCTCAGGCACCATCAGAACAAGCAGCACCAGCGTCAGCTTCTCCTAACAAAAAGCACAAGAAACCTGAAGAAGCGGCAGCGGAAGAAGCTGAAAAACAAAAGCGTGCAACAAAAGCAGTCAAAAAGTCGCGTAGTGAAAAATTCAATTTGCTCAAAGCCGATAGAATTAGCTTGGAAACCGATGAAGATGGTGATTTGGCTGATTTCTTTTCTGGCGATCGCGTTCGAACGCGTGTGAAAAAATCCAAAAAAGATGAGACGCTCAGTAAACACGTTTTTACAATGCCTACCGCACCTGTTGTTCGTGAAGTATTAATTCCTGAATCAATTTCTGTCGCGGATCTCGCACAGAAAATGTCTGTGAAGGGTGCGGAAGTGATTAAAGTGATGATGAATATGGGCGCTATGGCAACCATTAACCAAATCATCGATCAAGATACTGCTATGATTATTGTTGAAGAGATGGGCCATAAAGCGAAGCCTATCAAAGAGAACGCAGTAGAAGAATCCCTTATTGAGTCACTCAAACAGCATGAAGGTGAAGCTCTTACGCGCGCTCCCGTAGTCACCATCATGGGGCACGTTGATCATGGTAAAACGTCATTGTTGGATTATATTCGCCGTACGCATGTGACATCAGGCGAAGCAGGCGGTATTACACAGCATATTGGGGCGTATCACGTTGAGACAGAGAAAGGGATGATTACCTTTCTAGATACTCCTGGGCACGCGGCATTTACGGCGATGCGTGCGCGCGGTGTGAAAGTGACAGATATTGTTATTCTTGTCGTGGCGGCTGACGATGGTGTGATGCCGCAGACGGTTGAAGCGATTCAGCATGCCCGAGCTGCAGAAGCACCCGTTATTATTGCGGTAAACAAGATTGATAAGCCAGAAGCTGATCCAGATCGAGTTAAAACCGAGTTGGCGAATCATAATATTGTGCCTGAAGAGTGGGGTGGCGATGTTATGTTTGTTAATGTATCGGCAAAAGCCGGTACCGGTATCGATGAATTATTAGATTCTATATTGATTCAAGCAGAAGTCTTAGAATTAAAAGCAGTGAAAGATGTGCCTGCAAGCGGTGTGGTTGTTGAATCTAAATTAGATAAAGGTCGTGGACCAGTGGCTACCGTCCTTGTGCAAAATGGTACACTGCGTCAAGGTGATATCGTGCTTGCCGGATTGCATTATGGCCGTGTGCGAGCGATGTTAGACGAAACGGGCCATGCAACAGACTCAGCTGGCCCTGCTATTCCTGTTGAAATACAAGGGTTGTCGAGTACCCCAAATGCCGGAGATGAGTTTACTGTTGTGCCTGATGAGCGTAAAGCGCGTGAAGTCGCGATGTTTCGTCAAGGACAATATCGAAAAATCAAACTTAGCAGAGAGCACAGTGCTTCTTTGGGTAATTTGTTTGAAAATATTCAAGAAGGCGAAGTCAGTACATTGCATATTGTTCTGAAAGCCGATGTTCAAGGTTCGGTTGAAGCGTTGAACGATGCACTATTGAAACTTTCAGGCGATGAAGTGAAAGTGAAGATTGTTTATTCTGGTGTGGGTGGTATTGCTGAATCAGATGTGAACTTAGCGTTAGCGTCAAATGCGATTATCATCGGTTTTAACGTGCGTGCAGATGTTGCAGCGCGACAGTTGATTGAGCGTGAAAAAGTTGATTTACACTATCATAGCGTTATTTATGAGGCCATTAATCAAGTAGAGTCTGCAATTAGCGGTATGAAAGCACCTAAGTTTGAAGAAAAAATCATTGGTCTTGCCGAAGTTCGCGAAGTATTTCGTTCCTCGAAACTCGGTGCCATTGCTGGCTGTATGGTCGTCGAAGGTGTTGTTAAACGTAACAACCCTATTCGTGTGTTGCGTGATAACGTGGTGGTTTATGAGGGCGCGTTGGAGTCATTGCGACGACATAAGAATGATGCGAGTGAAGTCAAGCAGAATACCGAATGTGGTATCGGCGTGAAAAACTATAATGATGTCAAACCAGGTGACCAAATTGAAGTGTTTGAAACGGTAGAAATAAAACCCTAGTATATAGAGATGCAAAAAAAGACTTACCGAATAGAACGAGTGACCGAATTAATTCAAATGGAACTGATGAGCTTGCTTCGACTTGAAGCAAGTGATCCGCGCTTTTCTAAAATAACTATTTCCAATGTCGAGATATCCAAAGACATTAGCATCGCTAAAATATTTTTCACTACGCAGGAAGAGGACGCAAAGGCCCTAGAGCGTGCTCTAAACAAAGCGTCAAAATACCTGCGCCATCTCTTGTCTCAAAGAGTTCTTTTGAGAAATACACCAAGATTACAGTTTTACTATGATAAGCACGAAGCGCGTGCTCAGCGGCTCGATTTTTTAATTGAGTCTGCTATTAAACAGGATCATGCGGATATTGATCAATGAAGAAAGATATCAGTGGATTTTTATTGTTGAATAAATCTTTAGATCTCAGTTCCAACCAAGCCTTACAAAAAATCAAATCACTTTTTTGTGCGAAAAAAGCTGGTCACACAGGAAGTCTCGACCCATTGGCTACGGGTATGTTGCCTATCTGTTTTGGAGAAGCAACTAAGTTTTCGCAATATTTGTTGAATGCCGACAAAGTTTATCAAACGCGTATCAAGTTGGGGGTGACGACAACCACAGGTGATCGTGAAGGTGATGTGCTTGAGGAAAAAATCCCCAAAGCAGTGAGTCAATCTGAATTGGAGTCCGTGTTGGAAAGGTTTCGGGGACCTATTAAGCAAGTTCCACCAATGTATTCTGCATTAAAGCATCAGGGCAAGCCGTTATATTTGCTTGCAAGAGAGGGTAAAGAAGTTGAAAGGCAGCCTCGAGAAGTAACGATTCATGATTTGCGTTTATTGTCACATCAAGAAGATGAGCTCGTATTATATGTTCGATGTAGCAAAGGGACGTATATACGTGTGCTTGCAGAAGATATTGGTCACGCCTTAGGTTGTGGTGCGCATGTGTTGGATTTGTATCGCGTGAGTGTTCATCCTTTTTCTGAGCGTGACATGTTAACATACGATGCTTATGAGGCGATGTCGCCCGAGGAGCGTGAACAGCGCATCTTGTCGATAGGCCAAGCATTTTTAGGTGTGCCCGCGGTTAACCTAGATGAGAGTGGTGTTCAACGTTTACGGTATGGCCAACCGCTTGTTGTGGATTCTAAAAAAGAAGCTTTAGTACAATTTTTAGATGGCAATGGAGCGTTTTTAGGCGTTGGTGAAATTAATGCCGAAGGCGGAGTTGATAAGCGGCGCTTGATGCAGTAATCTCAAATTGTACTTGGTGCAATTGGATTTTTTGGGGGTTGCCCCTTCCTCGCAATGACGGCCCGTAGGTGAGGGGCGTGAGTAAAAAGCGAGTTTGCAATACTCCCTTAAGCGCAAAGCAAGGAAAAAACATGACAGAACAACCTAAAACGATCTACCTCAAAGACTACACCCCTAGCGACTATTTTATCCATACGGCGCATATCGCGTTTGAGCTTGATCCAAAGCAAACCTACGTTACAGCTTTGATGTCTGTTTCTAAAAACAAGGATAAAGAGAAGGTCTCTTCTGATTTGTTTTTATATGGTCGTGATTTGAAATGCATTTCAGTCACAATTAATGAAGAAAAACTATCAGAAGATTGCTATAAGGTCACTGATGAAGGTTTGTTAATTTCCAAAGTGCCAGAGGAATTTCGTCTGCAGATTCAAACAGAAATTTCGCCTGAAGCTAATTCTGAGTTGATGGGTTTGTACATTTCAAATGGGATTTTCTGCACTCAATGTGAGCCTGAAGGTTTTCGTCGCATCATGTATTTTCTTGATAGGCCTGATGTGTTGGTGCGATTTACGACAACAATTATCGCGGATAAAGTGAAATATCCCGTTCTGTTATCCAATGGTAATAAAATCAAAGAAGGCGAGATGAAAGAAGGAAAGCATTTCGCCGTATGGGAAGATGAGTTTCCTAAGCCAGGTTATTTATTTGCTTTGGTGGCCGGTGATTTAGGTTGTCGAGAGGATGAATTTAAGACCGAATCTGGTAAAAACGTTAAGCTATATATTTATACCGAGCATCAAAATGTAGAGCGCTCCGAATATGCTATGAGCTCTTTGAAAGCGTCGATGCGTTGGGACGAGGAGCATTATGGTCGCGAATACGATTTGGATAACTTTAAAGTCGTTGCCGTCGATGATTTTAATTTTGGTGCCATGGAAAACAAGAGCTTAAATATTTTCAATTCAAAATATTTGTTGGCAAGCCCAGATACGGCTACCGATGATGATTATGCCGCGATTGATATCGTTGTTGGGCATGAGTATTTTCACAATTGGAGCGGGAATCGTGTGACATGTCGCGATTGGTTTCAGTTAAGCTTAAAAGAAGGATTTACCGTTTATCGTGAGCAGCAATTTGGCGAAAGCATGATTTCAAAGGCGATACAGCGTGTCGAACAAGTGCAACGTATTCGAGACAAGCAATTTTCTGAAGATTCAGGGCCAATGGCGCATCCAGTCCGACCTGAATCGTATATACAAATCGATAACTTTTATACGATGACTGTTTACTTCAAAGGCGCTGAAGTCATTCGCATGTTAAATACTCTGTTGGGTGATAAAGACTATCGTAAAGCGACCGATTTGTATTTTTCAAATTTTGATGGTCAAGCGGCGACAACCGATGATTTTGTTGCTTCGATGCAGGAAGTGACTGGTTTGGATTTAAAGCAGTTTTATCTCTGGTATACACAGTCAGGCACACCTGAGGTTACTGTTAGAGATAAATATGATGCGAAGCGCAAGTGTTACGAAATTACATTTACGCAAGAAGTGCCGCCGACTGCCGATCAAAAAATCAAAGAGCCGATGATGATTCCGATTAGAATGGGATTGTTAAATCAAAATGGTAATGACATGCCACTTGTGCCAATGAATGGCTCTTCAGATTTGCTCCGTGGCGAAGTGCTCGTTTTAAAAGAAAAAGAGCAGACATTCAAATTTAAATTAGATAAGGAGCCAGAGCTGCCGTCTCTGCTGAGGCATTTCTCAGCGCCCGTCAAGTTACACTATGATTATACGACAGAGCAGCTGTTGTTTATGTTGGCGCATGACAGTGATGAGTTTAATCGTTGGGAAGCCTCGCAACGTTTTTATTCTCGCATGATTCATCGTTTGATTGCGAGCATACAAGCGCAAGAGCCTTTAGTGTTGTCAAACCAGGATTATTTTGCGATCGAGTATTTGTTAGGCCATCCTGTGCAAGATAAAATTCTATTGTCGCACATGTTGACTATACCTTCTGAGGCAGTGATTGCCGAGCAAATGAAAGTCATCGATGTCGATGCTATTTATCAGGCGCGTGAATTTGTTGTCTATCAGTTCGCTAAACGTTTTAGAAACCAATGGTTGAAATTGTTCAGCGAACATCGTAGTCAAGAAGCATATCGTTATAACCCTGAAGAGATGGGGCGCCGTAGGCTAAAAAACCTTGCGCTAAACTATTTACTTCAGTCTGGCGATCGCGAAATGGTGAATCTTGCCATGCAGCAATTCAAACAGTCATTAGGAAAAAACATGACAGACACGTTGGCGGCGTTACACGCCTTGTCACATTTGGATGTGTTGCAGCGTGTCGAAGCCTTGTCACTTTTTGAGGATCGCTATCAGTCTAATGCTTTGGTGATGAATAAATGGTTTGGTGTGCAGGCGCGTTCGAAGTTGCCAAACACACTCAAAACCGTGCAAAACTTAATGCAGCAGCCCGTGTTTAATATTAAAAACCCAAATAATGTTTATGCGTTGCTTGACGGCTTTTGTGCCTTTAATCCATCGCAATTTCATGCGATGAATGGCGACGCATATCGTTTTGTTACTGATCAGATCATTGCGTTAAACAAAATTAATCCACAAGTCGCTAGCCGTGTTTTAGAAAACATGATTCACTGGAAGCGTTATGATGAGAAGCGTCAGGGGTTGATGAAAGAAGAGCTAGAGCGTATTCAGTCAGCGCAAGGGTTATCACCTAATGTGTATGAATTAGTGAGTAAAAGTTTAGTTTAAAGGAGAAAAATATGTTAGAAACAAAAACCCGCATTGAAAAAGATAGCCTTGGTGAAGTTGATGTTCCTGTGAATGTCTACTGGGGGGCGCAAACGGCTCGCTCTTTGCATCACTTTGCCATTGGGCACGATACCATGCCTGATGCATTGATTCGTGCCTTTGGTATATTAAAACAAGCTGCAGCACAAACCAATCAAGAGCTAGGTTTATTGCCTGATGATAAGGCTGCATTAATTGTAGATGCTGCTCAAGAAGTGATTGATGGCAAGTTGAATGATCAGTTTCCGCTTCGTGTATGGCAAACGGGAAGTGGTACGCAGACGAATATGAATACTAATGAAGTGATTGCAAATCGTTCGATCGAGATGGCAGGCGGTGAGCTTGGGAGTAAAAACCCTATTCATCCTAACGATCATGTGAATATGTCACAGTCTTCAAACGATACGTTCCCAACGGGCATGCATATTGCGTCCGCTGAAACGCTAGTGAATCACATGATTCCTGCCGTGAAAACTTTGCGTGATGCATTGGATGAGAAAGCTAAAGCATTTGAGCCTATTGCTAAAATTGGCCGAACGCATTTGCAGGATGCCGTGCCTTTAACGCTAGGACAAGAGTTTTCGGGCTACGTTGCACAACTTGATGCAGACCTAGAGCGCATCAATCAAGTATTGCCAGGGTTATATCAGCTTGCTTTAGGTGGCACCGCGGTTGGCACAGGAATTAATACACATCCGAAGTTTGCGAAAAAAGTTGCGTCAAGAATAGCTAAATTAACAAACCTACCTTTTAAATCCGCTGAAAATAAGTTTTCAGAAATTGCAGCGCATGATGCGATGGTATTTGCGCATGGCGCCTTAAAAACGCTCGCGGTATCGTTGATGAAGATTGCGAATGATATTCGCTGGTTGGGTTCGGGTCCACGTTGTGGTTTGGGTGAGTTGCACTTGCCAGAAAACGAGCCGGGTTCGTCAATAATGCCAGGCAAAGTAAACCCAACGCAATGTGAAGCGATGACGATGGTGTGCGTGCAAGTTATGGGGAATGATGCTGCCATGGGCTTTGCGGGTTCGCAGGGCAACTTTGAATTGAATGTTTTTAAACCTGTGATGGCGCACAACTTTATACACTCTGCAACGTTGATAGGTGATAGTTGTCGTATGTTCACCGAATTTTGTGTCAAAGGATTAGAGGCGAATAAAGAAAAGATTAATTATTTCTTAAACCATTCGCTTATGTTGGTAACTGCTTTAAGTCCAGTGATTGGCTATGATAAATCTTCAGAGATCGCGCATAAAGCACTGCACGATGGCTCTAGCCTTAAGGAGGCATGTTTGGCGCTAGGTTATTTGACTGAAGAAGAGTTTGAGCAACATGTCAAGCCTGAGGCAATGACTCATCCGCATGGTTGAGTATAAAGCATGCCAAAGATTATTAATCTATCTTGTTTGTTTAAACTGAATTCTGTTTACGATGTCACTGCAAACTTTGCAGAACTTTGTGATAAGTATTCACAACCTTCATGGTTTTCGACATGTTGTTTTGGGTTTTTTCAGCGTCCAACAAACCTTGCCTGGGTGATGTGGCAATACACTGCCAACTTGGAAACAGTGATTAACCCTTACAAAAGAGGTGAAATAACAACCGAAGAATTTTTAATAAAATTTTTGGATATTTTTTCCTTTTTATTAAGAAATGATCTAGAAATTACTCAAGAAGATATCGCGAGAATTAATCTTCAAGAAGAGAGTTACTTCGTTTTGCAGGATAAAGCAAATGCTGAAGAAGACTTAGAAAAGAGTGACTATCTAAAAGCGCTTATCGAAGAGGCTTGGAATAGTATTGTTGAGTTGTCTAGTGAGAATAAAATTATATTCGAGACGATTTTTTCAAGAGATGATCCTGTTTATCTTGTTTCAAATACAAATGAATTGAATGTGTTTAAGATATTACGTTTGCTGCAAAGTCATTATCCAAATGTCGAATGGTTTGAAAATGTAGATGTTTCTGTGCCTGAAGCGCCTGATAAAACACCGCTACAAATTGCACCTAACATTTACTTGTGTTTATCCTATCGATGGGGGGAGTTTAAATATCAAGGAGAAAATCTTGATAAAATTAAGCTTCATACTACGCCGGGTCTACTTCGAGATTTAATTTGTGAACTAGATGAGCAAAATTTCCAAAGAGAAGAGTTTCATATCATCAGCCAATATCCGAGAGACATAAAAGTTGCGACAGACCTCGGTGTTCGCAATTGTCATCTGTATAGCGGTGGATTAGATTGCAGACTTCTGCTGCAGGATACGGAACTTCATCAGCAGTTTTCGATGAAATAACGCTAAGGCAAGAAGCAAAAGACGATTGTGGGAGTGTTGTTGGCTGGCGCTTTACTAAAAATCAAACAGAGATGTCATTCCGAGCCCGAAGGGCAAAACAATCCCCAACCCCTGCGGGCGTCATTATGAACCCGAAGGGCGAAGCAATCTAGTCGAAATTAAGATTCGGAATAGCCGTGATTATTAACGAAAAACTTTTCGCTGTCCTGTTATTCAATAT
>JBKAGM010000017.1:0-36728 GCA_046290385.1 Gammaproteobacteria bacterium
ATCGCCAGGCTAACTTTTCACGCTCTTTCCTTGCAAACCAACTTTGTACCCCATCCTATATTAGTCTGGAAACGGCCCTAAGTTACTACGGTCTAATCCCGGAAGGCGTTTTTGCAACAACCTCAATCACCACAAAAAAAACACAAACCTTCAAAAACATTTATGGCCAATTCACTTACTCTCATGTAAAACTACCTTTGTATACACACTTTATTCAAAAGCAAGATGAGTTTAACAACACTTTCCTCATTGCCACACCCGAAAAAGCACTAATCGATTTTTTTTATTTCAAAACGCGCTTTATTCAAACTGTCGAGAAATCACTATTTGAAGACTCCTATCGATTACAAAATTTAGAAAGCATCAACCCAAAACTGCTTTTTTCTATCGCGGAAATGATAGGACAAAAAAAATTATTAAACACCATTGAAAAATTTATTACTTATATGGAAGAAACTCATGATTGACATCATCGCAAACCTAATCAAAGATAAAAAGACTCAACAAGAAAAATATAATTTTCTAAGAGAGCATTTGCAATTGCTTGTCTTGAAAATTTTAGATGAAAAAGGCTTTTTTAAAAATTTATCCTTCGTTGGCGGCACAGCCTTAAGAATACTCTATGATTTAAAAAGATTTTCGGAAGATTTAGATTTTTGCCTGGTCGACGCAAAAGATTACGACTTCATGGATATGCTGCGGACCATTCAAAACGAATTGTCACTCGCAAACTTACACGTTCGCACAAAAGGAAAATCTCACAAAACTGTCGCAAGCGCCTTCATTTATTTTGAAGACTTGCTACAACCTCTGAATCTATCACCCCACAAAGATCAAAAACTCTCTATCAAATTTGAGGTAGATCAAAATCCGCTATCAAATTTTAACACCACGTTCAGCATGATAAACAAATCTATGCTCATTGGCATTAATCACTTTGACTTGCCTTCTTTGTTTGGCGGAAAGCTACATGCGATTCTCTGTCGAAAATACACGAAAGGCCGCGATATATACGATCTCATTTGGTATTTAGGAAAAAACATTAAGCCGAATTATGCGTTCTTAAATCAAGCAATTTTGCAGACAGAAGACAAACGATTAGACTTAAACCGCGAAACCCTCATTGCGCAACTGAAAAAGAAATTTAACGAAGAAAATTTTAAACTTATCAGAGATGATATTATTCCTTTCCTAGAAAATCCTGAAGAAATTCGTTTTTTTGAGAAAGACTTTTTGCTGAAAATTATGGAGCAACTACTGTAGAGCTCAATCTTGTCTTCACACACAACGCACACAAAACTGACAAGCCAAAACCAACGGGAAGGATGCTCAATGCAACACGGAAATCCACCGCACTGAATACTTGAACAGCAGCGTTAACAACACTGCCTGAATGAATTGTTAAAAACCATCCGATCAATGGCTGCAACAAGATAGGACTGGACATGACGACCATGTTTGTGAACGCCATCGCTGAAGCACGATGCTCTGGCACTGTTATTTCCTTTGCAACAGCAAAGACTTGCAGATAAACACACATCATGAAGCCAGATAAAAATAATAAAATCATCATCAGTGATTTTGGCAAATTTGGAATATAAAGCATGCAAGAAAAAAAGATGACTACAAGAAACGCGCCGATGATCATCAAACGCTTTCTAGAAACATACAGAGATATCCAACCTTGCAATGGACAGCCCGCAGCAACACCGACTAGCACTATCGAAACAAAAAATGAAGCGAGCTCTAAACTATAGTGATAGGTATTCATTAAAAATGGCACTGCCCAAATGGCGCAAAACCCTGTGATTAATCCAAACATAAAGAAACCATAAATGCCAAGCAACCAATATTGCGGATGCGTCACGACATGCTTTAAATTAGCGATCGCCGAATCGTTAGGATCTTTAGACGCTTTTTCTTGAGCTGATTCGCGAATAAATAAAAACATCGCGATCGCCAACAATACACCCAGCACACCAACGATAAGCATCGAATCACGCCACCCGTAATGCAACACTGATTCTGATAAAAAGTTTTCTCCCACGGCCGTACCAAACATCCCGACCATCTCACACAAACCAACCATCAGTGAAAACAACCGTGGTGGAAACCAAATTGCCACCAAACACAATACACCCACGAATGAAAACGCCGAACCTGCACCCATAAATGCACGACCGATTGCCGCAACAAATACCGAGTGCGCTGTTGCAAATATAAAAGCGCCTAAGGCAAGCGATAAAACGGCGCAGGTTAATGTGCGTCGCACACCAAAACGATCTAACAAAATACCCACGGGCAGCTGAAATAATAAATATGCATAGAAGAAAGAGGCTGACAAATTCCCAACGACGGCAGCTGAAATATGAAAGTCTTGCATTAATCGCCCGGTAATTTCACCCGTGGCTAATTGCACGAAAAACTGAAAGAGTACAAAGATAGTGCCTAAGGTCCACATAACCCAAGCAACTGCGGGGATAGATTTTTTTTCAACCACTGCTGCGTCCATTAAAGTGTAATGCTAACAATGATGCGACGATTAGATGAACGTCCCTTAGCTGTTTTGTTTGTCGTGATATAGTGCCCACTACCATACCCAACCGCTTGGATGTGGTCTGACGTTAAACCTGCATCCATAAAGTATTCCGCAACGGCATAAGCACGCTCCTGAGATAATGCTTGATTTTTTGCATGATTTCCATAGCTATCAGTGAATGCTTCCACTTTAATATCGGCACTTGGAAACTGCTTCATGATTGCAGCTAAGTCATGCAATATCGGATTTTTTTGCAACAAATGCATATCATTAATTTTGAAAATTGGATCGGACGGAATAACAACTTTAACGGAATTGTCAATTTCAACAATCATCACTGACGAGTTGGCAAACTGTTTGTCGAGCAAATCTTTCAGATTATCAGCTGTTTCATGATGACTATCTTTTCTGGTTTGGTTCGCTGCAGAAACTTGCGGCACAACCGAACCAGTTTGCGGATCGATAACAAGTGGATTTTCATGCGTCACACAACCGGTGAGCAAAGCGATGAGTGCTGTAATTAACAAATGTTTTGCTTTCATAATGGTTCCTCGAAAAATGTTACGCCTTCGGCGGAGTCAATAAAAAAACGATAGCACAATAGCATTCCAATGTCATTCCCATTACAATAGAGTCTTTCAAAGACAAGATGGAGCACCAAAATGAAACATGAATTACCACAGTTACCTTACGCACTTGACGCCCTAGAGCCACACATTTCCAAAGAAACCCTCGAATACCATTATGGCAAACACCATGCCGCTTATGTGAACAACTTGAACAAACTGATTCCTGGCACAGAATTTGAAAACGCTTCATTAGAAGACATCATCAAAAAAGCTTCTGGCGGAATTTTTAACAATGCCGCTCAAGTATGGAACCATACGTTCTATTGGAATTGCTTAAGCCCTAATGGCGGCAACGAACCCACTGGAAAATTAGCTGACGCCATAAATCAAGCTTTTGGTTCATTCGAAAATTTTAAAGAAAAATTCTCAACCACCGCTGCAACAACGTTTGGATCTGGGTGGGCATGGTTAGTCAAAACTAAAGATGGCAACTTAGACATCATCAGCACCAGCAACGCAAACACACCTATGACCGAAGGACACACGGCGATGTTAACATGTGATGTATGGGAGCATGCCTACTATGTCGATTATCGCAACCTACGCCCTAAATACATCGAACATTTTTGGCATTTGGTGAATTGGGAATTCGTGGAGTCATGCTTATAAATGACAGCGCTCATTAAAATTTACAACAAACACCCTATCACTTTTACTCGAGGTGAAGGGGTGTGGTTGTATGATGATAACGATGAGCAATACCTCGATGCTTTAAGTGGCATCGGCGTCTGTGCTCTTGGCCATCATCATCCTGCAATTACTAACACGATCACACAACAAGCAAAGAAACTCTTACACGTCGCCAATATTTTTTATACCGAACCACAAGTTGCTTTAGCAAAAAAGCTTTGCGAAATGTCTGGATTAGACAAAGCACTGTTTTCTAACTCTGGTACCGAAGCTGTTGAGGCAGCCATCAAAATGGCACGCTTATATGGTACTCGAAAAGGGATTGCATCTCCTAAAATTATTGTCATGAATGAAGCGTTTCATGGCCGCACATTAGGCTCTTGGAGTGCATCTGGACCACAAGGTATGCAATTTGGCCCGCTACTGTCAGGTTTTATTCCCGTGCCATTCAACGATGTTGACGCGATTGAAGGGTTATCAAAAGACAAAGATATCGTTGCAATCATACTAGAACCTATTTTGGGAAAGAAAGGTTGCTTGCCCGCAAACCCTGGCGTGCTGAAAAAAATTCGAAAACTGTGCGATGCTAATGATTGGTTAATGATTTTAGATGAAATTCAATCTGGCATGGGACGCACTGGCAAACTATTTGCCTACGAACACGAAAATATTTTGCCCGATATTGTCACTACCGCCAAAGCCTTAGGTAATGGCATCCCTATCGGCACTTATGTTGCTAGCAAAAAAGCTTCCGATATTTTTCAGCCAGGCGATCATGGTTCCACGCAAGCGGGGAACGCGTTCGCCTGTGCTGTTGGATTGAGCGTGCTGAATACATTTGAAAATGAAAATATTTTCGAGAACGTGACCTACATGGGCACGTTATTAAATGATCGATTATCAGAGGCATTAGAATCTTTCGAGTTATTTGAACGTGTTCAAGGCAAAGGGTTGATGATCGGCATAAAATTAAAAGCGCCTGTAAACAACGCTATCGAGGCGGGCATAGCAAACCGCATTCTCTTCAATCATGCAGGTAAAGATGTCATCCGTTTGCTACCACCGTATATTGTGACAGAAGCACATGTTGATGAAATTGTTAGACGCATGAAGGAAACTTTTGAGTTGTTAGTGCCTTCGTCATAATGCGACCTCACTAATCATGGCGCGCCTGCAGCACGCATTATTTTCCACCCTAACCCCTTAATCAGACTGAATCCTAATCGTCATTACATCACATGGTGCGCCATGCACAACCGCATGCGCTGTAGAACCTAACAATTCAGCAAGCCCATGACGACCATGACTTCCAACAATGATTAAGTCAATGTTATCGCTCTTCATAACTTCCATGATCTGCATTTTCGTTGGACCTACCTGAACATGACAACGGTCTTTTGGCACGGCGTATTTCTCGCTAAGCTTGTTCATACCTTTTTTAGCATCATCTATTAATTGGTTTTCGATATCAGCGACACCAACATACGCATAGCCATAACCTGGCAACGGCTCAACGACGTGAACAAAACTCAAATCAGCACCAAAGGTTTTCGCAATATCAACGCCTTTCGAAATGATCGCTTCATTTTCGGCAGTTAAATCAGTAGCAATGAGGACATGTTTGTAGCTTGGCATCTATAACTCCTTATTTCGCCGCAGTGACTTTAGAGGTGAATTTCAATCCGCTTTTATCACCACGAACAACAATTTCATTTCCAGCTGAAAACTCCCCTGACAAAATCGATTGCGCCAATGGATTTTCCAGTTTTTGCTGTATTGCGCGTTTTAATGGTCGCGCGCCATACACAGGATCATAACCCACATTCGACAATAATGCCATAGCGCTCTCTTCGACCACGAGCTTCATATCTTTTTGCGCTAAACGCTGCTGCAATGCTTCAATTTGCAGCTTGGCAATCGCTTGCACTTGTTTTTCACCTAAAGGATGGAAAACAACTGTTTCATCGATACGGTTAATAAATTCAGGTCTAAAATGATTTCGCACAACATCCATCACCGCAGCTTTCATCGCTTCATAATCACCTTCACCAGCCAATTGCTGAATACGATCAGAACCTAAGTTTGAGGTCATGACTATCACGGTATTTTTAAAATCAACAGTACGACCTTGGCCATCAGTCAAACGACCATCATCTAATACCTGTAACAATACGTTAAACACATCTGGATGTGCTTTTTCGACTTCATCTAACAGAATCAAAGAATACGGCTTGCGACGTACGGCTTCCGTTAAGTAACCGCCCTCCTCATATCCAACATACCCAGGAGGCGCACCGATTAAACGCGCAACAGAATGTTTTTCCATAAACTCCGACATGTCGATACGTACCATCGCATCAACAGTGTCAAATAAAAAGTTTGCCAGCGCTTTACATAACTCGGTTTTACCTACACCGGTTGGCCCTAAAAATAAAAACGATCCAATCGGTTGATTAGGATCGGACAATCCAGAACGCGAACGCCGAATCGCATTTGCCACAGCAGAAATTGCCTCATCTTGGCCAATCACTCGTTGATGCAACAATTCTTCCATCTTAATAAGCTTATCACGCTCACCTTCCAGCAGTTTGGATACAGGAATATGGGTCCAACGAGAGACCACTTCAGCAATTTCTTCTTCAGTCACTTTGTTGCGTAATAGTTTGTTCTGCGCACCCTTATCTTCCGTTTGCTCATGCGCTTGCGCTTCTTCTAAGCGTTTTTCCAACTCTGGAATTCTGCCATACTGCAATTCAGACATCTTGGTTAAATCACCGGATCGACGCGCACCCTCCATTTCAAGACGCGCATTATCGAGCTCTTCTTTAATCTGTTGCGTGCCTTGAAGCGAAGCTTTTTCTGCTTTCCAAATTTCTTCAAAATCTGCAAATTGTTTTTCAGTTTCTTGAATATCATTTTCTAATGTCGCAAGACGTTTTTTCGAAGCCTCATCGGTTTCCTTTTTCAACGCTTCGCGCTCAATTTTAAACTGAATCAAACGACGCTCGAGCTTATCCATTTCTTCGGGTTTAGAATCGATTTCGATACGAATACGGCTCGCTGCCTCATCGATTAAATCAATCGCCTTGTCTGGAAGCTGTCGGTCAGTAATGTAACGATGCGACAAAGTTGCTGCAGCTACAATAGCTGAATCGGTGATATTCACGCCGTGATGCAATTCGTAACGTTCTTTTAATCCGCGCAAAATAGCAATCGTATCAGATACCGATGGCTGATCAACTAACACTTTTTGGAAACGACGCTCAAGCGCAGCATCTTTTTCGATATATTGACGATATTCATTTAAAGTCGTCGCGCCCACACAGTGCAGCTCACCTCGCGCCAATGCTGGTTTCAACATATTACCCGCATCAATTGCCCCTTCCGCCTTACCAGCACCAACCATAGTGTGTAATTCATCGATAAATAAAATAACCTGACCTTCCTGTTTCGATAAATCTTTTAAAACTGACTTTAAGCGTTCTTCAAACTCACCACGATATTTAGCGCCCGCAAGCAATGCGCCGATATCAAGCGACAGCAAACGCTTATCTTGCAACCCTTCGGGCACTTCTTTGTTGACGATGCGCTGCGCCAGTCCTTCGACGATTGCCGTTTTACCGACACCCGGCTCCCCAATTAACACAGGATTATTCTTAGTACGGCGCTGTAAAACCTGGATAACTCGACGAATCTCATCGTCACGGCCAATGACTGGATCGAGCTTACCTTGCTCTGCAAACTTTGTAATATCAGTTGTAAAACGCTCTAACGCTTGTCTTTGACCTTCAGCATCCTGGCTAGAGACTCCCTCACCACCACGCACCTCATCAATGGCTTTGTCCAAAGCGCCCTTTGTAACGCCATTCGTTTTAAAAATTTGCCCTAAAGTTCCTGAGTCGTCAGTCGCTGCCAACAAGAATAATTCGCTTGAAATGTATTGATCACCACGCTTCTGAGCATATTTGTCGGTAAGGTTCAGCAAACGACCCAACTCATTGGAGACATGCACTTCACCAGCAACACCTTCGACTTTAGGCAAACGAGCGATGGCTTCATCGACTTGCTTTCGAATTTGATTAACGTTTACACCGACTTTTGTTAGCAGTGCGCTAGCCGTGCCGCCTTGCTGTTCGAGCAAGGCTTTCATGAGGTGCACACCCTCAATCATGCCATGATCTTGACCCAAAGCCTGAGATTGCGCATCGGCAATGGCCATTTGAAATTGACTGGTTAATTTGTCCATTCGCATCGTCATTTCCTCACTATTGTCTCATTATGATAATAGGGGTTATCTTGAGGATTTCAAGATAAACACGCTCTATTTTTTTAAGCATATCGGAATATCACAAGCTCACTTTTTGATGTCTTATCACAAGGCCAATTTCATAGATGGCACTGTTTACTTTTCTGCGCATTTTTTGATAAAATCGCGTCAACAAGAACTTAACATCAAGAGTAACACGTGAGCAAATTCCGAGAATTTTTACGCTATAGCACAGCAGGCGTTATTTCCACACTGATAGACTGGGTAATTTTCTTTTACTTAGCGATTCACTGTGGCGTTAATTATCAAATCGCACTGATGATAGCGCTCTCACTAAGCTCTATCGTTAATTATAAAATTAATCGCGATTTTACTTTCCAAAACGCATCACCAAAAATCCTCAGACAATTCACAAGTTATTACATGCTAGTATTAGCATCTCTCGCTATGAGCTTGGCATTGATGCATTATTTTGTTGATATTTTATTGCTGCAGAAAATGACGGCTCGTGTCCTCACCACCGGCGGCTTGGCTATCGCAAACTACATCATGACGAAGCTAATTCCTTTCAATGAACGATTCTTTCGGCAAGCAGATTAGTTTCAGTAGAAAAGCAGGCTTATGCTGCTTGTAACAACGGAATTTTTTCCTGCAACAAATTCACCGCATAATCGACTTGCTCTTCTGTCGTATAACGGCCAAGCGAGAAACGTATAGAGGCATGCGCCAATTCATCGTTTAATCCATAAGCGCGCAAGACATGTGAAGTGTTGATCGATGCCGATGTACAAGCAGAGCCTGAGGCCACAGCCAATTGAGGAATTGCCTTAATCAACATCTCCCCATCGATACCCTCAAACGCGACATTCAAAATGCCACATACACGCCTTTCTGGATGACCATTGAGTTTTACACGATCCAGCTTTTGAATACCTTGCCACAAACGATCGCGCAACGCCGAAATTTTTGGCACTTCATCATTTATCAACTGCTCCGCCATCGCAAACGCTTCACCCATGCCAACGATTTGATGCGTGGCCAATGTTCCTGATCGATAGCCTTGCTCATGCCCACCCCCATGCATCAATGGCTGCAATCGTACACGTGGCTTTCGTCGAATATAAATCGCACCCACACCTTTGGGACCATATATTTTATGTCCCGACAAAGACAATAAATCGACCTTCATCGACTCGACATCAATAGGCACTTTTCCCGCACTCTGCGCAGCATCAACATGAAACAAAATATTTCGAGACTTAACCATGCTTCCAATCGCTTCGATATCTTGAATGACGCCCGTCTCATTATTAACATGCATAATCGACACCAGAATGGTATCTGGCCTGAACGCTTGCTCCAATTTTTTTAAATCCAAGACACCATCAGACTCGGGCTTTAAATAAGTCACTTCAAAACCCTGCTTTTCTAAAAACGCACAACAATCCAATACAGCCTTATGCTCAGTCGCCATAGTAATAAGATGTTTTCCCTGCCCCTGATACATCGCCGCAACACCTTTAAGCGCCATATTGTCTGATTCAGTCGCACCGGATGTCCAAATAATTTCCCGAGGTTCCGCGTTAATTAACGAGGCTACCTGCTTTCTTGCCAGCTCCACACGATGATCGGCCTGCCAACCAAAAGGATGCGTCTTTGAAGCAGGGTTTCCAAAAGTCCCCTCTATGGTTAAGCATTCATTCATTTTCTTCACTACTCGAAGATCCGCGGGGGTTGTTGACGCATAATCAAAAAAAACGGGCGTTTGCATTAGGGACTCCATTTGGATACAACGCCTTAATTATAGGACGTAAACAGCGGTAAAACTATAGCGGCCAAACACTTATAAAAAAATCGGTTATTGGCCAAAAATAGTTGAAATCTATGGCCAATAATTATATATTTAACTCATTATTGGCCGGAATTTAAAATGAAACCTAAAAATATTATATTAAATCATGCATTTACTGGGAGATTTAGCGAGCGCAAATCATTAAAGTGTGTCATTCAAGAGAATGAAGCCTCTATTGTCATACTCTACGGGCGGCGCCGCGTAGGTAAAACTGAATTACTTGAACAAACCTTTCGAAATCGCAACATTCTAAAATTTGAAGGCATCGAGGGAAAATCAGAATCATGGCAAATAAAAAATGTCATGCGCCAACTCGCGATCTATGCAGAAGAGCCGATACTTGCTGAAGTACACTGCACAACATGGAGCGACGTTTTTCGTTACATTCATAAATACACCTCAGAAGGCACCTGGACAATCTACTTTGAGGAACTACAATGGCTTGCAAATTATAATGACAGCTTTATTAGTGAATTAAAATCTGCTTGGGATAATCAATTTCGCCACAACGCAAATCTTATTCTCATACTCTGCGGATCATCCCCTTCTTTCATGATCAACCATGTAGTGCTCTCTAAATCTCTATACAACCGATCTCAACACGAAATGCATCTTAAAGAATTCAACCTGATAGACACCCACCAATTTTTATCACACTACCCTCTAAAAGATATTATGGACGCCTATTTGACCGTAGGGGGGATTCCTGAATATTTAAAGAAAATTACAAAAAAGTCCTCTTTACTACTCGGCATATTAGACAATTCATTTGCGCCTGACGGCTTTTTTACGAACGAATACCAAAAAATTTTTCTTAGCAGTTTGAATAACAACCCAAACTACAAAAAAATCATTGAGCTACTCAGCAAAAAACGTTTTTTCTCTCGAGAAGAGATCATAAAACACATCAACTCAAGCTCCGGAGGAAGAATGACTGTGATGCTTGATGATCTAGTCGCATGCGGTTTTATCGATCGTTACAGTGCATTTAACACAACGGAAGACAGCAAACTTGTACGCTACTGTATCTCAGATGCATATTTACAATTCTATTTTAAATTTATAAAACCAAAACTCAAAGATATCCAATCTGGACGATATGCCGGATCCCTTACACAAGCACTCAACCGAGACACTTATGCAAAGTGGCTAGGCTTTTCATTTGAAAGATTTTGCCGCCGATATGCTCATGTGATTTCAAAAATATTAGGATTTTCATCTGTCAATTATCGTTCTGGCGCATTCTTCAATCGATCTATTCAGTCAAAAAATCCTGGGTATCAAATCGACCTTGTTTTTGATAGAGACGACAACGTTATCACAATATGTGAAATAAAATATTTACAAACAAAAGTTTCTTCAACTATCATAGAAGAAGTTGAGCGAAAAATACAACTTTTCCCAAAACCAAAAAGAAAAATCATACAACGCGTACTAATTACTACAGAAGGTGTCAACGAAGCATTAGCTGCACATGCTTATTTTGACAACATTATCACGCTCGATGATTTGTTTGATCCACATTATTGGAAGTAGGCATGAAAAAAATTAGTCCGAATATTCAAGCATTCATCAACACTCCCTTCGAATCCGCGAGCATCATTCTTCCCGTCATGAATGAAACCTCTGCACTAGAGAAAACGATCAACATTATTGAAAACGAGTGCGCAAAAGACATCGGCGAATATATTATCGTCGTTTGCAAAAAGACGACAAAAGAAAGCCTTGCCGTATGCAATGCGTTTGTTAACAAAGATCAGAAACGATTTAGGCTACATTTTCAAAATAAACCTTTCTTAGGCAACGCAATACGCGAAGGCTTCATGTTAGCAACATGCTCTCACGTCATTACCATGGGTAGCGACTTGGAAACCAACCCGCATGATGTGAAGCACTTTATCGGTCAAGCAAAACAACATCCTGATAAAGTCATCACAGCATCTCGCTGGTTATCAAAAGGAAGATTTTTTGATTACGGCCATACAAAACGATTTATGAATTATCTTTTTCAAAAACTCTTCGGCTTATTTTATTTCACACGCTTATCTGATTTAACCTTTGGCTATCGACTATTACCAACAAAACTCGTCCAAGCTATTCGATGGGAACATCCCAAACACCCCCTGATTTTGGAAACAATTGTAAAACCTCTAAGATTAGGCGTTCGAGTCATTGAAATCCCTTCCGAATGGCATAAACGCACTGAAGGCGAATCACAAAACAGCTTGTTCGTCATGTCTCAATACATTCCTGTCGCAATAAAATGCCGATTGTGCTCCAGAAAAAAAATCGTTAACATGGAAACATCATGAAAAAAATTATTGTCAGCACAACGATCAATGCACCTACTGAGGCGATTTTAAAGTACGACGCTATGGATGATTGGCACCTCGTCGTCGTCGGCGATAAAAAAACTCCAAAAGATTATTCATTAAAGCACGGCACCTATTTATCACCTGAAGACCAAGAAAGCTTAGACAAACCATTATCCGACGCCATTGGCTGGAACTGCATTCCTAGACGCAATATCGGTTTGCTGTGGGCATATAAACAAGGTGCTGACATTATCTCTGTTGTCGATGATGATAACATTCCACTCGACAACTGGGGTAAAGATTTGCTGATTGGCAAGCCAACCAAAGCACACTACTACGAAACACACCTCCCCAGCTTCGACCCAATTGGCGCGACGAATGAGCACCCCATATGGCATCGCGGCTACCCGATTCAATTACTTGCCGAACGACATTACGATCAAAAGACTTCTCGCGACATTACCGCCGACATACAAGCCGACGCATGGCAAGGCGACCCTGATACTGATGCCATATGCCGCATGATTTTCGCACCCAATTGCAACTTTGATCCGAAACACTTTCCGATCGCCTCGAACAAACCCATGCCTTTTAATTCACAAAACACATTTATTTCACGCAGATGGCTAAAGCATTATTTCTTAGCACCAGGGCTCGGTCGCATGGATGATATTTGGATATCGTATTACGTCCAAGCACTTGGCGCGACAGCCATTTTTTCAGAGGCAAGCGTAAAGCATGCACGCAACGCGCATAACTTAGAACACGATAGACAACTAGAAAAACTCGGCGATGAAAAAACGCTCTTGCTCATAAAAGATCTTGCCAAAAACCCAGAGAATTTTAAAAAATACCTCCCTCAACGCGCGATAGACGCTTTTGAACTGTATCAGCGGCATTTTGTTATATAACAGGCTCTGTTTTGCAAAGAAGCGATATCCTCAAGATTTGACCGATTCATCAGCGCTAATAAAAAACAACCAGAACCTGTTTGACTTCAAAACAAGCATACCCTAACCTTGAACAACCTAATAATAGTTAAACTAAACATTCTGAGGCGAAACTGAGGAATCTTCGCGTAAACGCAGATCCCTCGCTATTGCTCGGGATGACAGTGTTAGAATGGGGCTTTTGCATTCTAAATCCCAGCATCCTCCTAACAAAATAATGTTAACGAGCATCTGATTGACTCAAAAAAAGAAATGTGCTAACATTGCGCAACTAGATAATAATTAAAACAACCATGCGGGGGTGGGTTATGACAAGACTAGAATACCTAGTTAAATACACCGGGAAATTCATTGAGCAAATGGATAGCGAGAACTCCTGCTATTTAGTAAGCGCCCTTTTTCTTCTTGGAGTTGGAGGCGCATGCTTCACAGGTACAGCCTATGCCACAATCGCAACGCTCGGCGATGATGCTATTGCTACCGATTGGATAGATAGCGGATGTGACAAGAAGCATTTCAAATATATTGCTGATTGCTACGACCCTGACGAACGCGATCTGAATGATGACTTACATTCTTGGACATGCGCTGAATACAATCAAAGCACTTCTTTCGCACCTGAAAATTGTGATGAAAAATGTCTGCAATACTGCGGCGCTCTAGATCTGTGGGGATTGAATACCGCGGGGATGATGCTCAGCATGATGTGTGGGATTGCGTCCGCAGCTTTCGCAGGCATCTTAATCGACAAATTTCATTTAAAGGTTATTGAAGCAATGCGAAACGAAGACATCGAAAGCAGGCCTTTCTTACCAATCAATATGGACCAAGAAGACAGCATACGACAGCCTAGTTACCTAGAGAATGCGTGGGAAACTGTCTCAACATTCTTTAGTGACTCTGATCATTCAAACGAAAACGAGCCTAGCACTATCAGCAAATTATGCGCGAGTGTTACCGCATTCTTAAGCAGCACTCCGCGTTCGAGCGATGGTTATGAATACGAGGCCGTATCAATGAATGGAGACAACCCTACAGAATGGCAATCAACACAGTTTACTGAATCAGCGATACTTTAAAAAACGTTTAAACCGGTTTTGAAAAAAGAAGTGGTGGAGCCAGGCGGGATCGAACCGCCGACCCTCTGCGTGCAAGGCAGATGCTCTCCCAGCTGAGCTATGGCCCCTTCTGTAAGCGTCATATTTTTCCACTGACTTTGTCGAGCCTGCGCTTCCGGTGCTCATTTACAACTACGTAAACTCCGCGCCGGTTCTCGGCTCTCCTCGTCAGTGAAAAAATCTGACGCTTAGATATACTTTCCCAAGTAAGCTTTCTGTAAACGCCACATTTTGCACTGACGCTCAGAAATCTCTTCCCAAGTAAACTTTGCGTTTATAATTGGTGGGTCTGGGTGGACTTGAACCACCGGCCTCACCCTTATCAGGGGTGCGCTCTAACCAACTGAGCTACAGACCCGATTCCTCTCAAGAAGATTGACCATTTTAGCGGTTTCCCACCGAGTGTCAATAGCGATTTGATAGATTGACAGAACTGTTTGCTTTAGATAACGTTGTCACGCAATGGAGGAAAAAGACTATGGCAAACAAAAAACCTACGCCTTCCCTGGAAAACCAGCTTGAGGCACTCGAAACCATTCTCGACAAGATGGAAGATGAAGAGCTTCCCTTAGAGACCGCTTTAGCAGAATTCGAAAAAGGCATTCAGCTGATTTCTAGCTGCCAAAAGATCTTGCAAGAAACTGAACAAAAGGTTCAAATTCTCACCGAGAAAATGGGCAAAATTTCTCTAGATGACTACGATGATGACCTCGATGACGAATGATACGTTTTCACATTATCGAAAGAAGCTCGATATCGCGCTTGCCTATGCATTGCCCAAACCACTACCCGAGCATAAGATGCTATTTGAAGCGTTACGATATAGCGCACTAAATCCCGGCAAGCGCTTTCGCCCCTTACTGGTTTATTTGACCGGCGAGATGCTAGGCGCCTCAGAAGAAGTCTTAACACCACCCGCTTGCGCGGTTGAACTCATTCATTGTTACTCACTGATTCATGACGATTTACCTGCCATGGATGATGCGGATTTACGTCGCGGAAAACCCAGCTGCCACAAGGCATTTAACGAAGCCATTGCCATTTTAGCCGGCGATGGTTTGCTCACACTGGCTTTTGAAGTATTAAGCACAGCCCCGCTCGACGCCGAACAACGTTGCGATATGATTCGCACCCTATCACAAGCAAGCGGCCCTCATGGCATGGTTGGCGGCCAAGCGATTGATATTTGCAATCAAATTACTGATGAAAAAACATTGTGGCGTTGCCACGCCTTAAAAACAGGCGCACTAATTCAAGCCAGCGTTTTACTCGGCGGTATTGCTGGTAAAGCAGACACAAGAAGCATGAAAGTGTTAGAAAAATTTGGTGAAGCCCTCGGTCAATTATTTCAAATGCAAGACGATATTTTGGACGTGACTGAAAACACGCAAACGCTTGGTAAAACCGCCGGCATTGATGAGACAAATGATAAAACAACTTATGTAACATTGTTGGGTTTAGAAGAAGCGAAAGAAAAAGTTAAGCAGCTGACTCAAGAGACGAAGACGTTGTTAATGCACTTTGAAAATCATGATTCACTTTTGTCGCTTGTCGATAGGATTATCAGGGCATAATTTGAATATCATCATGAAAGAATACACTGTCATCCCGCGGATAAACCTCGGGGTGACAGTTGAATTTTAATTAGCGCTTCGAAGCATCGCGTAATCCACAAACCACTCCGAAGGCACGACACACAATCACTGCATAGGCTTATGCGCATGCTGACAATACGTCTCACGCAAAAAGAAGCTAATGACAAACGCTAACAATAAACAAACCGGAATAACAAGCAATGCCACTTGATAATCCTGCACCGTATAAACAGGTTGCCCATCTTCCATCGCACCAGAAGCGTGCCAATCGATGACAAAACCAATCAACGGCTGGAATATCACACCACCCAGCATGACAAGGAAGTTTGTGAAAGCAATCGCCGTACCAGCTGCTTTTTTAGAGGCATATTCACAACTTAAAGCAAACACGATAATCTCCACACTAGAAAACACGCCAAACAAAAACAAAAGACCATACACTTGAAAAACAGATAATGATGGCAGATAAAAAACAAGCGCTCCTAAAATCGCAGCAATAATTGAACCTATTGTCAAAGGCAAACGACGGCGGTTCATATGATCAGATATCCAACCCGCTATTGGCCCACCTATAGCCCATCCTAAAAAGATCATTGAAATACCACCACCTGCTTCTTCTGGTGAAAAATGAAAAGCGACTTGCAAATAAGGCACGCCCCAAAGCGCTGCAAACGCTGAGGTCGGCATAAACAATAAACCACCCACGATACCGCTTAACCAAATACGCCAATCTTTTACGACAAATAGAAAAGCTTTTAAGGCATGCTTGGTATCACGAACCTGATAAGCGGAAGTTTTAATATTCGTCCCCGGCACCACATCCCGCACAATCAACCATACAAGCACAGCCAATGCAACGCCAACAAATGCCGCAAGGTGCATCGATACTTGCCAACCAAAATGGTGCACAAATTCGGTCAAGATTGTATCGCCTGAGATAGCGCCAACCATCCCTAACATGGTGGCCAAACCAGAAATCAAAGCAAAACGATTCTCAGGCAACCAAACTGTCGCCAACTTCAATACGCCGACAAAGGCAAATGCTGAACCAAAACCGACCATCGCACGACCAACCTCTGCAACCCAAACATCCGCAGTTAGCACAAACAGATAGGAACCTATTGCACAAACAAGAATAGCCATGGTGAGCAGTCGCCTTGGACCATAACGATCCATCAAAACACCCACAGGAAGCTGCATCGGAGTATATGCATAATAATAAAAAGCAGATAAAACACCAATTTGAGCCGCATGAATATGATAAGCATGCATCAAAGACGGCACCATTACGCTAGGCGCAACTCTTAAGAAAAACTCATAGCAATAGAAAAGCGCTGCAAGCGAACAAATAAACCATGGCAAAATAGTACCCACAGGTTTAGGCTTATGCCCTAATTCATATTTATAAGTTGTCATACATTCAATTCCTTAGATGGTCTGCACAAAAATAGACCGCGCTCAACTGAACGCCTAAACGAAAAAGGATAATCAATCTCCAAAGACTTGTCAAAATTGGTTAAATTATGTAAAGTACAAAGAATATATAAGGTGTTTCATATGCATTGCCCTTTCTGCAGTACCGAAGAAACCAAAGTCATCGACTCACGATTGGTGAACGAAGGCGCCCAAGTTCGTCGCCGTCGCGAATGCCTCAACTGTAATGAGCGCTTCACAACGTTTGAGTCGGCTGAGCTTTCATTTCCTCGGGTAGTAAAGCGTGATGGCAGCCGAGTGTCGTTTGATGAAAACAAATTACATGCCGGCATGGCACGTGCACTGGAAAAACGCCCAGTAAGCACAGAACAGTTGGAAAATGCCATCAACCAAATCAAACAAAAATGCCGCGCTACTGGCGAGCGCGAAATCGATGTTTCACAAATTGGTGAATGGGTCATGGAAACCTTACGTGAGCTTGATCAGGTTGCTTATGTCCGCTTCGCCTCAGTATATCGAAGCTTTCAAGATCTCAATGAGTTTCGCGAAGAAATACAAAAATTAGAAGAGATCAAAACACATGAGTAATTCCTTCGATTTGAAAGCACGACGTAAGGCGCGCTATTATGCTGTCCAAGCGCTTTACCAATGGCAAACCGCCCAAAATGAACTCGCCGACATCGAACATCAATTTCTAACACAATTCGAAGATAAACACGTTGAAATACCTTATTTCCAAGAGCTTTTATTCAACATCCCAAAACATCTTGATGAACTAGATAATTTTTATGCGGGTTATTTGACAAATCGCACCGTCGATGAAATCGACCCTATCGAATTAGCTATCCTGCGTTTAGCAGTCTATGAATTAGCACATCGAAAAGATGTCCCTTACAAAGTATGCATCAATGAAGCCTTAGAACTAACAAAAACATTTGGCTCACAAGAAGGTTTCAAGTTTGTAAATGGCATTTTAGATAAAACGGCGCGAGACCTACGCACCGAAGAAACTCGATGAACGAATTTGACATCATCAAAAAATATTTTCAATCTGACACCATCAAACACCCCGAAACCATTCATGGCTCCGGCGACGACTGCGCCATCATCGAAACACCCTCAGGATTTCAAACGGCAATAAGCATCGACACAATGGTCGAAAACATTCATTTTTTTAGCGACACCGACCCCTTCGATTTAGGATATAAAGCACTTGCGATAAATTTAAGCGACCTTGCCGCATGTGGTGCAACACCGAAGTGGTTCACTGGCGCACTAACATTGCCTCATTATAATGAAAGCTGGCTACACGCTTTTGCCAAAGGTTTATCGACGTGCGCGAAAGAATACCAATGCCAACTGATCGGTGGCGACCTCACACACGGCCCAACATTAACCATCACTATTCAAGTTGACGGCCTGCTACCTAAAGCACAAGCGATACTGCGCAGTGGCGCGAAAGCAGACGATGGCATTTATGTCAGCGGCTCACTTGGTTTACCTAGCCTTGCTTTAAAGCATTTACAAAAAAAATTACAACTCGATTCAAATGATATAGCTGCTGCAACACATGCATTGACTCATCCAACACCAATGGTGAAACTTGGTGAAGCATTACGCGGCATCGCGACAAGCATGATTGATATTTCCGATGGACTCATGGCTGACCTACAACACATACTGACAGCCAGCAACGTGGGCGCAGAAATAGACTTAGACACACTCCCTATTGCGCCACCTGTATTAAAATCATTATCAAATAAGGACAGCATTGTGCACGCACTGTCTGGCGGCGATGAATATAAACTCTGTTTTACCGCCCCAAAAACCAAAGAGCTTGATGCTCTCAAGCAATCATTTGAAATCACGCGCGTCGGTACAGTTATAAAAAACAATGAAGTGATTTTAAAAAATAACACTCATGGCGTGACATTAGAGATGCTTTCGGGATATCGGCATTTTTAGAATAACTGAAGCGCCTGCGGCGCGCTCGGTGGATTACGGCGTAATGGCGCCTTCACCCTACATTTAAAATTTAACGCTCGCCACACCTTTCTGCCACCACCCCACAAGGTGATAAAAACATAAAACGCAGGAGACAGTATTTTTTCAATGATGCTACTTCAATGTAGGGTGGATTAGACCGAAGGTCGTAATCCACCAGGCCAGCGTCAGAGGCCGCACAGCGTTATTCACCTACGTCCCGCGGCTTGTCCGGGCATGTCTGAGTGACGCTCAGAGTGGTTAAAACCAGCAGCAGAGAGCAGCCAATCCACCAAGCCAGCATAAAAAGCTGCGCCAGCAGGTTTTTATGCTGACCGTTGGTGCGCCTGCGGCGCGCTGGATTGCCACCTCCGCGGGAATAACGAAAGATTTGAGGATGGCGTTACATAAGAGCACGCTGCTCACGCAGCGTCTTAAGCTCAGATAATAAATCAATACTTTTTGAAAGCTGCGAATCGAACTTGCCATAAAATGTCGTATGGCGAGCTAGATAGCGCGTATAGTGCGCCTCTTGGAGTTGGCTTTGTTTTGACATTAATTGCCCACATAAATAATCCAAACTATCCGCACCTTCTTCACTTCTCTTCTCTTCGAGAGCCTCTTGATAATCAGCCTCTTTCTCTTCTAACACACCTTCCGTCATACTTTCTGTGTCAGAAAAGCTATCATTACACACTTCATTTTCATTAGACAGGTTTTGTTCGCAATACTTGCGGACTAAATCAAATACTTCCTGCACATCCTCATGATGTTCACAGAAGGGTTTCATCATCCTCTCCCAGGTTAATAAAGCGTTGAGCAACTCTTCTTCTGATCTGTTTTGCGGAGAATCGTTGAATTTTTTCAATGCCAACTCTCCTAGATACATAAAGTTGCGCCAATACCGCCAACTATTCCTTTCTATTAATACATCTGCTTTCTGATAACTACCTTTAACAATAGCAAATTCTAAGGCTGTACCCCCACGAAATTCGACATACAGATCAACTCCCTGTCGTTCTTTCAAAAATTGAACCATCTCAAGAGAAACTTCTTTTTGACTTGCTGCAAAAATTAAAAGTGTTGGCATTCCAGGCAAATACTCACCCAGAATATAATAATTGAGGTACATAGGATTTTTATCAAGAAATGATTCCAAAAGCTCTTTTTTATTATGCTTTAATAAATACAGCAAAGGATTCATTCTTAATTTAAGCCCCATATCCAGACGCGCTTCGAATACAAACTTTAATACAACCTCCTGCTCGCGGAAAAAATTCAGCAAGGTATCATTGTTATATCGCGCAGCCTCCCAAAAAATTTGCCTATAAACAGGCTGATACATCGATCCAAATGACTCATTACCTAAAATCTCAACACAAGTATTAGCCAATTCCATTGAATTATTTTTCACAGCAATCCGCGCTATATCTTTTAGCATGTCAGCAAGAGGTATAGAATCCTTAGTCAACTTGCGAGAAATCACTTCGCACTCTTCTCGATCAATCATGATTTTGATAAATTCATCAATGTAACCAAAGCCGGTCCAATCAAAAAACGCTTCTAATCTATCAGTTGGAACAAAAAATTCATCACTATATGCAGCCCTATGCAAAATATCTTTTGTCTGTTCACTACTTAATGGATTTTTTAACGTCTTAATGCGTGGTTTAATTTTTTCAAACTGATCGAATCTCAAACCAAGCTCGATAAAAATAACAATCATGCTTTCGTCTTGCTCGCTCCATGTATCTATACTCCCCAAAAAATCATTTTCAAAAAACCGATCAATCACATCAGCAGGCGCATCGAGCCGAAAAGCCTCAAATAATGCAAATAAATAATTGCCCTTCTTGATACACTCCATGGGGATAGAATCATGGACTGGAACTGTAACATGGTAACGGTCTACTAAGCTAAAAACCAAATCCCAGTCCTCATAGGTTGCAGCCAACATGACAGTTGATTCAAGTGGAGGAAGAAACTTACACTCAGCGCCTTGATCAACAAGCACCCTCGAATGATTCTTAAATCTTTTTTCTATGATCATATGCAAAAGCATATGGCTTTTATAAGATTGATTAATATCAGCGCCCACACCAAGCAGCCATTCCAAAATTGAAAGATTTTCATCATCATCATGGGCGTTTAAAGCATGATAAACTACAGTGTTGCGAGTTTCATCGACAGAAGAGCTGAAGGAATAGTCAAAATCGCGAGCAAAATTATAAAGGGTTGAATCACGAAACAGTACTGCAACATAAATTGGATGCTTCCCTAATCGTAATTGTTTTACGATTTCAAGCAACTTATTATCTTCCATACATTCATCAGGCATGCTCATTAAAAACTGACTAAAACCTATCCACACGTCATCATGAAGATTTCTTGCTAAATATAACTCTGAAAGTAACGAGTAAGTTAATTTACCTTTCACTACTAGGAGGTCTAACGTTCTTTTTTTCAACCTCACTTGCGCAAAATCACTCAAAGAATCAAAGGGTAGATGATCTCCTCTTGCTTCTAAACTTAAACTATCAGTTACTTCTGGCAGCATAGGCCAGGTTGGTATATCGTCTGCGCTACTGGACATCTTTCTTTGAAGCGCTTCTATGCTCTTTTTAACAGGCTCTTGAGATAAAAAGATCCCAATATAACTGCTCAAATTGGCGACACAATACGTTGTATCCAAAACACCTCGCTCCCTAGCGTTTGCTAAAATATCAATGACTGACCCGAGCTTGGTTACCTCAGCATGCATATGGGAAGTACGCTCACCTAAGGATTTGATACTTTTCTGAGTATCATGGTCTAAGGCATTCCACCAATTGAAAAACTCACCCAACCATTCGTATGACTCTTCACCCGCAGATGTATGCTCACCAGTTCCAGTGTAAGCATCACCCTTAGACAATTCTGTCGCCAGCCGAGTCAATGCAGCTGTTATTAACATTTCTCCCACGATTTCTCGATCATTTATCTTTTCAGCCTCCTCAATAAACGTCTGCATAGATGGGGCACGCCACCTCAAAACATCAATAACGGTGACTGACAAAGCGTGATGTTTAAAATCAATAAAAATCTTATCTAAATGAGTCTCGCCTTCTCGCAACTTTGAGAATGCATTAGAAAAAATCTCTTCATAGAAATATAAGCCATCATTTACTCGACAAAACTCACACCCTTCAGCAGAACCAGCACATTCATGCCACATACCAGACTCATTCCGCTGAGATGTTTCTTTCAACAAAACATCATAAACATCTTCTTTAGGAAATGCGGCTTTTGCAATAAGAACACAAAATTGATTAATCGGACTTTCAGGAGAATAGCAATAATCATCGCGCGTATTGAGAAGCACATCTTCGCGCTCAGCGAATAACTCAGTAAGTTCTTGTTGAAGGTGCACCAAATCATGAGCTTCCTCAAAAATGTCGGCAAGTCGTTTCAGAAACAAATAAACATCATATGACGAAGGAAGGCTCTCGATATCAAACCTTAGAAGCGCCCGCTTTACTCCATCTAGGCTATCATCTTCTTCAGCCTTAGTCTCTTGCGCAAGCAACAACCGCAAACGCTCTTTTTGCTGAATTACCGCTGGACTAAGCTCATCAAAAAAATAAGTATATAGTCGATCAAACATAAGCCCCCACTTAAGCAAAGTTTAATTAGCTACAGCATGCTCCACGCGCTCACGTGAAGATTCATATACAGGCAATGATTCACAAACCGTAGCAACTTTCTCTTTTACCTGCGTTATGGTTTTTTCGTTTGTAATATCTTCTAGTATATCGGCGATCCAATGACTCAATGCTTCGGTTTCTTTTTCTTTAAATCCACGCGTCGTAATCGCCGGCGTGCCAAAACGCAACCCACTGGTCACGAATGCAGAACGCGGATCGTTTGGTACCATATTTTTATTGGTTGTAATATTCGCTTTGCTTAATGCTGCCTCAGCATCTTTACCTGAGATATTTTTATCGATCAAGTCGATGAGCATCAAGTGATTTTCCGTGCCACCACAAACAATTTTAATACCGCGGTCGATCAGTGTTTTCGCCATGACTTTTGCATTTTTCACGACTTGTTTTTGATACGCAACAAATTCTGGTGACAACGCTTCTTTGAATGCCACCGCTTTGGCTGCGATCACATGCATTAAAGGACCACCCTGGTTGCCAGGAAATACAGAAGACTGCAATCTTTTTTCAATCTCAGGATCTGCTTTTGCTAGAATAATTCCGCTACGAGGACCTCGCAATGTTTTATGTGTCGTTGATGTTACAACATGCGCATGTTGCACAGGGGACGGATAAATACCCGCAGCGACTAGTCCTGCAATGTGTGCCATGTCCACGAGATAATACGCGCCAACGCTATCGGCGATTTCACGCAAACGCTGCCAGTCGACGATACCAGAATAAGCAGAAAAACCACCGATCAATAATTTTGGTTTATGCTCATTAGCCAAGCGCTCAATTTCAGCATAATCGAGCAAACCCGTCTCTGGATCGATGCCATAAGTCACTGCGTTATAAATTTTACCTGAGAAGTTCACTTTACAACCGTGAGTTAAATGACCACCGGCAGCCAAATCCATACCTAACAATGTATCCCCTGGATTAATCAAAGCCATGTAAGCTTCGGCATTAGCTTGAGACCCGGAGTGTGGTTGCACGTTTGCATAATCTGCATTGAATAATTCTTTCGCGCGCTCTATAGCAAGCTTCTCAGCGATATCGACAAATTCGCAACCCCCATAATAACGCTTGCCTGGATAGCCTTCGGCATATTTGTTTGTCAAAACAGAACCTTGCGCTTCCAGCACACGCGGACTGGTATAGTTTTCTGAAGCGATCAGCTCGATATGGGCTTCCTGACGTTTGATTTCGCCAGTCATGGCTTGTTGAAGATCTGGATCAAAATCATGAATAGCGAGGTCTTTTGCGTACATTCAAAACTCCTAAGGGTTATATGGCCGCGATTGAAGATATGTGTAATCCAACCCTCTCGTATCGCAGTCCAACTTAAGGATAAATGATACTAAAATCACTCTATTATTAAAAGCCGATACCTCGCGTATTTGGGGTATTTTCTTCATCTATATTTTTGCTTTTACCTGGCGATGGCTGGGGAACAAGCTTATTCACAAAACTAAATAGTGCATGCTGGTTTTGGCTTAGAAGGCCTAATGTTGGCTCTTGCTTTTGTGGTAACTGCTGAATTTGATCTTGAAGTTCACGCGTATCACCCAGCGCTCTGGTCATCACTTTTAACACTGATCCATACGCTTTATTTTTAATCTCCGAAGGCTTCAAATTTTCGTCTTCATGAGATAAGGCGCGCGCAACAGTAGATGCGAGAAAGAGCTCATCCATCACTGAAGCTTTTTTCTCAAGCTTCGCTTCTGTAACCTGCTCTTCTGGAATGCCTTCTTTCAATAATACTTTAGCAAGGCCCTCGATCGACTGAGAAGCACGCTTAACCATCTCTTTTAACATCATCTCTGATTGTTTTTCAGTAATCACAACATCATCTAACGATAGCAATGCTTCGCTATGCTGCCGCATACTATTATCATAGCGCTCAAGTATTTCATTAATATTGGCATGCATTTTTTCTGTCGACGCCATCATGTTTTTGCAAGCAGCATCTGACTGCTCCAGAATATCTTGCTGATCTTCTCGCATCTCATCAAGCAACTCTTTTTCACGAAGCTCACCTTCTTGCAGCACCATTAGACTTTGTATACGGCTTAAATTATCATTGTAATCTTCTTCTTTCTCAAACGCTTGAAGCAAGAGTTGTAATTCTTCTTTTTTCAATCGTTTTAAGATATTAATTTTTGCTTGCGTGCCGGTGAGCCGCTCATACAAATCATTAATCTTCTGAACAAACGCTTTGACTGAGTCCTGGAACACACTAGGCAGATAGGTAAAATACTTGCTAGCAAGCACGGGTGATTCGGGGTGAGTTGCTGGAGCTGCCATATCTTGTCCTCTTTATTTCGATTAAAGCATTATAGCATTTGGGTAAATAATATTCAATCTCGATTGACAATTCCCTATAAACCTCTAAGATATTAGCCAACGGAAATGAATACAAGGAGTAAAAAATGACCGACCTTCAGCTTGTAGGAGCCGCGCTTGGAATAGGCGGATTAGACAAACGCAGCGTAGACGCAGCCGATGCTGTTCAACGATCCCAATATTTTAATCTGTTAAATCAAAATGGTATCGACGCCCAATGGTTAACCACCATCCGCGAAAATGCTACCTCTGATAAGCTAGAGACTATACATGAATTTTGCAAAGACCTCGCTAACACTACCGAGAAGTTAATCAAAGAAAAGCAAAAGTTTTGCGTCATCGGTGGCGATCATTCTCTAGCGGTAGGCACGTGGAGTGGCGTAGAGCATGCCCTAGAACCGCACGGCTCACTTGGCTTGATTTGGATCGATGCTCACAAAGATGCACATACATTTGAAACTTCAGAAACAGGCAATATTCATGGCATGCCGGTTGCTTCTTTATTAGGTCATGGCGATGATAAGCTCACTAAAATCTTATCGGATCACACTAAATTAAAGCCTGAAAATCTCTGTATTATTGGCGCGCGCTGTTATGAACTGGCGGAACATGAATTATTAGAGAGCCTCAATGTTAAAGTCTATCACATGCCTGAAGTATTAGAGAGAGGGGTGGTTGAAGTATTGGAAGAAGCGCGGCAACTTGTATCACAAAACACGGCAGGTTATGGTATTAGTTTAGACTTAGATGGCATTGATCCAGAAGATGCTCCCGGCGTTGGCACACCTGAAGAAGGCGGCATCCCGGCAAAAGATTTATTAAAAGCATTTTCTCATATTAATAATGATGCCAACTTAGTCGGTTTTGAAATCGTCGAATATAATCCACACTTAGATATCGACCACAAAACAGAAAAACTTATTATTGAACTAATTGCAGCACTAACAAAAGGAAAACAGTTATGAACACGCAAGTTGAAACAAAAGCTAACCCTACTATCACATTAGAAGACCAATACTGCGCGCAAAACTATGCGCCACTACCTTTGGTGCTCACCAGAGGTAAAGGTATTCATCTTTGGGACGACCAAGGAAAAAAATACATTGACATGATGAGCGCATATTCAGCGGTCAGCCACGGACATTGTCATCCACATCTTGTTAAAACAGTGCAAAAACAGATTGAAACGCTAGCGATCGTATCGCGCGCTTATCACTCTGATAAGCTGGGTCCATATTTAAAAACACTCTGTGAATTAACTGGTTTTGAGCAAGCACTCCCTATGAACACAGGTGCTGAAGCTGTAGAAACTGCAATCAAAGCGGCACGCAAATGGGGATATACCGTAAAAGGTGTTGCGGATAATAAAGCAGAAATCATTGCTTGCGAAGGAAACTTCCATGGCCGCACTACAACTGTTGTTGGTTTTTCATCCGACCCACAGTACCAACATGGTTTTGGTCCTTTTGCACCGGGCTCTAAAATCATCCCTTATGGCGATGCTGATGCACTAGAAAATGCGATCACGCCAAACACTGTTGCCTTCATTGTTGAACCTATTCAAGGCGAAGGTGGCATCGTGGTTCCACCAGAAGGATACTTAAAGCGATGTCGTGAACTCTGCACGCAACATAACGTATTGCTCATCGCAGATGAGGTACAAGCTGGTTTAGGTCGCACAGGTAAATTACTCGCTTGCGACCATGAAAATGTCAGACCCGACGGTTTAATCCTAGGGAAAGCCTTGGGCGGCGGTTGTCTGCCTGTCTCAGCATTTCTAGCAAACCATGAGGTAATGGATGTTTTTACACCGGGCGATCATGGTAGTACATTTGGTGGTAACCCACTCTCTTCTGTCGTTGCTCATGAAGCATTAAAACTATTAGTGCAAGACAACTATGCTGAGAACTCTGCAAAGTTAGGCGAGTATTTTATTTCAGAGTTGCGAAAAATTTCTAACCCTGCGATTAAAGACATTCGCGGAAAAGGTTTATTCATCGGCGTTGAAGTCGACCCTTCTATGCTCAGCGCTCGCGATGTCTGCTTGAAACTGATGGATAAAGGGGTGTTAAGCAAAGATACGCATGAAACTGTCATTCGCTTCGCACCACCGTTAGTCATCACTAAAGAAGAAATCGACGAAGCATTAGTCATTATCCGCGAAGTATTATAATTAAGGTGCGCCTGGGGTGTGGATAAAATCCATACCCCAAATCAGATTGACTTTTTTTCATATACACTATAACGTGGTCATAATTAATGACTATTTTTTATGGTGCATCAAAAATGGTTAAAACTCGCTATCTTGAAAGCCTGATTGAAGATGTATGTTTTCCTCTACATAAAATGGCTTTCAGATGCCGGCCTTGCTGAGGTTGAGCTACGCTATTTGCGAAACAAACAAAAACACGAAATTGATTTTTTACTTATTAAAGACAAGAAACCATGGCTGCCTATCGAAGTAAAGCTGAATGAAACGACTGCTTCAAAAAATTGGGCATTTTATTTGAAACACTTATCATGCAAACAAGGCTTACAAATTGTCAAACAACCTGGTGTTTACAAACTTCTTGCCCTTCCTCAGGGCGAAGTACTTATCATCAGCACTGAGTATGTGTTACCCCATTTAGTCTAGCGGTGGCGCAATTCAAAAGATCCCGCGAACAAGCCGCGGAACCTGGGGGTGCGCGCCTGCGGCGCGGCTAATTTCCACCCTCACCCTGTGTGACCGGAACATAGGTAACACAGTGAGGGGTTACAAATTAAGATTTCATCAAAAACCACATTGCGGACTTCTATGCTGACATCCTACCTACTCTGCATCACCCGCTCAACAGTGCGCACCACTGCCTGGGTCATAGCATCGAGTTCAATGTTGACGGCGTCGCCCACGTTCTTCATTCCAAAAGTCGTTCGTTTCAGGGTCTCAGGAATCAAATACACACTAAACATTCCTTCTTTTTGCGCATCAACAATTGTTAAGCTCGCACCATCAATAGCGATAAATCCTTTCGGAAAAATCATCGCCATCCATTCGGGGGAACATTCAAAAAAAACTTTCACGTTATCATCATTTTTTTGTATCTCAGCAATCTTGGCTATGCCTACCACATGCCCCGAAAGCATATGGCCGCCAATTTCATCACCAATGCGCGCAGAACGTTCGATATTCACGAGGTCGTTTTCACGCAACTCACCAAGATTAGTGCATTTGAGGGTTTCTTCCATGGCATCGAAAGCCACATCGTTATCATCAATACTCACCACTGTTTGACATACACCAGACACACTTATACTAGCGCCTGCTTTTACGCCTTCGATCAAAGCATCACTAAGACGCACAATATATCGCATGAAGTTTTTTTCTCGCTCGATACGAACAATCGGGCAACAGTGTTGAACAATACCTGTAAACATAGTTTTTACCTTTAAATTGTTTCTGCCATCCTCTACTTAAAACAAACGCTATCCCGCACTTTAAAAAAAGCCATCACGCAACTTTAAAAAAACTGTCATCGCGTGACCTCAAAAAACAACTGTCATCGCGTTCCTTCAAAAAAAACAGCCTATCACGTTACTTCAAAAAAACTGTCATCCTTCACTAAAAAAAACTGTCATCCCACACCAAAACAAAACTGTCATCCCGCGCTTTATGCGCGGGATCTCTTCCTCAACCACGAGACCCCACACCTTAACCGCTATGTGACAATTCCAAATAATCCAACGTATAATGAAGCCCTCGACTTTCTTTTCGTTGCAAAGCAGCCTCAACAATTAATGACGCCACTAATACAAGATTTCGCAACTCTATTAAATCACGCGTCACTTTATAGTGCGCATAATATTCTTGAATCTCATTTGTCAAAAGTTCAATACGCCGCTTAGCACGCTGCAAACGCTTTGTCGTTCGCACAATACCAACATAATCCCACATCAAGCGCCGCAACTCTTCCCAGTTGTGTGTCACCATCACTTCCTCATCTGAGGGCATAACTTGACTTTCATCCCATGGCTTTATTGGATCGATTGCCTCTGCTGCTTGAGCTTTTTTTGCGATTATCGCTTCGCTCGCATGTTTTGCAAACACTAAACATTCTAACAGCGAGTTACTCGCCATACGGTTCGCACCATGCAAGCCTGTGCTTGCCACTTCACCAACTGCATATAAATAATCAACATCGGTTTTGCCCGAAATATCTGTCACCACACCACCACACGTATAGTGCGCTGCGGGAACCACGGGTATCCAATCTTTTGTGATATCGATACCAAGCGTTTTGCAGTGATTATATATCGTGGGAAATGACTTCATAATAAATTCTTTTGATTTATGCGTGATATCTAAAAACACATATTCACAACCATGACGTTTCATCTGATCATCGATCGCGCGCGCGACGATATCACGTGAGGATAATTCGGCACGCTCATCATAGTCAGGCATGAAACGATACCCATCAGGCAAACGCAAAACACCACCTTCACCGCGCAATACTTCTGAAATCAAAAAAGGTTTACTATCACGATGAAATAAGCAAGTTGGATGGAACTGATTAAACTCCATATTAGCAACCCGACATCCTGCACGTGAAGCCATGGCTATGCCATCGCCACTCGCTACGCTTGGGTTTGTTGTATATAAATATACACGGCTTCCACCGCCGGTCGCTAATATCACATAATTCGATTGGAAAGTATGCACTTGGTTTTGGCCGCAATCCAACACGTACGCACCCACGCAGCGATTGTTCTGCTTAATTAAGTCGATAGCCGCGTGCTGCTCAAACAATTCGATATTCGGATGTTTTTTAACAAGATCATCTAATACATCTTTCAACGCCTTACCCGTAGCATCATTAGAGTGCCACACCCGCCGGTGTGTATGACCACCCTCCCGTGTCAGATGATATTCTTCGCGACCATCAGGTAATGTTTCTCTTGTAAAGTCGAGCCCCAGCTCGATCAACCATTCGATTGCCGATGGCGCTTCGCGCACAACAGCCTCAACAATGGATTTATCGCACAAACCACAACCTACTTTTAAGGTATCTTCAATATGTGATTGAATACTATCTTCAGCACGATAAACAGAAGCAACGCCACCTTGCGCATAATAAGAAGAGCCCTCTTGTAAATCCGTCTTTGATAAGACAGCTACTTTATAATGATTTGCTAAGTGCAATGCAGCCGTTAAGCCCGCTGATCCAGCACCGATGATAAGAATGTCATATTGAAAGTGTTTTTTCATCGAGGCCCCTCACCCTAAACATTTGATGAAAACCGCATTGAAAAATCTATAGCGCGCACATGCTTTGTTATTGCACCGACAGAGATGTAATCAACACCCGTGTTAGCGTAGTTATGTATATTATCGAGCGACACGTTGCCCGAAATTTCGAGTTTTACACGACCCTTCGTCATAGCAACCGCTTTTGATATTTCATCTAAACTAAAGTTATCTAGCATAACAATGTCAGGCTTCGCGGCTAAAGCCTCTTCTAATTCCTTCAGGTTTTCAACTTCAACTTCACAAATTTTATTCGCAGCGACTTCACGCGCCTTTTCAATAGCACCTCGAATAGAACCACAGGCATGAATGTGATTTTCTTTAATCAAAAAAGCATCATACAAGCCCATACGATGATTCTCACCTCCGCCACATTTGACTGCATATTTTTGTGCGTGACGAAAGCCAGGTATGGTTTTACGCGTATCGAGTAATTTTGTTTTCGTTCCTAAAAGCTTTCCAACGTACTGTTGCGTGATTGTTGCCGTACCCGACAAAGTTTGCAAAAAATTCAAAGCGGCACGCTCGCCAGTCAATAGCGCTCTTGCATTGCCTCTTAACTCACATACTGTCATATCTTTTGATAACACATCTCCATCCCGGACTTTCCAATCGATTTCGATGCCAGTATCACATTGTGCAAACACTTCATTCACCCAGGCCTGCCCACATAAAACAGCACTTTCTCTGCAAACGATACTGCCATACGCTATTTTATCTTCAGGAATCAAGCTCGCCGTGACATCACCGACACCAACATCTTCACTTAATGCGCGTGAAACCATCTCAGCAATGTATTGAGGATGCAGCATGCGTTAGCCTTGTCTTTGTTTGAAATCCAACATACGTTGCAAAGGAAATACTGCACGCTCTTGGATATTTGAGTCAATCAAAATTTCATTATTCATGTTTTCTAGTGTCAACACGAGGTTTTGCAGTGAATTCATTTTCATCCATGGGCAATGCGCGCAACTCTGACACGTCGCCCCATTACCTCGCGTAGGCGCTTCGATAAACTGTTTGCCAGGAGCTACTTGCTGCATCTTGTAAAATACACCCATCTCTGTCGCAACAATAAAAGTTTCATTCGGAAGCTCTTTCACGGCCTGAATTAATTGAGATGTTGAGCCAACAACATCCGCCAGCGCAATAACTTGCGGCGGCGACTCTGGATGCACGATGATCGCTGCATCCGGATATAGTTCTTTTAACTTTAAAATACCATCTGCCTTAAATTCATCATGCACAATACAACTGCCATACCAAGAAAGCATATCGGCACCAGTTTGGCGTTGAATGTAATCACCTAGAAAGCGATCTGGCGCCCATAGGATTTTTTCACCCTTGTCATTCAAGTGATTCACAACATCTAATGCTATACTTGATGTCACCACCCAATCCGACAAAGCTTTTACCGCCGCAGAAGTATTTGCATAAACAACGACGGTACGATCAGGATTTTCATCACAAAACTTTTTGAATTCGCCAGCGTCACAGCCAAGATCCAAAGAACATGTTGCCTCTAGTGTTGGCATGAGTACCGTTTTTTCTGGACTGAGTATCTTTGCCGTTTCCCCCATGAATTTAACCCCAACGACGATGAGAGTATCGGCAGAATGTTGATTCCCAAAGCGCGCCATTTCCAAAGAGTCAGCGACACACCCTCCCGTCTCTTCTGCTAACTGTTGCAATTCAGGATCGGTATAATAATGCGCGACGAGCACAGCATTTCTCTGTTTTAGAAGGTTTTTTGCTTTTTGGCGATACGCTTGTTTTTCTTCATTCGTAAGCCTTGCTGGTTGATCAGGATACTCGAAACGAGGCGGCATTTTATGCAATTTATTATTCACCGATTCTGTAATACTCATTTTATCCTCTTTTATAGCCGATATTGAAGCAGCATTATCAAAAAAATATTGTCATCCCGCGCTTTATGGGCGGGATCTCTTCTCTTAAGATGAGACCCCACGAACAAGCCGCGGGGTAACAGCTCAATTTTAAATACATGGAATTAGCCCCCATTGCGCTGTAATCCACCGAGCGCGTCGCAGGCACATCCTTCTACATTGAAGCAGCATTATCAAAAAATGCCAAACTTAAAATATATCATAAATTGCTGATTTTACCGAGCAAAGGATGACATTTTAACCAAAATTCGCTATGATAAAAAGCTATGAAAGAAGACACTATACAGAACTTTAGTCACCATTTCCTCATCGCCATGCCAAGCCTGATCGATCCCTTATTCAGGGGCGCAGTCGTTTATATCTATGATCACGATGAACAAGGCACGATGGCGTTCGTCATCAACAAACCCATGCAAATTACAGTTGGCGATGTATTACGGCAACTCGCCCTCGAGATTGAAGACGAGAGTGTTAACGACAGGCTTATCTTACAGGGTGGCCCGGTCGCCAAAGAACAACTTTATATTATGCAATATGGTGACCCGGAAGCCCCCCACCCTTTTACTTTAAGCAACCCTCAAGAAGTCATGCAGATGCTTGCCAAAGGAGAACAAAAAGATAATTTACTCGCCTTTTTGGGCTACACAGGCTGGACACCTGGACAATTGGAATCTGAAATCAAAAACAACGACTGGCTCATTTGCCCTGCAAGTCGCGAAATCATGTTCGACACTCCTGTTGAAAAACGATTTGAGAAAAGCATTCAGTCGCTAGGAATTGACTGGAATCAGTTGACGTCTATGAGCGGAAATGTTTAATTTAGCAACCCTTTTTCCAACACCAACACTCGATCAACACGATCAGCAATTGATTGATCATGCGTGACGATGACAAAACTTGTCTGAGTTTCACTCTGTAGATTTAGCAAGGTCTCAAACACTTGATGCGCAGTATGATGATCTAAATTACCCATTGGCTCATCGGCAAGCACACAGGCTGGACGATTGATCAACGCTCGCGCCATAGCTGCACGCTGGCGCTCCCCACCCGATAATGTCATGACTTTAAAATGCAATCGCTCTTTTAAACCCACCTTAACCAACCATTCTTCAGCTTGTTGTCTTGCATCACGCACATTTGCACCTCGAATCAATAAAGGCATGGCGACATTTTCCAGCGTCGTAAATTCTGGCATCAGATGATGGAACTGATAAACAAATCCTAAATGGCGATTGCGAAACAAGCACTTTTGTTTTTCAGACAAATTCGTCGCACTCTCACCCACAATAAGAATATCGCCCGCAGTTGGCGTATCTAAGAGCCCTAGGCACTGTAACAATGTACTTTTGCCAGAACCTGACGCACCGAGAATCGCAACCATCTCGCCTTTAGCAACTTTGAGATTCACGTCTTGCAATACATGAACGATATTATCGCCATCAACAAACTCTTTTGACAAATGTGCGCATTGTAAGACATTACTCATAACGCAACACCTCTGCGGGTTGCACGCGCGATGCACGCCATGCTGGATACAAAGTCGCCAACAAACTCAAACCTAGCGCAACACTTGAAATCTTGGCCACATCTATCCACTGCAATTTTGATGGCAGATAATTGATAAAGTAAACGTCGGAGGAGATAAAGTGCGTGTGGAAAAGTTGCTGCAAACCATCGACAATTTGTGTGACATGCAAAGATAATAACACGCCACCTAACACGCCCAATAATGTTCCGATGAAACCAATCACCAAACCTTGGACGACGAAGGCTCGCATAATCATCCCAGCACTGGCGCCATAGGTTCTGAGGATGGCAATATCAGAAGTTTTTTCATTCACCACCATGACGAGTGTTGAAACGAGATTAAATGCAGCGATCGCGATAATTAAAACTAAAATGAAAAACATCATCGTTTTTTCCATACTCACAGCATGAAAAAAATTGCCATATTGCGCTGTCCAATCACTCACTTGCATATTATCGGGTATCAGCGTTTCGATTTTGTACCCCAACGGGATGGCATCATATGGATTTTTGGTTTTAATCTGCAACCCTGTTACGGTATTTTTCATTTGATATAACACTTGCGCATCATGCAAGTTCATCAACGCCATCGTATTATCATACCCAAAGCCACCGCCGACTTTAAAAATACCAACAACCGTCATTCGCTTGATACGTGGCAATACACCTACAGGGCTCGCATTTAATTGCGGCGTGACAAGAATGACTTTATCGCCCAACGTCAAACCCAATCGAAGCGCAAGACCTTCTCCTACGATAATACCAAAACTTCCCGGTTTTAAATCATCTAGCTGTCCTTGAATCATTTTATCGCGTAGCGCTATCACATGATGGAACTTGGAAGGATCAATTCCGGTAATATAAACAGGACGATCAACCCCTGATGATTGCAACAACCCTTGCCCACCAACAAAGGCTTCAATGGCCGTAACCCCCGGAAGTTTGTTGAGCTTTTTTTCGAGCGTAACCACATTCTGCAACTGCCCATCCAAACTGCTTACGGTGATATGCGGCACCATGCTAAAGACTTTTTGTTGAATTTGCTCATCAAAACCATTCATCACTGAAAGCACCGTAATTAAAACCAATACGCCGAGTGCCATGCCCAACATGGACATTAAAGCAATGAAAGAAATAAAGTGGTTGCGCCGCTTGGCACGCGTATATCGCAATCCAATATATATAGAGAGTGGTTTAAACATGGAAGGTATTGTCGCATAGACTCAGGAAGTTTAAAACAATGACCACCAATCTTGCAGCTGACCAACAATGATCAACTGCAAGAGAGGGGGTACTTGCCTCGGGGTAGTTGAAATTCACAATTGAGTTTATAAGAAATCGCAGATCGAACCCGTTTCATTTCTATGGATGTGATTGAGGATAACCGCATCTGAAATTCCTTTTCCTCTAATTCTTGTTAGTGATTCTACTAATACAACCTTAAGGTTTTCTTAAGAGGAAAAGGTTTTTGAAACTTTTTTTAGGTGCTGAGAGCTTCTGGAACAGCTTTTGTCTGCAATATTGTCACATGTCCTAATTTCCTTCCTGGGCGCGCACTCTTTCCATAATCGTGAAGATGCGCCCCAGGGATCGCAAGCAAGGTTTGTCTATCGGGAAATTCGCCAATGATATTCACCATACAGCAAGGATGATAAATTTCTGCACTACCCAGCGGCAAACCACAAACAGCACGCAAATGATTTTCAAACTGACTACAACGCGCCCCTTCGATCGTCCAATGTCCAGAATTGTGTACGCGCGGCGCAATTTCATTCGCATAGAGTTGATCGCCCTTCACAAAGAACTCCACAGCCATCACACCCACGTAATCAAACTTTTCCATGAGCGCTCGCACATACTGTTCAGCTTGAGATTGCAGCGCTTCGTGCTCGAAAGGTATTTGAGAAACGCGCAGAATACCTTCACGATGCGTATTTTGCACCAAGGGATAAAAACGACACTCACCCGCTTTGCTACGGACTGATATCAACGAGACTTCCGTATCAAATGGCACAAAAGCCTCTAAGATTAATGGCGCCTTACCTAAAGCTTCCCACGCTGAAGCGATCGAGGCCTCATCTCGAATAACCGCTTGCCCTTTGCCATCGTACCCCAAACGTCGTGTCTTTAACACGCCAGGAAAACCCGTCTTCACGAGCGCTTCGCGCAACGCTTGCTCTGAGTCGATGGGATAGTAATCCGGAACTGGAATGTGTTGCTCGCTAAACAATGTTTTTTCGAATAGGCGATCTTGTGTCACCTTAAGGGCTTCAGGGTTAGGCAACACTGATGTGATGGTATTGAGATATAGCGCGGTCTCGATATCCACAAATTCATTTTCAAAGGTAATCACATCGACTGACTGAGCGAATTCGGTTAAACGTTCACGGTCGTTATCTTCGCCAATAAAGATAGTAGAAACCTTTGATGCCGACTGGTCTTGCGAAGCCGCATAGCAAAGCGTTTCTAATGATAAACGATTCGCGGATTGTGCGAGCATTTTTGCTAATTGTCCTGCGCCCAGTATACCAATCTTCATTTTTTTACCTTTAAATGTTGCGTCTTCACTATCATCCCACGCGCCCAAACACTCTCATCCCGCATACCCAAAGACTCTCATCCCGCATACCCAACGACTGTCATCCCGCGCTTTATGCGCGGGATCT
>JBKAGM010000018.1:0-35351 GCA_046290385.1 Gammaproteobacteria bacterium
ATGTCATTCCGAGCGCAGCGAGGAATCTCCTTGTAGATGGAGATTCCTCGGCTTTGCCTCGGAATGACAGAGAAAAACAAATTGCGGAATGATAGGAAAAAACAAACCGCTGAACGAAAATTTTTTTGATGAAATTACTTTGAGATTTGAATAAATATTATTTTTTATACGATTCGCTTAAAACTGAATCGTTATTATCCATAGCTTGAAACAGTCTATCATGAAACTCGTTCCCAGCGTTCTCTTCATTACTCTCGAAATAGTCGGATAAAAGATTGTTGACGGTTTCTTTTAAGTTAACTAATGTATTTTCAGCCTGTTGAAATTTGGAGTAGGAAGAAAAATAAGTATATTCACTTGAATTAAGATTTTCAATTTTACGATCGCATTCAAGCAGGAAGTATTTTGCCAGTAAAAAATTTTTTATTTTTTCTTCTGAGTCGAGAATAAATTTTTTATTCTTTTCTGAAAGGAAAGGTTCGTTTAGATAGAAGTAATGAAAAATGTCACGTCTAGCGCTTGGTTGAATAGTAAAGTCAGTTATAGACGTTTTTAATTCTTTTGCAGCGCTGTGCAACATGTTTATGTAGGTTACAAAAACTTGAAAATTTCTATTTAGGGAAACTGTGTCAAAGCGGTTGCATTTCTCAGCTAATTTTAGATGTGTGATGATAAGTTGATTAAAGGCTGGGTCGTTAATCATTAGCGACAAAAAACTTGGAGAATTTTTACTGTCTATGTTGAAATATCTATTTAAAATTCTGGCAAACGCCGATCGATTTTGAATAAGCTTTTTGTCGTTTTTCCAGAGTTTAAGCTCAAGAAATGGGTTGGTGCAGGTGCTTAAACTATCAATAATCATACTTTCGAGGTTTTCTTGACTACTTGAAGGAGAAATAGTGTAAAGTCGTTTTCCACGCGGAACAGTCATAACAGGTAAAGTTGGAGGCAGAGACAACTCTGCAATTTCTTCTTTTTTTTCGTCACTTTCATTGTCATGAAGATTTTCTTTATAAAAGGTATTTCGTGTAATCATGTTAATTCATCTAATTATTATTTGTATCATATATTACCACACATTGTTCAAAAATCAACTAAAAAGAACTGTCTAAGAAACCTTATATTGATTCTGCAAGCAAATCTTGGGCGTGTTTTCTTGCAGAGTCAGTAATTTGCACACCTCCCAGCATTCTAGCGAGCTCTTCAATGCGGGCGTTTTCATTGAGTGGTAAAATGGTTATCTCAGTTTTCTTACCGTCGCTGTCTTTTTTGACTTGCCAGTGGTGGTGGGCTTGAGAAGCCACCTGAGGTTGATGGGTAATACAGATGACTTGGTGGTTATTCCCGAGCGCTCTTAAACATTGGCCAACACGTGCGGCCGTTGGGCCACCGATGCCGGTGTCAATTTCATCAAAGAATAGGGTGGGTAGTGCAACGTGCTCGGCCACTTTCATTTGGATTGCTAGGCTCACTCGCGCTAACTCACCACCAGAAGCGGTTTTAGCGAGTGGTTTCGCGGGTTGTCCTGGGTTAGTTTGAATATGAAATTCCATGAGTTCCTGGCCAGTAAAACGTGGTGTTTGATCATCGTAAGCAAGACTTTCTATAGAAAAGGTTGCATGCGGCATGCCAAGGGTGCGAATCACTTCTGTAATGGATTGCGCAAGTTTTTTTGCAACTGCCTGACGTTGTTTAGTGAGTTTTTTAGCGTCGATTAAATAACTTTTTTCTAATGCTTTGATATTAGTTTCTAAAGCCTCTAATGATGCATCAGCATGAGTGATGGCTTCTAGTTCTGTTTGCATGCTTTGATATAATTCGATCAAGTTTTCTGGTTTAACGCGATGTTTGCGTGCTAGGTCATGCATGATGCGCATACGTTCTTCGATTCGTTGTAAACTTTGAGGGTCACAGTCGATGTGGTCCAAGCGCTGTTGTATTTCACTCTGCATTTCTTGAATAGCAATGCTCGCCTGTTCAGCTAAGTCAATGCAAGGTTTAATTTCAGGATCGTGTTTTTCCGCTTGCATCAGTACTTGCTCTAGCCGCTGGAGTTGCGACGATAAGTCGTTATCGGACTCTAGCATATCCATTGCTTGTTGATAGTGGTGTAACAACTGTTCGGAATAGGCAAGGCGTTTATGCTCTGTTGGTAGTGAGGTGATCTCTTCTTCAGTAAGGTTTGCTTGGGTAAATTCTTCGATTTGAAATTGCAAAAAGGCTTCGCGTTGTTGAGAATCAGTGAGCGAATTTTTTAGTGTATTAAGTTGTGTTGTTTTCTCTTTCCACGATTTCACTGTTGTTTGAATTGTTTCTAGTAGCGTTTCATTGCCAGCAAAAGCATCAACGATAGCCGTTTGCTCATCGCGTTGCATGAGGCATTGGTTGTCATGTTGTCCGTGTATGCTCACCAATTGTTGGCTGAGCTCTCGGCATTGCTGCAAAGTCGTTGGGTAGCCATTGATGTAGCATTTGCTTTTGCCGGAGCGAGATATAATGCGGCGAAGGATGCATGTTTCTTCTGCACTTAAGTCATGTGTTTTGAGCCAAGTTTGAATGTTGGTATGGCGAGAAATATCAAACGTCAAACAAATCTCAGCTTGATCACAGTCAGGTTTGATTAGATCAGAAGAGGCTCGTGCGCCAAGCGCAAGTTGTATCGCCCCAAGAATGATTGATTTTCCTGCGCCCGTTTCGCCCGATAATATCGTCGTGCCTGTATCGAGTTGCATCTCTAACGTATCGATTAAGGCGAAGTGTTTGATAATCAACTCTTGTAGCATCAGCGTGTGACCGGTGGTTTAGCGCCCCAATGCAATTTGGTGCGTAATGTGCTGTAAAAGTCGTGTGATTTTGGGTGTATCAATGTCAACGTTTCTTTTTTGCGTTGTATTTGAATCGTATCATTCGCCCTAGCAGGCAAATGATGTTGGCTATCGCAGCTAATCATCATTGGGACGGTATTTGATGGTGACAAATGAATCGTCACGCGACTGTCAGCATGGATGACGATAGGGCGAATACTTAATGTGTGTGAAAACATTGGGACTAAGACCATTGCATCTAGGTTGGGCTGTAATATCGGTCCACCCGCGGATAATGAATAAGCTGTAGAACCTGTGGGTGTCGCGACAAGAATACCATCGGCACGTTGACTGCAGACAAAGGCATCATCGATAAATACTTCAAATTCGACTAGGTGTGGCAATTCTTTAGGTAGTAGCGCGATTTCATTGAGTGCATGATTATGGCTTTGACCATTGCTTGCTGGATCGAGAGTCACATCAAGCAAAAAGCGTTCTTCTTCTTGGTATTGACCATCTAATATTTCTGTGAGTTTTGTCTTGAGCTCGGTGGGATGGATGTCGGTTAAAAATCCCAGGTTGCCACGATTGATGCCGAGTATGGGTACGTTATGGTTTACAACACTGTGTGCAGCGCTGAGAAGAGAGCCATCACCACCAACGACGATGACCAAATCAGCGTTTTGGCCAATAGATTCACGAGGTGCGAATTTTTTAGGTTTTGTTGCAAGAAGTTGCGCAGTTTCTTCTTCTACAGTGATATCAATTCCACGTGCGTCTAGGAGAGACAAGAGCGTTTCTAGCGTCTCTGCCATGCCAGGATTTTGAATACGACCGATGATAGCGATTTTTTTAAATTTCATGGTTATAATAGTCTCCTATGAACCAAGTCAATGTCAATAAACGTGCTTTAGAAATACTCAATGTGTTGGTGGAGCAATATATTCGCGAAGGGCAACCTGTCGGTTCGAAAACTGTCGCAGAAAAATCATCATTACCCTATAGTCCAGCAACTATTCGTCATGTCATGGCGGATTTAGAGGGACTTGGTTATTTGCGTTCGCCGCATACTTCGGCAGGCCGCGTGCCAACAAATCAGGCTTACCGTTTGTTTGTTGATCGCATGGTCGGGAGTAAAAAGTTCTCCGATGAAAATCTAGAGCAAATGCTTTCTAAGGAGCTCACGGGGCGTAAATCGACAAGTGAATTAGTACAAAGCGCGTCAGATTTGCTATCTGAGCTGAGTCACTTGGCAGGTGTCGTGACTGTGCCTAAGCATAATGCTTCTAAGCTACGACAAGTTGATTTGCTTAAGCTGTCAGGTAATCGAATCTTAGCAATTTTGGTGATTAATGAGGATGATGTTCAAAACCGTATTTTGGAGACTGATCGTCCATATACTGAAAGAGAATTACGAGAGATATCCCAATTTATTAATAAACATTGCGCTGGCAGGGGGTTGATCGATATTCGCAAGAAAGTGCTCAAAGAGATGCAGCATGATAAAGCGCGTATGGATACATTAATGCGTCAGGCGATAGGGATTGCTGAGCAGACCTTTCGTCCAGAATCCAATGCCGGCGATTATGTTGTCAAAGGTCAACAAAATTTGATTAATATTGATGTCTTTGCCAATATTGATGAATTGCGTAACTTATTTGATGCCTTTTCGACAAAACAATCCATGTTGCATGTTTTGGATAATGTATTAAGCGCTGATGGCGTTCAGATATTTATTGGTGAAGAGGCAGGATTGTCAACGCTGAATAATTTTAGTATTGTCGCATCACCATACGGTGAATCCGGAGAAGTTGTTGGCATTTTAGGTGTGATAGGACCAACGCGGATGTGTTACCGTGATGTGATTTCATTGGTTGATGTCACATCCAAGCTATTAACTACAGCATTAGGAGAAAAAAATGAGTAGTCAAGATCCAAAGAAAGATGAAAGAAGCCCTATTGAATCAGGAGTGTCTGTATCAGGCAAGAAATGGGATTATGTGAATAAGCAGGGCGATGAGGATGATCAAGTATCGGAGATCGAAGAAACCCTCGCGAATACGATGGAAGATCACGAAAATACCGATGAGTTCACTAATATAAGTCGTGAAGAGTTGGTTGAAGAAATCCATTCGTTGAAAAAAGAATTAGCTACGGCAAGCGATCAAGTGCTACGGGCACAGGCTGAGGTGAAGAATATCCAATACACGAGCCGTAAAAATGTGACGAGTGCTCGCGAAACTGCCCTTAAGAATTTTGTCGATGATTTGATTCGCAATGTCGCGGATAATTTTGAGCATTGCCTCGACTCGCTCAAGCAGCATAAAGATGAGCAAGCGATCAAAGAGGGCGTCGAGCTGACTTATCGATCGTTGCAAAACACTTTAGAAAAATTTGGTGTTGAGCAGCTAAATCCACAGAATGAGCCTTTTAATCCTGAGTTTCATGAGGCAATGACAACTCAAGTATCAGATGAGGTTCCACCTAATACCATATTGAATGTACTACAAAAAGGGTATGTTCTTCATGGGCGTATTGTACGACCTGCTCGGGTGATTGTGTCTAAGAAGTCTTGAGAAGCCTTGAAATGTAAATGACAGGCCCTATATAGGTAGCAAATGTCATTCATGGATCAGCTGTGAGGCAGGGATCCATCGCATTGAGTGCGAAATGACAAGATGGCTTTAACATTTAATAAATTGCGGAGAAAAACTATGTCAGACGTCATTATTGGAATCGATCTAGGAACCACTAACTCTTGTGTTGCCGTATTGGAAGGTGACAGCAGTCGTGTCATTGAAAACGCCGAAGGCGATCGTACGACCCCATCTATTGTTGCTTATCTCAATGATGGCCAAGTTTTGGTTGGTCAGCCTGCCAAGCGCCAAGCGATCACGAACCCAAAAAATACCATTTACGCAGCTAAGCGCTTAATCGGTCACACGATGGACGAAGTTGATAAAGAAAAGAAAATGGTGCCGTTTAACATTGTCAAAGCTGACAATAGTAATGACGCGCGTATCGAAATCGAAGTCGATGGCAAAAAACAAAAAGTTGCACCGCCTCAGGTTTCTGCACAAGTATTGATGAAAATGAAAAAAACGGCTGAAGATTATCTTGGTCGTGAAGTGAAACAAGCGGTGATCACCGTACCAGCATACTTTAATGACCAACAGCGTCAAGCAACAAAAGATGCGGGTAAGATTGCAGGCTTAGAAGTTAAGCGTATTATTAATGAGCCAACAGCTGCTGCGCTCGCTTACGGTATGGATAAAAAAGCTGGCGACAGAAAAATTGCGGTTTATGACTTGGGTGGTGGTACATTTGATATCTCGATCATCGAAATCGCTGATGTTGATGGCGAGCACCAATTTGAAGTGTTATCAACAAATGGTGACACTCACTTAGGGGGTGAAGATTTCGACCAACGATTAATCGACTATCTTGTTGAAGAATTCAAAAAAGACTCTGGCATGGATATCAGCAAAGATCCATTAGCGCTCCAACGTCTTAAAGAAGCAGCAGAAAAAGCAAAGATCGAATTGTCATCAGCGCAACAAACAGAGGTCAATCTGCCTTACGTGACTGCTGATGCGAGTGGACCTAAACACATGAACATCAAGATCACGCGTGCGAAACTTGAGTCATTAGTTGATGACTTAGTTGAGCGCTCAATGAAGCCATGTGAAGTAGCGATTAAAGATGCAGGTTTGAGCGTGAATGATATCGATGATGTTATTCTTGTGGGTGGTCAAACACGTATGCCGAAGGTGCAAGAAGTAGTGAAAAACTTCTTTGGTAAAGAGCCTCGTAAAGACGTTAACCCAGATGAAGCTGTAGCTGTGGGTGCTGCGATTCAGGGTGCTGTATTGTCTGGTGGCGTCAAAGACGTCTTGTTGCTTGACGTGACACCATTATCATTAGGTATTGAAACAATGGGTGGTGTAATGACACGCCTTATTGAAAAAAATACCACGATCCCAACCAAGGCATCACAAACATTTTCAACGGCGGATGATAACCAAACTGCTGTGACAATTCATGTCTTACAAGGTGAACGTGAGCGTGCATCAGCGAATAAATCTCTAGGTCGATTTGATTTAGCAAACATTCCTCCTGCGCCACGAGGTATGCCACAAATTGAAGTGACATTTGATATCGATGCAAACGGTATTATGCATGTGTCAGCAAAAGATAAAGCTACAGGAAAAGAACAATCGATTGTGATTAAATCTTCTAGTGGCTTATCAGATGATGAAATTAAGAAAATGGAAGAAGATGCAGAAAAGCATGCTGAAGACGATAAAAAATTCCATGATTTGGTTCAAGCGCGTAACCAAGCAGATAGCATGATTCATGCGACAACAAAATCGTTGAAAGAAGCAGGCGACAAAGTGTCTGATGATGAAAAAACGAAGATTGAAAAAGCTGTTGAAGAGCTCAAAGAAGCGATGAAATCTGATGATAAAGACGCAATTGAAGCGAAAACAACCGCGCTCACAGAAGCATCAGGGAAGCTCGCTGAAATGTTGTATGCTCAATCTGAGCAACAACCAGGTACAGAGCAAGCACAAGCAGATGCTGGATCAGAACAACAGGATGATGCTGTTGATGCTGAGTTTGAAGAAGTTCAGGATGATGAAAACAAGGAAGGTGAGAAGAAGTAGTGATTACTCAGCCCTGTTCTCGAGTTTGAGAACAGCCGTCATCCCACGGGGTGAAAAAAGCATTCACCCCGCCGTTTCAAGATGATTGTCATATTGAGGGGTGAAAAGAACACCGTCATCCCGCGGGGTGAAAAGAACACCGTCATCCCGCGGGGTGAAAAGAACACTGTCATCCCGCGGCTTGACCGCGGGATCTATATTTAAAAACTGGAACAACCCATGTCCCAACAAGATTTTTACGAAACCCTCGGCGTAGCACGCAACGCAAGCGATGCCGAAATCAAAAAAGCCTACAAACGTATGGCGATGAAGTATCATCCTGATCGTAATTCGGGTGATAAACAAGCCGAAGAAAAATTCAAATCTATCAACCAAGCATATGAAATCTTATCGGATAGCAAAAAACGTGCTGCCTATGATCAATTCGGTCATGCTGGTGTTGACCCTAATGCTATGGGTGGTGGCCGTGGTGGTGGATTCCATGGTGGCGCAGGCTTTGAAGGCTTCAACTTTGGTGATGTTTTTGGAGACATCTTTGGTGATGCATTTGGTGGGCGTGCTGGACAACAGCGACGTGGCCCAAGACGAGGTGCAGACTTACTTCATCGAGTAGAGTTGAGTTTAGAGCAAGCCGTTCATGGGGCGACGATCCAAATTACCGTTCCAACACAAGTGACTTGTACTGATTGTAAAGGTTCTGGCGCAAAGCCTGGAACAGAGCCTGTAAAATGTGAAGAGTGTGATGGTGCGGGCCAAGTTCGTATGCAGCAAGGATTTTTCTCTATTCAACAAACCTGTCCTGTATGTCGAGGATCAGGTAAAGTCATTAAAGATCCATGTACGACTTGCCACGGTCGCGGTCGAAAACAAGAAACGAAGAAACTCTCCGTTAAAATTCCAGCGGGAGTAGATACTGGTGATCGTATTCGATTGGCAAATGAAGGTGAGGCAGGCGAGAAAGGTGCGCGTTCCGGTGATCTATTTGTAGAAGTCCATGTCAAAGACCATCCAATTTTCAAACGACAAGATAATCATCTCTATAGTGAAGTCCCTATTTCGTTTGTCACTGCAACGTTAGGTGGTGAAATAGAGGTGCCCACGCTAGAAGGTAAGGTGAAACTTAAAATCCAGTCGGGAACACAGTCAGGCAAGGTATATCGCTTGCGTGGAAAAGGCATCAAGCCTGTGCGAGGTGGGTCGACAGGAGATTTGATGTGTCGTGTTATGGTCGAAACGCCGGTGAATTTGAGTTCAGAACAAAAGAAAATGCTGCTTGACTTAGAGTCCTCTCTCCGTAAAGATGGTGATAAACATAGCCCAAGAGCAAAATCATGGTTTGATAGCGTCAAGGGTTTTTTTGAAGCGAGGAAAAATTAATGTCTGATAAAGTACCCATGACAGTCCAAGGTGCTGAAAAGCTCCGACAGGAATTGCATCAGTTAAAAACTGTCGAACGCCCAGAAGTGGTTAAAGCTATCGCCACGGCGCGTGCGCACGGTGATTTAAAGGAAAATGCTGAATATCATGCAGCTAGAGAGAAACAGAGTTTTATCGAAGGACGTATCCTTGAAATTGAGTCTAAACTTTCTCATGCAAACATCATAGATACTAAAAAAATGGAAAACACTGGCCGAGTAATTTTTGGCGCGACGGTAAAGTTATTTGATTTAAATACAGAGAACTCTCTTACCTATATGATCGTCGGTGAAGATGAAGCTAACGTCAACGAAAATAAAATTTCACTGACATCTCCTATCGCACGAGCAATGATAGGCAAAGAAAAAGGGGATTGCATCGTGGTTCGTGCACCACAAGGTGAAATGGAATACGAAATCATTGAGGTGGAGTACTGATTGTCTAAAAGTAGTAAGCAGTGGCTGCAAGCGCATTTCAAAGATCCTTTTGTGAAGAAGGCCCAGTCTGAGGGCTATCGTTCGCGAGCCGTTTATAAGTTGCTCGAGTTGCAAGAAAAATACCAATTTATTCATCCCGGTGATGTTGTTGTTGATTTGGGTGCTGCCCCCGGTGGTTGGAGTCAAATCGCCAGTGAGTGGGTGGGAGAGAATGGTGAAATCTTTGCGCTGGATATTTTAGATATGGAGCCATTGCCAGGCGTAACCTTCATTCAAGGTGATTTTCGCGAAGATCAGGTGTTAAATCAATTAGAATCTGTTTTGAATGGTCGAGAAGTCGATGTTGTATTATCTGACATGGCGCCAAATCTGAGCGGTATGAGCGCTGTTGATCAACCTAGAGCAATGTTGCTGGCTGAATATGCTGCAGAATTTGCGAAGGGGCATTTAAACGCAAAAGGGCGGTTTATTGTCAAAGTGTTTCAGGGTGATGGCTTTGATGAATATTTGAAGGAATTACGTTTAGTTTTTGATAAAGTAATTATACGTAAGCCGAAGTCCTCAAAACCAAAGTCAAGAGAAGTTTATATTTGCTGTATTGGGAAATAGAATGTCATCATCAAACCCCACGGTTTATCCGCGGGATCTCTAAAAATCAATAACCTATCGTTAATGATTTTTAGTAAAGAGTCAGTTTGCAACACTCTCGGAGAGGGCGCCGCGGAGTTACAGGGGACGAGCATTGGGGTGGCGGATACAATCCATTGTGAAGTAACAAAAATTCAATGACATATAGCAAAAATATCTGATATAGTTATAGTGAGAGGCTTCAATTTAAGAGGTAAACGTTTTGAGTGATACAGTAAAGAATCTTATATTATGGCTTGTGATAGCGATCATTTTAGTCTCAGTTTTCAACAACTTTGGGCCAAGAACACAACCTAGCCAAAAAGTCACCTATTCGCAGTTTTTGAAAGAAGTGAATCAAGGCGATGTTTCTGCCGTGACGATTGAAAATAACATCGTTACTGGGCAGCGTAAAGGCGGTGAACGATTCAATACCTATATTCCTATTGAAGATCCTTACTTACTACGCGACCTCTTAAAAAATGAAGTTAATATCACGGGTAAGCCACCAGAACAGCGTGGTTTGTTCATGCAGATTTTGATTTCTTGGTTTCCTATGTTTTTATTTTTGGCTATTTGGCTGTTCATTCTGCGACAACAAATGGGCTCAGGGCGTGGCGGTGCGATGTCATTTGGCCGCAGCCGTGCGCGCTTGATGGGTGAAAACCAAATTAAAGTGACCTTCAATGATGTTGCTGGTGTTGATGAAGCAAAACACGAAGTTCAAGAGCTTGTCGAATATCTTCGAGATCCTGGTAAATTTCAAAAGCTTGGCGGTCGTATTCCAAAAGGTGTTTTGCTTGTAGGGCCTCCAGGTACAGGTAAAACACTCTTAGCAAAAGCCGTTGCCGGTGAAGCAAAAGTACCATTCTTCTCCATATCAGGTTCAGATTTTGTTGAAATGTTTGTGGGTGTCGGTGCATCACGTGTGCGGGATATGTTTGAGCAAGCGAAAAAACAATCGCCATGTATTATTTTTATTGATGAATTAGATGCCGTTGGACGCCATCGTGGTGCAGGTTTAGGTGGCGGCCATGATGAGCGTGAGCAAACATTGAATCAATTGCTCGTTGAAATGGATGGCTTCCAAGGTAATGAAAGCGTCATAGTCGTGGCGGCAACAAACCGTCCTGATGTATTAGATCCAGCCTTATTGCGTCCGGGTCGATTCGATAGGCAGGTGACCGTCGGGCTGCCTGATATACGTGGTCGTGAAAAAATTCTTGATGTGCATATGAAAAAAGTGCCTTTGGATAAAGATGTTGAATCTAGTGTCATCGCGCGAGGTACGCCTGGCTTTGCGGGGGCTGATTTGGCGAACTTGGTTAATGAGGCTGCTTTGTTTGCTGCTCGTGCAAACCGCACTACAGTGAGTATGCATGAATTTGAACAGGCGAAAGATAAAATCATAATGGGTGCTGAACGGCATACCATTATGAACGAGGACGAAAAGCGTTTAACCGCTTATCATGAATCTGGACATGCCATCGTTGGTTTATCGGTACCTGACCATGACCCAGTGCATAAAGTCACAATTATTCCTCGTGGTCGCGCATTGGGCGTCACTATGTTTTTACCGACAGAAGATCGCTATAGCTACTCTCGTCAACGTTTGGAAAGTCAACTGTCGAGCTTGTTTGGTGGGCGCATCGCTGAAGGATTGATTTTCGGTGAAGAAAAAGTCACGACAGGTGCGTCAAATGATATTCAAAAAGCGACTGAAATTGCACGTGGTATGGTAACCAAATGGGGATTATCGGCACTGGGTAGCGTTCGTTATACTGAAGATGATGGCGAAGTTTTCCTCGGTAGTTCTATGGCAAAACAGGCACGTGAAATCTCTGAATACACCGCTGAGCAAATCGACAAAGAAGTCAAAAACATTATCGATCGTAATTATGATCGCGCTGTCAATATCCTCAAAGAAAACATGGATAAACTGCACGCGATGGCTGAAGCCCTCATGAAATATGAAACGATTGAAAAGCAACAGATCGAAGCAATTATGAAGGGTGAAGAAGACATTCCGCCGCCATCGTTTTGGGAAGAGAAGCCAAAATCACAAGCGAAAAAAACACAGCCTAAGACAAAGCCAAAAAAACCACCGTTAGAAGACTCTAAACCCATTGAGGAATAATAATTAACATGGCTCAGAAAAAATACTTTGGCACCGATGGTGTGCGTGGGCACGTTGGTGAACATCCAATCACTCCTGAATTCGTACTCAAATTAGGTTGGGCTGCCGGCAAAGTGTTAGCAAAGGACCATCGTCAGAAAGTATTAATCGGTAAAGATACGCGTGTCTCGGGTTATATGTTTGAAGCCGCATTAGAGGCAGGATTTGCGGCCGCAGGAGTCGATATTCGTTTGTTAGGGCCTATGCCTACTCCGGCTGTTGCCTACCTTACACGGACACAGCGAGCCAGTGCTGGTGTAGTCATCAGTGCGTCGCATAATTTATACCAAGATAATGGCTTTAAGTTTTTCTCAACGAATGGGTATAAGTTACCAGACAGTGTCGAGTTAGAAATTGAAGCATTGATTGATAAACCCATGACCGCCGTAGACTCAAATCATCTAGGAAAGGCTAAGCGTGTTAAAGATGCTCAAGGCCGTTATATCGAATATTGTAAGAGCACTGTTCAGTCTGATTTGGCATTTTCAGGTTTAAAAATTGTGATGGATTGTGCCAATGGTGCGACCTATCAGGTGGCTCCGAGTATTTTTAGAGAGCTGGGCGCTATGGTGATTTTGATGGGCGCAGAGCCTGATGGCTACAATATTAATTTGGATTGTGGATCTACTCATTTAAATCGTATTAGTGAGCGAGTAGTTCAAGAGGGGGCAGATTTAGGTATTGCTTTCGATGGCGATGGTGATCGTGTTTTAATGGTCGATGAGAAGGGTAAAGAAGTCGATGGCGACACGTTGCTATTTATTATATTCAAAGCTATGCGTGATTATGGAAACTTCTCTGGTGGCGTCGTTGGCACGCTGATGACGAATATGGGCTTAGAACAAGCGTTCGCTAAAATGGATATTCCGTTTACTCGAACGGCTGTAGGTGATCGCTATGTACTTGAGGCGATGCGAAAGAAAGGCTGGAAAATTGGTGGTGAGAACTCCGGGCATATTATCTGTTTAGATTATGCGACCACTGGTGATGGCATTATCTCGGCACTACAAGTGGTGTCTGCATTGGTGTTGTCTCAACAGCCGCTAAGTAAAATCGTCGGTGGTTTTGTCAAGTTTCCGCAGGTGCTTAAAAACATTCGTGTCGGTAAACCTATCGATGTAGAACATGACCCTATTTTGCAAAAAGCGATTCAACATGCTGAAAAAAGCCTCGGTAATCAGGGGCGTGTTTTGGTGCGCATGTCTGGTACAGAGCCTTTGTTACGCATCATGGTTGAAGCTGAGGATAAGGCTTTGGTCGATCAGATGATCGCTGAAATTGCTAATGCCGTCACCGCTTCCAAAACCGTTTAGTTATTTAATTTTTTGATCGAAGGTCATGCCTCAATCCCGCTGTGCGGAATAGTAAAGAGCCAGTTCGCAACACTCCTTGAAATCCACCGAATGCGAAACCCCTTTAAAAAACCAAAAAAAAAGGCCCACAAGAGGGCCTTTTTCGGATAAGTAAATAACAGAGTTATTTAGCCATTTCCTTGAGTGCTTTAAGCGCACGAATTTTAACAACATTGTGAGCAGGTTTTGCTTTGAAAGTTGTTTCTTCGCCTGTGAAAGGATTGATACCTTTACGCGCTTTACGAGCAGGTTTACGAACCGAAACGATTTTCATTAAACCAGGAATCGTGAAAGCACCAGCGCTGTTAGATTTGATTGATCGATTGATCAAGCCACCTAACTCTTCAAAAATCGCGCTGACTTGTTTTTTAGACAATTCAGTGTTCTCAGCGATATGGCTAAGAATTTGCGATTTTGTCAATGGTGTTTTGATTGCTGTAGTTACACGCTTAGGAGCAGCGCGTTTAGCTGTTGTACGCTTAGCAACTGTACTTTTTGTAGCTGTGCGTTTTGCTGTTGTAGCTCGTTTAGCAGTCGTACGACGCGTCGTAGCTTTTTTAGCAGTTGTACGTTTAGCTGGTTTTTTGGTAGCACGAGTAGCTTTTTTTGCCTTGCTCGTGGTTTTCCTTGTTGTTTTACGTGGCATAGTGTATTTCCTCTCTGTTTAGTTAACACTTACATAACACTATAAACATACCATAGAATTTTAAAAAAGCGAATGTTTTTTCAAGCTTTTTAGCGTTTTAAGCACTATATTTAAGGTTTTTAGAGTGTTTTTGCAACAATTGAGACAGGGTGTAGGACTTTTGTGTTCTTTCCTAGGGCTTTTATATGCTTTTGAAGTTGCAGTTCACAACCGATATTACTGCTTGCAATAAAGTCTGGATGTGTCTTTAGTAGAGTCTGTGCTAATTCAGTACCAAGTTGTTTTGCATTATTTGGAAATTTCAAAACGTAATCTCCAGCCGCTCCGCAGCAGTGGATACGCTTGGGGGCAGAAAGCTTTATTTTAGGAATATTGTTTAATAGAGATACTACATCATCTTCACACTTGAGAGAATTGCGATGAGTGCAAGGCGGATGTATAACAACCTTTTTAGAGAAAGGCTTTAGGCTGGCAGGATGCTTTTCGAGAGCCTGTTTGAGAAACGTATTGATGTCAAAAATCTTTGGCTTAAAGCCTTCATGTTCAAGATGTGCTTGGCAACCGGTAGTCAGTGAGACTATAGGGAGCGACTTTTGTGATAAAGCATTTTGTGTTTGGGTGGTGAGCTTAGAGGATTCTGAATAGTTCCCGGATAATGTATGCAAAGCGCCACAACAAACATTAGGTGCAGGAAGGTGAATGCCATATCCGAGAGTTGTTAATACCTTAATTGCATCAAAAACAATTTGCCGTGTTAAAAGACTATTGATACATCCAGTAAATAGCATCACTTCACCATGTGATTTTGTTTTTGCGGGATAATAGGATTTTAACGTTTTTGGAAAACACATGTTACGAGGTAGTAAAGCTGTGGTCTTGAATCGTAATAAATAAGTGAACCCTAATGTTTTTCCAACCCATGTCAAAAAGTGTATTGGCCACCAGAAGCGAGAGTGTTTGACTAACCAGAGTAACCATTTTGGTACCGCATGAATGAGAGGGGCTTTTTGATCGGTAAGAAGCTCTCGAGTGTTTCGTATTAGCGTGCTGTAATTCACTTGAGCAGGACAGACTTTTTCGCAGGCAAGGCACTGGACGCAGTGATCGAGATAACCAGTCAGTTCAGAAGTCGTTTTGAGGTTATGGCTTGTTAACCCTTGCATCAGGGAAATACGCCCGCGAGGAGATTCATTCTCTAAATCTGTAATATGAAAAGTAGGGCAAACGGGTAGGCACATCCCGCATTTCACGCATTTGCTGGCTTCTTGGGAAATGGCTTTTTCGAGGTTTTGAACGTCAGTCACAGTAACTCCTTGTATTATCTATAGTAACAACTTCGATGGCGGGGTCAAGCAGCATGTAAATATATTGTAAATAATAAAGGCAATGTTTCCAGAGTAAATTATAATTGAAGTGAGAGGGAGTTTTTACTTAGATAAAGCATAGGTGAGGTTTATGTCTTATTCTAGAAAAAAGAAAATGGAAATAAAAAATTCGTTTTCTGAGCTTATTAACGATATAGAAAATATAGAAAAAAAAAGAAAGCTCTATAATTTGATAGAGGATTGCGCCTCCAATGAGAATGCTTTTATAGATATTTTTAATGATTGTGTTGATAATCGTTATGATATGGATGAGATATACAGTCATTTTTTAATATATTACTTAGCGAAAAATAAAGGGCAAGTACACATTCTGCCAGAAGATCCATTTTTTAATGATTTGCGTGATAGCACACATAGGAAGCAAGATGATAAAGAAGAGGATAAAGAAGAATTTTCAGAGGATGCATCTTCATTTTTAGAAACCGAACAAAAAAATAATGAAGAAGTTGAAGTATTAGAGGAGAAAAAAAAATCACTGGACAGATCTCCATCTTTGGAAGATCTTAAAGAAGAAAAAGAGCTTGAAGCCAAAGTTCCAAGCATTGAGGAAAAACTTTATTCTGATACTATTATGGAAGATATCACAAATAGTTTGAACTCGGATTCTTTCGATGAAAAGAAAGAAGAGTCAGAAGAAATTGAAAAAGCGAAAGAGGAAGTTGAAATTAAAGTTCCAAGCAGTGAGGAAAAACTTTATTCTGATACTATTGAAGGTATTATAAATTTATTAAATCAACCAAATTTTCCAAATAATACTACAACTGAAAGCATACTAAATATATTGAATACGAAACCAAATAAAGAAAACCCAAGCTCGAAAGAACGTCTAGAGTATGTGGCTAAAATCGCTAATCAAAGATTAAATACCTTTGTCTTACACCGACACCCTGATCGCCAAAGACTATACGAAAAGCTTAACCGTGTTTATAAATATGGGCCTCTTGGTGCAACTATTTCAGAATTTTTTGAAAATGAAGACTTGGAGGGTTTGACAGGTTTTTTGAGACCTGCGAGAAATTCTGATAATGAAGAAAAAGGTGAAGAGAAGTTCGAGGGCGAGTTCGAAGTTAAAGGAGAATCCAATATTAATCCAAGCGACTTGAACCACGATATCCTTGATTCTATGATTAGACTGCTTGAAAAAGTCAAAGACAGCAAAGACGATAACACACGTACGAAAATGATGCGTTTGATTGTAACAAGCGATAGCCGTTTATCGGTTAAAGATAAAATACGTTTGATTGGACAAGAAGTAGGAATCAGGCTAGATAAATTTATGCCTTTTAGAAGCTCAGGGAGAGAATATCTGTATCATCGGCTAGATGAAATGCGCGAAGAATATCTAAGTAAGCAAAATAAGTTAGGCGATCCTAACGTAGATGATTACACTTTTCTAAGAAAGGATACAGTGGAAAATCGTTTAAATACTGAAAGACATGCAGTCGGCAGGGTGAACTTTCAAGAATTATTATTTTACTATCACAGTCAATATACAAATGAAAAAGAACAAATTAAAATGCCTTCGACTATAAGTGAAGGAGTTGGCGTTTCCGCAAGAGCAAAAAACTTGTTAACAAAAATAAATAATGTATTACAAACATTCGTTAGAAATGATGAGTATAGTGCCGCGCGTTTATTTATTAATAAGGTCGCAGAGTTAAAGACGAATGATATTGATTTAGATTTAGATTATAAAGAAGTCATGTGCAAGGTGATAAAAGAACAGGCGAGTCAACTCTCAAACCAGCCAAATCGAAATCAGGTAAAAGAGTATTTGTCAATATTGAAATATTTTATTGAGGCAGAAGGTGAAGCTATAGAAAATATAGAGAGTGGTTCAGAAAACCTAGATTTGGAACTTCTGTCCGCTGTGGATCAAATTTTAGATAAAATAGAAGGTTACTTGAATAAACATTATTATGATGTAGAGTTATGTGATAGCTTGCTTGAAGTTTATGCACTGATGGCTTGTAAAAACTCGATAGCAAGCGAACCGAAAGCAACCGACTATTATTGCCGTGGTGTAGAGTTTTTCTCGGACAAAGAAGATTTTGTGGACAGAATAAAAGCTTTAACGGACGCCGCTAAAAAATATCGTATAGAGCCGGAGAGCGTTTCATCAGCTGACTATACTTTTCTTAACACTAGCGTGGATTCGCTCAACTCTGAAAAAGATTCAACGAGCTATTGTCCCGGCTTTTTCTCCTCACCATTTAAAAGTGCTAAAGATCAAGGGGTGCGTCAAATATATGTGCATATGAGGGATGTGGCGGTTGAGAATGAGAACGCATATTTCTCTGTTGAATCCATTAAAAATTCAATGAGGTTGTTAAGCAAGCATTTGTCACCTGTTGAGAGAAATCAGTTGAATGATTCCCTTAGCGCAAATAGCAAAGCGAGAACTTTGTCAAATTGAAGTTGATGTTTTAAGCTTAAAAGATTAAAATGCCCTTCAATCAAAGGAGTATCTTTATGCTTTCATGGCGTAAAGCGGGCAAAGAAGTAGTCTTCAATCTGGATATGACAAAGTTGATTCTTTCTTATCTCGACCCTATTGATACATCTTCCCTTGTATTGTGCCTTTCTAGTCGGGTAGGTGCTTTGTATCAAGAGTGTTTTAAAGATTATGTGGAAACGCCGCTTTTCCAATATTTTGTATGCTTATGTAGTGATGATACTGTCGAATATCGTTTGTTAGCGCACCTCTCAGAATATGCACCATCGAGCTTGGCATTGAGAATGATTCAAAACACGCTTGATTATGCCAGAATGTATTCATTTCAGCATATTTCATTCGTTCGTGACCTTGGCTATGCTTCGATGCCTCAGGTTAAACTTAATAGGACAATAGCCATTTTAAATTTAATTTTAGCTAACGCCGAAGAGAAAGGCTTGCTTGATGATGCCGAGTTTCGGAAAATCAATTCAGGTGTCAATGAGCTACAACTTCAAGTTGTGAAAGAGCAATTAAAGACTCAAACCTCATTTTTGGGGCGTGCATGTAGAAGCTTTTTTAATATGGCGACAACGGAGGATGAGTTATATGAACAGATTAAATCTGTGGAAGAGAATTTAAGCATGTGTAAAGCTTAAAATGTGAGCCACCGATTTGAAGTCAAACCATGGCAGCTCAAGAGACTACAATTTTTACTAAAAACTCTTGTACAATCCCTAAATATCCTGTAGAATCCGCGAGTTTAGAGGCATAGCCTTTCCAAAAATAATGGGAAAAGTGATGAAAACATTTAGCGCAAAAGAGACAGATATTAAACGAAATTGGTGGATAGTGGATGCTAGCGATGGCAATTTAGGTCGTTTGGCGACGCAAATTGCACGTCGACTACGAGGTAAACATAAGCCTGAATATACTCCGCACGTCGATACGGGCGATTATGTGGTCGTTATCAATGCCGATAAGATCCAAACCACAGGCGATAAGATGAATAAAAAGTTTTATTACAACCATACTGGTTTCCCTGGTGGTATTAAGTCCGTATTATTAAAGCATTATCTTAGCAACCATCCAGATCGCGTACTGATGCGCGCCGTCAAAGGGATGATGCCTAAAAACCCATTAGGCAGAAAAATGCTTAAAAAATTAAAAATATATGCGGGCACTGAACATCCGCATTCAGCACAAAATCCACAAATCTTAGAGGCAGGAAGGAAGTAATGGCAGCACAACAGCAATATTTTCAAGGTATCGGTCGTCGTAAAGATTCTGTTGCACGTGTATTTTTGCAGCGTGGTAACGGAAAGATGACTATTAATAACAAAGCATTAGAAGAGTATTTTGATAAAGATACTTCACGCATGTTGGTTCAACAGCCATTAGTTGAGTTAGATATGTTAAAAGCATTCGATATCAAAGTGACTGTTAAAGGTGGTGGATTTACAGGCCAAGCGGGCGCAATTCGCCATGGTTTGACACGAGCATTAATCGCTTATGATGAAGAGGGTGCTACAAAGAGTAGTGATGACTCTTCAGAAGAAGGCGGCCCAGAATCTTTTCGTAGAATCCTACGTCGAGCTGGTTTTGTGACGCGTGATGCAAGACGCGTAGAACGTAAGAAAATCGGCTTACATAAAGCACGTAAACGTCCGCAGTTCTCTAAACGTTAAGATTGTCTTAAGGTTTAGCTGGTATAATCTTGACCAAAGATGGCGAAATTGACGCTTTCTATAAAGTGTAAAAAACGGAAGGTATAACTATGAGTATTATCCCAAACAAACGTTCTATTATGACGTTATATACATCTCAAAACGATATGTATAGCCATCAGGTTCGTATTGTCCTTGCTGAAAAAGGCGTGGCTGTTGATTATGTCTCTTTGCGAGAAGGTGAAATTCCAGAAGATTTAGCTGATCTTAATCCCTATAACACGCTGCCCACGTTATGTGATCGTGACTTGGTGTTGTATCAATCTCGAATAATCATGGAATATTTGGATGAGCGCTTTCCACATCCGCCATTATTGCCTATTTACCCTGTTGCACGTGCTCGAGCACGATTGATGATGTATCGTATCGAAAAAGAATGGTATGGATTAGCTAATGAAATTCTTGCTGATCCAAATGGGAAAGACATGGATGCCAAGCGTAAAGAATTACAGCAAAGTATTTTAAATCTTTCAAAAATGTTTTCGCAATCGCAATATTTTATGGGCGATGAGTTTACTTTGATTGACTGCTGGGTAGCGCCTTTATTTTGGCGGCTCTCAGATATGGGTGTTAAACTTACCGGCGCAAAAGCCAAGCCTATCATGCAGTATATGGATCGTGTATTTAATCGTGATGCTTTCCAAGCGAGCTTAACAGAAGTTGAGCTAGAGCTTGCTGATGCTTTCATTCTAGATTAAACATCCCTGGTTACTCATTCAAGATTGGCTAAGGATGGAAGTTCGTTCGTTAAAGGAAATCGTACATGATGCAGCCTAAAAAACCATATCTAGTTCGTGCCTTCTACGATTGGATAGTCAACAGTGATTGCACGCCTTATATTGTTGTCGATACAACTATCCCTTATGTTGAAGTGCCTCCAGAGTTTATCCATAACGATCAAATTGTTTTTAATATAGCTCCTTTAGCGGTACGTCATTTTGTTATTGAAAATAATTGCGTACGTTTTAATGGGCGCTTTTCAGGAAAAATTCGACACGTCTATTTTCCTATGAAAGCCGTCATGGCAATTTATGCTAAAGAAAATGGGAAGGGCATGATGTTTGATGAAAAAACTGATGAACATAGTCATCCAATGTTAGAGCCTACGCCGCCTTCTGAAATGACGGTAAGACCTACCACAGTAACTAATGCTCCAACATCATTATCTTCAGCAAAAACTAAGAAAAAAACACGTCCATCACATTTGAAATTGGTTGATGATTAATAATCTCGCCACAACCTGGCGGGTTAATGTCACTCTCAAAGTTCGCGTTGTGGCCTTTGAAGATGCTTTCATTGATTACGCGCTTCTCCCTAATTTACCAGCTGCCCCGCAAGCACAACCTTCAAAAAGAAATTCGCACACACGCGCGAAAAAACGAACGCTTCTTCAGGGTAACAATCAATCAGAGATGTCATTCCGAGCGCAGCGAGGAATCTCCTTGTGGATGGAGATTGCTAGAGGTGCTCGGAATGACAGAGCATGAAATAAAAATAAACGCGTAGTCGGTGACAATTTTAAGTGCTGGCTAATAAGATCTAAAAAACCTTGCCAGGATTAAGAATACCCTTTGGATCAAAAGCATTTTTGACTTCTTTCATCAATGCTAATCGAACAGGATCAATTTCTTTGGTGACGTAAGGTTTTTTCATTAACCCAACGCCGTGTTCGCCTGATAATGTTCCGTTATGTTTGATGACTAAATCAAACATGGCTTCTAAACAAGGTTCTGCATTTTTATTTTGTTTTGCGTCTTTTGCATCATAGAGTAAGTTTACATGCAAGTTGCCATTACCAGCGTGACCAAATGTTGTAATGCTAATCCCGTACTCTTGACTTAATTCATCTAGTTCCATAATAAAGTCTGGAATTGTGTTGATAGGGACAACCACATCTTCATTGATTTTTTTCGGAGCGATGGTTCGTAGTGCTGGAGAAAGTGTTTTGCGCACATGCCATAATTGTTTCGCTTCTTCATCGGTGTGAGCAACGGCAAGATCAATAAGGCCAGGATGTTTTGCTGCTTCTTTGATATTTTCTGCAAGTGATTCAATTGAAACTTTTGGTCCATCAACTTCGATAATTAGCATTGCGCCGGCTTCGTCGGATAGCATGCCACTGTTAAATCGTCTAATAATATTTACGCAGTTATGATCAATAAATTCTAATACACAAGGTTGTGTTGGCGATTTCATAATGTTTAGTACGGCTTCACTTGCGGACTTTACGCTATCATAAGTCACTCGAATAGCTGCTCGTGCTTCTGGTAGGGGCAATAGTTTTAGCGTAGCTTCGGTGATAACACCCAGGGTGCCTTCAGAACCAATTAGCAATCGAGTAAAGTCGTAACCGACAACACCTTTGGTGGTATAGACGCCTGTTCGCATGCTTTCGCCACTCGCGGTCACTACACTTAACCCAAGAGTATTTTCACGGCACGTGCCGTATTTAACAGCGTGAGGGCCTGCAGCATTGCAAGCAAGGTTGCCGCCAATGGTGCTATATGCGCCACTTGAAGGGTCGGGTGCCCAAAAGAACCCTTTAGGATTAATTGCTTGTTGCAGTTGTGCATTTGAAACGCCGGGTTCTACGATGGCGATACGATTTTCTAAATCGATTTTTTTTATGCGATTCATGTGCTCAAATGTACAGACGACACCGCCTTTCACAGGAACTGCTGCGCCCGTTGTGCCACTGGCACGTCCTCGTGCAGTAAAAGGTATTTCATATTCATAGCAGAGTTCGAGTGTTTTTTGAATTTGTTTGGTATTTTTTGGCAGAATAACAGCATCAGGTTGTCCGTGAATTTGGCTATTATCAAACCCATAGGCATAGCATGCTTCAGGTGTTGTAAAACAGGTGTCGTTATCAAAAATTTCCGTTAATTTTGAAAGAAAACTTTTATTCATAAATCTTCGCGATATTGAAAGAGTTTCACGATGCGTTTAACGCCAGAAACATGTTGAGCCACTTTGGTGACTTCATGCGCTTGGTATTGTGAAACAGTTCCCATGAGATAAACATTGCTATTGACCACGACAATTTGGATAGAGCCTGAATTTAAGTCGCGTCGTGATATGAGCTTGGTTCTAATTTTTGTGGCAATCCAGTTATCTTCTGCAGCAGTCGATGTTGAATGCGTTGGAATTTCAACAGCAATTTGGTTATAGATTTTTTTGATGCCAGGGATGTTCTGAGCAATCTCCATGGCTTGTTGCTTAAGTTCTTTTGTTGGTGATTGTCCGGCAAGCAGTACGACACGATCAAAAGTGCTTACAACAATATAAGTTTGATGAGCAATAGCTTCATTCTTTGAGAGTTGGTACTTGATTTGTTTGGTGATCCATTTATCCTGCTCTGAAACATCAGGTGTCCGATGATCATATATAATAGCGCCTGCGGTAACGACGCCAATTGCAGCCCCAGCGATGACTACGCAGCCAGTCATGTTGCAAGAAAGTAACAAGGCTAAGATAATTTTTTTTATGTTATTGTTCATAATGGTTTTCTCCTAAAATCAACCGCCGTGAAATAATTTTGTGTCAATTAAGTCACAAAGGCAGTGAATAATTAAAATATGTGTTTCTTGAATACGAGCAGTTTTTTCTGAAGGTACCCGGATTTCAATATCTGAGCCAGATAATTTTTCAGCTACCATGCCACCATCACGACCAGTTAACGCGACAATTGTCATGCTTTTTTCGTGTGCTGCATCGATGGCGGTTAATAGATTTTTTGAGTTTCCACTGGTAGTCATCATGAGCAAAATATCGCACTCGTGACCTAGGGCGCGAATTTGCTTTGCAAAGATATCGTCATAGGAATAGTCGTTGGCGATAGAGGTAATGGTTGATGTGTCGGCCGATAGCGCTATTGCTGGTAGGGCGGGGCGCTCTGTTTCAAAGCGATTGAGCATTTCTCCTGAGAAATGCATAGCATCACAAGCGGAACCGCCATTGCCGCATGCAAGAATTTTTCTATCTTTGAGTAAGGCGCTAACCATCATATCGGCGGCTTTACATATAGGTTCGGCTAAAATATCAACAGAGTGGATTTTTGTTTCAATGCTATTGCTGAAGTGCTGTTTAACGCGCTCGATTATGTCCATGCCTCGGGTACCTCTAGTGCATTTTTATGCCATTCAAATTCGAGGTTACCATTGTAATCTGTGATGCCTATAATATCAAACCTTGCAGGGTCTTCTTGATACTCTTGGTTAGAGCGGAGAAATATCTGTGCAGCCCTTGTCAAACGGTGTTGTTTTCGGTGGTCTACCGTCTCAGCAGGGGTGCCAAACTGGGTGGTATTTCGGTAGCGAACCTCAATGAAAACCAACGTATCATGCTCTTTCATAATTAAGTCGATTTCGCCCATCCGGCAATTATAGTTTTCTCTTACAAGTTTTAAGCCTTTACGCTTTAAAAATGCAAGCGCTTGCTTTTCGAATTGTTGTCCGCGTTTCTTGTTGTTAACGTAACGTCTTAGGTATGCCATAATAAAACTCCGTGCATATTAGTTGGCGGTATATGCGATGTTCTGAAGTTAAGGTTAAATCACCAGTCGCTCCTTGTAAAGGGAAATTTGGTAAAGTTCTCAGACGTTCAAAATTTTGTGATATTAAAAAGGCATCTTTTCCTAGGGCGTATAATCTGCTCAATTTTACGTATTCAGATTTCCAAAGATTTGTTAGGTTTTGTTGTTGAGGGCGATATTGTGAAGAGGCTAACCATGGCGTATCGCAAAAACGCACACCATTTAAGTCTCTGTCAGCGTGTTGATTTGGCGTGCCGGTGTAAATGCTTGACGTTGAATATACAGCGATATTGTTTGCATAGTAAAATTTGAGTAATGGTTTGATTTCGCGGCCGCTTTGTGGTGTGGCGATCAAAAACACCATGTCAAAATCTTGACGTCGTCTCAGTTTGTGTTGAATGCGTTCGCCAAGTTGTTTTGTTAATTCGCTTTCACGTGCTTGACTGTTATTGACTAAAAGTAATTGCGAAATTTGTGGTGCTAATGGCGTGTTAGTTTGATAGTGTAATGTCTCTGTAACATTGCCGCCGAGTGACTGCCAGTGTTGCACAAAAGTGCTTTCAACTTGTGATCCCTTGTGGTCTGATGGCGCAATAATAATTGCATTTAGGTGGCCTTGCCGCCATGCTAAATCAGCAACTTCTTGAGCCTCATCTATGGGTGATAAACCAAACTGAATAACGTTATTGCTTGCGCTGCCATCATCAGTGTAGTTTAACGTTAGTGTTGGAGTATCTGTTTTTCTATTTGCAATGTGCTTAACGTTTTCTTTCGTTAATGGACCAATAATAAAATCAGTGCCATCGTTTTGTGCTTGTTGATAGCAAGCCTCAGCAGAAGTGCTTGCAGTATCACAAAAGTTTATTTGAGGTTTGTTGGATGCTGCGTAGTAAGCGCTCATAAAACCATTGCGTACAGCGGCGCCAAGTGCAGCAAATTTTCCCGAGAGTGGTAAAATTAATGTGATGTTTTTTGGAATCGGTGTTTGTAATAAAGCATCTCTATCTTTGGCTGAAGGAAGTATGCGGTTAGCAGAACTATTAGGATAAGTGTTTTGCCAGTCGCTTAGAGCATTTACAAGTTGCGTTGTATTGTTAGCATCACGTTTGCTAATTATGGCGATATCAAGCCAAGCACGTTTATCACCTTGAGAGTTATATTTGTTTGCTTTCAAACGTTGGTAAGTGCCGAGCGACATATCTTGCCAAATCGCTTTATTGTTGTAATTGATCAGTTGAGTATCTGTGCCAAAATATGGTTGCATGGTAATGCGTGTAAAACCGCTCGAGAGGGGCTGGTTGTTATGGTAAAAATTCCAAGCTTGTAAGTGTAGAACGAATAGTTGTGTATCAGATTTTAAAAGTTGTTGGTCAATTTTACTGAGATATTGTAAAGCAATGTTTGGTTGATTATAGGCGGAAGCCAAGCGTGCTTGCATGAGCTGATAATAGGGTATAAGTTCGGGAGATAAGTTGGTCAAAGAGATTTGTGTTATGTATTGTTGAGCAGCATTATATTCTCCAGCGTCGATCAACTGATTTGTTGTTTTAAGCGCTTCAAGGTCACCTTGAGATACCATGGGATTGTCATCTACTGGAGAAAAGTCCACTTTTGCTGAGGTTGGCGGTAAATATTGTGGGCTCATATAAGGCGACTTTGCGCAGCTTGCCAGAAGTGCTGTGATTGCGAATATGGTCAATATCGTTAATAATCGTTGCATGAAAATACTCTAGAGGTCATCGTGAAATCATCAACGAAATTATATATCGTAGCTACCCCCATCGGCAACTTAAAAGACATCACCTTGCGGGCAATTGAAGTCTTGAAAGAGGTAGATGTCATAGCAGCCGAAGATACGCGGACCAGTAAAAAGCTATTACAGCATTATGGCATTCAAAAGCCTATGATGGCATTGCATGAGCATAATGAGCGCTCTCAGGTAGAAAATATTCTAGCAAAGCTTGGGCAGGGCAAAAACATCGCGTTGATATCAGATGCAGGCACGCCGCTGATCAGCGATCCAGGCGCCAAAATGGTGGCTTCTGTAAGGGCTGAAGGCTATGAGGTTTCACCGATTCCAGGCCCATGTGCCGCTGTTTCGGCTTTGTCTGTGTCGGGGATCGAGAATACGCGTTTTTGTTTCGAAGGATTTCTGCCCGCGAAAGCGCAGGCCCGAATAAAAGCCCTAGAGGTGCTTAAGCATGAGTCTAGAACAATTATTTTCTATGAGTCGCCACATCGTATATTGGAAACCTTGAATGCAATCAGTGAAGTTTTTTCTGATAGAAAAATCATGCTAATCAAGGAAATAACTAAGATTCATGAGAGCATAGTTGAGGGAAGCGCGCAAGAGGTTGTCAATTGGATTCAAGCTGAGCCGGGACGTGAGAAAGGGGAGTTTGTTTTATTGATAGAATCTGTTGCTGATGCGGCAGAAAGTGTTGAAAGCGATCTGCATTTGCGTAAGTGTTTACATTCATTATTGCCTCTCTTGCCAACGAAGCAAGTCGTGGATTTGTTAAGTGATATATTTTCTAAAAAGCGAAATTTAATTTATAAGATGGCCTTGGAGTACAAAGATAGCATGTAAAACATGCTTAAAATCGCTATTAAATTACGGCTTCTTTTGCTAGTATTTCCAACAGCCAACCAGACAGTCGCTGTTATGTAATGCATAATGGAGGAAAGTCCGGGCTCCGCGGTCAGGGTGCCAGGTAACGCCTGGGGGGTAAGCTTGAGAAGGCTTACCTACGGAAAGTGCCACAGAAATGATACCGCCAGAAATGGTAAGGGTGAAATGGTGCGGTAAGAGCGCACCGCGCCGCTGGCAACAGCGGTGGCAGGGTAAACCCCACCTGGAGCAAGACCGAATAGGCGCTCTTTGATCACACAGACCGCTGTGAGAGCGCGGGTAGGTCGCATGAGCGGCTTGGCGACAAGTCGCCTAGATAAATGACTGTCCACGACAGAACCCGGCTTATCGGTTGGCTTTTTCTTTATTCCTTTTTATTTTTTCCTATTTATATTCTTCATTTTATATTTTATTCAACAAGTTATCCGTACACCCTTTGTGGGGCGAAATATCTGGGAGTGTTGCAAACTGGCTCTTTGATAAAAACCAATAGCCATAGCTTATTGATTTTTAGAGATCCCGCGGATAAACCGCGGGATGACAGTTGCAGAATGCAACAGCCTATATCTATAAAAAATCCCTAAAAATGCTTGCAAAGTGGTTTGAAGTGGAATAAAGTGGGAGATAGTGGTAGGGCATAGTGATCGTAGGTAAGTTACCACCATTAAAAAAAGAGGGCTTATGTTTAGGGGAATTAATGCGGTCAACATCGATGCTAAGGGTCGACTGAGTATTCCGGCGAAGTATCGTGACCGCATTAAGAGTGAAGCTCTTGGTCGTTTAGTAGCGACTATCGATACGGATGAACATTGTTTGCTGTTGTATCCGTTACCTGCGTGGGAGGCAATCGAGGGGAAATTAGCGCGATTGCCAAGTTTTAATGCCCAGGCGCGCCGCATCCAGCGTTTATTAATGGGGCACGCGACTGAGGCGGATATGGATAGCCAGGGGCGGATTTTATTACCGCCATTATTGCGAGAATATGCTGGCTTAGAGAAAAAAGTAATTTTGTTGGGGCAGGGTAATAAGTTTGAAATCTGGAGTGAGTCGGGATGGCAGTCGCGCCGCGACCACTGGTTAGACGAAGAAAAACAATCAGAGAAAAACGATTTACCCGATGATTTACAGTCGTTATCGTTATGACACATGTGCCGGTCATGTTAAAAGAAGCTCTTGAAGGGCTCGCGATTAAACCGGATGGGATATATATAGATGCGACTTTTGGCCGAGGAGGCCATAGCGGAAAGATTTTGGAGGCACTTGAGGCTCAGGGGCGATTGATCGCGATAGATCACGACCCTGAAGCAGCTAAAGTGGCAAAAGAAAGATTTGGAAACGATAAACGGTTTCATCTCTGTCAGGGCACTTTCGCGCACCTTGCCAACTTCGCACAGCAATGTGATGTCGTTGGTAAGGTGAGCGGTATTTTTTTCGACTTGGGCGTTTCATCGCCGCAGCTAGACAACCCTGAAAGAGGTTTTAGTTTTTTGCATGATGGACCATTGGATATGCGAATGAATCCTGATGAAGGGATCTCCGCCGCCAAATGGCTATCTCATGTTAAAGAGAAAACGTTAGTTCACGTGCTCAAAGAGTACGGGGAAGAACGTTTCGCCCGAAGGATTGCAAACGCGATCGTCACGACGCGTAGAATGGAAGCAATCACAACGACAAAAAAACTCGCTGGAATTATTGCTGGTGCTGTGCCGACGCGTGAGCGCGGTAAACATCCTGCAACACGTAGTTTCCAGGCGATACGGATTTTTATTAATAAAGAGTTGGAATATTTACAAAGTGCATTAGCACAGAGTATTGACCTGCTCGAAACTGGAGGGCGCTTAGCTGTAATAAGCTTTCATTCTCTTGAAGATAGGATAGTAAAAAACTTTATTCGAGAGCAATCGCGTGGTAAGGCAATTCCTAAAGGGGTTGTTCTGATGGAATCACAGATTGAGAAAGCATTACGAGCGATAGGTAAGGCGCAAAAACCTTCAGCTGATGAAGTACGATTAAACTCACGAGCACGTAGTGCCGTGTTAAGAATAGCGGAGAAATTATAATGAATTCAGCAGCAAGATTGCTCAATCAAGAGTTGATTTTATCACGATGGACATTGCGTTCATTTCGTCTAAGTGCTTACCAATGGGTTGTTGGCACCTTATTTGCCATTGTGATTGCTTCAGCCGTTAGTGTGATTTATTTCACTAATCAAAGCCGTGCCTTGTATCAAGAATTAGGTGCGCTGCGTCAGCAAGAACAGACTTTAAAAATTCAATACGGTCAGTTATTATTAGAAAAAAGTACCTGGTCGACGCAAGCACGTGTTGCTCGTATTGCTCAAAATCAATTGCATATGAATGCGCCAACCAGCCAAGCAGTAATTACAATATAAGTGCCTCAAATTCTGTCAGATAGCGGTTTGAAATTCTGCCATCCCGTGCCAGGAAGTCCTGTCAACCCGAGGCTTGACCGCGGGGTCCACTTAAGCGAGAGTAGTATTGAAAATCAGATTCTATCCATTACGTTTTTATGCAATCGCTAGCGTATTTTGTTTATGCGTACTTTTGCTATTCTTCAGAATGGTCGATTTGACCGTTATCAAAGGAACATTTTTACGCCATCAAGGTCGTTCTCGTACCATTCATAACATTATCTTGCCAGCATTTAGGGGTATGATTACTGATCGCAATGATGAGCCGTTGGCGGTGAGTACCCCAGTAGAGTCGGTTTGGGTCAATCCAAAAGATTTTAAAGCCGATTCGAAACAACTTTACATGCTAGCTAAAATATTAAATATTCCGACCAATCAACTTCAAACACGTTTACGTCGATATAAGAACAAGTCATTTGTATATTTAAAACGAGATCTTGAGCCTGTCAGTGCAAACAAAATCAAGTCGCTTAAGATTGCAGGCTTATATCTTCAACGTGAATATAAGAGATTTTATCCAGAAGGCGAAGTTGCTTCTCAACTAGTTGGGTTTACGAACGTAGATGATCATGGCCAAGAGGGATTAGAATTAGCATATGACCAGTGGTTATCAGGAACTCCGGGAAAAGAGATTGTAAAAGAAGATTTGATGGGGCACTTGGTTGGTGATATTCAAGAAGTCAAAAAACAAGAGCCAGGTAAAGACTTGGCATTAAGCATCGATCAACGTATTCAATATATTGCATACCAAACGCTTAAAAATACTGTCAAACAATATCATGCCAAAGCTGGTTCAATCGTTGTATTAAATATCAAGACGGGTGAAGTGTTAGCGATGGTCAATCAACCTTCATTTAACCCTAATAATCGGGAGCATATTTCTATCGATAGCATTCGAAATCGTGCCGAGACCGACATGTTTGAGCCAGGCTCAACAATGAAAGCATTTAGTGTAGCAAGTGCATTAGCCAGTGGTAAATATACGCCTGATACGATAGTGGATACCAGTCCAGGGTGGTGGCGTGTTGGTCATCATTGGGTGCGAGATGAGATTAATAATGGTGTATTGAATGTCACTCAAATATTACAAAAATCCAGTAATGTGGGTATTTCTAAAATGACATTATCTTTGCCGCCAGAACATTTGATTAGTGTATTAAATGCGATGGGATTTGGATATCGCACTGATAGTGGCTTTCCGGGTGAAGCGTCAGGTCATATTGTTGATCCGCAGCAGTGGAAACCATTTGTATTGGCAACGTTAACCTTTGGTTATGGAATTTCAGTGACAACCTTGCAATTAGCACATGCCTACAGCGTGCTTGCTAATCATGGTCAGAGCGTTCCTGTGACCTTGCTTAAGCGAGATCAAACGCCCATAGCCACGCAGGTATTTGATCCGAAAGTTGCCGACGAAATGTTGCCGATGCTTGAGAGTGTTCTGCAATTTGGTGGTACAGGTCGACGTGCAAGGGTTAAAGGCTATCGTGTCGCAGGAAAAACGGGTACTGCAAAGATTGCGGGGAATGGAGGTTATTTTGCCGATCGATATATTAGCTCATTTGTTGGCGTTGCGCCGGTGAGTGATCCAGAGCTTGTGGTTGCAGTTGTGGTGTTTGAGCCAGAAGGAAAAGCCTATTATGGTGGATTGGTGGCTGCTCCTGCCTTTTCGAAAGTGATGGGAAGCGCCTTAAGAATCCTGGATATAGCGCCTGATAATGCTTAAAATAGGATAATAGGAATTTGTTATTACACATTCTTATTAATGTAAGGTCTCATCCCGCGGCTTCAAAATGTTTGTCATCCCACGGTTTGAAAAATGTTTGTCATCCCGCGGTTTGAAAAATGTTTGTCATGCCGCGGTTTGAAAAATTTTTGTCATCCCGCGGTTTATCCGCGGGATCTCTTTTTCCAACCTGAGACCCCGCGGATAAACTGCGAGGTGACAATAAAAAGGATATCTATGAAAATACTTATACTCGGCGCTTGTGGCACTTTTATGGCAGGTATCGCACTCTTGGCGCGTGAGCTTGGTCATGAAGTCATTGGCATTGATGCTCATGTATATCCTCCTATGAGCACACAATTATCCGATCAGGGCATTCAATTAATTCAAGGCTACGATAATATTTCTGAGGTAGAGAAACCGGATATCGTGATCATTGGTAATGCTATGTCCCGTGGAAATCCTGCTGTGGAGCATGTGCTCAACAAAGGGTGGCGTTATATTAGTGGTCCGCAATGGTTACATGAAAATGTCTTGTTTGATCGCTGGGTATTGGCAGTATCAGGAACGCATGGTAAAACGACGACCTCGAGTATGCTCGCCTGGATATTAGAATCAGCAGGGTGCCATCCGGGTTATTTAATCGGTGGTTTACCGCAAAATTTTTCTACCTCTGCGCGACTCGGACAATCGCCTTTTTTTGTCGTAGAAGCTGATGAGTACGATAGCGTGTTTTACGATAAGCGCTCTAAGTTCATGCATTACCATCCTAAAACATTACTCATTAATAATCTTGAATTCGATCATGCTGATATTTTTAATTCGCTAGAAGATATATTAAAACAATTTCAATTTTTGTTACGAACGGTACCCAACCAAGGCGCTGTGATTGTTAATGGTGATGATGAAAATATTCAAGAGGTGTTAAAGCGCGGTTGTTGGTCTGAAGTAATGACGTTTTCACAACTTCCATCTAATTCTCATTTCCGTGAAGCGGGGAATACAGATGGAATAACACACTTCCATATAGAGCCAATAAACTCAGATTATAGTGCGTTTAATGTTTTTCATCAGAATGAAAATCTGGGTAGTGTCCGGTGGAGCTTGATTGGGCGGCATAATGCTCTAAATGGGCTTGCTGCTATTGTAGCTGCTAAACATGCTGGTGTTTCGCCTGAAGCATCAATAAAAGCATTATCATTATTCAAAAATACAAAACGACGATTAGAAAAACTCAGTGAGATTAATGGTATTGGTGTTTACGATGATTTTGCGCATCATCCAACGGCGATTGCGACAACGTTGGATGGCTTGAGGCAACATGTCGATAAGGCACGAATAATAGCCGTCATTGAGTTAGGAAGTAATACCATGCGTGCGGGTGTCCACGTGAATGATTTGATGCAGTCAGTCGATCAGGCGGATGAAGTGGTATTTTTGCGGCCAAATAATTGCTCCTGGGATTTTGATGGCATGATACAATCTGCAGAAAGGCCCGTGCATTCATTTGAGAATGTTGATAAAATTATCGGGTTTTTGTCAGAAATGACGCAGGTTGGTGACCAAATTGTCATTATGAGTAATAAAAGCTTTGATGGCATCCATCAAAAGCTAATCAAGGTTTTAGATAAGTAATGCTGTCATTTAGACAGTGCCCTGGATTGTTTTGGGCGTTTGGACATCGCAAGAACGACGTCATAATTGAATAAGTGAGGTAATATGTTAGACCCTAAATTATTACGCAGCGATGCTAACGCGGTTGCAGAAAAGCTCAAGCTTCGCGGCTACACACTTAACGTAACTGAGTTAGAGGCGTTAGAGAAACAGCGCAAAGAAGTACAAACAAAAACACAATCCTTACAGAATACACGAAATACTGAGTCCAAAAAAATTGGTGCAGCAAAAGCGAAAGGAGAGGATATCGCTCCATTGGTTGCTGCAGTCAATGATTTAGGTGAGGAACTAAAAATCCTAGAAAAAGAAACGAATGAGCTCTCGGAGCAACTGAAAGCAATTTATTTAGATATCCCCAATATTCCACACGAATCTGTCCCAAATGGTAATAGCGAAGATGATAATGTGGAGGTACGTCAATGGGGCACGCCAAAACAGTATGACTTTGAAGTCAAAGATCATGCGGATTTAGGTGAGGCATTAGAGCTCATGGATTTTGGTGCTGCATCAAAAATCTCAGGCTCACGATTTGTTGTTCTGAAAGGTGCATTAGCTCGGCTACAGCGCGCTTTAACGCAATTTATGATTGATACGCATTCTCGTGATCATGGCTATCAAGAAGTTTATGTGCCTTTTCTGGTAAATCGTGATTCACTCACAGGCACAGGTCAGCTGCCAAAATTTGAAGAAGATTTATTTTGTATCAACAATTGGCCATATGCGCTTATACCAACTTCTGAAGTTCCTGTGACAAATTTAATGCGTGATACAATCGTGCCGCATGAAAAACTACCTTTGAAATTTGTGTGTCATACGCCATGTTTTCGTAGTGAAGCAGGTTCTTATGGTAAAGATACAAAAGGGATGATTCGTCAACATCAGTTTGAAAAAGTTGAGTTGCTTCATATCGCCCATCCTGAAACTTCTTATGATGCTCTAGAGGAGTTAACAGGCCATGCTGAAGCAATTTTACAGAAGTTAGGGCTACCTTATCGTGTCATGTCATTATGTACAGCCGATATGGGTTTTGCAGCGGCTAAAACTTATGACATAGAAGTCTGGTTGCCAAGTCAAAATCGTTATCGAGAAATCTCATCTTGCAGTAACACCGAAGATTTTCAAGCGCGTCGTATGCAAGCTCGTTATCGTACTGCAGAGGGCAAGCCAGCATTATTGCATACCTTGAATGGTTCAGGGTTGGCAGTAGGGCGTACTTTAGTTGCTATTCTAGAGAATTATCAAGATAAAGAGGGACATATTCATATACCTGAAGTTTTGAAACCGTATATGAATGGGATTGAAAAAATATGAGTAATATTAGCGAAACAAATGTTGATCCGCATTCTCAAGTGAATGCTGGCTTGAGGGCACCTAAACTTTCATCATGGAATGCTATTTTCATTTTTATTCTCACAGCGCTATTTCTATGTTATGAAATGGGCGTTCAAGTCTCGCCTTCTGTTATGACGCAATATTTGATGCATGACTTAGGGATTAGTGCCTTGCAGCTTGGATTTATGTCAGGGTTTTATTATTACACTTATACTTTGATGCAAATCCCCGCGGGTTTGTTATTCGATCGTTTTAAAATACACTATGTCATTGTTATTCCGCTGGTAGTTGTTGCTATTGGAGCACTATTGTTTTCATTTTCACAGGGTATTTTGCTGGGTTCTGTTGGTCGCTTGTGCATGGGCACCGGTTCAGCATTTGCTTTTATCGCTGTATTAGTCGTAGCATCCGACTTGTTTCCAGAGAAGTATTTTGCACTGTTGGTCGGGCTCACGCAAATGCTCGCTGCTTTTGGAGCGATGCTGGGTGAGGCGCCTTTGGTGCCTTTGATTCATCATTTAAGTTGGCGTGGCGCTATGCAGTTGTTGGCTGTTGTAGCGATAATTTTGGCAGTCAGTATTTGGCTGTTCGTTCGTTATGAGAAATGTAATCAAGTAAAAGGTTGTGATGCTGAATCTGTAAGTATTCTGAAAAGTTTAAAAATTATTTTGAGCAATAAACAAAGTTGGTTTGTAGCATTTTATGCATGTTGCTTGTGGGCGCCAATGGCGGCGTTTGCTTCGCTTTGGGGAGTGCCTTTTTTAGAAACGGTCTATGGCTTATCTAAAATTCATGCGAGTGAAATGATCACCTTGATGTGGTTGGGTATTGCTATCGCCAGCCCATTGCTCGGTTGGTTCTCAGATGCTATCGGTAGCCGTCGTATCCCTTTAGCCTTTTCTGCGCTTATTGGTATAGTCGCCTTTTTTATATTAGACAAGGGTTTTGATTTATCCCCTGTAATGATCGGCCTGCTTGTGTTTTTAGGTGGCGCTGCTTGTTCTGGGCAAGCGCTGAGTTTTGCAGTTGTGCGTGATAATAATCCTAGTCATACAATGGCGGCGGCAATTGGGTTTAATAACATGGCCGTGGTGATTGCAGGTGCTGTTTTCCAGCCTTTAGTTGCTTATGTTATTGGTGATCAATCTATCGCGCATTTTGAGGCAGGTATTTCAATTATTACGGGATGCTTCTTTGTTGGTTTGCTCCTAGCGCTGTTTTTTCTAAAAGCAAAACCTACTTCATTAGCTTCAAAGTAGGCTGGATTATACGTTCAGTGTTCCTCGCGAACAAGTCGCGGGGTGACAATGAAAAAAGTAACATTGTCATTCCGAGGCTTTTTTCCTGTCAT
>JBKAGM010000019.1:0-33984 GCA_046290385.1 Gammaproteobacteria bacterium
GATTATTAACGAAAAACTTATCGCTGTCCTGTTATTCTATATAGTCTGGATTGCTACGTCGCGCTACGCGCTTCTCGCAATTGTAAGTTTTAAATCTGGTATGATAGTTCCTGAGGAAATAATGAAGAACGTGTTTGATCCCCACTTTTCATGCGGTCGTGAGCGATGACGGCCGTAGGGGCAGATCTGCGCGCAAAATTAACGCCTGTCATCCCGCGGTTTATCCGCGGGATCTTTAAAAATTAATAAACTATGAATATTGATTTTTATTAAAAATCCAATTTGCAACACTACCTTTCTAGCAAAACACGCATTTTCTCGTGAAATCTTGACGAAAAGTGACTTCATGCATATACTCTGGAGCATAACTAATATTTCTATGCTGCATTACAGTCCGTAAAATTAAGGCAAAAAATATGAATAGTAGAAAAGGACTATCAGGCTGTAATATTCATAGAGTAAGCGAAAAACTGGATATTCCTAACCATTGGTACATAGGTAAAGCCTATGATAATGGTGGGTGTTTCTTCGACTCACTCGCACAAATTCTTAATGCTAAGAACCCTCAAGAAGAATATACAGAAAAAAGCTTACGGCTGCTTTGCCATGACTATTATTTAGCGCATAGGGAAGAAGTCTTAAAACTCCATCGTAAAGATTATTCCCATGATCCAAATAAAGCGCCCGATTATAGCCGTATTCAATATACAGCAGAAGACTTGTTAGATTTAGATGGTGGTTCGACAGCCATTTGGGGCCGATCGAACGTAGAGGCTCTTATCTTGTGCCGCGCGCTGGACTTGCCAGCGATAAATATTGTCGAAGTTCATCCTGCAGATAATGGTGGCGAAGCCCTTGCATGCCTAACAATTACCCAAGAGGGTGAGTCTCCCTCTGCATCAAACCACCTTGATCTCGATATTCCTACGTTGGTGGTGAGTAGTCATCTCCATTTCGTTCCCGTGCTACCCTTCAGAATACTGACAACTAGCCAAACGCATACTCAACCGATGTTTATGGATGAGGAACTAGAGGAAAAAGGAGCTGTTCAAAAAACTGATGATAATGTTCTTGCAGGGATTAACCCGATTTGTTTGCTTGTAGAGAAATACCAAGACATATTAAATGATGAAGTGGCGAAAAAAAGAAATCATCTTCAAAAAAAGATTGAAAATAACGCATTGTTTAAATTGGAAGATGAAAGTAAACGTCAAGAAATAGTGGCAGAGATAAAAGAGGCTGAAGAAACAAAATCAGAATTAAAAAATCAAATCGAAACGATACAAAATAAAATACAGCTGTTTAAATCATTGCGACCACAGGCTTCTCACGAAGCACTTACATATTCTGATGCACAATCTCCTGAGGAAGCGGTGGAAAGTTATCTGGGGGGTGATACGGAAATTGAGATCAGAGAGATAGAAGAAAAAAAAGCGGATCGTAAAAAAAGAGCAAAAGGCGTTTCAAACAATCAAATAGAGCTTGATGCTCTCAAGAAACGTATAGCCATGACCAGTAAAGTGCTAGAAGACTCGAAAAAAGAGGAAAGAAGTTATCAAGACAGAATAACTCGGCTCGAAAGTGAATCAAATGACTGCGATATTAAACTATCAAGCTTAAATACAGACAGAAAGCTAAAATCAGAAGCACTATCATCATGCGAAAGAGAGCGAGATGAGCTTCAAAGGGAGTTGAAGGGTATTGAAGAGAAATGGGATGCATGTGAGCAAGAGCATGCTAGGAATATGGAACGTCGAGGAACAATGGAGTTGAGTCTTCGCTCATGTGCTGGTCCGTGTAATCGAAATAATTACATAAGACTCAATGGACAGGATCTGGATGTCGGGCCTCGTGGTATTTGTGTTGCGTTTGTGAATTACCTAGATGGCGTTGAAGAAATAAAATCCTTTGATACATTTGAAAGAAAGAATGCATCTATGCCACAAAATGCAATAAACTTTATTGAAGACAATCGAAATAATGAAAACAAGCTGCTTGTCATTATTGCTATGGATGCTTCTGGGTTTGAAAAAGAGGAACATACTAGATCGCTTAAGGCGTGTTTGACAAGGCTTGGCGCTCAACATCATCAGAGGGCTAAGTATAGATATCCATGGTATTTTATTAAGATGAAAAACGATCTGGGAGAGGTGAAGGTTTATGAGGAAGTTAAGCGAACAACCAAACATGAGGATATAGAGACGACATTAACATGCAGTATAACGACTAATTACCCCGGTAGCATTTTTATAGAAGAACATGATAAAACGAGACAAAAAAATACGTTGAAAATAAATGAAAAACGGGATGAAATTTTGGAAAAAGAAGTTGAAGTTGAGCATTGCAAAGGCGAACTTCAAAAAGTGGAGAAGAACATCAGTGATAATGAAGCAAGAAAAGGAGGGTTGTTAGAAGAATTAGACCATACTCGCTCAGAAATAAAACGTTGCGAAGATGAAATACCTAAATTTTCAAATTTGCTTGGTCAGTTAACAAATAGAAAGAGTGAGCTAGAAGATCAAATTAATAATGGAGTTGTTCCTGATGCTAATGCCGAGCAAAAAGATGACGCCGATGAAGTATATGCCTCAGGTGAAGCTAAGGAAAACGAAGAAAAAATAACGCGCTGCACGAGTGAGTTATCGATAGCATCTTCTCGCTTGCAAAATGTTTCTTCACGTCTTGAAACGCTCAATTCTGTCCTATACAAGCTTGATCATGCCAGTTCTAATGAGGACGAACAGCTATTTAAGAGTGAATTGTCAGAAATAGAGGCTCTTAACTCTGATGTAGAAAAGCTAATCGCTCAATATGAAAATATGTTGCAGATGACAGCTATGGCACGCAATCTTTCTAGGTTGCAAGCAATAAATTTACGTTCTTCAATGACCATGAACGATCATTTTTTAGGCTTGTTTGCTCTTCATCGCATTCTTCATATGTGTTTCGCCAATGCTATCAATGAGCTCTCCCCAGGCGAGCTCCAACAGTTCTTCGATAGTGAGCGAAATGAAATGAGCTCATATAGTGGTTTCTCGGATCTTTACAAGGCTATTTTTTCCGATGAGCGTTCAAGCCAGACTTTTTGTTTAGAAAAGCCCATATTAAATCTGTTAGCCGATGCTGAGCGACGAAAAATTTTTACCGGTCGAGAAATAAGTGAATATTTTCATCGATTTCGATCTATATATATCAACAGGTTAAACTGTTTTATACGCGACGAACTTATGAGACGTGAAGAGTTGGTTCAACTTGACGACAAAGATCCATTGAGTAGGATTTTGCAAGATATAAATACAAAGGAAGTGCTTTTAAAAGATTTGGAATTAACTTCTGAAGATAAATCAAGGAGTATTCTCGAGCGCGAAGAAAAAATTCAAGAGTGTATTAACAACGCGCTCTTAATAAAAGAAAAATTAGAAAGCCAGGAAGGAGAGATTTCACGACGAATTTCTGAATTAAAATACGAGATAGAAGAAAAAGAGCGTCAAATAAATGTATTAGATGAAAAGCGCGCTGAAAAAGAGCAGAAAGAAGAAAGTGCAAATGATGATTTAAGCCAGCATCGTGAGGAGTTAGCTGCCTTAGAAAATAGATATGAGGAAGTTCGGCGAAATATTGAAATCGTGAGAGACCGACTATCAGAATTAGAAGCTGATCGGATCAGTCTAGGTGTTGCAAAAAATACACTTGAGCTTAAAAAAGCAGATGTCGAGAGCAAAAAAGCAGGCCTTGAGTCAGGACGTCATGCTCTTCAGGCGGTCAGTGACTTTATCAACGCGTTAATTGATCTTCTTTCTGAAAATGAAGCGCTTTTTTTTGAAAAGCGAAGCACGATAGAGGCTATTATCGAAGCATATAGACGTTCAGGTGTTCGTGATTTTTCTGATCTATATAACAGATTAATTTATTCAGAAAATTTATCAGAGTTTTCAGTCTTGCGCTCTGATGAGTTAGAATCAAGCTCTGATAACGCTAATAGCTATTTAGATCTTTTTCTTGAAGTGTTGGATGAATTGTTTTTTTCAGAAGCGCCTGATTATAACAATCTAACTAGAACGCTTATTTTTAGAGGCGCCTTTTTGGATTGGCGCGAATGTCTCGACAAAATTGAGCAGTTTGTGACTGATGAGCTAGAAACTTATGGTTTAGGAATTAGCGACTCTCGAAAAACATTAATGGTCAAACAATCGCATAACTTGAGATTATCTGATCTTCCAGTCGGGTTAAATAATCTAATTAAAAACTATATAAAAGTTAATAAGCGACCTAAGAAGAAAAAATATCAACATTCAAATCCTGACTGGACAGAATTTAATGCCCGTAATCATGAGCTAAAATCGCTAGTTGATAGTCTGAATATTCCAGCAGAAGAAGTGTGGGAAGCTTTGTTACAAAATATCGAACTGCGTGCGCGATATGTTATAAGAATTAATGATGACATTGATATGCCAGGCATTAGTTTGATATTTAACGCACATAAACATATTTTCTTAAAGCCCGAGCTGAAAATCAATACAACAGGAAGAAATGCTCCGGAGTTTAAATATGCTCATGCCAGGAGTGGGAGCGACTATAGCGATAATAATAAAGACACCGGGCATTGGGGAGAAGATGGTTTGTGTGGGTTGCCAGGCATGAGTGCGGGCCACATTACTCTGAGTGCTCGTGGGGATATAGAAAATCGAAATACACTCAGTTGGGATTGTAAAGGAGGCAAAGGCGCGCCGGGCCAAAGTGGTGGGAATGGTGGCCGTGGTGTTCAAGGAAAAGATGCATTAGACGCAAAGCCTTCTGAGCCTAAAGCTGACAAGGGCATATTTCGTGATTTTACAACCCAAAGGGGCGCAGAGCGTTATTTTAGTATTATTGCAGAGCCAAGACCGCCGGAGTGCTCTGGAAAAGGGGGGAACGGCGGAAGAGCTGGATTAGGAGGGCAGGATGGATTGGGTGGCAATATCCATATAGAGGATTCAACAAGAGAAGATAGAACAATAAATGATACCCAGGCAATATCCAACGCAGAGGATGGTGCATGTGGACGAGGTGGTGACCCTGGAGAGGGTGGAATGCTAGGGGCCAATGTTGCGCGAGTTAAATATTGGCAATCGAGAGACTGCAGCTGGTTTAATCTTCCCGAACGAATAGAAAGCTGGTGGAAAATTGAAACCATAAAAGGTTTTAGTATCGATGAGTTCAAAAAGCGTTACCGAGGTCGCTATTCTGATTTTCATGATAGAAGAAATACCGATCGAAACCAAAGGCAGTATGGCACTGAAAAGCGGACTCGTGATTTAGGAAGGATTGATACTCAACGGAAGCGCTCAACTCAACATATAGGTGAGCGTGGAGAGGATGAGACCGAAAAAGTTAATGAATCCCATAGGGAAGTATCTGCAAATAAAATAGATAACTTTGCAAGTCAAACGTATCGTGATTCTATCGATAGAGAAATCAGTACGCGTTATAGATCAACAGAATCTTTAAGCTCTCATGTGAATCAAAAACTAATGCAGCTTGATCAACAGATTGCAGGATATGATAGCGAGATTAATCAATATACCCACGAGTTAGAGGGGGTGATTAAGGAAGCAGGTGAAGTCAGCAGATCCATTAACGAAGGAAACGACCAAAAAGATATTTTAGACGCTGAAAGAAATAACTTGCGCCGTGAGATAGAGAATCAAAACGCCAACCGTGAGGTAATAGTAAACGAATTACTGGGTGCGATTAACGACTTGCAAGAAACTGTCCGTGAGCGCCAGCAACTCCAACAAGAAAAAGATTCTGCTGAATTTGATAGGCAGGTGGAAGAAAATGTGCAGACTCGTTTGCAACAGATTGCGACCAATATCAAGCTTGCGCTTGATGCTCAAAAGGAAAGTCATAGAGATGAAAAGACTCAGTTGGAAGCGGAAAAAGCTGAGCTAGATCAGATAATTGCTGTAGAGCGAGATGCACTAGAGCAGTTAAAAGCGCGCTATATGTTATCAGAAAATGAAAGTGCGCGTTTGGCACGCTTGCAAGAAGAGCTGCAAAATGCAAGATGGAATATTGAGCAGAATATAGCAATTAAAACACACACCTCTGTTCAGCAGCAATATATGATCAAGGAAGACTATCGTGAAGAAAATTTTGTATTTGATCGAATAAATTTAAATTCTGTGCTTCCTGATATAGAAGAAGATCGCTTAGAAAAATCTATTCTAAGTGAAAAGGAAATAAACAAAAAAATCAATGAACGTTTTGAAACGCTTGATCCCGAAGACAGTAGTATACGGATCGTCAATTTATTAAGTCGGTTTAGCTCAATCCAACTCGAGGAATCAAAAGAGGAGAAAGGCTTAGACAATGATGATAAAATAGAGGATTATGAACAACTTTTAAAATCCTTTGTAGAGCATTTTGAAAAATCACAACCCTTTAATGATCAAGATCTAGCAGTTATTTGGAATTCACTATATAAAATTGGGAAGTGTATTAGTACACTTAAAAAAGAAAAGTGCAATTCTCTTTGGGTTACTTATGAGTTATTTTGCTTAAGCATGCAAGAAAAACATAGCGATGTTTTTACAGAAAATCATGTGTCAATACTTCAAACATCTCGTTACAATCTAAATTTAAGCAAGTCTCGTTGCAAAATCGTATCTCCTAGTTTTTTGAACGATTTGCCTAGAGGAGTGGATAGCAATCAAATATTATCATCATATATGCAATTCTTGCCAGGCATCTACGATGACCAGTTTGAAGATCTTGATGGTATTGAGGCGGCGCTTGAGTGGTTATCTGGCGTTTTGGGCGAGAATCAGCAGGAGATCAAAGAAGATCTTGATAGGCAGTATTTTTCATTACACGAAGTGATATTTTTACGATTATGTCAAGGTGAGCCGTTTGATTTTTCTGAGCGTATGGCTGAAATGCCCAAAGGCTCATTCAAGGGAAAGAATGAAAATCATATGCTTTCTAGGTTGTTGTTGACCTTAAAAAATATTTTCTTATCTCAAAACCTCAATTATGAATTTGAAGAAGGTGAAGAGTATAAGGCATCTGAAGAGCTTGCACGACATCTCGACGGGCTAAATAAGCAAGGCCAGATATATAAAACCTTGAGCTTAGAATCAGATGAAAACTCCCCTGCAACCGATCAATTTTTAAAGGATCAGATTCTTCAATCTAGTTTAGCACACGAAATGTTAGCAAAAGCGGTGCTTGATTCGAGAAACTTCACACTAACCCACCCAGTGAGGCGCGCGATACTTAATGTTATTGATATTTTTAAAATTTCTGATGAAGATTTGGATCAGATGGTCGACGAATTATCACGTTTTCGTGCCAAATCAAAGGTTGAAATATTACAAGATTTTTTTCATGGGCGCGCTATAAATTGGTTGGGTGAAATTGAAATGCTTGATTTAAAAAGCGCTCAAATGAAATCGCTCAAGAAAACTTTTGAGATATTTGTAGAAGTTTTTTATCAACTCATCGCGCATCAAGGTTTATCTGATACCATTTCTAAAATAAAGAACATTGAAGGGTACTTTGATGATCATGAGGATGAGAGGGGTCTCGTCGAAAAAATCTCCACCTTGCTAGAGGAGTGTGTAAGTGCGCTGAAAATTGCATTATCCAACGATGATTCAGACAAAACTTACACCGAGCTACTGGATAATTTTTCCTATGATTCACAAACCGCACAAGCTTGGATGAACTCGTATCTAATAGCTATAAAGTATTGCCCTTTTGAAGAAATAAAGCAACTTAAAGACCAAGATCAACTTAGGCTTAACTTTCGCGATTCAAATGATTCTTCAGAATATAATGATCAAAACGCTTTATGTAATATTTTTTATGATCGTATCAATGCTGTTCTTGAGCAGCGCTATTGGGAGGAGGTTCAGAATAGAATAAAAGATAAACGAAAAATACTATCAAATTTACAAAACCAGGAGCTTGACTGTTGTCAAGTGTTAGATCGTATTGAAATAACCTGCTTTGTTGCATTTCAAACTTTATTTTCTTTTGTTCACATGGAGGCTTTCGTAAATGATGATAGATTTGAGTTAGCTGATAAAATTCTTTGCCACTTTGAAAAAAGCTTCTCAGATAACCCCTTAGGTTGTCTAACAGATATAGAAGATGCAATAAACGACACATTCAAGAGTCTACCTACAGCAGAAAGTGCCGAATGTAAAATATCAAATCCTGAGCTGGAAGGCTCGGAGGAAGAAGAAAAAGAGTCTGTTGTTGATTATAATCTGACATTACATGAAAGATTGTATATGAATAGTATTGCAAATAATTCTATTATACGGCATAAGTATTTTTCACCTGACAGTGAAGAAGATAGATTGAAATTGATTAAAAAACACTACTGGGATACCTGTATTATTCCTTCATTCTTCCAGGAAATAAAAGAGGAGTGTGGCTCGGTTAGCAGTGAAAATCTAAGAGACGAGTTGTTGGCGTGTATTTGTTCCGATGAGTATCCAACACAAAATAAACTTAATCGATTGTTAGATGACCATCGTGTTGAATCAAAAATTTCCATTATAAGATATAAGGCTGCTATGACTTTGAAGAAAAACTTCTTTGCAACTTATTCCATCGCGTTAGCTAACCATGAAGAAAGCAGTTGGTTGGCTATAGTTGATGTGCTAAGAAGGGAAAGGCGTCATGGTCTGACTCTTGAAACCATTAACCAACTCCTAGATTTTACATATTATTTTAAAACGTTCCACCAGTTCTTAAGATTGTTGTCGAATCAAGAAGAAAACTTTCTTTATGAAACGCTGTATTCGATCGTAAAAAGCGCTTTTTTAAGTTATGCGTCGCTTACCCCTCCTGAACTAAATCTGACGTTAAAAAAACTTTTTAGTAGATTTACTCATTCTCCAAAATATATTCAATTATTGGGAGCTTTTGCGCGCGCTCTACATGTCTCAGTTGAAAATGATGAGATTTTGTTTCCGGGCGCTAAGCTGATGGAAATCGTCGGGATTTGCTTGAGTGAAAGAGCCTATAATAATCAAGGCGTAATAGATAAACTGCAAAAAAACAGCATCAACCATTGGCTGACTATTCTGAACTATGAAAAGTGTAGGTTGATCTTGCAATTTCCTGAGGCTATGAGTGAGGCGCAGCGGAAAATTTTAGACAAAATTATGAGCATCAAAAGTAGGGCGCAATCAGATTTTTTTGATAGTCTTGTTCAGCAGATTCAGAAGAGAACGTCTAAAATTGGCAGCTCAACAAGCCATTTTGTGGAGCTCATTATTGAGCCTTTGGAAAAGGTATTAGATAAATTTTTAAGAGGTGAGTGGCTAATGAGCGCTGAAATTTTTCCTCTTATTGAAGGTAAAAGGTTACTGCTGTGGTTTGATTTGCTTTCAGAGAAGTATGACCTAAAAAATATCAATAGAAATGATCGTAGCATCGCTGAGATCATAGAGCTAATGAAGAATAGCCAAGAGCTTGTGTATAAAAACAAACAGTTCGATGAGACTTTCTCAGGTGAAGAGACTAAAGAAGAATGCTCGAAAAAAATGATGAACTTTGAGCGCCTGGAAGAAATTATCGCTAAAATATGTGAAGAATACGAAAATCTAATCGAAGATGAATATAAGTCAGATGAAGAAGAACATAGGCAGTTTAAAACAAGTGAAGATGTTAAGAGTATTGTTTTAGGGGCATTTGCCAATCAAGGAGAGTATTTTTTAAAGAACCCTTCTGAAAATGAAGATCATATGATTATATTTATGGCGCACATGATGTGTATTGTTAGTGTGGCATTCAATGGAAGAAGGTTGCGTGATTCACAACTTGCCGCCATGGTCTGTTATCTCTCGAGCTTTGATACAGGTAAAGGCAGAATTGGTCAAATCTATACCGGCGAAGGAAAAAGCATGTTAAATCAAATGCTCGCTGTTGCTTGTGTGCTTCGCGGAGAAACGGTAGATATTATAACAAGTTCAAGCCCATTGGCTGTCGAAGGCGCAAAAGATGCAAAATTACTTTTATCTTATTTTGACATTGAGGTTTGTGATATCTGTGATTTACAGTGCGAAGCTGATTCTGAGGAAAGAAAGTCCCGTTATGAAAATCATCAAGTTTTTTACGGCGATGTGGCTTCTTTTCAGCGAGATCAATTGTTGACAGAATTTTTTGATTTGGAAATAAGAAAAAACCCCAGTCATACGCTCATTGTCGATGAGGTTGATAGCCTATTTATTGATAATGCTGATAAAGTCCTTTATATCTCTCATCATATTCATGATTTCACATATCTCCGCACGTTGCTCGAAGTTATCTGGGAGGCTGTTAATACCTATCCATTTGTCAGTAAAGAAGAAAATATAAAAAATATTGCCGAACAAATTAAAGAAAGCATTGCAAGTGGCGTCTTGAAATTTCCAGCGTATTTAAATGACTTTGTCAAGAGACGGTTAGAAGTCTGGATTGAAAATGCTTATCTTGCGATGTCTATGCAATCTGATGATCAATATTCTGTGTTTGATAGTGGCAAATATGAAAATGACGTTATCATTAATGACTTACCTACAGGCGTGGAGCAATTAAATTCACAATGGAGCAATGGTTTACATCAGTTTGCTCAGATGAAAAACAGAAAGAAATTTACAAATGAAACATTACGAGCAATATTCATTTCTAATTTAAGTTATTTTAAGCAGTATGCAACAAATGGACGTATTTATGGAATGACAGGCACGCTAGGAGGTGAAGCTGAAATGAACCTCTTGGAGGAGATGTATCAAGTTGATTTTTTTGCTGTTCCAAGAAATAAACCCGAGAGTTATACTCGATATTGGGGCGAAGTATGTGGCAATGAAGAAAGTTGGAAAGAAGCTATTTTAAGTGACATAGAGGAGAAGATTTTTAAAGTTGATAGGATTTCTCAAGATAAGTTAGATGAGATAGGCAATCAAATTGTAGATTTTCAAAGAAAAATCGAAGAACTCGATCGAGAAATTCGCGAGCTAAACGATTCGATTAGTCATGAAAAAAATCTGATATTAATAGAAGCTCGGAAACTTGAAAATTTTGAACGAAAAACCTCAAATATTTCACATAGGAAAGCAGATGGTTCTCAAAAATCACAAAGTGAATTGCTCGGTGAGAGAGAGCAATGCAGGAATGATAGAGTGATTTCTGAGGATGAATTAGAAGTATTAAATGAAAGGGTAAGCTATAAAATCAACAATCTTTCGGAACTCAATCGCGAAAAATGTGAATATCATAATAGAATGAAAGAAGCTATTGCGCTCTCTAGTGGGTTTAAGTCACGTGCAGTTTTGTTAATTTGCGAAACCAAACAAGCCACGGATATATTATCAAGTGCCATTTCTGGATTCCTTGAATCTCGCTATAGAAATGATGTTAATTACAGAAAACCTACTGTGTACAACTCTAATCTTCAAGATTTCCAATTAACGAGACTTTACCCTGGTGATGTCATGGTTGCAACGAATATAGCAGGGCGAGGTACAGATTTTGAGATAAGTCCAGAGTTAGAATCTCATGGGGGCTTGCACGTCATACTTTCATATATGCCATCGAATGTTCGTATTGAAGAACAGGCGTTTGGTCGTGCTGGACGGCAAGGGCAGCCTGGATCCAGTAAATTTGTGGTGCTTGATCGAAGGCGAGAGCATGATACTAGCGTGACCATAGAAATGTTGCGTGAAGAGCGTACTCAAGCGGAATCCAGACGCATTTTAAATATTAGTAGCACAAAGCTTCCTAGAGACCAAGTAGAACAGCAATTAATGATTGCTTTCAAGAATCTTCAAAATGAAATAAAAGAAATATTGCAAGCAAAGTCGCTTGATAGTGATGAGTTGCGACTACAACTAAAATCTCTTCAGAATGAGTGGTCATTTTGGTTGGATGCTCATGAAACTGATCTTGAAAATGTCTACAGAGAAGAGCGTTTCAAGCAAAAACTGTTTAATGAGTTTGAGGTATTTAAACAAAGACAGTTTGATAATGTGGATAATGATATGGAGCGCTTCATTGTTGAACCAGCGGAGCTCATGCGGATTGCGACCTATTATGCCAGCCAAAACCGCCATCATGATGCTATTCGGTGTTATGACAAATGTATAGAAAGGAATCCGCACTTTTCTGGATTTGCGCATTACTATAAAGCGCAGTCTATTTTATCTTTAGGAAGCGATCTCAACAATAAAAAACGAGCAAGACGAGAATTAAAAAAATCCATTCGCTTATTTGACGAAGAAATCGGACGCTTTTCAATCTCAAATCAAATTATTGAGTTAGTTAGTGATAAGGAGGCAGAAAATCGTCACGGCTTAATGTCGGATATATACTCTAGAACAAATGCAGAGGAAATGAGAATCTTGGGTATTCATAGGGATGCTGCAAAAGAGGCGGTTGGTGGCGAGCTCTGTTTTTCAGAGCTAAGTGATAATGATGAAGTTGCACCTATGATACGCGATAGATTAGTAGATGAATTGCCAGACCATATTAAAGGTTACCGTATCAGTAAAAAGGCGGAAGTTAAGCAGTATGAAAATGGAAGCAGAGAGCTTTATTATGGAGAAGAAAACCATGCTGAGAAAATTATCTTTTTTGGAAATGTTGCGCAAGTCAAAGATAAAGTTTTAGATTTTTTACAAGACAGATCCGGAAAAAACAAAACGCTTGAACAGCGTAAAATTAAACTGTCTGAGCTTGAAGAGATTTTTACAGATCAAGATATTGAAGAGTTAAGCAATAACAATCTTAATGTTCAAGTAACTCTCGAAGATTTTTGCGAACAACTAGAATCATTTTTAACAAGTGTTGGCGTGCTAAAAAGACCATCAATAAAGTTTTCAGAAAATGTAAAGCCTGCGGATCAACTGTCAATTATACGTAAAGCGATTAGAGAAAATATTGTATTTTTTGTTGCAGACGTTCCAAATCTACCTGAAATACCGATGCCAAATGAAGGCGCGAATCTTCAAACAGCCGAAGAACCCCATTTGCCAGTTGCTTCTCAATCACAATTAGAACAAGTAAGCCCGCCACTGCCTCGTGAAATACAAAATTTTATTCAAAACATCAGTGGCGCCATAGAAAATTCTCTAGGAACAATTCGGCGTATTCCAGAGATTAGGTTGGAAAATCGTGATTTAGATAGTTATTTTGACGGCGCGACTCCTCAGGTCGTAGGTGAATATATAGAGAAGTCTCTACACAGGGTGTTAAATTTAGTTGAAGATTTAAATACCGAAGGCTTTGATTGGAATGTTTTCGTATGCGCAATGATCGGAGTTGCTCAAATACTGGCTGGTGTCGCTTTGTGTGCGGTGAATCCGGCATTTGCACAATGGGGTAAAGCGTTAATCCGAGAGGGAATAGGCGATATTATTTTTGCGATGCAGGCTCAAATAAATGGAAATTTTAGTTGGGAAGCTTATGCAAATCACAAGGTGCAAAGCCTGATTTTGACGGTTCTTACAGCCGGGCTGGGAGGCGGTGAAGTGTCGTCTTTAGATGGTGTGAGTGATGCTGGTAAAGTCATGCTTGGCGATGTTGTAGGTCAAGCATTTGAGCTCATAGCAAATGCAGGTTTAAATCTTTTAACTGACCAGCTTTCAGCAAAACTCATAAACGAAATACTGGATTGTATTCAAAAGGAATTAGAGCCTAAGCTGCAAGAGAAGGCTAATGAAAAGATTGAAAAGTTAGATCGAGAGGTTTTTTTGATTGCTGGCGTGTTTTCAGAGCTTGATCAGATTGAAAGTGATATTCGAAGACTAGTAAATCAAGTAATCATAATGAAGGATGAAATTGAAAGGCATGTTACTTCAGGCGCAGCTGCCTTGGCTGGAAAATTTTCAAATTTTTTGCAGCAATATGAAAACTCTGAATCCGAGTTAGGTGCAGTTATACAAATTGCTCAAGTTGCTAGTATGTTTTTAGAAGCGAAAGAATATATTAATACGTTTAAAGATATATTTGATGAGTCTGTAAAAGTACTTGGCAAGGTTGAAGAAGAATTTCTTTCTCTGAAAAATCGCTTTGAAAATATAGAAGAGAAATTAGATGATAGCGCGGATGATAAGAGGGAACAGCTTAAGAGATTCGCGAATGAGATGTTTTCTGAAATTATTCAAATAATTCGTGAAAAAATTACTAACATTTTCCTTAAGTTTGTCAGAGATAAATCGAGCGAATTTTTTTCAGCTCATATAGAAAAGGCGAAAGACAACATAACTTCATCGATTAACAACTTCACTCAATCAACTTGTATAGCGGAAAATAGACAAAAATTTTTGGAAATTAAGCAAGCGGCATCTTCTCAGGGACAAATGGAAGTGAACTCTGAGAAGATGCTTGTTCAAAATGCTGGGGAAGTGCTTAATCTTGAGGGCGAGGATGTTCCTGATTTAAAGCATATCGTTACTGTTGATGGGAAAAAAATATTAACAACTAATGATGAATCAGTTTCAGTCGTTATTAAGAGTGGTGATGCTTATTTTCTGGAAGAGAATTTTTCGTCAACATCTTCTTTTTTGTCTTCAGCAGTCCAACTGGTGCAAGAAGAAGGAAGTGTTGGAGGAAGTAGGGGCGTTTGGGATAATATAGGTTTGCCTCCATTCAGTTATCAAGAAGATATGGAAAGGATGCTTGATCTGTGCCCAATGCCTGACGATTTTATTGAGAGTGATTTTCAGGCAGATATGAATGAATGGGAAAAGCTGGAATACTGGGGAAAATTAGATAGCGCCGAAAAAGTACGTCTAAGATATGAATTCATGCAACGTAATGATGCGCTAGCTTCTTCAGTAGAGCATCAACCAGATTCAAACTTTGTGAGTAGAGCTATCAACAAAACAAACGATGAGTTTTTATCTACGTTGCATACAGATTTGGGTACACATCTTGGTATAGGTGTTGTTAGTAAGGTTTCTCAGACTGCCGTTGAAAGGGCGCCTTATTTTCTGTCGGCATATTCTGTATCTCAGGCTCAAAATGAAGACAAGCTGCCAGTTGCTACGAATGAAATCACCAAATTAGCTATAAGTCATGGCTTGGGTGAGCGAATTCCTCTGAAAACCGCGATAGTTGCTGCGCGATTGTGTGCGCCAAATCCACCAATGGTGCCAGTATGTGGCGCTGTAGGTTATCTAGCAGGCTTCGCTGCAAGCTCTTATATTACATCATTAGCAGGTAACATCAGTGAAGAAGGTATCAAGGGCACCGTTGATCAAATCAAAAGTGTCCCAAGACCTCCAAGTGATATTCGACAATTACTTGATCAGGAATGCAAATATGATCTACAACCTAGGTGTTTGTTAATTCCTGAAGCTCGTGGGGAATATGGCCTTCAAAGGCATGGTTTTTTTGTCAATCAAAGTATGAATACATCCTCATCGATGAATTGGGATGATCGAAATATCATTTCGAGAAAGTAATCTTATTGCTTTGCTTAAGCGTTTTTATCAGAAAGTCAGTTTGCATAGTCTTTATGTTACAACCATACAGAATTACTCGAAGAAGGGCCTCTGTGTCCATGATCTTCATCACTTTTATAACCATTTTCTGCCGACATCAATGGGTGCTCTTCCTCTGAAGCATCCTTCATTTCAACTCCATCAACACGAAGAACATTCGAATGCCCAAAAAAACCAAACCGGGCGTTATTTGCTGTTGCGCTATTAGTGAAGTTGTGAACGAAAGATAAAAAAGTTTCTTCGATACGTTCTATTATGGTTTGATCGCGGGTTTCCTCAACAGAATCTTCTTGATCTAAATTTATGAAAGTTGTGTAGTCGTTTGCTTTCTGAGTAAATAGAACGCGATGTGAGGATATATCATCTGAGCGGAGCTCCTCAGAAAAAGTACAAAGCGCGCCAAAATAATTTGCTCCAGTACCTATAAAAGCAGTGAGACCAAAAATTCCTAACAAAACCAGAAAGGCTAGCATATTAACATCAGAATTCAGCTGTTCTGAGTGGTGGCAAAAGTTGGTGCATACGTTTATGCATTGATATAATATGCCGTCTTCATTATCTGAGTTTGATTCTAGGGTGTAGCAATCGCTAGTGTAGTCATCATTACAGAGATTTTCTAGTGATTTTTTGGAAAAGTCTCCGCAATTTTTGTTACTCCATTTGTCTGATAAATCGTCTATTTTATTTTCACAGTGTGTCACCTGGCTTTTTTCATAGTAAATACCGATAGCCAAAATAGCTGTGATAGCGCAAGAATATAAAAAATATTTTTTCCACTTTAGGGCATCTTGCTCAGTCTCTGAAGCTTTATACTCTGAGCTTCGACTTGATGGAGTATTTGCTACTGACATAGGAAGCATTGCAGTACCTCGTTTTATTATTGTTCGGCAATCGGCTGTCTGTTAGTTTGCATAAATTAATCTAAATTGCGATCAGACAGTAAAGAGCGTTCATTCTACATTCACAGATTGTTTCAATCAAGATAGCAGCCACTACAATGTAGGGTGGATTAGAGCAAAGGTTGTAATCCACTAGGCGCATCTTTAATGTGCGCTATCCCCTAAAGACAAACTATAGATCGATAAACATCCCTTGTCCTTTGCCATCACGACCATTTTCTTGTGATAACAGGGGTTCCATCTCAATCTCATCGCCTTTTGAAACAGCGTCAGAACGCCCAAAAAAATCAAAGCTCACTCTAATTTCTCTCATGCTTTCGGAAAAACTAGCCGCCCAGTTGGTGAGCTGGACATAAAAAAATGCCATCCACCCTTGATCATTAGCCTCTTCAGGCCCGCGATCTTCATCTGGATGACCAAACGTATTGTATATTTCTTCCTGATTGTTGCCACGTTTTACCTCGCGTAATTCGGACGGGCGATTTAACTGACATTCTTCATAATATTTATAAGTGACGTATGCCAGATTCGCGCCGTGGAACAGACAGGCTATTGAAGCCGCACCCACGGCGATACCTAGGAGAAAAAGCATCATTTCGTCTAGATTTTGTGACTCAGATTTTTTGCAATATTTTTCGCAAAGGCTCACGCATATCGATAACAGAGTGCTGCTTAAGTCCGATGTCGATCCTAGGTCATCACAGCTATCTTTCGATGCTAGCGCTCGACGGAAGCCACCACCATCTTCATCACCATAGTCGTCACAGAAGGAACCCAAAGCTTTCGTCGTAACGTTGCCACAACTATCATTATCCCATTCATTCGATAGCTGATGCATTTTATTGTCGCAGTGTGTAGCATCACCCTCAAGCCAGTAAAATAATACGACGAAAAATAGTACGAGCGATGTTGCCTTTCCAAAGTCGATCATTATTTTTTTTAGCTGTCGTTCCAGCTGGGACTCTCGATATCGAACGAGAGCCATTGGATCACTATTGTCTCGATCGTCAGAAGTGCTACCGTCAAGATTATGTGGATTGCGTGACATTGCCATCAGTGTACCTCATCTTATTATTAGTAGTGTGGATTAGACGAAGGGTCTTCATCCGCCAAACCCGCCGCCTAGACGGAAGGTTTAGATATTGTACACTGACAAATCGTTTCGATCAAGATAGCGGCCACTTCGTATGGATCGGCATTTGCGCCAGGGCGTCTATCTTCGATATAGCCGCAGCCATTCTTCATCACTGATTCTGGGATACGCACTGAGGCGCCTCGATGCCCAACGCCGGAAGAAAAGCGTGTCATTGGAGCCGTTTCATGCTCGCCAGTCAAACGCTCTTCTAAGCCGTGCCCATACACTTTGATATGATCATTATGACGCTTTTCTAGTGCCGCAATGGCCGCCTCTATGGTTGCCATTCCTGTTTTGGGGTTGCGCATCTCTTTGGTTGAAAAGTTGGTATGTTTCCCCGCACCATTCCAATCACCTTTGACAGGTTTTGGATGAAGCGTTGCAGAAATGCCATACTCTTCACCGATACGGAACAATAACCATCGTGCAAAAATCAAATGATCACAGACGGTTAAGGGATCTGGAGAATCATGCTTGCATCCACGAGGGCCGATCTGAAATTCCCACTGACCAGGCATCACCTCGGCATTGGTGCCATAAATCATTAAACCCGCGTCGATACACCCCTGTGTGTGCTGCTCAACAAGTTCTCGGCCATAGACTTCATCAGCACCGACACCACAATAAAAAGGTCCTTGAGGGGCAGGATAACCACCTTCAGGCCAACCAAGAGGGCGCATGCCGTCAAACAGCGTATATTCTTGCTCAAAGCCCACCCATGGCTCATGATCATTGCCGCCATTTTCTAAAAGGGTGCGCAGACGAGCACGATGATTTGTTTCATGAGGAGATCCATCGGCGTGCAGCACCTCGCACAACACAAGATAATTTCCAGCGGATAAGGGGTCATTAACGACCCTGACAGGTTTTAAAATCAAATCAGAATGCGCAGTCGTCGCTTGAAAAGTCGATGAGCCATCAAAACCCCATTCGGGGAAATCCTTGGGTTCTGGATTATCTCGAGTGATTTCTAAAATGCGGGTCTTGCTACGTAGCTTATTGGTAGGCTTGGTGCCATCACTCCAGATATAAACTGCCTGCTTAATCATATTTTCATCTCCTTTGATACCGGGGTTGCATGCTTCGACTCCAAGACTCCCTCAGAGCCTGTTGAAGCCTAATAAGGGGCTGTTGCACTGTCTGCTGCAAAGCCAGTTTGCAACACTCCCAATAGCATGCTTTTAATTCGATTTTAGCTCAAATCCAAACGTTCTCCAAGCACTCAGATTTAAGCAACATGTCGATATTGAATAAAAAACCAGAGACAAATTTCCCGCGCAACCAAATCCCTACATCCCGCATTTTATGCGCGGGACCCAAAACTTGAGCGAAGAAAAACAATCTCAATTCAAAAAATATTCTGTGGACCAGTTGATACTTCCATGGGTTGCATGTCGCCACTGCCGTCATATGAAGGTCCCTCAAATAACATTACAGTGCGCGATTCTTCCAAGCGATTATCTTTTAGTTCATCAAAAGCGCGATACATTTTGTATGAGCCGTAAACGCAATATCCCGTCAGGCCAAAGCCTAACATCAATATAAGCATTCCCAACGGAGCCATGTTGACTGACATGTCAGTGTCTGTGCAGAATTTCTCACACATTTTAAAGCAACTCGTCAGAAAGTCGCTGGAATCATCGTCATCATTGAGAATATCATTACAATCATGAACATAAAAAATTGATGGACAAAAAGAATTTATCGACTTAGTAATATTAGCGAAACAAGTATCATCCCACTGATCACTCAGATTTTCTTCTTTTTTCTCATAGGATGTGGCGGTGTTTAGAAAAAAATAAAAACCAACGCTTAAAGCTAACAAGAGCAAGGATGTGATTGATAAGTGGCATGTCCAGCTTGCTAAGTCTTGCTCAGCTGTCGTCGTTTTATGAGTCTGTTGATTCGAAGTATTATGGTTGTCGTCTGACTCAGTAGTAGAAAGAGCTAGGTAGCGGTTGTAGGGTTGTCCAGTGCGGAATGATAGCATACGGTGTTCTCCTAATTATTATGTTGATATGGAACAGCTTCCTAACGGTAAAAACAATTTTACCGATTAGACAGAAAACTCAAACATTCTACGAACAGAAAAAAGTTCAGTCAAGAAGGCTTTACTAACATTTGTTCAAATTGGGTGAGGGTTTATCAAAAGCAGAGAAGCCAAGGTACTTGAGTTCCTAGTCTGCTGAGCATTCGAAGGCGCACGGCATCCAGCTGCCCACGCCCCTCGTAAACCGATGCTTTAGAAAGGAATATCATCATCAAAATCATCGGGACCTGCAGATGACATCTCAGGAGCAGGCTGTGATTGGTTTGAAGAAGCTCCTGCTGGTGCGCCACCTGCGCCACCACGGCTATCTAACATTTGCATTTCACTTGCAACGATCTCAGTCGTATAACGTTCATTACCTTGTTTATCAGTCCACTTTTGAGTGCGTAAACGACCTTCAACATAAACTTTAGAACCTTTACGTAAATATTCTGCAGCAATCTCAGCGAGTCGACGAAAAGTTACAACGCGATGCCATTCAGTACGTTCTTGCATTTCGCCTGTTTGTTTATCTTTCCAGCCTTCAGAAGTGGCAACTGAAAAGTTCGTGATTGCAGCACCATCGCCGCTGTAACGTGTTTCAGGATCGCGCCCTAAATTACCCACTAAGATGACTTTGTTGATACCTCTTGCCATTTTACTATCTCCTCTTGATTCAAGATTTTTTTGTCTACTTTCAAATGCGCAGTACCTTCTTCGAGAGCGATACTAGCATCCATTACGCCGTCAATTGCAAGCAAACTCTTTGCTAAACTTTTTGCACGAGTTTGATCAACGTTGCCAATATGTAAGAGAAGGGTGGAAAGGTGAGGTGGCTTCGCCATATTGACTGCGACGACAAACCAAAGCATAGCAAAAACAAAGCTAAATAAAAAGATATCCGTAATGAAAAAGTGCTGGAATAGCCAACCGGCGACTAAACCACCAACAAAAATTCCTAAAAATTGTGATGTCGAATACACGCCCATCGCCGTACCTTTTGAACCAGCCGGTGCGATTTTAGAAATCAGAGAAGGAAGGAGTGCTTCCTGCACGGTAAATGCTGTAAAAAACAACCACAACATCACGAGCAAACCGAAAGTGCTAAATTGAAAAAACCAAAAACCGAGCGTTGTCAAAGCAAGAATCAAAATGCAACTGACAAATACCGATTTAATTTTGCGTCGTACCTCAGCGGCAACGATCATCGGTAAGCTAAATAAAAACGCTAATAGCAATGCGGGTAGATAGATAAGCCACTGTTGACTTTCTTCCAAGCTTGCGTGCTTCAGAAAAACAATTGGCAGCACAACAAAGTTTGCGGTAAGTAAAGTATGCAGTGTAAAAATCCCAAAGTTTAACCGTAACAATTCTTTGTTTTTAAGAACGCTTGGCAATTTCGATAACATCGGTTCGGTATCTTGATGAAAGCTCAAACGTGCGGGCGTGGGCACAATGAAGTAAAGCAGAGCGATGCCGGAAAAAGCGAGCACCGAGGTTAAATAAAAAATACCAGTTACACCAATAAGTTGACTGAGAATAGGACCAATGATAATCGCGACCGTGAACGAAAAACCAATCGTCATTCCCACAATTGCCATAGATTTACTGCGATGTTCTTCGTGAGTTAAATCTGCTAATAGCGCCATTGTCGTGCTACCAATCGCACCTGCGCCTTGTAGTGCTCGTCCGATGATGACACCAATTATTCCATGCGACAGAGCAGCAACTAGACTACCCAGCGCAAAAATAATCAACCCTGCGACAATAATAGGTTTGCGACCAATACGATCAGAAAGCATGCCAAAAGGAATTTGAAAACAGGCTTGCGTCAAACCATAAATTCCAAGAGCGAGGCCGATCAAAAAAGGCGTGGAATGCGCTAGATTTTGCGCATATAGCGCAAAAACCGGTAGGATCATAAAAAGACCGAGCATCCGAAAGGAAAAGATACCCGCCAAAGCATATGTAGCACGTTTTTCTTGAGAATTCATGGTCGCTATCATAGCCGTTTCAGCACTAAAAGTCACCATCCAATCCTGGTGTCTAGACCGTCTAATCCTCAAGCCCACGTCCAACGGCTTCTTTCTTGCCCCGCGGTTTATTTTTGTCTCCCTACGCCCCGCAGTTTTCTCTCTCTTCCTACGTCCCGCGGTTTTCTCTCTCTCTCTCTCTCTCTCTCTCTCTTCCTACGTCCCGCGGTTTATCCGCGGGACCCACAAAAAATAAGAGGGGACCTGTTGCATTCTTCTATTGTCGTCCCGCGGTTTATCCGCGGTATCTCTCAAAGTTTGCCTGCATCAAGCGATACAGCCTGACTAAGAGCATCAAACACCCAGCTATTAAGGCTTTTTCCTGTTTTTTTTGCTGCGATAAAAATGGCTTGATGTAGCTCTGGGGAAAGCCTGACGTTGAATTTCCCTGAAAATGGCCTTTCAGGCGTTTCTCCTCGTGCTGCACAAAAGGCTATGTAATCATTTATAGAATCTTTAAATGCTTTTTTTAGAGCATTAACTGTTGTGCCTTGAAACGTAATAACATCGCGAGTATTAACCACCTCGCCATGAAAAATATCTGCTTCATCGTCAAAAGAAGCATAACCGATGTAACCTTTATATTTTAGCATGGCTTTACTCCTGCTATAGTTAAAAATCGTCTCATCGAAGCCACTGCTCCCTTGTCAGTTTCTTTGCGTGGGTGTGGCCGATGAAAAACGGCTCTTACACCATTTAGCGCTACCCTTACTCGGGAGCCTCGCCCCTCTGAAATATCGGCGCCAAATGCAACAAGCATATTCTCGATGTCTTTCCATAGAATCCCCGATTTTGTCGGGATTGTGAAAATATCATCAAGAACAATTAAATGTTTCTTATTCATAATGATACCATATGTTGGTACTATTTCAACAAGGGTTGTCGAAATGTGAAGAGGTGTGCATGAATCATAACACATACTATTTATAAATCCCCACCACTCATGTAAACTACAAAATCCTCCAAAACCCGGAAAAACACATTGACTAATATGCCGACAATTAAAATTCGAGGGGCGCGCACCCACAACCTAAAAAACATCAGCGTTGATTTGCCGCGCGACAAACTCATCGTCGTTACCGGACTATCCGGCTCAGGCAAATCATCACTAACCTTCGACACGCTCTATGCCGAAGGACAGCGCCGCTATGTCGAATCATTATCCGCCTATGCACGACAATTTCTCTCCATGATGGAAAAACCTGATGTCGACAGTATCGATGGATTATCACCCGCCATCTCCATCGAGCAAAAATCAACATCGCATAACCCACGCTCAACCGTGGGGACAATCACTGAAGTCTATGATTACCTTCGACTACTTTACGCGCGCGTAGGCGAGCCTTATTGTCCAACACATCACCTTAAGCTTGATGCTCAAACCGTAAGCCAAATGGTCGATCACGTCTTACGACTTCCTAAAGATACCAAAATCATGTTGCTCGCACCCGTCGTGCGCGGGCGAAAAGGGGAATACCATCAACTGCTTGATGAATTGCGTGCGCAAGGGTTTATACGTGCGCGCATCAATGGTGAGCTTGTTGAGCTCGATAAAAAAATTCGCCTAGACCTCTACACCAAACACAACATAGAAGTTGTTATCGATAGGTTAAAAGTGAATCCCGACATGCAGCAACGTCTTGCAGAATCTTTTGAGACAGCGCTCAATCTTGCTGATGGCCTCGCCAGCGTTATGTTGATCGATCAAGAAGATCAGCCGCCCATGGTATTTTCTGCAAAATTTGCTTGCCCAGAATGCGGTTACAGTATCAGCGAATGTGAGCCACGCATGTTTTCATTTAACAATCCTGCAGGTGCCTGTTCTTCCTGTGATGGTTTGGGTGTCAAACAAATTTTCGATGAAAGTCGAGTCATACACGATGAAAATTTTGCAATCGGTGCGGGTGCCATACGCGGTTGGGATAAGAGAAACATTTATTATTACCACGTGTTAGAATCCCTAGCAAAACACTATAAATTTAAACTGACACAAAGTTATGAATCCTTGCCTAAAAAAATCAAAAAAATCTTAATGCATGGTAGTGGTCGCGAAAAAATTGAATTCACCTATCCCGGAGACGGTATTAAAAAAGCCAAACGCACACACGCATTTGAAGGCGTTATTCCTAACATGACAAGACGTTATCGCGAAACCGAATCGATGGCCGTTCGAGAAGAACTGGCAAAATATTTGATTCATCAAAAATGCGATAGCTGTGATGGCACACGGCTGCGCGAAGAATCTCGCCACGTGTTGATCAGTGGAAAAAATCTACCCTCAACAACAGCATTACCCATCGATGAGGCAAAAGAATTTTTTGAAAATTTAAAAATGGCAGGTCATCGTGGTGAAATTGCAGAAAAAATCAATCGTGAAATTGTCACGCGATTAAAATTTTTAGTTGAGGTGGGTCTGGAGTATTTAAGCCTCGATCGCAGCGCAGAAACATTATCGGGTGGTGAAGCGCAGCGGATTCGTCTCGCTAGCCAAATCGGTTCAGGCTTGGTTGGCGTGATGTACGTATTAGACGAGCCTTCTATTGGTTTGCATCAGCGTGACAACGAACGACTGCTCAAAACATTAAATTACTTGCGCGACTTGGGTAACACCGTTATCGTCGTTGAGCATGATGAAGATGCCATACGCACAGCAGATTATGTTCTTGATATCGGCCCAGGTGCGGGTGTGCATGGTGGGCAAGTGATTGCGCAGGGAAAACCGAGTGACATAATCAAATGTAAAGAGTCACTCACTGGGCAATATCTCTCTGGAAAAAAACAAATTAAAATTCCAAGAAAGCGTGCTGCCAACACATCAAGAAACGTCATCAAACTCATCGGCGCAAAAGGTAACAACCTAAAAGATGTCACCGCAGAAATTCCAATCGGATTATTTACATGTGTTACAGGCGTTTCTGGTTCAGGAAAATCAACATTAATTAACAACACGCTTTATCCTATTACAGCCATAGAATTAAATAAAGCGACACAAATAAAACCGCTAGAATACGACGCCATTGAAGGTTTAGAGCATTTAGATAAAGTGGTTGACATCGATCAAAGCCCCATCGGTCGTACACCGCGATCAAACCCAGCAACGTATACAGGATTATTCACACCTATCCGAGAACTATTTGCAGGCACACAAGAGTCACGCGCGCGCGGATACAAACCAGGACGTTTTAGTTTTAACGTGAAGGGTGGACGTTGTGAATCTTGCCAAGGCGATGGCTTGGTCAAAGTTGAGATGCATTTTCTCGCTGATATTTATGTTATGTGTGATGTCTGTAAAGGTAAACGATATAATCGCGAAACCTTAGAAGTGAAATACAAACATAAATCGATACACGAAATTTTAGAAATGACTGTCGAAGATGCGCTGCCATTTTTTGATGCCGTCCCTGTCATCAAGCGAAAACTCGAAACCCTCATGTCCGTAGGGTTATCTTATATCCGGCTCGGACAGAGTGCGACAACCTTATCTGGGGGTGAAGCACAGCGCATTAAATTAGCCAAAGAGCTATCGAAGCGTGATACAGGAAAAACGCTTTATATCCTTGACGAACCAACAACAGGTTTGCATTTCCATGACATCGCGCAATTGCTTGATGTATTGCATCATTTGCGCGAACGCGGAAACACCATCGTCGTCATCGAACACAACCTCGATGTCATTAAAACAGCAGACTGGGTTATCGATTTAGGGCCAGAGGGGGGAGGCAAAGGTGGAAACATCATCGCTACTGGAACACCCGAACGCGTCGCGAAAGTTAAAAAGTCACACACAGGACGTTTTTTACAAAAAGTATTGGCAGATTAAGGGACTGTTGCATTCTACCATTGTCATCCCGCGCTTTATGCGCGGGATCTCTATAAATCAACAACCTATGGTTGTTGATTTATAGTTAAAAGCCAGTTTGCAACACTCCCAGAAATTAAAAAAGAGCATAAACCATGAAGCTAAACAAACTCCTCTGGAGCGAAAACGCAAAAACCGCCATCCTATTCATCACAGGCGCCATCCTCATCTTTTTCATGCTCGACGCCAAATCCCTATGGACCATGGAACAACGCTGGGCAAGCATCATTAACAACATGCTCATACGTCACGACTACTTACACCCATACCTTGGCAACCGACAATACTATGACAAACCATTGCTCTCCTATTGGCTAATATTACCCTTTGTAAAATTATTCGGATTCCATCGCTGGACTCTTCGACTACCCAGCGCCATCGCAGGTTTTCTTGCATTATGGACAACCTACCGCATAGGCTACCACCTAAAAAATAAAAGCTTAGGGCTCATCGCTGGCTGGCTACTACTTAGCAGCTACTTCTTTATATTCTACGCACGCGTAGCAAGCGCCGACATGCTTAACATCTTCGCCATACTTGCCGCATTCTTATATTACCTAAAAAAATTCTCATCTCTAACCTCCCACAGCAAACAAACATTCATTGATTATTTGATCCTTTTTCTCATCCTCACCTTTGGCGCGCTATGCAAAGGCCTCGTCGCACCAGTATGCGTCTTTCTTATCGTTTTACCAGACCTTATCAAGCAACGTGCATGGAAAACGCACTTCAACTTCAAAATGTTTTCTGCGCTCATCATCGCAGCACTGATTTATTTCATTCCTTTTTTGCTTTCTTCCTACATTAATAAAAACGACTACCAAACGAGCGGATTAACCCGCGTCTTGTATGAAAACTTCGTGCGATTTGTTCATCCATGGGACCACAAAAATCCGGCATGGCATTACTTCATAGAATTTCCAGTGATGATCTCCCCATGGATTATTTTCTTCCTTCCAGCGCTCTATATCAGCATCAAGAAATGGTCGCGCATGCCGTGGAACACACGTTGGTTATGTCTCGCCTTTGCATTGCTATTTATCTTCTTTACACTCAGCAGATCACGACGTTTTTATTATTTATTGCCACTACTACCCATCGCAATACTTATTACTTCGGATTGGTTGAATGAAAGAATGCAACAACAAAAATTGCAAAATATCACAGCAGGGTTAGTGATACTTATTGTCATTGCATTGTTTCTATTAAACGGTATCATATTACCCATGCATTACATGAAAAAAAGAGGCGGTCAACATGACATTCGCATTCCCCCAAAATACAGCGCATTGGTTTCTGCCAGGTCCTGCGGGTAAGCTTGAAGTCATTACTCAAGCTCCTAAAGAATCAAATAAAACGATTGCTGTCATTTGTCATCCGCATCCCCAGAAAGAAGGAACAATGCATAATAAAATCGTGACGACATTGTCACGAATGTTTGAAAGTCAGGGATGCCATACCGTGCGATTTAATTATCGTGGCGTACAGAAAAGTGAAGGCAGTTATGGCAACATCGAAGGGGAGTGCGACGACCTTCGTGCTGTAATTGCATGGTTGAAACAAAGTGATGTTTCAGGCTATGATATCATCCTTGCAGGATTTTCATTTGGCGCGTATATCTCCGCGAAAATTGCGACAGAATGTCACCCAAAAATGCTGATTAGCATTGGGCCAGTCATGCCAGAATATCCTTTCGCGAAATTGCCAACCATGACATGCCCATGGATCATCGTGCATGGCGAAGATGACGAGATTGGATTAGCAAACAACGTTGCAGAATGGGAAAAAACGCGCAATGATGTCACAAACCTCATGATCATGCCCGGCGCCGGTCACTTCTTTCATGGAAAACTCATCGACTTGCGCAACCACCTGCTTTCTGTCATTTAGCTTTTCGACTTCTACCTCTAACACCATCTAAATCTAGCGGTTTCTTTTTCTCTGTCAATCCGCGATTTATCCACGGGATCCACTGAGCACCGCGCCCCCAGTCACTACGTCCCGCACCTCTCGATCTCTACGTCCCGCGGTTTATCCGCGGGACCCATTTTCAAGTTTCTCACCTCTTGCACTTTGCTTTTTTTCTGTCATTCCGCGGTTTGTTTTTTCTCTGTCATCCCGCGGTTTGTTTTTTCTCTGTCATCCCGCGGTTTATCCGCGGGATCTCAACAACCAACAACCTCACCCCATGACGTTTGCCACAAAAACCAAAAGGAACACCCATGAAAACCAAACACATACTCGCACTCCTATTACCCATCCTATTTCTCATCAACTACCATCTCCACCAACAAAACAACCTTCCCAAAAACTTTGAAAACACACCGCTTATATTAAAAGGGACAATCGACAGCATCCCACAAAACTCACACTGCTATCACAGCTTTCATTTTTATATTAAAAATACAACAAACAATAAAATCACAACGCCCGTACACCAAATCATTCAACTGAGTTGGTACGCTTGCAACTTGCCCAAAAAACTCACCGTCGGTGACGAATGGCAATTTCTTGCAAAACTCAAATCTCAACACCCCCTCAACAACCCTGGTGGGTATGATTACAGCGCCTGGTTGTTCGTTCACAACTTGCATGCAAAAGGTTATATCCATCGAAATAGTCCACTAAACCAATTTATCGCATCACATCTCTATTCACATCCTATCGACCGAATTAGACAATACCTCTATCACCAACTGATTAATCATATAAAAGATCCAACATTAGCCAACCTGATTGCCGCCATTACAATTGGTGTAAAACAAAATATTTCGCCCCACACATGGATACTCTTTCGCAAAACCGGCACATTGCACCTCATGGCAATATCGGGACTGCATATTGGCTTAATCACGGGGCTTATCTTTTTTGTCTCACGGCGCCTCGGGCGATGGATCGCCATAGAATACTCAGCCATCATCGCAATCATCGCAGCATTCTTTTATGCATTATTAGCAGGCTTTTCCATGCCAACACAGCGCGCATTCATCATGGTATTATTTGCAATGATCTCACTCATCTATCGACGACAATTAAACTTTTGGCGCATATGGAGCGTGGCTTTATTATTTTGTTTCCTCATTCATCCACTTTCAATATTGCTCCCAAACTTTTGGTTATCCTTCTCGGCCGTTGCATTACTCGTTTATGGCTTTCAAGAAAGCTACCGATCAAAGCTACATTTTTCTGATATGCATCGTTCTCAATGGATCATGCTTGTTGGCGCTATGCCTTTATTAATATGGTTTTTTCATCAAGCACCTGCGGCTTCACCGCTGGCAAATTGCATCGCTATTCCTTGGGTAAGCATCATGGTTTTACCATTTGCGCTGCTCGGTTTTTTTGGCATGATATTACATATACCCGGCGCAGATTTTTTGTTACAGATATCCGCGATTACTTTGCATATGCTATTAATTTTCTTGCAATTTCTCGTCACACACATACATAAATCTTTTTTCGCAACACTTACGCCATGGCAATTTGTTGCCGCAATGATCGGCTCTTTACTTATGCTAACCCCCAAAGGGTTTCCCGCACGACACTTAGGTTGGATACCATTGCTTCCATTATTAATTCCACATCACATCCCAATGCCTAAAAATCATTTTCAATTGACCGTTCTTGATGTCGGTCAAGGTTTATCTACAGTCGTACAAACTCAAAATCATTGGCTCGTGTATGATACCGGCATAAAATATACTAATGGGTTTAGTATGGGTGATGCCGTCTTAGTCCCTTATCTTGAATACTCAGGGGCGCATCGCATCGATACACTTCTTGTCAGCCATCAAGATAATGATCATAGTGGTGGCGTCGAAGCACTATATGAAAACTATCCGGTAAACCGTTTTCTTACCAGCAAACCCGATTACTTTCAAACCAACGCGCAATATTGCTTGCGAGGACAACATTGGGAATGGGATGGAGTAAATTTTGACGTACTATATCCAGACGTTCAACACTTACATCTGGACAACAACAGCTCTTGCGTATTAAAAATTTCAAACACACACCAAAGCGTACTGTTTGTTGGTGATATCGAAAAATCAGCTGAAAAATGGCTAGTCAATCATGCCGGCGCAGAGCTTGCTTCAAGCGTGCTCATAGTGCCGCATCATGGCAGCAAAAGCTCTTCGTCAGAAAAGTTTATTCAAACAGTAAACCCGCAATATGCGATATTTTCCTATGGTTATCGAAACCGCTATCATTTTCCCAACAAAAAAGTTATCGAGCGTTATCAGAGTCATCACATCAACATGCTCAATACATCCGACACAGGCGCGATTACCATAGATTTTTCCGAGAAAATTCAGGTAAAATAAAAGCATGCATCTAATCATCGACACACAAACCCATGAGTTACAACCGCACGAGCATGCGCGCCTCACACATCCAGCCGTGTGTGGCATTATCCTCTTTGCGCGACATTATCAATCACTCGATCAATTAAAAAAATATATCGATACTATAAAAAACATACGATCAGACTTGCTCATCACCATCGACCAAGAGGGCGGGCGTGTCCAGCGCATACGTGAACCACTCACGCGAATACCTCCCATGGCGACCTTGGGTGAAACGTATGACAAAAATCCACAAAAAGCGCTTGCGCTTGCAACCGAGTATGGCTACACCATCTCGCATGAATTAAAACAACTTGGCATCGACATCAATTTCGCGCCCATACTCGATCTCGGACATCCAGAAAGTCGTGTCATCGTAATCCTGCTTCCATCAAGACCCTGAAGGCCTTTTGAATGCATTTATACAGGGCTCAGGCAGGACCGCCCGGTAACTTTTCCCGGTCACGGTTCCGTCGTTGAAGATAGTCAGCGAGCTACCAACGATTCGCGATATCAGCAAATTGAACAACAAGACTTAATTCATTTACAAGCAAATCAATTGGAACTCATGTCCACGCATCTATCCAAAAGTCGACAAAGCTCGCAGGATTCTCATACAAGACTCCTACGAACTTCAGTTCAAAGGCTCGAATTTAACCCGAAACGCATCCGGCGGGACTTTCTAGATCGCGTCAACCTTGCTAAAGCAGCAGGCTTAACATCGCCTGTCTGGCTGCGACCAGCTCGATAACCTTCTCGCGCACTATCGAGAAACTTTGTCATTCTACTCAAGCCAGTTGGAAGCTTTAATAAACCAATCGTTAACCACACCGAAAGTAACCGGGTAAGTTTGAGAAAAAAAATCCCGGTAAAAGCTCAACAGGAACACAAACACATTCACACAATACGCTCAAGATTACCTGTGGTCCCCAAATCGTGATTATCTGATTTTTGCAGCAACCATACATATCATCGCTACTATCTCGGCGAATTCCGGCGCCTTTCGAAGCGAATCATATGGGAGAAGCGTTTCCGTCGCACTCATGCCCATCGCTGCACTCATCTGGCTATTGCATTATTGTCGCGCATGTTGTGAGCGAGCATCAGAACATCGCATTACTCAGTGATGTCGCAATCTTCAGAACATTCATGATTATATTAATCATCGCCCTGCTTTTCTGGAGATTCATCAACAAAATGAGCGCAAACTGCTGACCAGTTACGAAATGGCGAAGCCTCTGACCAACCACCGTGAATGCGCGTTCGGTATCGCACGTATCGCTTTAACCATTGCAGCACCTTAATATTGTTACAATCATCTGCTTCTCACGGGCGTTTTGGCATTGGTGGTGGCGCCATCGTCGTCGGTATTGCGGCAAGGATTTGCTTTGCCAACTTCTTTGGTGGCTCATGATCTACTTGACGTCCATTCACCTGGCGACTTAATTGCTTCTCCTAATCGAGACATAGAAGGTACCGTGCAACTGGATGTCACCACGTGGACAAAGTTCGATGCAGCTCACTTCCTAATTCAGTATTCTCTACCATCAGCATCTCAAACCGCAGCGTCAGCAATCGACGTATCACCACGACCATTGGATTGCGTTAGACGATGCAAATCATGTCTCTAGGTCCATGAAATTCGTTGATCGCAATCATCGACAAACCGAACTGTCCATTTTGTTAACTTCGGTTCATCATCATTAGACGTCAATATATATTGCTTTACCAAAACGACAGTATGGGCAAAATGGCGAGACGTACAACAAGACGTTTTTCTTAAAATATTAGACATAGTAGAATCGCACGGCGCAGAAGTTGCATTTCCCACAACGACAATGCACATTCAAAAAAACGCTGGCATATAATTGACTGAATATCATATTCCTCTCTTTCATTTTTAGTAGAGAGGGAAGAATGTTTTTTCTCTCTCTTTCGGAAGAGATAGATGGGTGCTTTTACTCTCTTTTCCCCTCTCCCGCTTGCAGGAGAGGGGTGAGGGGTGAGGGGTGAGGGTATAAACAGCGCCACAGGCGCACCTTGATAGAGTTGCTGCATCTGACCCCCTTGCAGGAGAGGGGTTAGGGGTTAGGGTATAAACAGCGCCGCAGGCGCACCTTGATAGAGTTGTTGCATCTGACCCCTACGTCCCGCGGTTTATCCGCGGGACCCATAAAACCCAATAACCTATAGTTATTGGGTTTTTAAAAAAGTCTGTTTGCAACACATATTAAAACCAAAGGAGCAAAACAAATGGTCGACTTACAAGAAGTCAAAACAATGCAACTAAACGCAACCTGTCTCTACTCAGAAACAGAAATCAACATTGCTCTTGATCGCATGGCACAAGAAATCACAAAAGAAATTAAAGACCAAAACCCCATCGTCCTTTGCGTCATGATGGGCGGCATCATACCTACCGCCAATCTCGTCACACGGCTTAACTTTCCAGTACAAATCGATTACGTACATGCCACCCGCTATCGCGGTGAAAAAGAAGGTAAAGACCTGCAATGGTTGGTTAAGCCAAGATTACCACTAAAAGATCGTGTCGTGCTCGTCGTCGAAGATGTGCTTGATGGAGGCACAACCTTGGCAGAGATTGTGCGTTATTGCAAAGAGCAGGGTGCGAAAGCCGTATACACAGCTGTGGCTGTCGACAAAATTCGAAAACGCGAACCAGGCGCGCTCGAAAAAGCAGACTTCACTGGCGTGGAAACAGACGACGTTTTCTTAATTGGCTATGGGATGGATTATCAAGAATACTTCCGAAACATCCCGGGTGTCTATGCCGTCGCAGAATAAACCGCATATCTCAATTGCGCCCATGATGGCCTGGACTGATAGGCACTTTAGATATTTCATGCGCCTGATCTCTCCGCATACGGTGCTGTATACAGAAATGATCACCACGGGTGCGCTTATACATAGTGACCCTGATCGCTACCTATTATTCAATAAAGAAGAGCATCCGGTGGCTTTGCAGCTGGGTGGCAGCGATCCCAAAGAGTTAGCCCATTGCGCCAAACTTGGAGAGCAGGCGGGCTATGATGAAATCAACCTCAATGTTGGCTGTCCCAGTGATCGAGTTCAAAAAGGCCGTATTGGTGCATGTCTCATGAAAGAACCTGACTTAGTCGCAGAGTGTATTTCTGAGATGTGCAATAACGTCAACATCCCCGTCACCGTCAAAACACGTATTGGTGTTGATGATCAAGACTCCTACGAAGCGCTTCAACATTTTGTAAAAACGGTTCATGCAGCTGGTTGTGACACCTTTATCATTCATGCCCGAAAAGCCTGGCTAAAAGGGCTCAACCCGAGACAAAATCGCTCAAAGCCACCACTGTGCTACGACACGGTGTATCAGATTAAACAAGACAATCCAAACTTAAGGATTATAATTAACGGGGGAATAAAACTCATTGAAAACATTGAAAAACATCTTAAGCATATCGATGGCGCCATGCTTGGTCGAGAAGCCTATCGCCATCCTTATCTATTCGCCGAAATAGAGAAACATTTCTTTAAAAACAACCCATTGAGTCGAGAAGAAGTCCTTGAGCGGTATACACCTTATATAAGCCAATCTTTGGAGCAGGGCGCCCGCCTAAATAGCCTCGTCAAACCTCTCTACAATCTATACAAAGGACAGCCAGGCGCCAAAGCTTGGCGCCAGCGCCTAGCAAGTGGGATTATTCCCGCCTAGGCTATCCAAAGTATTTACTCTCTTGAAACCCGCGCTTTATGCGAGGGGTTCATAAAAACCCAGTTTTAAAAATTCATAATTTCATTAAAATCAATAAATTATAAAAACAACCTCTCAAAAAACTTAAGATTTGATAATATGTCAAAAAAATTTATAAACTAACAAAAAATCTCCTATATTTTTGAAATCTTTGACTATACTCAAAGTATGTTTTTTAGAATTATTCGGAGGACGAAGCCATGAGCCGTCATATAGTTTTTGGAAATAATGAAGATGATGATGACAACTTGTTAAATCTCAGTAGTTGGTGGAAGCACGGTGACGACGACGATGATGATGATGGTGGTCGTTGGAATCACGGCGACGATGATGACGACGATGATGATGGTGGTCGTTGGAATCATGGTGACGACGATGATGATGACGACGACGATGATCACCATGGCGACGACGACGATGATGATGACGACGACGATGATCACCATGGCGACG
>JBKAGM010000020.1:0-32652 GCA_046290385.1 Gammaproteobacteria bacterium
AAAGTTTTAATGTCCTTACAAAATAAGGGCAGACCGTAAGAGGGTCAGTAGCTCAATTGGCAGAGCGGCGGTCTCCAAAACCGCAGGTTGGGGGTTCGAGACCCTCCTGGCCTGCCAGTGTAAGAGTGTTTTTAGAAATTATGATGAGTAGCAAGGCGGTAAAAACGAATAGATCAGACAAAACAGAATCAAAAGGCTCCACATTTGACCGAATCCTATGGATCGCGGTGGTGGGCCTTTTTGCGTTTGGTTTATTTCTTAACTATTACTATCTACCTGATATTTCCGTTTACTTACGGATTGCGGGCTGGATTGGTTTGTTTGCTGTAATGCTAGGGTTATCCCTATTAACGCAGGGCGGCAAGCAAGCGTTAGGGTTTGCCAAGGCTGCGCGTGGTGAATTGCGTAAAGTCGTATGGCCGGCACGTCCTGAGACGGTGCAAACAACATTTATCGTCATGGCAGTCGTTGTATTAACGTCGTTAATGCTTTGGGCGATAGATGCATTTTTTATGTGGGCCGTAAGTTGGATCACAGGTCAATGAGGATAAAGAATAGTGACTGAAGAAAAGAAAAAACAGTGGTTTGTTGTTCAGGCGTATTCTGGGCAAGAGTTAGCAGCAAAACGTGCATTGCTAGAGCGTATAGCGCTTGAAGGTGTAGAGGAATTATTTGGCGATATTTTAGTGCCAACCGAAGATGTTGTTGAGATGCGTGCTGGACAAAAACGTAAGAGCGAACGCAAGTTTTTCCCAGGCTATGTATTGGTAGAAATGGTGATGACAGATGAGACATGGCATCTAGTCAAATCTACCACCAAGGTTTTAGGTTTTATCGGTGGTACAAGCGATCGTCCTGCACCGTTGACCGGCAAAGAGGCCGATCAGATTTTACAACAAGTTCAAGACAGCACTGACAAGCCAAAACCAAAAGTCTTGTTTGAAAATGGTGAGATGGTTCGCATTATCGATGGTCCGTTTGCTGACTTTAACGGTGTTGTCGAAGAAGTGAATTATGAGAAAAACCGCTTGCGCGTAGCTGTATTAATTCTCGGTCGTTCAACGCCTGTAGAATTAGAGTTTACCCAAGTCGAAAAAGCAGAATAAATGTAAGGTGGCACTGCGTGAAGCACGTAGTCTACCGCACGTCAAAAGCGTGGCATTATAACGGGGAGCAAACGTTGTTTGCGTGATGACCCAACAATAAGAGGTGAAACATGGCACAGAAAAAAAGCGGCAAGAAGAAAGTTCAGTCGTATATTAAATTGCAAGTCAAAGCTGGAGAAGCAAATCCAAGTCCGCCAGTAGGTCCTGCATTAGGGCAGCATGGTGTGAATATCATGGAGTTTTGTAAGGCATTTAATGACAAAACCAAAACGATAGAAAAAGGCTTACCGATTCCTGTTGTTATTACGGTTTACCAAGATCGTAGTTTTGATTTCATCACAAAAACCCCACCAGCATCTGTGTTGTTGCGTAAAGCAGCCGGCATTCAAAAAGGTAGTGCTACGCCAAACACAAATAAAGTCGGAAAAGTAACACGTGCGCAATTAGAAGAAATTGCGAAAACAAAAGAGCCCGATATCACAGCTCTCGATATTGAAGCTGCGGTTAAAACAATTGCTGGCACAGCGCGCAGCATGGGCATAGAAGTAGAAGGCTAAGAGGTGGTGACAATGACTCGAATGACAAAACGTATTAAATCCATGACAGAAAAATTAGGTGAGAAAAAAACCTTTGCTGTCGAAGAAGCTTTTAAAACATTATCTGAATTGTCTGCAGTGAAATTCGTAGAGAGTATTGATGTGAGTTTAAACCTCGGCGTCGATGCTAAAAAATCAGATCAAGCAGTTCGTGGTTCTGTAGTATTACCACACGGTACTGGTAAAACGGTACGCGTTGCTGCATTCGCTCAAGGAGCAAATGCTGACAAAGCAAAAGAAGCGGGTGCTGATGAAGTTGGTTTTGAAGAGCTGGCTGAAAAAATCAAAGCGGGCGACATGAATTTTGATGTTGTGGTTGCAACGCCAGATGCGATGAAGGTTGTTGGTAAGTTAGGTACTGTTTTAGGACCTAAGGGCTTAATGCCAAATCCTAAAGATGGCACGGTTTCTGCAGACATTGCTGCTGCAGTTAAAAATGCCAAAGCTGGTCAAGTACGTTTTCGTACTGATAAAAACGGCATTATCCATTGCACGATTGGTAAAGTGAATTTTTCAGAAGATCATTTGAAAGAAAACTTAAAAGCATTAGTGGATGCAGTGAAAAAATTAAAGCCAACATCATCCAAAGGTATCTACTTAAAGAAACTTACTATCTCCAGCACCATGGGTCCTGGTTTGACGGTAGATACGGCTGGTATGTAACTTTGTTTTCCGCAAAAGCGGAAAAAGTGACGTCATCCTTCGCGAAGGCGTAGGATCCAGAAATTAAAATATAAAGTGGATTAGCGCGAAGCGTGTAATCCACAAAGCCGCACCAAAGGCGCGGCATTTAAAAAATTCTTTGTTGGTCATTGTGACCGTCAAAGACCGTAGGTGTCTGACAGAATCCTCTGACAGACTTAATTTCCTACGCAGGCGGTGATAGTCGATGCTATCACCTCAGTTAATGGAGGAAATAACATTGGCATTAAACTTAGATGCAAAAAAAGCGATAGTCTCGCAAGTGGCTGATGTCGCATCGAGTGCGATATCACTCGTCGCGGCAAATTATCGTGGATTGAGCGTCTCTGAAATGACTGATTTGCGTACTAAAGCGCGTGAAGCTAACGTGTATTTGCGAGTTGTTCGTAACACATTGGCAAAACGTGCGGTTGAAAATACTGAATTTGAATGTGTTCGTGATCGTTTCACGGGCCCGCTCGTTTTAGCATTTTCACAAAAAGAGCCTAGTGCTGCAGCGCGAGTCGTTCGTGATTTTGCAAAAGATCATGAAGCATTGGAAGTCAGATTCCTTTCCATTTCAGGGCAGTGTCTTGAAGCGAATGAGCTAAATACATTAGCGAAATTACCAACACGCGAAGAAGCGATTTCTCAATTACTTTCTGTAATGCAGGCGCCTGTGAGCAAGTTGGTACGTACGATGGCTGAGCCACACGCGAAATTTGTAAGAACGTTAGCTGCGGTCAAAGACCAAAAGCAAGCGGCTAGTAATTAATAACGAGGAGTAAATCAATGACTACAATTACTAAAGAACAAGTATTGGAAGCAGTATCTAACATGAGTGTTATGGATATTGTTGACCTTATCGAACAAATGGAAGAAAAATTCAACGTGACAGCAGCAGCGCCTGCAGTAGCAGTAGCAGCAGCACCTGGTGGTGACGCTGGCGCAGCAGCTGAAGAGCAAACTGAATTCAACGTTATCCTTAAGAGCTTTGGTGCAAACAAAGTTGCTGTGATTAAAGCGGTTCGCGGTATCACAGGTCTTGGCTTGAAAGAAGCGAAAGATTTAGTTGAAGGCGCTCCAGGCAGCTTGAAAGAAGGCGTTTCTAAAGAAGATGCTGACAGCATTAAGAAACAAATCGAAGAAGCTGGCGGTGAAGTCGAAGTTAAGTAATGCATGACGTGCCACCGGCGCGTCATATGTTATCCCGGAAGCCGCGTAGCGGCTCCGGAAATTTAAATTAAGCTGTCATTCCGAGCGTAGCGAGGAATCTCCTAAATAAACGGAGTGCCTCGAATCTGTGAAAGCAGGGCTCGGAATGATAGGATTGCGCCAGAAAGCGCGACAAAAGTATTGCAACCAACGGGGTACACTAAATGTCACAAACGCAAAATAATTTTTCTTTCACCGAAAAAAAGCGTATTCGCGTAGATTTTGGTAAACTTCCCGATTCAATGGCTATTCCGCCATTGCTTGATATCCAGAAGAAATCATACAAACACTTTTTACAGCAAGGTGTTTCTGTGGAAAAGCGAGAAAACGTCGGATTGGAGGCTGCGTTAAAGGCAGTTTTCCCTATTACCAGTCTTTCGGGTTTTGCGGAGCTACATTGTGACAGCTATGTCATCGGCGACCCTATTTTTGATGTTAACGAATGTCGTATTCGTGGTTTAACGTATTCTGGTGCACTTCGTGCAAAATTACGTTTGGTTATTTATGATCGTGACGCACCAGCTGCCGATAAAGTGATTAAAGACGTAAAAGAACAAGAAGTTTATATGGGCGAAGTGCCTTTGATGACAGACTTTGGTACGTTCGTTATTAATGGAACAGAACGTGTTGTGGTATCACAATTGCATCGTTCTCCTGGTGTGTTCTATGAGCATGATAAAGGTAAAACACACTCATCAGGAAAGTTGCTCTATGCTGCTCGCATAATTCCTTACCGTGGTTCATGGTTAGATTTCGAATTCGATCCGAAAGATTGTGTTTTTACGCGTATTGATCGTCGTCGTAAATTACCAGTGACCATTTTATTGCGTGCATTAGGATTTACAACCGAAGAAATTTTAGATCTTTTCTTTGAAAAAAGTGTTTTTCATGCAAAAGGCGACGCTTTCGTGTTGGATTTAATTCCAGAGCGTCTACGTGGTGAAATCGCAAGTTTTGATATCAAAGGCAAAGGTGGAAAAGTGATTGCCGAAGCGGGCCGTCGTATTACCGCACGCCATATCCTTGAGCTCAATAAAGCAGGTGTTAAAACATTAGAAGTTCCTGTCGAATATGTTTGCGGAAAGGTAATGGCGAAAGACATTATCGATACAGAAACTGGTGAAGTTATCGTTCAAGCGAATGATGAAATCACAACGGAAATATTAGAGGCATTAAAAGCGGCGAAAATTACGACGTTTGAGACGATTTATACTAATGAATTAGATCGTGGACCCTATATTTCAGACACGTTGCGTATCGATCCTTCGAGCACACAATTAGAAGCCCTCGTGGAAATTTATCGAATGATGCGTCCAGGTGAGCCACCAACAAAAGACGCAGCTGAAAACTTATTCAAAAATTTATTTTTCACCTTAGATCGTTATGATTTATCTAACGTTGGTCGTATGAAGTTTAACCGACGTGTAGGCCGTAAAGAATTAACGGGTGAGACAACGCTATCAAAAGAAGACATCGTTAAAGTCATTAAAGTCTTGATCGATATTCGTGATGGTCGTGGCGAAGTGGATGATATCGATCATCTTGGTAACCGTCGTGTACGAAGTGTCGGTGAGATGGCTGAAAACCAATTCCGCGTGGGTTTGGTGCGTGTTGAACGTGCTGTGCGCGATCGATTAAGTGTTGCTGAAAGCGAAGGCTTAATGCCGCAAGACCTTATCAATGCGAAACCTATTTCTGCTGCAATTAAAGAGTTTTTTGGTTCTAGCCAATTGTCACAATTTATGGATCAAAACAACCCGCTATCAGAAGTGACGCATAAACGTCGTGTTTCTGCGTTAGGTCCGGGTGGTTTGACACGTGAGCGTGCTGGCTTTGAGGTTCGTGACGTACACACAACCCACTATGGTCGTGTTTGTCCGATTGAAACACCTGAAGGTCCAAACATTGGTTTGATCAACTCGTTAGCTGTCTATGCGCGAACAAACGATTATGGTTTTATCGAAACACCTTATCGAAAAGTGGCTAATGGTAAAGTGACTGATGAAGTAGAGTATTTCTCTGCTATCGACGAAGGTGAACATATCATCGCGCAAGCAAGTGCAAAACTCGATGCGCAAGGTAAATTAATCAGCGAATTAGTGCCTTGTCGTTACAAAAACGAATTCATGTTTATGAGTCCAGATAAGGTTCAATATATGGACGTTTCGCCAAAACAAATCGTATCTGTTGCTGCATCGTTAATTCCATTCTTAGAGCATGATGATGCTAACCGTGCGTTAATGGGATCAAACATGCAACGCCAAGCAGTACCAACATTACGTGCTGAAAAGCCGTTGGTCGGTACGGGTATCGAGCACTTTGTTGCAAGAGACTCGGGTGTTACCGTTGTTGCAAATCGTGGTGGTATCGTCGAAGCGGTAGATGCTGCGCGTATCGTTATTCGTGCAAACGATGATGAAACCGAAAAAGGTCAAACGGGTGTTGATATCTATAACATGACAAAATATATCCGTACCAACCAAAACACTTGTGTGAACCAACGACCGCTCGTAAAAGTCGGTGATCAAGTCAACAAAGGCGACGTGATTGCAGATGGTTCATCAACAGACTTGGGTGAATTAGCGTTAGGACAAAACTTACGTGTCGCATTCATGCCTTGGAATGGTTACAACTTTGAGGATTCTATTTTAATCTCGGAGCGCGTAGTACAAGAAGATCGTTTTACCACCGTTCACATTGAAGAGTTAACCTGTATTTCACGTGATTCAAAACTCGGCCCTGAAGAGGTTACCGCCGATATTCCAAACATTAGTGAAGCATCGCTTGCTAAATTGGATGATTGCGGTATCGTCTATATCGGCGCAGAGGTTAACGCGGGTGATATTCTTGTCGGTAAAGTTACACCAAAAGGTGAAACGCAATTATCGCCAGAAGAAAAACTCTTGCGCGCAATCTTCGGTGAAAAAGCTTCTGACGTTAAAGATACCTCATTACGCGTTCCTACCGGCATGTACGGTACGGTTATCGACGTACAAGTCTTTACACGTGATGGCTTAGAAAAAGACGAGCGTGCCTTAGCGATTGAGAATGCCGAATTAGCACGCATCAAAAAAGATTTGGGTGATGAGTCGCGTATTCGTGAAGGCGATGTGTTTGCGCGTGTCGAAAAACTTTTATTGAATGAAGTAGCCGAAAAAGGTCCTGCAAAATTCAAGAAAGGTGAAAAAATCACAGCTGAATATTTAGAAAGCATCCCGAAAGACAAATGGTTTGATATTGTTGGTCGTAATGCCGAAGTTAATGATCAGTTAGAATTAGCAGCTAAGCAGCTCGACACTATTCGTAAAGAGTTCGAAACAAAATACGACGAAAAACGTAAAAAAGTCACGCAGGGTGATGATCTTGCGCCTGGCGTATTGAAAATCGTTAAAGTTTATCTTGCTGTAAAACGCCGTATTCAACCTGGTGATAAAATGGCGGGTCGTCACGGGAACAAAGGTGTTATTTCTACCATCGTTCCTATCGAAGACATGCCATATTCTGAAGATGGCACCCCAGTGGATATCGTTTTAAACCCACTCGGTGTACCTTCTCGTATGAATATCGGTCAGGTATTAGAAACCCATTTAGGTTGGGCGGCAAAAGGTTTAGGTTTGCGTATCGGTGAAATGCTAGATAAGCAAGCGAAAGTGGCTGAAATTAAAAAGTTCTTAGATCAACTTTATAATTCACGCTCGAAAAAAGTTAACCTCAATCAAATGAGCGAAGATGAAATTTTTGAGCTTGCCAATAACTTGCGTCAGGGCGTGCCTATGGCAACACCTGTATTCGATGGTGCGCACGAAGAAGAAATCAAAGACATGTTGAAACTTGCAGGCTTGCCTGAAAGTGGACAATGCACATTAATCGATGGTCGTACGGGAGATAAATTCTTAAGACCCGTAACGGTAGGTTACATGTATATTCTCAAACTAAACCACTTAATCGACGATAAAATGCATGCGCGTTCGACAGGTTCTTACAGCCTTGTTACGCAGCAGCCATTAGGTGGTAAAGCACAATTCGGTGGTCAGCGTTTTGGTGAGATGGAGGTCTGGGCATTAGAAGCTTATGGCGCGTCATACACCTTGCAAGAAATGTTGACGGTGAAATCGGATGATGTGAATGGACGTACACGTATGTATAAAAACATCGTGGATGGAAATTACCAAATGGATTCTGGTATGCCGGAAGCATTTAATGTGTTAGTGAAAGAAATTCGTTCGTTGGGTATCGATATCGAGACCGATGAAGGCTAATTAATGATTGTCACCCCACAGTTTGCCTGGTGGTTTTTTAAAAAGAGATCCCTGGCATAAAGTGCGGGATGACAGAGCGGCTTTAAAATTTAATTGTTACCCCGCGGTTTATCCGCGGGGTCTCAAGAGTAACAAATACCGTAGGAGAAAAACCTTGGACCTAAAAAACATAGTACAACCCACTTTAGGTGAGTCAGACTTTAATTCCATTCGAATTTCTCTGGCTTCGCCAGATATGATTCGTTCATGGTCGTATGGTGAGGTAAGAAAGCCAGAAACCATCAACTATCGTACGTTCAAGCCAGAACGTGACGGGTTGTTTTGCGCTAAAATCTTTGGTCCAATTAAAGACTACGAATGTCTTTGTGGTAAATATAAGCGTCTTAAGCATCGCGGTGTTGTTTGTGAAAAATGTGGCGTAGAAGTCACGCAAACAAAAGTACGTCGTGATCGTATGGGCCACATTGAGTTAGCTTCTCCTGTAGCACACATCTGGTTTCTTAAATCATTACCTTCGCGCATTGGTTTATTGCTTGATATGACATTGCGTGACATCGAGCGTATTTTATATTTTGAAGCGTACGTTGTTACAGACCCAGGCATGACACAGTTAGAGCCAGGGCAGCTGCTTACCGATGAAGAATATTACGATGCTATCGAAGAATATGGTGATGAGTTTGATGCAAAAATGGGTGCTGAAGCAGTTCAGCAGTTATTGCGCAACATCGATATCGAAGAAGAAGCAAAAACATTGCATACCCTGTTGCAAGAAACATCTTCTGATACAAAAATTAAAAAATACTCTAAGCGGCTCCGTTTGATCGAATCATTCATTGAGTCTGGTAACAAGCCAGAATGGATGATCTTTAGCGTGTTGCCAGTCCTTCCACCTGATTTGCGACCATTAGTGCCGCTCGATGGCGGACGTTTCGCAACATCAGATTTAAATGATTTATACCGCCGTGTTATTAACCGTAATAACCGTCTCAAGCGTTTGTTAGAACTTAACGCGCCTGACATCATCGTGCGTAACGAAAAACGTATGTTGCAGGAATCTGTTGATGCCTTATTAGATAACGGTCGTCGTGGTCGAGCAATCACCGGCACAAACAAACGTCCATTAAAATCATTGGCTGACATGATTAAAGGTAAGCAAGGGCGTTTCCGTCAAAACCTTTTGGGTAAACGTGTAGATTACTCTGGTCGTTCTGTGATCGTGGTAGGGCCAACATTGCGTTTACATCAATGTGGTATTCCAAAGAAAATGGCGCTCGAATTATTTAAACCCTTTATTTTTAGCAAGCTGCAATTCCGTGGTTTGGCAACCACCATTAAAGCGGCTAAGAAAATGGTTGAGCGTGGTGAGCCGGAAGTTTGGGATATTCTTGAAGAAGTCATTCGTGAACATCCTGTGTTACTTAACCGTGCGCCAACACTTCACCGTTTAGGTATTCAAGCATTTGAACCTTTATTGATTGAAGGTAAAGCAATTCAATTACACCCACTCGTGTGTACCGCATATAACGCCGACTTTGACGGTGACCAAATGGCTGTGCACGTACCATTATCATTAGAGGCGCAACTTGAGTCTCGCACTTTGATGATGTCGACCAACAATGTACTTTCTCCAGCGAATGGTTCACCTATCATCGTTCCATCGCAAGACGTTGTTTTGGGCCTATATTATTTAACGCGTGAGCGTGTTAATGCTCAAGGCGAAGGCATGAAGTTTGCGAACGTAGATGAAGTTGAACGTGCGTATAACCTCGGGATTGTCGACTTGCAAGCGAAAGTAGAAGTTCGTGTGCCATACGAAGTTGACGGCAAAGCGACACGTAAACGTGTGACCACTACCATTGGTCGATCGTTATTGTCGAAAGTTCTACCTAAAGGCTTGTCTTTCGATTTAATCAACCAAACAATGACAAAAGGTAAGATTACGGCCTTAATCAATCATTGTTATCGTGAATTAGGTTTGAAAGCGACAGTTATTTTTGCCGATCAATTGATGTATACAGGTTTTGGTTACGCAACGCGTGCTGGTATCTCTATTGGTGTTAACGACTTAGTAATTCCAGAAGATAAAGCCAAAATTGTTGAGCAAGCTGAAAAAGAAGTTAAAGATATTGAAAAACAATATGCTTCTGGTTTGGTAACTTACGGCGAGCGTTACAACAAAGTTGTTGATATCTGGTCGCGTACTAACGATCAAGTTGCTAAGGCGATGATGGAAGTGTTATCGAAAGAGCAAGTAACTGATCGTGAAGGTAAAGACGTTGAGCAAGAATCGTTTAACTCCGTTTACATGATGGCAGACTCTGGAGCGCGGGGTTCTGCTGCTCAGATGCGTCAGCTCTCTGGTATGCGGGGTTTGATGGCAAAACCAGATGGCTCAATTATCGAAACACCTATTACCGCAAACTTCCGTGAAGGTTTGAACGTATTACAATACTTTATTTCAACTCACGGTGCACGTAAAGGTTTGGCGGATACCGCGTTAAAAACAGCTAACTCAGGTTACTTAACACGTCGATTAGTTGATGTTGCACAAGACGTTGTGGTTAACATACAGGATTGCGGTACTGAAAACGGTATCATCATGACATCGCTCATTGAGGGTGGTGATGTGGTTGAAGCATTAGGGGAACGTGTATTAGGTCGTGTTGTTGCAGAAGATGTATATGCGCCAGGTGAAAGTGATGAAGTTGTCGTAGAAGCAGGCACGTTGCTTACTGAAAAACTTGTTGAGAAGTTAGAAGAAAATAGTATCGATCGCATCAAAGTACGTTCAACCATTACGTGTGAAGCGCGTTATGGTGTATGTGCGGCGTGTTATGGTCGTGATCTTGCGCGTGGACATCGTGTCAATATTGGTGAATCAGTTGGTGTGATTGCGGCGCAATCTATCGGTGAGCCAGGAACACAGTTAACCATGCGTACATTCCACATCGGTGGTGCCGCATCTAAAGCAGCGCTTGCAAATAACATTCAGGTAAAATCCGCGGGTAACATCAAATTGCATAACGCAAAAGTAGTGGATAGAAATGATGATACTTGTGTGACTGTATCGCGTTCGAGTGAATTAATCGTTATCGACAAACATGGTCGTGAGCGTGAGCGTTATAAAGTGCCTTACGGTGCTGTGTTATCAGTAAAAGATGGTGCTGAAATTAAAGGTGGAGAAATTGTTGCGCAATGGGATCCACATACTCACCCAATCATTACTGAGGTAGAAGGTCGCGTACAGTTTATTGATATGACCGAAGGCGTGACGATGAATCGTCAAACCGATGAATTAACGGGTCTTTCAAGTATTGTTATTACCGAGCCTAAACAGCGTGGTAAAGGCGGTCGTGAATTAAAACCAATGTTAAAGTTGGTTGATGAACAAGGCAATGAACTTTGTATTCCTGGAACTAACGTTCCTGCGCAATACTACTTGCCTGTTGATGCTATCGTCACCGTTGAAGATGGTGGTAAAGTGACAGTCGGTGATACCGTTGCACGTATTCCACAAGAAACATCTAAAACAAAAGATATTACCGGTGGTTTGCCACGAGTTGCTGACTTGTTCGAAGCGCGTAAGCCAAAAGACCCTGCCATTCTTGCAGAAGTTTCTGGTTTAGTGAGCTTTGGTAAAGAAACCAAAGGTAAGCGACGATTAGTCATCACACCAACCGATGGTGAAGCCTTTGAGATTTTGGTTCCAAAATGGCGTCACATTAACGTGTTCGAAGGTGAGCACGTAGAGAAGGGTGAAGTTGTTGCTGAGGGCGCACCTAACCCGCACGATATTCTGCGCTTACTTGGTGTCGAAGCATTAGCTAATTACATCGTTAACGAAGTACAAGACGTTTATCGATTACAAGGTGTGAAAATTAATGATAAACATATCGAAGTCATCATTAATCAAATGCTACGTAAAGCGATTATTCAGCATCCAGGTGATAGTAAATTCTTACCTGGTGATCAACTTGAAAGAACGGAAGTCCTTGAAGTGAATGATGCATTGGTGAAAGAAGATAAAATGCCAGCGCGTTTTGAGCCTGTATTATTAGGTATTACCAAAGCGTCGTTGTCGACAGAATCTTTCTTGTCAGCAGCATCGTTCCAAGAAACCACGCGTGTCATTACCGAGGCTTCGGTTAAAGGTAGCCGCGACCGTTTGCGTGGATTAAAAGAAAATGTATTAGTTGGTCGACTCATTCCTGCGGGTACGGGTTTTGCTTACCACGAAGCGCGCCGATTACAGGCAGAAGCGCCAGCGGAAGTAGAAGAACCTTCGCAAATGACTAAAGAAGACATCGACAAAGCATTGTCAGAAGCCCTAAGCTCTGCGCAGGATTCTGAATAAGAAAAGCTTGTCAATAAACATTAAAAACCGGCTGTTTGAAAAAACTGCCATCCCCTAGCTTAAGGGGTTCTGTCATCCCGCGCTTTATGCGCGGGATCTCCTTTTCAGCATTCAGGCACCGCCAGTAAATCGGAGGATGATAGGGCTCGCCAAAGCAAACCTCCATTCTCCTTACGGCCTTCATCGCTAGGAGCGCATGGCGCGACGAAGCAACCCATAGCCCTTGTATCGCTCTGAATGAAAAATGATTTATACATCAACATCTTTTAAGTTCGTATTTCTCAAAAAAACCATTGTTTTTCCTCAAAATATTGGTATACTTCTTGGCTATTAATCTGCTTGACTAAAGAGCAGAACATTATATACAATCGCTTTTCTCGCAAAAAAGAGTGAGAAAGGCGCTTTTATGCATTGTAAATTTGGGTGAAAATTACCCAAACAGGAGAGACAAATGGCAACAACAAACCAATTGGCGCGAAGACCAAGAAAGTCCAAGATTAAACGTAACAAAAAGCGTGCCTTGGCTGGTTGTCCGCAAAAGCGCGGAGTATGTACGCGTGTTTATACGATTACGCCTAAAAAGCCTAACTCAGCTTTACGTAAGGTTTGTCGTGTGCGTTTGACAAATGGTTTTGAGGTCACCTCATACATTGGTGGTGAGGGGCATAACTTACAAGAACATAGTGTGATTTTAATCCGTGGCGGTCGTGTAAAGGATTTGCCTGGTGTTCGATATCACACGGTTCGCGGTACCTTAGATACAGCCGGTGTTGCCGATCGACGTCGTGGACGTTCGAAGTATGGCGCAAAACGGCCAAAAGAATAATTTGTAGGAGTATTATAGTATGTCGAGAAGAAGCCGAGCGCCGAAACGAGAAATTCTCCCTGATCCGGTGCACAAAAGCGAATTATTGGCTAAATTCATTAATGCCATCATGCTAAGCGGTAAAAAAACCTTAGCTGAAAAGATTGTTTATACCTCGTTGGATAACGCTCTTGATAAGTTGAAGAATGTTAAGCGCGAAGATGAAGATGAGGGTGGTTCTGGTAAAGGTGGGAGCGCTCTCAAGCCAGCTTCTACGCCAGTTGAGATTTTAGAATGGGCATTGTCTAGTGTTCGACCTATGGTTGAGGTTAAGTCACGACGTGTGGGTGGTTCGACCTATCAGGTTCCTGTAGAAGTCAGTGGACCTCGTGGACAAGCTTTGGCAATGCGTTGGTTGATCCAAGCTGCACGTAAGCGTTCTGAGCATTCTATGATTAGTCAATTAACGGCAGAAATTGTTGATGCATGCCACCATCGTGGAGCGGCCTACAAAAAACGTGTAGACACGCACAAGATGGCGGAAGCCAACAAAGCATTTTCACATTTTAGATGGTAAGGGTGAATTAAAGTGGCACGTACAACTCCAATTAATCGTTATCGTAATATCGGGATCATGGCCCACATTGATGCGGGTAAAACTACGACTACCGAGCGTATTCTTTATTACACAGGTATTTCACATAAAATTGGTGAAGTACATGATGGTGCTGCAGTCATGGACTGGATGGCTCAGGAGCAAGAGCGCGGTATCACGATTACCTCCGCGGCAACCACCTGTTATTGGCAGGGTATGGGAGCCAACTACGATCGCCACCGTATTAATATCATCGATACTCCAGGACACGTTGACTTTACGATTGAAGTAGAACGTTCTTTGCGAGTGCTTGATGGCGCTGTTGCTGTTTTCTGTGCGGTAGGTGGTGTTGAACCTCAGTCAGAAACCGTATGGCGACAAGCGAATAAATACCAAGTTCCTCGTATGGCATTCGTTAATAAAATGGACCGTGCAGGCGCTAACTTTTTACGCGTAGTTGATCAGGTAAAAACACGTTTAGGTGCTAACCCTGTTCCACTTCAGTTAGCTATTGGTGCAGAAGAAAATTTTGAAGGTGTCGTCGACTTAGTTAAGATGAAAGCTATCTACTGGGAAGAAGAGAACCTTGGCGTTAAATTTGAATATCGTGATATTGATCCTAGCATGCTAGATGAATGTCAAAAATATCATGAGCAATTAGTAGAGTCTGCTGCTGAATCTTCAGAAGAACTCATGGAGAAATATCTCGAGCAGGGTGAATTAACTGAAGAAGAAATCAAAAAAGGTATACGGGCACGTACATTAAATAATGAAATCATACCAATGTTTTGTGGTACGGCTTTCAAAAACAAAGGTGTGCAAGCTTTGTTGGACGGCGTTATTGATTACATGCCAGCGCCTAACGAAGTGCCTGCTATTAAAGGTGAAGATGACCGAGGTAATGAAGTCGTACGTAATTCTTCTGACGATGAGCCTTTTGCGGCATTAGCATTTAAAATTGCAACCGACCCTTATGTTGGAACGCTTACCTATTTCCGAGTTTACTCAGGTGTTCTAGAAGCAGGAACAGCTGTTTATAACCCTGTAAAAAGTAAAAAAGAACGTGTTGGTCGTATTCTGCAAATGCACTCAAACTCACGTGAAGAAATTAAAGAAGTACGCGCAGGAGATATTGCTGCTGCCGTAGGTTTGAAAAACGTTACGACGGGTGATACTTTGTGTGACGAAAAGAACATCGTGACACTTGAGCGTATGGAATTTCCAGAACCTGTGATCTCTGTTGCTGTAGAACCTAAGACAAAAGCAGACCAAGAAAAAATGGGTATTGCTCTAGGTAAACTTGCTCAAGAAGATCCTTCATTCCGTGTGTCAAGTGATGAAGAATCTGGTCAAACCATTATTTCAGGTATGGGTGAGTTACACTTAGAAATTATTGTCGACCGAATGAAACGCGAATTTAACGTAGAAGCCAACGTCGGTAAACCGCAGGTAGCGTATCGCGAGACAATTCGTCAACTAGTAGAGCAAGAAGGTAAGTTTATTCGCCAAAGTGGTGGTCGCGGTCAATACGGGCACGTTTGGTTGCGTATTGAGCCAAGAGAACCAGGCGAAGGTTATGAATTTGTAAACGACATCGTTGGTGGTGTGATTCCACGTGAATACATTCCAGCTGTTGATAAAGGTATTAAAGAACAAATGGAAAACGGTATTATTGCCGGTTACCCAGTTGTTGATGTGAAAGTGTCGCTTTATGATGGTTCTTTCCATGATGTCGATTCGAGCGAAGTCGCATTTAAGATCGCGGGTTCTATGTGTTTCAAAGAAGGTGCGCTAAAAGCAAGACCTGTTTTGCTCGAACCAATCATGCATGTTGAAGTCGTTACACCTGAAGAATATATGGGTGATGTAATGGGCGACTTGAATCGTCGTCGCGGCATCGTGCAAGGTATGGAAGACGCGCCTGCAGGTAAAGTCATTCGCGCAGAAGTACCTTTAGCTGAAATGTTTGGTTATGCAACTGATTTACGTTCGCAATCGCAAGGTCGTGCAACGTACTCAATGGAGTTCACGAAGTACGCTGAAACTCCATCAAGTGTTGCTGAAGAGGTAATTGAAAGTCGGTCTTAATTGATTGTCATCCCGCTCTCGAAAGAGGGCGAATATAAAAGAGGAAAACACAATGGCGGAAAAATTTGAACGAAATAAGCCCCACTTAAATGTGGGAACGATTGGACACGTGGATCACGGTAAAACGACGTTGACTGCAGCGATGACCAAGTGTTTATCAGAGAAGTTTGGTGGTGAGATACGTGATTTTGCGCAAATTGATAACGCGCCAGAAGAAAGAGCGCGTGGTATCACGATCGCGACATCACACGTAGAATACCAATCAGACAAACGCCATTACGGCACGTTGAACTGCCTGACACGCTTATGTAAAACATGATTACCGGTGCGGCCCAAATGGACGGTGCGATCTTGGTGGTATCTGCTGCTGACGGCTTTGCCACAACACGAGCATATTGTATTAGCACGTCAAGGTGTGCCAAGCATTGGTTTTCTTGAATAAAGCAGACATGGTTGACGATAAAGAGTTAATCGAACTGGTGAAATGGAAGTGCGTGAATTGTTAAGCCAATACGAATTCCCAGTGATGTCACCTATCGTTATCGGTTCGGCGTTAAAAGCGTTGGAAGGTGATGAGAGTGAAATTGGTAAAGAAGCGATTTATAAGCTTGCAGAAGTGATGGATGAGTATTTCGAAGAACCCGCTCGGATACGGAAAGCCATTCTTATTGCCAATTGAAGATGTATTCTCGATTTCAGGCGTGGTACGGTAGTGACGGGTCGTATTGAGCGTGTATCGTAAAAGGGTGACGAATTAGAAATCTGGTATCAAAGCGACAGAAAAAACGACTGTACGGGTGTTGAAATGTTCCGTAAATTACTCGACGAAGGTCGCGCTGGTGACAACGTAGGTGTATTGTTACGTGGAACGAAGCGAGAAGATGTTGATGGACAAGTTTAGCGGACCCAGACAATCACACCAACACAAGATTTGAAGCGGAAGTGTTGCTTTAACGAAGAAGTGGCCGTCATACGCCATTTTTCAAAGGGTATCGCCCACAGTTTTATTTCAGAACGACTGACGTGACAGGTGAAGTAGTATTACTGAAGGCGTTGAAATGGTAATGCCAGGTGATAACATCAAGATGGACGTGACATTGATTGCGCCAATCGCGATGGAAGAAGGAGTACGCTTCGCGATTCGTGAAGGTGGACGTACCGTCGGTGCTGGTGTTGTAGCGAAGGTAATTGAGTAAACATCATGGCAGCAAAAAAACAAACAGTAGCAGTTAATAAGAAGCAACGTATCCGCATTCGTTTAAAAGCGTTTGACTATAAGTTGATTGATCAATCAACCAAAGAGATCGTTGAAACGGCAAAACGAAATGGCGCGCAAATTTGCGGACCTATTCCTTTGCCAACACGCATTGAGCGTTTTACAGTATTGATTTCACCGCACGTTAACAAAGATGCGCGAGATCAATATGAGTTGCGTACGCATAAACGTTTAATTGATATTTTAGAGCCAACACCTAAGACAGTTGATGCATTAATGCGTTTAGACTTGTCAGCGGGTGTTGACGTAAAACTAAGTGTAGATTCACTAGACTAAATTTTTGAAATACCCGCCCTTTAGAGGAGCGGACAAAAAAAGAGGTAATCACAATGCCATCAGGCTTTGTTTTTGAAAAATGCGGAATGACCCGAGTCTTCACCGAATCAGGTGAATCGATTCCTGTGACCGTGCTGAAATTTGACGTGACAAAAGTTACCCAAATTAAAACCACTGAGACCGATGGCTATAATGCTGTTCAAATGTCTACTGGTGAGAAAAAAGCAAGTCGTATGAATAAGCCTATGCAAGGTCATTATAAAAAAGCTAACGTAGCCCCTGCGAAAAAATTGTGGGAAGTGCGTATTGATGATGCGAAACAATTGGAAGGCTATAGTGTTGGTCAAGAAATTTCGCTTCAAGACGTTTTTTCTGACGGCCAAATGGTTGATGTCATTGCTAACAGCAAAGGTAAAGGTTTTGCTGGTGTTGTAAAACGACATAACTTCCGCACGCAAGATGCTACACACGGTAACTCATTGTCGCATCGTGCTCCGGGTTCTATTGGTCAAAACCAAACGCCAGGCCGTGTATTCAAAGGTAAAAAAATGGCGGGCCACTTAGGTGATGCACGTACTACTGTCTTAAACCAAAAGATTGTGAAAGTTGATGCAGATAAAAAACTCGTATTGCTAGCAGGTGCAGTACCTGGCGCTCCAGGTCGTTTCGTTATGTTGCGTCCTGCAGTCAAACAAAAAACGGCTGGAGGTGCATAATGGAATTAACAGTTATTTCACCTGACAATAAAAAAGAACAGAAAGTAACGGTTTCTGACGATGTGTTTGCAAGACCGTTTAATAATACATTAGTTCATCAAGTAGTTACTTCATATTTGGCAAATGGACGCCAAGGTTCTAAAGCTCAAAAAAGCCGTTCAGAAGTGCGCGGCGGTGGTGCGAAACCATGGCGACAAAAAGGTACGGGTCGTGCTCGTGCAGGAACAACACGCAGCCCAATTTGGGTCGGTGGCGGACGTGCTTTTGCAGCTAAGCCACGCGACTATAGCCAAAAAACGAATAAAAAAATGTACGTGAATGCGATGCGTTCAATATTGTCTAAGTTGATTCAAGACAACCGTCTTGTCGTCGTAGATGACTTTGGTTTAACCTCGCATAAAACAAAAGATTTAGCGACTAAGTTAAATGCACTTGAAGCAAAACGAGCACTGATTATCTGCGAAGCGATCGATCAAAACCTTTATTATGCTGCAAGAAACTTAGTAGGTATCAACGTTGTCGATACACATACGCTAGATCCAGTGTCGTTATTAAACTATGACAAAATCATGGTGACATTGCCGGCATTAAAAGTGCTTGAGGAGAAATACTCATGATTAGTGATCGTCCATATAACATCATAATAGGTCCGCGTATTTCTGAAAAAAGCGCGAAAATTGGTGAATATAAAAATCGCCAGATTATATTTAAAGTTGTGCCTAATGCGAGTAAAGCTGAAATTAAACGTTCGGTGGAAGCATTGTTTAACGTGAAGGTAAGCAGCGTGCAGGTAGCGCGTATGAAACCAAAAACACGTGGTCACGGGCGCATTAAGGGTAAGACGAATGCATGGAAAAAAGCATACGTTTCATTAAAAGAAGGATTCGATATTGACTTTACAACAGGCGTGGAGTAATTCGACATGGCTGCAATATTTAAACGATTTAATTCAACACGCTCTGCTGGTAGCCGACATAAAGTAAGTGTCGTGCATAGCGAACTTTATAAAGGACGTCCATTAAAGTCTTTGGTAGAAGGCAAAAAGAAAACGGGTGGACGTAATAACAATGGTCGTATCACTAGTCGACACATTGGTGGCGGACACAAACAGCTCTACCGTTTAATCGATTTTAAACGTACCAAAGATGGTATTCCAGCTCGAGTAGAGCGCGTTGAATACGATCCAAACCGTTCTGCGCACATCGCATTACTTGCTTATAAAGATGGTGAAAAGCGTTATGTCATCGCTCCTCGTGATATCCGCGCGGGTGATACGATCGAAAATGGTGCGCAAGCCCCAATTAAATCAGGTAACTGCCTACCTTTGCGAAACATTCCAGTGGGTACGGTTGTTCATTGTATTGAATTAAAGCCAGGCAAAGGTGCTCAAATGGCAAGAAGTGCTGGTGCGTCGGTGCAGCTTGTTGCGAAAGAAGGTGTTTATGCTCTGATTCGTCTAAACTCCGGCGAAGTGCGTAAAGTACATGTCGATTGTCGGGCAGCGATAGGCGTTGTGAGTAATCCTGAAAATAACCTAGCAGTGCTTGGTAAAGCGGGTGCAACACGTTATCGTGGTCGTCGACCAAAAGTACGTGGAACGGCTATGAACCCAATCGATCACCCTCATGGTGGTGGTGAAGGTCGTACCATGGGTCGTCATCCGGTAACCCCATGGGGTAAATGCACAAAAGGTTTGAAAACGCGTAAAAATAAACGCACGGGTAAATATATCGTGAGCAGACGATCAAGTAGGAGAAAGTAGCGTGCCAAGATCATTAAAAAAAGGTCCATTTGTTGATTTGTCCTTATTAAAAAAAGTTCAAGCGGCGATTAAAGCAACTTCTCGTAAACCGATTAAAACTTGGTCGAGAAGATCAATGATATTGCCACAAATGGTAGGTTTAACCATTGCTGTCCATAATGGTCGTGACCATGTGCCGGTTTTCGTTACAGAAAACATGGTAGGACACAAGTTGGGTGAATTTGCATTAACACGTACGTTTCGTCAGCATTCTGGCGATCGTAAAACAGATAAGAAGTGATAGAGAGGGTTATTATGCAAGCGAACGCTATACATCGATTTGCACGCATCTCGCCACAAAAGGCACGACTAGTTGCGGACCAGATTCGCGGTTTGTCTGTTGAAGAGGCTGTGAATTTATTAACTTTTAGCACAAAAAAAGCAGCAGCGCTCATTAAAAAAGTTTTAGACTCTGCAATTGCCAATGCTGAAAACAACTTTGGTGCAGATATTGATGAATTGAAAGTTGCTACCATTATGGTAGACGAAGGCCCAACGCACAGACGTTTTCGTGCACGTGCAAAAGGTCGTTCATCACGAATTTTAAAACGTACATCGCACATCCACGTGATTGTGTCAGATAGCACAGGAGCAACGAACTAATGGGTCAAAAAGTTAATCCCGTCGGTATTCGACTGGGGTATATCAAAGACTGGGAATCAAAATGGTATGCAGAGCGTGGCGAATACGCCCGCATGTTGTGTGCTGATATTGAAGCACGCGAGTATATCAAAAAGAAACTGAAGCAAGCGGCAGTAAGCCACGTTATTATCGAGCGTCCAGCAAAAAATGCACGTATTAAGATTAAAGCGGCAAGACCCGGCGCAATTATTGGTAAAAGTGGTAAAGAAATTGAAATTTTACGTGACGAAGTAAGTAAAATGTTGGGTGTTCCAGTGCATATTAGCATTGAAGAAGTTCGAAAGCCCGCGTTAGATGCGCGTTTAGTCGCAGAAACGATCGCGCAACAACTTGAAAAACGCGTTATGTTCCGTAAAGCTATGAAGCGTGCAGTCACAAGCGCAATGCGTCTTAACGCATTAGGCGTTAAAGTATGTGTTTCAGGCCGTTTGGGTGGTGCAGAAATCGCACGTACTGAATGGTATCGTGAAGGCCGTGTGCCATTACATACCTACCGTGCTGATATCGATTATGCTCATGCGGAAGCACTCACAACTTATGGCATCATTGGTGTCAAAGTGTGGATTTTTAAGGGTGAAGTTCTTCAAGACCAGGCGCCTGCAGTAGAACAGAAATCGAAAGCGCAAACGAAGAGCGCACAGGAGTAATCAGACATGTTGATGCCATCGAGAACAAAATATCGTAAACAGCAAAAAGGCCGTAACCGAGGTATCGCGACCGTTGGGAATAAAATTCATTTCGGTCAGTTTGGCTTGAAATCGACGCACCGCGCGCGAATTACATCACGTCAAATCGAAGCTGCGCGTCGCGCAATTTCGCGTCATACCAAACGTGGTGGTAAAGTGTGGATTTGTATTTTTCCAGACAAGCCTATTACCAAAAAGCCTTTAGAAGTCCGACAAGGTAAAGGTAAAGGTAGTGTTGAATATTGGGTAGCAGAAGTGAAACCTGGCACCGTATTATTTGAAATTGATGGTGTGTCAGAAAATATCGCGCGCGAAGCATTTCGTTTAGCAGCGGCGAAGCTGCCTGTTTCAACCTTATTTGCACAACGTGAGGTGTTATAATGCATATCGACGAATTACGCAAAAAAGATAGTGCGGCATTAAATGCTGAATTACATGCATTGCATAAAGAGGCATTCAGTTTGAGAATGCAGCATGCAACGCGGCAATTGAAAAACACACACCTTTTAGGGCAAGTGAAAAAGAAAATTGCGCGTGTAAAAACAGTATTGACTGAAAAAGCAGGATTATAGAATGAGTGAAGCAACGCAAAAAACAGTAAAAACCATGACGGGTGTCGTCGTTACCGCGGCTCGCGATAAAACAATCGGTGTCAAAGTTGAACGTCAAGTACGTCATCCGCTTTATAAAAAGATTATTCGTCGTCACAAGAAGTTTCATGCGCACGATGAAAACAATGAGTGCCAGGTAGGCGATAAAGTTGTCATTTCAGAATGTCGACCTTTATCAAAAACCAAAACCTGGAAGTTGGTCAAAATTATTGAGAAGGCCAACTAGTAGGATATGACCCCTCTGGGTGTCATTTGCTGGCCTCAAAATGGCTAAGCGATTCTTACAAAAGTTATTGAAAATTAAGCCAACTGTGGTAAAATATTGCGCTTTTGGATGAGCGCCGAATCGGAGAAGTTTGATGATTCAAACAGAAACAATGCTAGATGTAGCAGACAACTGTGGTGCACGGCGAGTCATGTGCATTAAAGTGCTTGGCGGCTCACGTAGGCGATATGCTGGTATTGGCGATGTTATTAAAGTAACAGTCAAAGAAGCAGCGCCACGTGCAAAAGTAAAAAAAGGTGATGTCATGGAAGCCGTAGTCGTGCGAACCAAAAAAGGTGTTCGACGCCCTGATGGCTCACTTATTCGATTTGATGGGAATGCTTGCGTATTAATTAACAAGCAGTTGCAACCTATCGGGACACGTATATTTGGCCCGATAACAAGAGAATTGCGCGAAAGATTTATGAAAATTATTTCATTAGCGCTAGAGGTATTATAACTGTATACCCCGAGGGGTGAGGGCATAAAAAATGGCAAAAATTAAAAAAGGCGATACCGTAATAATCATCGCAGGAAAAGACAAAGGCAAAACGGGCACTGTTGCAACCGTATTGGAATCGGGCAAGCGCTTACTTGTAGAAGGCGTAAATCTCGTGAAGAAACACATGCGACCAAACCCTAATGCTAATCAAGAAGGTGGGATTGTTACACGTGAAGCGCCAATTCATCACTCGAACGTCATGATATATAATCCTGCGACGAAAAAAGGCGATCGTGTGAAGTTTAAATTTATAGAATCTGGTGATCGCCAAAAGAAAGTGCGTACATTCGCGTCTAATGGTGAAATGATCGATATCACGTAAAGGTAAAAAAGTATGTCAACGTTTCAAAAACTTTATTTAGAAAAAATACGCCCGGAACTTAAGAAGAAGTTTAATTATAGTTCTGTTATGGCAGTCCCAAAAGTGACAAAAATCACTTTGAATATGGGCGTCGGTGAAGCTGTGGCCGATAAAAAAATCCTCGAGCGTGCAATGCATGACTTGGAATTGATTTCGGGTCAAAAACCTGTTGCAACAAAAGCAAGAAAATCTATCGCGGGTTTTAAAATCCGTGAAGGTTGGCCGATTGGTTGTAAAGTGACATTGCGTAAAAAGCGTATGTACGAATTTTTAGAGCGTTTGGTTGTTATTACCATTCCTCGTATTCGTGACTTCCGAGGTTTTACCGCAAAAGGTTTTGATAGTTTTGGTAACTACAATTTAGGGTTAAAAGAGCAAATCGTTTTCCCAGAAATTGATTACGATAAAATTGATGTGTTGCGTGGTTTGGATATTGCAATCACCACAACCGCAAAAACAAATCAAGAAGGTTTTGCGTTATTGTCAGCGTTTAACTTTCCTTTTAAAGATAGTATTGAAGCACCGGAAGTGAGAGATTAATTATGGCTAAAAAATCAATGGTCGCACGTAACAACAAAAGAAAGCGCTTGTCAGAAAAGCATATGGCTAAGCGTGTAAAATTAAAAGAAGCGATTCGTAAGGCAGAAGGCGCAGAGCGCATGAAATTGCAAAACGAATTAGCGAAGCTTCCTTTAAATTCGTCACCTGTGCGTATACGTAACCGTTGCGCGTTAACGGGAAGACCACGTGGTTATTATAGAAGATTTGGGCTTGCGCGTGGTGCATTGCGCAAATTAGCGATGGCGGGAGTAATCCCAGGTATTACCAAAGCAAGTTGGTAGGAGAGAGAGAATGTCAACACAAGATCCTATTGCAGACATGTTAACACGCATTCGCAATGGCCAAATGGCGAAACATAAGTCCGTCACGATGCCAGGTTCGAAAATTAAAACTGCGATTGCAGCTGTATTAAAAGACGAAGGTTACATCGAAGATTTTCAAGTTGAAGGCGATGTCAAACCAGTGATGCAAGTAGCATTGAAATATGTCGATGGCCGTCCAGCAATCGAAAAAGTTCGTCGTTTTAGTTCTTCAGGTTTGAGACGTTATAGTGGTACCAAAGAGTTGCCACGCGTTAAATCAGGCTTGGGTATAGCTATTGTGTCAACTTCAAAAGGTGTCGTGAGCGATAAAAAAGCGCGCGAACTTAATGAAGGTGGCGAAGTATTGTGTACGGTGGAATAAGAGGAGAATAACAGATGTCACGCATTGCAAAATTACCTGTTTCAATTCCATCTGGTGTCCAAGTGACTTTTGCCAATCAGATGTTGACCATCAAAGGTCCGAAAGGACAAGTGGAACAACCCGTGCATGAATTTATCGATTTGAGCATCGATGACAAAGAGATTAGCGTAAAATTAAAAGAAGATATTCAGCCAAGACGCGATCAAAAGCACTTTGTTAAATCGATTCCAGGTACCGTTCGTGCGCTCGTCAATAATATGGTCACAGGGGTTTCTGAAGGTTTTGAGAAAAAGCTTTCTTTAGTTGGTGTTGGTTATCGTGCTGAAGTAAAAGGTAACGCGTTAGGTTTAGCTTTAGGTTTTTCTCACCCAGTTAATCATCCAATACCAGAAGGTATTACGATTGAAACGCCAGAACCGGCAACGATTTTAGTAAAAGGTATTGATAAGCAATTGGTTGGCCAGACGGCCGCAGAAATTCGTGCATATCGTCCACCAGAGCCTTATAAAGGAAAAGGTGTACGTTATGCTGATGAATATGTCCGTCGTAAAGAAACCAAGAAAAAATAGGGTAACGTCATGAATAAACGTAAAAAAGCACAACTACGACGAGGACGCAAAACGCGTGCGCGTATTGCAAAACTCAATGCCCATCGTTTAAGCGTGCATCGAACACCGCAGCACATGTATGCGCAAGTGTATTCTACTGATGGCACACAAGTGCTTGCAGCAGCATCAACCGTAGAAAAAGAATTACGCGCATCACTTAAAGTGACAGGTAATGTAGATGCAGCGAAAAAAATAGGTGAATTGATTGCTAAACGTGCAAAAGAAAAAGGCGTTTCAAAAGTTGCTTTCGACCGATCTGGGTTACAGTACCACGGTCGTGTAAAAGCGCTTGCTGAGGCAGCACGAGAAGGCGGTCTCGAATTTTAAATTTAAAATGACGCCATCCTTCAAGAAGAATAACGTCGTCCTTCAAGAAGAATAACGTCATCCTCCGCGAAGGCGGAGGATCCAGAAACTAAAACATAGCGTGGACTTGGTACCGTTGAGGGTCATCCACCAAAACGCGGTAAAACCGCAACCTTAAAAAACAGAGGAACATTATGGCAAGTTTCGACTCAACAACAAACAGCGATGGCTTGAGAGAGCGTCTTGTCGCCGTTAACCGTAACTCAAAAGTAGTCAAAGGTGGACGTAAATTCAGCTTTTCGGCTGTTGTCGTTGTCGGCGATGGAAATGGTAAAGTTGGCTACGGTCGCGGTAAAGGCACCGAAGTCCCTGTCGCTATTCAAAAAGCTATGCAAGCTGCAAGAAAAAGCATGCGTCAAGTGCCATTAAATGGCAACACCTTGCATTACGAAGTGAAAGCTAGGCATGGTGCTACACGTATTGTTATGTTTCCTGCAGTAGAGGGAACCGGGATTATCGCCGGCGGTCCAATGCGTGCAGTATTTGAAGTATTAGGTGTGGAAAACGTTTCAGCAAAAGTGATTGGCTCTACCAATCCTGTCAACGTTGTTCGTGCAGCGGTAGACACACTTGCTGGCTTGCAATCACCACAAGAAATCGCACACAAGCGTGGCAAAAGTTTAGAAGAAATTATGGGTGGCGCAAATGGCTAAAGAGAAGCAATTAAAAATTACCTTAGTTCGTAGTCCTATTACTACACCTAAAAGACATCGTGAATGTGTTAAAGGTTTGGGTTTGCGTCGCATGAATCATACAGTCGTTCGTGAAGACACACCTTGCATTCGTGGATTGATTAACAAAATTTATTATCTTTTAAAAGTTGAGGAAGCGGCATGAGTTATCTTAACGAATTACGACCAAATCAACCTCGTAAAGCAGCGCGACGTGTCGGCCGCGGTGTAGGTTCTGGATTTGGTAAAACCTGTGGTCGAGGACATAAAGGTCAGCACTCTCGTGCGGGCGGTTTTCATAAAGTAGGTTTTGAGGGTGGACAGATGCCTATTCAGCGTCGTTTACCAAAGTTTGGTTTTACTTCGCGTAAAGGCTTGGTTCGAGAAGAATTGCGATTGACTGCACTTAATGCGCATGAAGCAGGTGATGTTACCGTAGAATCTTTGCGTAAAGCAGGCTTAATTCGTCAGAACACATTATATGTAAAAATCATTGCAACCGGCGAAGTAAAGCAAAAATTAAAAATCGCAGACGCTAACGTTCGCGTTTCCGAAAAAGCCAAAGCGGCTATAGAGGCTGCCGGAGGCACTGTTGAATAAAAAGTCGGTGGCAAGACAATCGGCTGGAGGAACAAAAAAAAATGGCCTCACCGAATTAAAACAACGGCTTTTTTTCGTTGTTATTGCTATCATCGTATTTAGACTCGGCGCGCACATTCCTGTGCCGGGTCTTGATCCTCAGAAGCTCGCGACCTTATTCCACAGAGAACAAAACACCATCATAGGTTTATTCAACATGTTTTCGGGTGGCGCATTAAAACGATTTACCGTTTTTGCATTAGGTGTAATGCCTTATATTTCTGCCTCCATCATCATGCAGCTATTGGCGGCAGTGATTCCTTCGCTAGAAGAAATAAAAAAAGAAGGCGAATCCGGGCAACGAAAAATCAATCAATATACTCGTTACGGCACCGTGATATTAGCGTTTTTGCAAGCAATAGGTGTTTCGAAAATGTTAGCGGGCCAGGGCATTGCGCTTAACCCGGACCTAGGTTTTTATATTGTTTCTGCCATCACATTAACAACAGGTACCGTCTTCTTGATGTGGTTGGGTGAACAAATCACAGAATATGGCGTAGGTAATGGTATTTCTATCATTATCTTTTCAGGGATTGTTTCTGGTCTTCCAAGCGCAATTGGCCGTACCTTTGAACAGGTACGCGAGGGGCAAATGCAAGTAATTTCGCTCTTCTTGATACTTGCAACCGTTGTTGCGGTAACGGCTTTCGTCGTATTCATGGAGCGTGCGCAGCGTCGCATTACTGTCAATTATGCAAAACGTCAGCAAGGCAATAAGCTTTATGCGGCCCAAAGTAGTCATCTACCATTAAAGATTAATATGGCTGGTGTGATTCCTCCGATTTTCGCATCTAGCATCATCTTATTTCCAGCAACGCTAGCAGCATGGTTTGGCACCACCAAAGGAATGGGTTGGTTAAACACCGTCTCACTTTGGTTGCAACCCGGCCAACCACTATATTTGCTTTTATTTGCTGTCGCCGTCGCATTCTTCTGTTTCTTTTATACAGCAATCGTTTTCAACCCTAAAGATACGGCTGATAACCTCAAGCGCTCTGGCGCTTTCGTTCCTGGTATTCGCCCAGGAGAGCAGACCGCGCGCTATATCGACACCGTTATGTCTCGCTTGACATTAGTCGGTGCAATCTATATAACTACGGTGGCATTATTGCCTGAATTTTTGACATTAGCTTGGAATGTCCCTTTTTACTTCGGGGGCACGTCGCTATTGATTATCGTCGTGGTCATTATGGACTTTACGGCGCAAGTCCAGGCACATTTAATGTCATTACAGTATGAATCATTAATGAAAAAAGCTAACGTCAAAGGCGGTGGTTTTAACCTTTTTGGTTGATATTGAGCGGACTGCATTGTCTTTCCGCAATGCTTGTTTTCAAGCGTGGCGATACACTCGGTTTGAGAAAGCGCGGCTTGATCAAGCACACAGTTTTCGACGCCCTGCGGCTTTACCGCCGGGTCAATATAAGTTGGAGCATAAAATGAAAGTAAGACCATCTGTAAAACGCTTTTGTCGTGACTGCAGAATTATCAAGCGCAAAGGTCGTTTGATGGTGATTTGTAAAGACCCAAAACATAAGCAACGACAAGGCTAATAATTAGCCAATATCGGCTGCTAGTGTTTAGAGGGGATTGCAGATAAAATCGTTGATTTATTGACTAAAAATAGGTATCCTGTGTACCTTTTTATACACGTGAGGAGTGTAAAACATGGCGCGTATTGCCGGGGTAAATATCCCAGATAACAAACATACAAACATCGCGTTGACCTATATCTTTGGTATTGGTCGTACAACCGCAGATAAAATATGCGATAAAACAGGTATCAACCCCCAAACTAAATTAAAAGATCTATCAAGTGAACAACTTGAAAGTCTTCGTACTGAAGTTGGGAATGAAAAAGTTGAAGGTGACTTAAGAAGAGAAGTTGCTATGAATATCAAGCGACTTATTGATTTGGGCGCTTACCGAGGTCTTCGTCATCGACGCGGATTGCCGGTGCGAGGCCAACGTACAAAAACCAATGCGCGTACCCGTAAGGGCAAACGTAAAAAACGTTAAAAGTGAAGTGAGAAAATAACATGGCAAAACCTCAGGTTAAATCTAAAGGAAAAGCGAAGGCCGCAAAGCCAAGCAAGAGCAAACGAGTCATTACACAGGGTGTGGCGCATATAGCGGCGAGTTTTAATAACACGATTATTACTATTACTGATCGACAAGGTAACCCTTTGTGTTGGTCAAGCCCGCCTCGTTTAGGCAACAAAGGTGCAAGAAAATCTATGCCATTTGCAGGTGGTAAGGCTGCTGAACACGCTGCTGGTCAAGCGCGGGATGGCTTTGGGATGAAAGAAGTCGACGTCAAAGTCAAAGGCCCGGGTATGGCGCGTGAAATGGCGATCAAAGGATTACAAGCAGCAGGATTAAAAATCCTATCAATCGAAGATGTTACTGGCATTCCACACAATGGTTGCCGTAGTAAAAAACGTCGTCGAGTGTAGATAACTGGAGAACAAAATAAATGGCAAAGTATACAGGCCCAACATGTAAGTTAGAGCGTAGTGTAAGAGCTCATCTTTCACTTAAAAGTGGTTTGCGTCCTATTGATAGCAAATGCAAAATCGACATGCCACCAGGCATGCATGGCGCTAAGCGTCTACGCCAACCTGGTTATTATGGTGCGCAGTTGCGTGAAAAACAAAAAGTACGTCGTATGTATGGCGTTTTAGAAAAGCAATTCCGTCGTTATTTCGATAAAGCATCTCGCACGAAAGGTTCTACCGGTGAAAACTTATTAAAATTTTTGGAAGCACGACTTGATAATGTCGTTTATCGTATGGGTTTTGCTGCAACACGCGCTGAAGCAAGACAGTTGGTTAACCACCGTGCGGTACTCGTTAATGGTCGTTGTGTGAACATTCCTTCTTTCTCAGTAAGCGCAGGTGATGTCATTAGCATTCGTGAGCGTTGTAAAAACCAAGACCGTATCAAAGGTGCGATTAACTTGGCAGAACAACGTGCAGAGTCTGAATGGTTAGACATTAATTATGATAAACGTGAAGGGGTTTATAAATCAGCTCCTCAGCGTGATCAATTACCAACAGACATCAAAGAACAACTAATCGTAGAATTATACTCCAAATAAAGAGGTAACACATGACAACATCGTTAGAGCTGTTAACGCCACGTGACATTAAAGTGCAGCAATCGGCTGCGAACCGATATAACATTACGCTCGAACCTTTTGAGCGAGGTTTCGGTCATACGCTAGGAACGGCGCTACGTCGTATTTTGTTGTCGTCTATGCCAGGTGCTGCAATTACCGAAGTAGAAATTGATGGCGTTTTGCATGAATACAGCACGATTGAGGGCGTACAAGAAGATGTTATCGACATCTTATTAAACTTAAAAGAAGTTGCCTTAAAATTAGAAGGGCGCGATAAAGCAGTATTGACCTTAAATAAAAAAGGTCCAGGCCAAGTTGTTGCTGGCGATATCGAAATCGACGGTGATATCACAATCATCAATCCAGAACACGTTATTGCAACATTGAGCAAAAATGCTGAAATCAAAATGCGTCTCACTGTCGAGCGAGGCATTGGTTATAAAACAGCAAGTAGTGGCGATCGTCCATTAGAAGATCTTGAAGACGAAAAACAAATTGGCGTGCTACGTATTGATGCAAGCTTTAGTCCTGTTCGCAGCGTTACTTACGCTGTGGAAAATGCGCGTGTAGAGCAACGTACCGACTTAGATAAATTAATTATTAATTTAGAAACCAATGGCACATTAGATCCTGAGCAGGCGATTCGTCAAAGTGCAACGATTCTTGAGCAACAGCTTGCTGCATTCGTTGATCTTGAAGCAGAAGCGCTATCTCGTAAAGATGACAAAAACTCAACGGTTGATCCTATATTGTTAAGACCTGTTGATGATCTAGAGCTTACTGTGCGTTCAGCTAATTGTTTGAAAGCTGAAAACATCAACTTCATTGGTGATCTTGTTCAGCGTTCAGAAACAGATTTATTGAAAACGCCTAACCTAGGTAAAAAATCATTAAATGAAATCAAAATGGTTTTATCTGCCAGAGGATTTGCGTTAGGTACAATTGTTGAAAATTGGCCTATGCCAAAGAAAAAACCTGAAGAAGAGGAATAACCATCATGCGACATCGTAAAAGTGGTAGAAAATTTAATCGTAACAGCAGTAATCGTGATGCTATGTTTCGTAGCATGGCCTGCAACTTGATGCGGCATGAATTAATCAAAACAACATTGCCTAAAGCAAAAGAGTTGCGTGGTGTTGTTGAGCGTTTGATTACCATGGCAAAGAAGGATGGTGTTCATCAGCGTCGTATCGCATTTTCACGTTTGCGTGACAAGGAAGTTGTCGGAAAATTATTTGCAGAGCTAGGCCCACGTTATCAGGCGCGCCCAGGCGGATACTTGCGTATCTTAAAATGCGGCCCACGTCAGGGTGATGCATCTCCTATGGCGTACGTAGAGCTAGTCGATAGACCGTCTACGCTAAATGAATCTTAAAATAGAAGAGCAGTCTTCATCCTCCGCGAAAGCGGAGGATTCATTCAACAAGCGTTACTTTCCACATTATTTCATCCTATTTTTTATTGCAGCCTTCCTCATCAAATGCTTACTTGCCAGCATCGTGCCTATTACAGGAGATGAAGCAGAATACATATATTGGGGTCAACATCTCGCATGGGGTTACTATGACCATCCCCCAATGATCGCTTGGTGGCTAGCGCCATTCGTCAAGATTAGCGTGGCCAATTTGTGGGTGCGCATGCCTCAAATCCTCGTGACCAGCATCATATCGATCTTGCTTTATTACGTATGCCGTTATATTGAAACGCAAAACCCGGCATTACGCAGCACTGGAAACCCTGTGTCCCGTGATCGTGAAAATTCCACGTCCCACGGCTTGTCCGCGGGACCCATCCCTCAAAAAATTTCAAAACGCGCCTTCTGGATAGCGCTGCTTTTTCTTATATCCCCCGTCAACTTGCTCGACATCTTTATCGTCACCGACACACCGCTTATGTTATTTACCTTTCTTGCCGTCACCCTATTGTATTTTGCAGAAAAACGTAACGACATCATTTTGCATATCATCGCAGGTATATGCTTTGGCGCAGCATACCTATCGAAATTCTTAATGTTTCCAGTTATGCTCGGCGTGTTAGCATATTTCCTTTTCGTCCCGAATGTAAAAAACCGTTTTAAAAAACTATTGTGTCTAGCTTTAGGCGGCTTGCCATTTTTACTTCAAAACATCGTATGGAATTACAATAACAGTTGGGTCAATTATGCATTCAATATTACATTGCGTAACGAAGACGACAGTTTTCAATTCAGCACAGCTTTTGAATACTTCGTAACACTGCTTTATTTATTTAACCCAGCAATTATTTATTACTTCATAAAACATATAAAAGGGATTTTATCCCAGAGCAAATTGAATTTTTTATACCTCCATTCCCGCAAAGGCGATAATCCAGAAAGCCCAACATCAGCAATCTCCCCAGCCTTTGCAATTTTCTTTTGGGTCTTCATTACGCCGCTACTATTTTACTTTGTTACATCATTTTATCATCGTATAGGGTTGCACTGGTTATTCTGTTTCTACACCTTTGCATTTATATTGCTATTAAAAGTTTTAACGCCGTCGGAAATAAAAAAATGCATAGGTTTCACGCTTGTTTATTCGCTCGTGCATGTTATCGCTGTATGTGCTATTGCTGCAATGCCTATCAGTGTTTGGCAAAACCATACGTCTTTCAATAAACTTATTTTTCTTTTGAAATACCACGACCTTGAAAACATTGCCGCACCTTATGTCAAAAAAGGCTATGTTGTAATGACGCCAAATTACAGCCACTCTTACTCGATAGCGTATCGACCACGCTGGGAAGTGGCAGACTGGGGCGTGAATAGCGTTCACGCAAGACAAGATGATTTTTCTAGTGACTTCCGTCAATTTGATCATAAAAACGTTGTCATCATCGACTTTCATTTTATCGAGCCGACAAAATACGCACCGTATTTTGATAGCATTAGCCTCGAAGAGAAAAATTTAAACGGAGTGCCTTATCAGCTGGTGTTAGGAAAAAACTTTCATTATGAAGATTATCGCGAGAACGTATTACAAAAGATTAATGCTGAATATTACCAGTTACCTCAGTGGCTACCATACGCACATAATTACTACGCACAAAAATATGATTTGTAGGCTTGTGGATGCAGCAGCTCTATTCATGAGGACGTCATTGCGAGCCCTGCAAGGGCGAAGCAATCTAGTCGAAAGTGAGACATG
>JBKAGM010000021.1:0-30502 GCA_046290385.1 Gammaproteobacteria bacterium
TAGGGATTCATAAAGTTCTTTAAATCTGTGTATGATTTTTTTCGTGGCATTAGGCATCTGATAATGGTTATCTTGCTCACTCAAAAGGGGAGTAATGTCTTCCTCATCTTCTTCCTCTTTTTTCTCTTCGAGAGCCTCTGCTTTTAACTCAGGCTCAGCCATAAGCTTATTCACATGATCAAACCGTCGTTTTTTAGCAAGTGTCTTGTACAATTTTGATAAGCCTTTCACAAGGAACACAAGCGGAGATAAAGCAAGCTTAACCAAAGGTGGGATAACACCTTTACGCACGATATAAACAAGACTGGCTATTGGCGTTGCAACCAAAAAACCAAGCAACCAACCTGGAGCACCTAAAAATCGGGCAAAAAAGCTACGCTGGTGATTTGTATCCGCACTTAATGTCTTTCCAATATATCTTTTATGTAAAGCACGTCCTACCATAGAGTAAGACATGAATTTGAAAGACAACCATGACTCATAAAGGGTGAAAAATACAAGACCCGCCGCCAAACCTAATACATATGTCAACGGATTGCTTGAAGTAGGTTTGTCCATGGAGCCAGAAAGTTTAAAAGTGGATTCGTTTTGATAACCATGGCAACCATTATCTAAATCCTTAAAAGCCAAGAAAAACCCGCTTTCTTTCACATTTGCAGCAACATGCAAAGAAATGGATGCAACGAAGGCACCAACAAACCCCAAAACTATCCCAGGGAATCCACAAACTGCTTGGAAAAGCGTACCTTTTTTGTTTTTAGCCTTTTCGACTGATCGAGCGAAATTACTTTCGGAATAGTTTTCGGGAATAGAAACTAACGTAGCGAATGAGGCCTGCGCAGTCTCCCAGGCATTAACGCAAAAAACAAAAGAAAGCGTACCTATATAAATGATCGGCCATAATGGTAAAGCCAACCATTCTCCTGCGCGCACTTCTTTCATAAGAGGAGGATTGTCTTCTAATAAAGGATGCTGAAATTTATGCGTTCGTGTTCTTGTCTCATACTCAGAATACCCAAGAAAAGCTTGCGCTATGAAATGATAATGTCTTCGAAGAAATACGCCAAATCCCTTATTCCACCAACTCGGCTTTGCCATTTGGATTTCCCCCATTAAATTGTATTTGTTATCTGCAGAGAGTATACGTAAAAAAACTTAAGGTTATATTAAGAACGGTTAAAAAATGGCTTATTACCGACAGTCAATGGATATAATTCATAGATTTTATGCCTTCCGCACCCGAGTTGCGGGATATAGCGTTTTTGATAATGCTTCTTCAGAAATAAATAACAGATCTGACAAGAAATCAGGCAAGAATATGAAGAAAAAACTTGTTTTCAAACATAACAAACAACTCAAGCATGGGATATCGACTTTCTTTTTTGTGAGATATATCTCAAATTTAATTGAGATTTAACGTCAAAAATACACGGGTGTCCGGCTAAGGCCTTGATTTCTTGTGTAAACAATCGGCACAGATGGTTTAAATAATAAACTCCCCTGAAAACCCAATTGTTTTAAATTTCTACTCTGAGATAATGGAATTGTTCAAGGATGAACGTGCCAATCAAAGGACTGACCTCCCCACGCAGAGATGGCAACCAACAGCAGCCAATGTTGATCCAGCGGTTCCCCCAACCGCTGGATATTTTTTATTATATTCAATAAACTACAAGCAATTTACTTTTTTGAGGCGCACCCCATGTTATGCCACATTTATGTATATATCCCAGACTCTCATCTAGAAGCCGTCAAACAAGCCATGTTTGATAGCGGCGCTGGACGATTTCAGAACTATGACCAGTGCGCCTGGCAAACGCTGGGTCAAGGGCAATTTCGCCCATTAGCTGGAAGTGAGGCATTTATCGGTGAAGTAGGCAAGGTCGAGACAGTTGAAGAATATCGTGTCGAGATGATATGCCAGAAAGACTACTTGAATGACGTCATTGAAGCTCTTAAACGATCTCACCCCTACGAAGAACCCGCCTTTGGGGTTATTCCACTACTTTAATGGGGGTGGCGCAATTCAAGAGATCCCGCGCATAAAGCGCGGGATGACAGTGATTGTTTAACAACGCTACTTCAATGTAGGGTGGATTAGACCGAGTATCCACCAAGCCAGTATAAAAAGCTGCGTCAGCAGGTTTTTATACTGGCTTGGTGCGCCTGCCGCGCGATTATTTTCCACTCTCTCCCTCCAGCGGGAGAGGGGGAGCACAGGATCAACTCCTTCCTGTTCCCTCACCCCGCCAAGGGGTGAGGGGTTACAAACAAATACTTCATCAAAACCGCGTTGCGGATTTTGATAATGACATTACAAAAATCACTGAATCAAATATATAGCCACTGCCTTTCTATGCCCAAACTGTCCGCGCGCAATGACGCGGTAGTTCTTAAAAGGAATAGACGTCTTCTTAGGCATGATCACCACAGCATTTTTAGGAAGCTTTTTTAAGTCATGCGCAATACTCGGCACAACTTCCTCACGTACATTCACCAAATAGCGGATTACATCGCCATCGAGTGTATAATGATAAAAATATAATGGTGCGTGTGTTTTTAATCTTACACGTTCGACTTGTTGCACAAAAGATTGTGCAGCATGACGTTGCAACGTGAGCGGTTCGACAAAAGAGATCATTACTACCACATAACAGATTGCTGCGACGACAAGCGCTGTGACTTCAAAATATTTTCTAAATCCTATTGCCAAAATTTGTAACGCAATAAAAAAAACCACTATATACATCACTGAAACTTCTTCGAATCTGTGATGAAATAGTAATAATAAACCCGTCACGAGTGTTGGCATGATGAAAAACACCCCAGCCATGCATCGCTTGATAAAAAACCAACTGCGCGATGGCTTTCGTTTTGCAAACAAATACGCCGCGAGCAATGCCAGCGCAGGCGCGATTGGCAAAATATATCGTGAATGCTTAAACTGAGGAATACTCATTCCTAACATCACGATGAGTACCCAAGCAAACAATCCACGAAGTAATAAGTGCTCTTTGTTTGTTTGATGCTTTAATAAGATCGGCAGGGATAATAAGACAACCATCAACGCCAATTCAAAAGCGATAGCGTAATCTCCAACAGCATGAGCGAAGTAATACCACCACGGATCGGCAACGGCGACACTCACTCGATTTAACAGCTGCATATCCAAAACTTGCTGCACGAAATCATGTCCGTCTGTTAAATACGCTAAATATAACTCCACTGCCCCACAAAGAATTAGCGCCACTCCAGCTAGCAAGCCAAAAAATATTACTCGACGCCATTGACATGTGGCAAAATAAAAACTCACAACGACTCCAGCGGGGATGACAAAACCCACTGCGCCACGAAAAAGAAACCCGACCATGCACAATAAAACTAACCAAGCAACTCGCATATCACGCAACATAAAATAAAAACTCATCGTCGTAACGAGGACAACAAATTGATCCATAGAAATTGTTCGCGCACTCGCAAAAAATAACCCCGTCATCAAGCTCATCAAGACAGCATAAAATCCCCATCGTCGAGACACGGTCGCACCAATCAAATAAACAAACATCAACGTTAAAGCGCTCGCGATCGCTGTCGGCAATACTGCAGAAAGCTTAGTGACTTCACCAAACGGCAATGAACTCAAGTAAATTAACAACGTGCTTGTTGAAAGATAATCAGGATACGCTTTGCCATGTATGGTTGGGAAAAACCCCACTCCATGACGAAACATATCTTGTGCGAACAAAGCAAAACGTGTTTCGAAGTCGATAAATTCCTGGTGTGTATGGTTGAGAACAAAGAGGCATAGCATTGTTAGAAATACTAAAATAGGGACTAGCGCGTTTTTTAAAAGAGCGGGGAAGCTACTTTTTATTGATGGAGATTTCTCACTGCACTCGGAATGACAATGACTCTTATCACTCGACACTCACACCATCCACTTTTTGATACCCACGCGGCAACTTACTGCCACGACGACCACGCTCGCCAAGATAATGTTTCAAGTCATTTGGTTTCAACGTCAGTGCTCGCTTGCCAGATTGCACTTTCAGAGATTGTTTTGGTGTCAAAATCCGCATCTCAACAACCACTTCTTCACGCGCTGCAGCACGTTTCGGTGGAATACCAATGATCTTGTTTCCCTTACCTTTCGCAAGCTCTGGTAATTCTTTCAATGGAAACATTAACATGCGTCCTTCATTTGTAATCGTAACAATCAAGTCCGACTCGATGTCATGCACGCGTCGAGCACCTAGTGCTATTGCATTCTTAGGGCATTTCAAAACGGCTTTCCCTGAACGATTCCGCACAAAACATTCGTTAAGTTTCACGATAAATCCATAGCCCGCATCGCTGGCCAAGACATAATAATCGTCATCACCACCCGCCATCACAGAAACAAAGCTCGCACCTGGAGGTGGATTGACTCTCCCGGTGATAGGTTCACCCTGACCACGCGCCGAAGGAAGGCTGTGCGCAGCAACAGAATAGGTTCTTCCCGTGGTATCTAAAAACACTGCTGATTGATTACTTCGTCCACGAGCCATATCTAAAAACTCATCGCCCGACTTATAATTTAATGTGCTTGGATCAATGTCATGACCTTTTGCTTGTCGCACCCAACCTTTTTGTGACAACACGATGGACACAGGCTCTGTAGGCATCAAATCTTCTTCACTAATTGCTCTCGCTTCACCACGCTCGACAATGGCCGACCGACGATCGTCACCATATTTTTCGGCATCGGCGATAATTTCTTCACGCACTAAGGTTTTTAATTTCTGCTCAGACCCAAGCACTGATTCAAGCTGTTTGCGCTCTTTATCTAACTCTTCTTGTTCTCCACGAATCTTCATTTCTTCTAGTCGAGCCAAGTGACGTAACTTTAGATCTAAGATCGCTTCAGCTTGTTTATCAGAAAGCTTGAATTTTTTGATCAACTTCTCTTTTGGATCATCTTCATGTCGAATGATATGAATCACTTCATCGATATTAAGGAACGCAATAAGCAAACCTTCGAGAATATGTAAACGTGCAAGCACTTTATCTAAGCGAAACTGTAAACGTCTACGGACTGTTTCTAAACGAAATGTCACCCATTCTGAAATAATATCTAAAATATTTCGGACACCCGGGCGTCCATCTAAACCAATCATATTTAAATTAACGCGATAGCTGCGCTCTAAATCGGTTGTCGCAAATAAATGCGCCATCAAACTTTCAACATTCACACGATTCGAGCGTGGCACAATAATTAAACGCGTTGGATGTTCATGATCAGATTCATCTCGCAAGTCTTCAACCATAGGCAGTTTCTTCGCCTGCATTTGATTAGCGATTTGTTCTAACACTTTTGCGCCGGATGTCTGATGCGGTAGTGCTGTAATAATAATTTCACCATTTTCTTGCGTATACACCGCGCGCATACGAACAGATCCATTACCTGTCTTATAAAGCGTTTTGATATCTTGCTTTGGCGTGATAATTTCAGCTTCAGTAGGAAAATCAGGGCCTTTGATATGTTTTAACATATCTGTGATGGTTGCATCCGGATTTTCAAGATAATGCACACACGCACTCGCCACTTCTTTTAAGTTATGTGGAGGAATATCGGTTGCCATCCCTACTGCAATACCGCTTGCACCATTTAACAAAACATTTGGTAAACGCGCGGGTAAACGTGCAGGCTCTTCCATGGTTGCATCGAAGTTTGGCACCCAATCGACCGTACCTTGACCCAGCTCAGCCAATAAAATTTCGGCATATTTAGAAAGTCGCGCTTCGGTATAACGCATCGCGGCAAATGATTTTGGATCGTCAGGCGAACCCCAGTTACCTTGCCCATCGACAAAAGGATATCGATATGAAAAGTCTTGGGCCATTAATACCATCGCTTCATAGCACGCAGTATCACCATGTGGATGAAATTTACCTAATACATCACCAACGGTACGCGCCGATTTTTTATATTTTGCAAGTGCATTTAATCCTAGTTCTGACATAGCATAAATAATGCGTCGCTGCACGGGTTTCAAACCATCAGCAATATGCGGCAATGCACGATCCAAAATCACATACATCGAATAATCGAGATACGCTTTTTCTGTGAATTCGCGCAACGGTTGGTGCTCCACACCTTCCATATTTAGTTGAAATGATTCTTGTGACATTTTTAAACCTCATCCACTGTCATCTCGCGCTTTACGCGCAGGATCTCTTTTTCAACATTGAGCCCCGCGGATAAACCGCCGGGTGACAATAACCATTATGGCAGCTACCATGCCATCATCTAATCCACCAAACCATCATCAATCATTGCGCTAGCAAAGCATGATGATGACCTTATCAAACCTCAGCCATGTTGCCTTTTTTCTCTAACCATTGTTTACGATCGCCAGAGCGCTTTTTCGCTAACAACATATCCATCAATGATTGCGTTTTTTTACCATCATCTACCGTCAATTGCACTAAGCGTCGAGTATCTGGATCCATTGTCGTTTCGCGCAATTGCATAGGGTTCATTTCACCCAAACCTTTAAAACGCTGCACACTGACTTTACCTTTCTTCTTCTCGGCAGCAATACGATCAAGCACGCCTTGTTTTTCGGCATCATCTAGCGCATAAAAAACTTCTTTGCCAATATCAATACGATACAAAGGCGGCATTGCGACAAAAACACAACCCGCTTTCACGAGAGCATAAAAATGCTTGACGAACAAAGCACACAATAATGCTGCGATATGCGCCCCATCCGAATCAGCATCGGCAAGGATACAAATTTTCCCATAACGCAAATTTTTCAAATTATCACTGCCTGGATCCATCCCGATAGCAACAGCAATATCATGCACCCCCTGAGAAGCAAGCACTTGTGTAGAATCGACTTCCCAAGTATTTAATATCTTTCCACGCAGTGGCAATATCGCTTGAAACTCTTTATCGCGCGCCTGCTTTGCCGAGCCGCCCGCCGAATCCCCTTCGACTAAAAATAACTCGGTACGCTCAATCGCCTGCGATGAACAATCAGAAAGTTTTCCTGGCAATGCGGGGCCAGCAGTCACTTTCTTTCTAGCGACTTTTTTGCTGTTTTTCATGCGTTTTTGCGCGTTAGCAATCGCTAATTCTGCAATCTTTTCACCCAAATCAACGTGCTGGTTCAACCAAAGACTAAAACCATCTTTCACTACACCCGAAACAAAGCTTGCGCATTCTCGCGATGTTAGCTTTTCTTTTGTCTGCCCTGAAAACTGTGGCTCTTTAATCTTAACTGATAATACGTACGCGCAGTTTTCCCAAATATCATCACCCGTCAACTTAACTCCGCGAGGTAATAAATTACGAAATTCACAAAATTCACGCAGCGCTTCCAACAAACCCGTACGCAAACCATTGACATGCGTACCGCCTGATAACGTTGGAATGAGGTTCACATAACTCTCAGCGGTAGGTTCACCGCCTTCGGTTAACCATTGCACTGCCCACTCGGCACATTCAGCATGACCTTCCAAAGAACCGATGAACGGTGCATCTAACAATGTTTCATAACCTGCCAATGCGCCAGTTAAATAGCCCTTCAAACCTTCTTGATAACACCATTCTTCTTGTTTGTTTGCTTTTAGATCGCGAAAAATGATTTTTAACCCCGAGCACAATACCGCTTTCGCACGCAACGCGTGTTTCAGCTTAGTCACTTGAAACTGCGGCACATCAAAATATTTCCCATCAGGTAGGAATTTAACACTTGTTCCTGTCTCGCGCGCAGCGGCATTACCGATAGTCTTCAAATTTGATTTTTTTTCACCATGAGCAAATTGCATCTGGTGAACTTTGCCTTTCTGTTTCACCGTGACTTCCAGCGATTTAGACAAGGCATTCACGACAGAAATCCCTACCCCATGCAAACCGCCCGAGAATTGATAATTTTTATTTGAAAATTTACCCCCGGCATGAAGGCGCGTTAATATCAATTCCACACCGGAGATTTTATGTTCGGGATGCTTATCTACAGGCATGCCTCGACCATTGTCGATGACTTCTAGGCTATTATCTTTGCCAAGAACAACTTCTATTGTTGTAGCGAATCCAGCAATAGCCTCATCGACACTGTTATCGATCGCTTCCATCGCTAAGTGGTTAGGGTTGCGTGTATCGGTATACATCCCTGGACGACGACGAACCGGGTCTAACCCTTCTAAGACTTCGATGGATTGCGCATTGTAATCTGCTTTTTTACTCATTTATGACACCAATGTTTATCTAACCAAGCTTGATTAAGCTGCAACCACTGTAATGCGACGATTGTTGACGCTGTGGTTATCTTATTCTGTTTTACCATGTTGAATGCTTCCTGGCAATCTACCACATGTACGCGGATGTTTTCATGCTCTTCGGCCAATCCATAAATACCACCCGCCTCACTCGCATCCACCTTGCCACAATAGACATGTAAAAATTCTTTGGTTGCTCCTGGGCTTGGAAAATACTGCGCCACTGACTCTAGCTTCTCTATGACCAAACCCGCCTCTTCCTGTGACTCACGGACTACCACCGCCTCTGCGTTCTCACCAGAATCAAAAATGCCCGCCACAATTTCAAACAACCATGGTGATTTATCAGGATATCCTAGCGCACCTACACGAAACTGCTCAATTAATACAACTTTCTGGAGGTTAGGGTCATAAAGCAGAACAGCAGCGGCATCAGGACGAGTGAAGCATTCACGCTCGATACGATCGCTCATTGCACCATCGAATAAGCGATATGATAAGGTTATTTTCTTTAAACCAAATAATCCTTTATATAGTATTTTTTCATCGAAGACCTTGACGTCATCGACCCCGAAAGTTTTATCCATTTAAATATCCTTGTCGGCAAGCTGTTTTTCCAATGCTTCTAGCTTTTCTCTCGTGCGAGCTAATACTTTTTTCTGCACGTCGAATTCTTCACGAGTCACTATGTTTAATTTTTCAAACTGCGATTGTAAAACTGCATGGAAATATTTTTTCATGTCTGCGCGCATGCCTTGCATATCTTCTGGCAAGCCTTCACTTAGTTTTTGCGATAAGTCATCAATAATATTTGTTAGCATGTTTTTTCCTTCATAAACGCAGGAGGCACTTTCGCCGCCTTGTGAAGATCACTCGTATAATAACGCGTTGCAAACGTTTTATCACGCGCATCTTGTTCTCTAAAACTATCAAGAGCTCCATTCTTTATCGCCATTGTTGCAGACCACCAGCCAGATGGATAACAAGGCTGTGGAAAATGAAAGGTTTGCGTATCAACAAAACCGGCCTTCGCGAACTTTTGATACATAGGTTGAATGATGGTCTCGAAATGTAATAGTGGCGATTCACTCTGCTGTACGATGATGCCATGATCAGACAGCGCTTTAAAGCAATCCTGGTAGAATGCCGTCGAGAACAACCCTTCACCCGGACCAATCGGATCGGTAGAATCGATGATAATCACATCAATAGAACCCGGCGCCACCGTCTTCATCCATGCAACGCCATCAATAAAATCTAATTTCGCACGCGGATCATCGTTAGACTCACAAAGCTCAGGGAAATATTTTTCAGACAATCGTGTTACGCGCTCATCGATGTCGATCTGATGTGCTAACTCAACGGTGGTGTGCTTTAAAACTTCTCGCAACGTCCCACAATCACCTCCACCAATGATAACAACCTTTTTAGGGTCCGGATGAGAAAACAAGGCGGGATGCGACATCATTTCGTGATATAAAAAATTATCTCGCGAGGTTAGCATCATAAACCCATCGAGCAACATCAAATAACCAAACTCTTCCGTTTCATAGATTTCCAATTTCTGAAATGGCGTTTGTTCTTCATGCACCTTGGCCTTCATTTTAAATGAAAAAGCGATACCCGCACCTTCGCAGACCTCTGTTATCCAATGTTTATTGTCAATACTCATAAGAGACCCTCTTTGTAAAGCCGCCATTATAACGTAAAATAAATCTAAAAACTGCTGACAAGAACCAGGATATACTAAAAACCATCATGAAGCCTTTTGAAAAACTTTTAACAACAAACCAGCTTGAGCGATTCTCTACCAACATCCCCAAATTCGTTCAATACCTAGAAGACCTCAACAAATGGAATAAGACATACAATCTTACGGCCATCACCAACCCGAACGAACAAATGACGAAACATATTGTCGACAGCCTTATGGTAGGACATTTACTTCATGGCGATCATATATTAGATGTTGGCACAGGCCCTGGGCTTCCAGGGATACCTTTGGCCATTTGCTACCCAAATAAAACATTTACGTTGCTCGACAGTAATCGCAAGAAAACGGCATTTCTGACTCATATAAAACAAATTCTTGGATTAAATAATGTTCAGATCATACATCATCGCGTAGAGTCATTTTCACCGAGCATAAGATTTGATAGCATAGTAAGTCGTGCCTTTAGTAATTTATCGGACATGTTGAAGAAAACTGAGCACTTGATTGCCAAACAAGGGCGATTCATTGCTCTGAAAGGCGTTATGCCCAGAGAAGAACTCGCGGACATTCCCGATCGATTTGAAGTAACCACCATTAAAAAATTACAAATTTGTGGTCTTGAAGGTGAACGACACGTAGTTATCTTAACGTTAAAGGGTTGTTAGTTCGTGAGCAAAGTTATTGCCATAGCAAATCAAAAAGGCGGCGTGGGTAAAACCACCACCTCCGTTAATTTATCGGCCGCACTGGCAATGATGAAGCGCAAAGTTTTACTCATAGACTTGGACCCTCAAGGCAATGCCACCATGGCATGCGGTCTCGATACAAACCAATGCCACCCAACATGTAATGAATTGTTATTAGGTACGGCAACATTCGATCAAGTGGTAAAACGGTCACCTGCAAACCATGATGTGCTTCCTTCAAACAGTGATTTAACCGAAGCCGAAATGGGTTTGATCAGCCTCGATCAACGCGAAAAAAGACTCATGCAAGCACTCGAACCGATCAAAGAAAATTATCACTACATTATTATCGATTGTCCGCCCTCGCTCAACATGTTGACGGCCAATGCTCTTGTTGCGTCAGACTCCGTTTTGATCCCATTACAATGTGAATACTATGCATTAGAAGGTTTATCGAACTTATTAAGCACGATCGAACAAATTCGTTCAGCAGCCAACCCCCAACTACACATCGAAGGTATTTTAAGAACGATGTATGATAATCGAAATTTACTCTCACAAGATGTATCGGCACAATTACATGAACATTTCCCTAACCATATCTATCGCACAGCGATTCCTCGCAACGTGCGCGTGGCCGAAGCACCTAGCCATGCAAAATCTGTTATCCATTACGATGAACGATGCACAGGAGCAACCGCTTACTTAGCCTTAGCAGGCGAAGTGTTAAGACGTTCTGAAAAAAGTGAAGAAAAGGTTGGCGAATGAAAAAGATCCTATGCGTACTCTTTATTTTATTTTTTCCCATTTTCTGCGCAGCAAAAACGTACACGTTTGGTATCGAACTATCTGATTGGTCGGGGCTATCTATCAACCAACAACTTCCTAGCTATAAAAACCTTCTCGCCCAACTTGGAGAAGCAACGGGATTAGATTTTAAATTAAAAGTCTACAAAAGTCGCAAAGAACTCGCCAAAGACTTAGCTAAAGGTGATATTGATATCGCCTACATTAAAGTGATGACTTTCTTTTTCGCGCAAAAACGAAATGACCAACTAAAACCACTCTTAGTGTCCACGCATGAAAACAAAGAAAATGAACACTCTCTCACCTATTCTGCTTACATCATTACACCAAAGAAACATGACATTCATTCTATAAAAGAACTAAAAAACAAACCTTTCGGATTTACTGAAAAATACGCCGCAGGCAGCTTTGCTTACACTGTTTATTATTTCCAACAAATCGGCATCGACTACAAAACCTATTTTTCTAGCCATCAGTTCTATCATACGAGCAGACGCTTATTCAGAGCTTTACTAAAAGGCGAAGTCGATGGTGGATCTGTTTATGACAAAGGTTTTGACAGCCATCCTGACGCTGATAATATGCGCATCTTAAAAACGATGACGCACATCCCCGACCCAATGGTTGTTCTAAACGATCAAATGGATGCGTCAGATGCTGAAAAAATTCATGAAGCACTCATTAAAATCAAACCTATCGGTCTGCCATTTAATGGATTTGTGAACGTGCCTAATGGATTTTATGCAAGGGCGAAAATTATTTTCGACAGAGTTTATGGAAACAAAATCAACCACTAGCAACCTATTCTACGAAAAATTCCAAAGCCTCTACTTGCGACACGGAAAGGCCCGTTAACTCACTCACGAGATCAATAGCCATTCCTTTTGCAAGCATATTTCTGGCAACAGTCCGACAAGCCGCTTCCATGCCTTGCTGCTTCCCTTCCTGGATACCCCGCTGCTGACCTTGCTGCATGCCTTGTAAAATACCTTCTTGTTTACCATCTTGAAAATATTGTTCTGCTACTGTCATAAGCCGCTCTCCATCTTCTTTAGACATGACTTGATCAACAAAATCTGCGACATCTTGCTTCTGAAGATACCTGCCTGTTTTCATTACGTAATATACCATATGATCAATATGATTTGAATGTGCGCTCGCCACAAACTGCTTGATCTCTTCAACCAAACTCATCAACACATGATACAAATCACGTTGATGGATATGCTTCATCAGCATGCTCATTATTCCCGCGAGCTTTTGTTCTCGTAATTTTTTATCTTCAATTTTATTTAAATCAACAAGCTTAAAAGGCTTTAAGGCAAACTCTTCTATCAAAGCTTTTGGGGCACGGATTAAGTCACGCAAATCGGAAGATGATCTCCATGGCTTTTGGCCATTGTAATAAACGATAGTATAAACCAAAGGAATATCTCCATAGATTTTCAAATGGTTCTCCATAATCGTTGCATGATATTGCAAACAACGCAAAGGCATGTTTTTTTCTTCTTTCGACTGATGCTCCACATGCAAGGCAATAAACATCTCTTGATCAGGAACCAATTTCACACGATACACCATATCTGTAGATTTATGCTTGAGCTCTGGCAGAATCTGTTTATCCTTACAAATCTCAATCTCATTGAGATTAATATATGCTAACAATTTCTTATCGACATAACTCGACAAGAAATCCTTTACCACATCTAAATCTGTCATCATGCTTGCAAAAAATGCATCATGCGATTTTCCATGGTTCAAAATGTCCATTTCATTTTTCATGAAGGAAGCGTAACATGAAAAAAACTGATTAAACAGAACATAAAAACGTGGCTAAATTTGGGGATTAAATCTGCGCCGCGTCTTGAAATAAAGAAAATGCTGCGCCATCACCGCATTAAATCATGCTGATACCAGAACCATGATCAAAATTATTTTCATAAACAGTCATTTGATTTTCGAAAGAAGTCTGTTCAACTCTCCTCTCAGAATCAACAACGCTCTTAGAAAAACAAAAAACTAGACCAGGAATAAAAAACAAAAACAAACAAATAAAACCTGCAATATTAGAATAATTCATATCTTGAAGCATGTCGCATAACTCAACACAACTTGGCTGACATGCATAACCATCTTCTCCACTTCCCTTCACATCATTGCAACTCCAAAATCCATGTTTGATAGCATTATTCGAAACATCATGCGCAAAGCAATGATCCATCATCCACGTTCTATCAGCATTTTGAGCAGGCAAGCACTGACTATCGCTAAATACGTTCAATTGAGCATCATATTGAAATTTTAAAGTTAACGTATAATAAATAGAATAACTTATACCGAAAAAACCAACAGCCAATAACGATACGCTGGCAAAAGATTGACATGAATGAGCATTCACTTCTCTCAAAATCAATTGAAAACATGATAATGATTCCACAGAGTTATTAGTATTCAAACTTGTATATTGCTGTTGGGCTTGTAGCATAGCCATTTCCTGCTTTTTTATAATTTGGCAGAATCTACCAGCTCTAGCTTAAGGAAATATTAAACGATATGTTTTTAAAAAATTTATTTTCCGTAACGCATATTTGTCATGTCCTGCATCTCTAAATCTTGGGGGCGGCCATTATCAAAAGTGCGAAACTCAACTACCTGAAAAGTCGCTTGTTTTTCATGGTTTTCTGGACAAAAAAGACTAGTCACCGCATCAAAAAGAGATTTATCAGAAGGTTGCGAATGTGCAACGTCACCAGTATCATCGCCAGATTCAACCAAAAGGCTTTGCCGCTCTTCACTATTCATAAACAATCGTTGAGAAGCAAGAGAACAAGGCAGCTTATCCCTAAAAATACGAAAAATTCCAGCAGAAATGACTACGGAAAAAATCAACATAAAAACAAGACCAAGCATGTCATTCTCCATATCATTACGCGTACTACACACATCATCACAGGCAGTTAGACAATCATATGTTTCATTCAAAACCTTAAACCCAGTAAAAACATCACAACTCCACAATTCATCATCAAGATTTTTTTCCGAATGCGTCGAACAATATGCAATCCCCCATGTTGCAGAATCAGGAATCAAATCGCGACACCCGCTATTATCAAACTCATGTAGCAAATGATGATATTCCCCTTCCAAACTGTCAGCCGCTTTAATCAAATAAACAGCACCGGTAAGAACACTCGTCCAAAATAACACGAACGTCAACCATATCCCACGATGCGTAATGATCTCACCTAAACACAACTGAAACCATTGGAGCCATTCTGATTCGGTTGCAGTATCGAGAAAAGAATCCTTGTTATTTGTCGAACGGAACATATCGTTTTTTCACCTCATTTTTTAAAATTTTTAAATAATACACATTTTATATGTTGTTTTATACAGAACTGCCCATCTGCATAGGTTGCATCTGAAGACCATTAACTTGATCATCATAAAAAGTTCCATATTCTTCTTCTAAGTTAGCTGTCTTTTCTTTACCTTTTTTACACGGGAAAAAATCCCAGAAACTCCATTCATTATCTTGAGCATTCGACTCGTCATCACTATCACTATCACTGTATCCACCGAGAATTGGATAATTATCGTATCTTCGATTAGTTATACGAGCAGAGGCATAGTCACAATCTTTCTGGATCAGCAATAAGCAAGACATGGCTGAAAAAACACCGGCTATTCCAAGGGTAGTAGCTATAATAGCATTACCATACATTGCAGACTTTTCATCACACACAGCAAGACAAAGCTCTAGACAGTCCTCTGACTCCGAGCCCTCTAAACCCTTGTATATATAGCAACTCCAAAGAGCATCTTCATCATCATAATCTTTGTTGTGCTGGTTAGTATAATGTATTGTTTCCGTAGAACACGAATCCATTCCCCAAGTTGCTTTGTCATCGGTCAAATCTTTGCAACCGCTGTTATTATATGCTTCAAGCGAACTGTGATATTCATTATATAAACTTTGCTGATGAATCCATGCAAAAACACTGCCAACAACAGCAGCTACAAAAATCATCGAGACAACCAAACGTGGACGCCATCGCTCTATCATGCTTCCCAAGCAAAATTGAAGCCATAATACTTGGTCAGATTGAGCCTCATCACTCAAAAACGTACACTGATGGGTTGATGGATGTGACATATTGACCCCCACATTTTTATTATTAAACCATGATATTAACAACTCTAGCTTAAGGAATCCTTAAATTTATACAATTTGCTTTATAGCAAATCAATAACCATAGGTTGTTGATTTTTAGAGATCCCGCGGATAAACCGCGGGATGACAGTCATAGAATGCAACAGACCCTGAAAATAAATTAATTTTCTGGCATCCTTTGCTAAACAAATACAATAGTGCGTCATTTCATTTCTATTTTTTGAAAATGGATTGCTTCGTCAAATTTGCTACGCAAATCTTTCTCGCAATGACGGCCCAAAAGGCGGGCAGCATGCCGGGGAAATACTTCATTTAAGAAGGCTGCCTTTGCGGGAACTTAAACGAAGGTAGCGGAGGCTCCTATGAGCCTATGGGTCCCGTGGACAAGCCGCGGGACATAGTGTTGTACTTTTAGGGCTTGTCCTCTGCGCCCATCATTGCACCTCGTGGGCGCCTACCCCTACGGTCGTCATTGCGAGAAGCGCGCAGCGCGACGAAGCAATCCATTGTAAGTGTTGCTCAATCATGGATGATGACATTTTAAAGCCTATATCACCAACTCTTCTTCAAAACCAAAATGAGCAAAGTCTTTAATGCGTTTAGGGAATAATATGCCATCCAAATGATCAACTTCATGTTGTAAAACGCGCGCTTCAAAACCAGAAGCTTCGGCAGATATTTGATTTCCTGCCACATCAAAGCCTGTATAACGAATATATTCAAAGCGATCTACTAAGCCTCGCAGACCGGGAACACTTAAACATCCTTCCCAACCAGATTCAATTTCATCACTCAAGGGTTCGATTATTGGATTAATTAATATGCGAACGGGACTCGCGCCAGCTTCAGGGTAGCGCTTTGTTTTACCTCCAAAACAAATGATACGTTTTGCAATACCCAATTGCGGCGCAGCTAAGCCTGCGCCCTCGAATCGATCTCGATACTCCAACAACTGCTCAACAATACCATCGAGATCAGGAGAATTAAAATCTAAAACTTCTTCGCTACGACAATTTAATAGTGGATGTCCCATGCGTAAAATCGTCATTGCTGCACCATGATGTGTTGATGAAAACCTAAGCGGTGCCATTTTATATCGCTAACTAACACACCCAACATCGCTATCACTGCTACTACAATTAAATACCCAAACGGTGCAATACGACTATGAAAAGTATGCTGCATTTGCAAAGCAATAATCGGCGCTGTGCTTCCAAATAGCGTCATTCCAATATTATAGGCAATGCATACACCACTATATTTGACGTTAGAAGGAAATAGTGACATCAACTGCGGGAGAAACGAGGCAGAAATGCATGCCAAACATCCCATCAACATTGCATCTGCAAACACAGCCGATAAAATAGAATGTTTTACGAGCAGACTAAAAACTGGATACGCAAACAACACACAACCAACACACCCTACAACCATCATTCGACGCGCACCCACTTTGTCAGCATACCAACCCAATAAAGGTATAATGATCGCCATAATAAACAAGCTAATGGTTGAAAATTTTAAGCTTGTGCTCTGAGCAAAACCCAAATCATGAACATAATATGCCGGCAAATATACAGCAAACAAATAAGCTGTTACTCCAAAAATAGCGCTGATACAAACACCTCTAATAATTTGCGGCACATGATAACGCAACACATACGACACAGGAGACTTCAACACTTGTTTTTTCTCGCTCATCGATTTAAAAACAGGCGACTCGATTGCTTTCAGACGCGCCCATAGCGCGATCACTCCTAGAATCGATGAAGCTAAAAATGGTATACGCCAACCATATTGCATTAAGGCAGCGCCTTTAAAAAAATGAAAAATCGCTAATGCACTCAATGCACCTAAAAATAATCCTACATTCACAGTGCCAATGACGACGCTGCCCACAAACGCTTGTTCATTGTCCTTTGCAGTCTCAGACAATAAAACAGCCACCCCCATTTCCTCACCGCTGACAGCGACGCCCTGTAAGAGTCGACATATAACTAGCAATATTGGCGCTAAAATACCCGCCGTTTCATACGTTGGCAACAACCCCATTGCAGTTGTTGAAAGTGTGATAAAAAATATCGTGATAATGATAGCCAGCTTACGTCCTAAAGTATCACCAATGTGTCCGAACACAAGACTTGCAAACGGACGAATAAAACAACCACTCGCAAAAACGGTGAAGGTTAATAATAGCCCTGTGAACTTATCGTGATGCGGAAAGAACAAACTTGCGATAATGGAAGAAAAAAAACCGTAGAGAATAAAGTCATACCATTCCATCATATTGCCAATAGCACAACCAACGATGTATTGATGCCAATCTTTCATTGTTTCACTTTATTTAACCCTGCTCGACTAGGTCATTATCGACAACAAGTTGTAGTCCATGAAATACCTTTCCGCCCTCATGAGCACGCGGCATCATCAACCCTTCACGGCTCTGATAGTAGTTACTATAACGCGGGATAGGCTTGCCTGGCACAAAAGGATAAAACTGATCGATAAGCGGCGGTACAAATTCATCGGTGTATTGCGCATACAATCCACGAAGATTCATATAAATCTCATCGCCAATACGCAATAAGTCATTCAATGAATCATAAGCTTTTTCGATAAAGTTTGCTTCTTTTCGACCCGCAGCAAATGAATATACAAGATAAAAATCATCCCAACGACGCACAAGCATAAAGCCATAGAAAAAACCTAGTTTTACCCGACGAATATAATTAATCTCACGCCCGCAACCTTTATGTTCAACGTTATACCACCAATAGAAGGAATGATTTTGATAATACTCTGGAGAAATAGTTGAATCATAACGATCGTAACCACGAGAACAGATTTCATAGGCGTGAGATGGGGTTCCTGACAAAATAATCATTTCACCATCTGGGCGTACTAGATCCATAGAGATATGAATAATCCCTAAGTATCCGAGTGCATCTTTGAGCGCATTACGAATCTCAAACTGATGCCGAAATGATATATTTCCCGCTTCCTGATGTAGCATCGACAACTCCCTTTCCCAGTCGTTAGATGATATGCTTTTTAATCATTTTTTTCAATCAGCGACTAGCCGTTTCTTTACCTTCTGATGATGTTTGAGAAGCCATACCACGCAACAATGAACTGATCGATAATTCAATCATTTTAACTTTATCATCAAAACTCGCGGATGTTTGAGCGACACTATTGTAAACATCAATAGAAAATTCAATCATCGTATCGGCATCGATAGTCAATGTCTCTTTTTGGACAAGCTCTAATAATGACTTTAAGACTGCTTTGAAAACAGGAATATCAACTTTTGCCATATCTCCCATGATTAAAGTCGTCGGGGTAGAGTCATAAAGTTGCGCTTTATCGTATTCGTCAAGATAACTATAGAGCAAGGCCTGCTTTTCTGTGCTTGTTTCGTTAGGATAAGGCATACCTTTTCCGGTTAGCAACCAACCTGGATCGACACCAAGCACTTCACTGTATTTAACTAAAGTGTCAGAATTTAACGCGCGCTTACCTGTTTCATGCTGCGAGTAAGTCGATGCGGGAACATCATGGGCTTTAGCAAAGTCTTTTGCAGTATCGTATATAACGCGTCGCGCGGCACACAAACGTTTCCCCATCTTCTGAGAGAATGATATGCTGGTTGTCATAAATGCTCTCCTTTTCATTTCATTAGATCAAATAGTAGCACTGTCATTCATATTTAGCAAATTTTATTGTAATAAATTCTTTTTTTGAAAAATATTATTGACATTATTCTCATAATGAGTATTATTGAAGTTACGAATTCAATTTGTCATGGAAACAATATGAGAGGGAGAGACTATGGCAGCACTCAATCACGCAATCAGTTTTGAACGAGACGATCGCTTTGGGCAGTCCGCAAATTCATACATCGGCGAGAGCTATTATGATGATTTGCTAGGATATTCTACTGAAGCAAAATACTACCAATGGATGCTCAACAAGCTATTAATGATAGAAGGGTATTCAGAAGGTTTAATCGCACTAGGGTCAAATATTCCAGTGTCATGTATACGGGGAATACGCGATGGAAGTATTACCGACCCTGGTGACACTACCCTGGGCAAGCTCCTACGCTTTTTTGCAAAGGCAACGAGCATGAAAGCAAGGCTAGACTAGTGACTCCCGGCGAAGTCTAAAACCGGGAGCCACTGTGGCTAGGATAACTTTGAGCCCACGCAGGCAATTTATTTAAAGACTTGAGACCTCCATCTCAACTTTCTGAGCGCTAACATCTTTGATGCTAGCGTTTTTTTTAATCTTTATATTTTAAATTAAGCGCTTTAAATCTCGTAAAAATCCAAATACCACAAACCAAAATCAGCCAATTGAAAAACGCATAGATCACAGCGGCAATAGGAATAAGCACAAGACTCAACAAAAACCCTTTGACGCCAACGACAGCTTGGTTGTTATAAAAAACAACCTCTGCTCCCGTCCATGCAGCAATACCGAACAAAATCAAGATGACACCCAATGCGCAAAAACCACCAATAAACAACATATAAAATAAAGAACCGCCTGTTAATCCTTTACTATGAATGGTATGAGACATATAAACTCTCCTTTTTTAGTCTATACTCTAAGGGTATGAAAACTAACACAAGGATGCAACTATATGATTAACTTACTCATTAATAGGCGTATTTTTTCTCTTATCCTTGGCTTTATTCTCCTGGCATTCTCTGTATCAAGCTTTGCGTATACTTCAGCTAAAAAGCTTTATGTTGATTGTACTAGCGCAAGTAAAGTTTTCGATATGAGCGAAAAACAAATTCGTCAACAACCGGTTGAGGTGATTGTACAGGCTCGCGAATGCGTTGAATATTTGCAAGGCATGCATGGTGGAGTGAGCTTTAACAACCTTGCTATTGTCATGCAAAATCAAAACGTATCTGCAAAAACGTTAGCACAGCAAACGAGCGGTGTTTGCCTCCCTTCAACAACAAATCGTGAAATGGTAAACGTCGTATTAAAATTCATGGAGAATAACAAAGATAAGCTTGATATGCCTCGCGAACTGATTGTGGGGCACGCATTCCGTGCAGCATATCCACCTGAGAAATACTGCACTGCTGCTTATTATCAACATCTAAGAGATAGCAATAAATAAAATAAGATTTACAAGCAGGTTTTTAGAGATCCCGCGGATAAACCGCGGGATGATAATCTATAAAGCATGGGGCCTATATTTTATTGAAAAACTGCACTCATCACGCCATCAAAATGCTCTACGCCGATAACGTCGATACCTTTCATAACTTTTTTAGGGGCATTTGCCTTTGGAACAATCGCTGTTTTAAATCCGTGCTTTAATGCTTCGTGAATACGCTCTTGGCCACCTTGAACAGGTCGAATTTCTCCAGCTAACCCGACTTCACCAAAAGCCATCAAGTCACGTGGTAACACTTTATTTTTGAGACTAGACAATACGGATAATAACAGCGGTACATCACCACCGGTTTCTGTGACGCGCATACCACCAACCACATTAACAAAAACATCTTGATCGTGTGTCGCCACATGCGCATGCTTGTTTAGCACAGCTAATAACATCGATAAACGATTTTGTTCTAAGCCAACGCAAACACGCCTTGGATTCCCCAAGTAACTTGTATCAACAAGCGCTTGCATTTCAACAAGCAACGGTCGACTCCCCTCCCAAGTTGCCATAACAATACTGCCAGGCGTGGAGTGTTGCATGTGCGATAAAAACAACGCGGAAGGATTATTAATTTCTCGCAACCCTTTATCTGTCATTGCAAAAACGCCTAATTCATTCACCGCACCGAAACGATTTTTAATCGCACGAATCACACGGAAGCGTGAGCTACGATCGCCCTCAAAATACAAAACACAATCGACCATGTGTTCTAAGACGCGCGGCCCAGCAATGGCTCCTTCTTTTGTCACATGACCTACCAGAAATAATGCAACATGATATTGTTTTGCAAAGGCAACAAGTTTTGCTGCACACTCTCGCACCTGACTCACCGAACCGGGTGCCGAGCTAATTTCGTTGCTAAATAATGTTTGTATAGAATCGATCACCAAGACTTTAGGGTCGTGTTGTATTGCTTGTTGGATGACGCGTTCCACATGAGTTTCTGCAAGCACCTGCAATCGCGCAGCAGACAAACTCAATCGCTTTGCACGCATAGAAACTTGTTGCAAAGATTCTTCACCTGTCACATACAACGCTGCATTTTTTTCGCTGATACGACAAAGCGCTTCTAAAAGTAATGTTGATTTACCTATACCTGGATCACCACCAATCAATACAACTGAACCTTCGACCAAACCGCCGCCTAAAACACGATCGAGTTCACCAAAGCCTGTTGTAACACGCACTTCTTTTTCAAAAGGAATATTTTCTAAAAATGAAACCGTTTGTTGAGATTCCTTCGCATAACCCCCGAGATAACGATTGGAATGATGCTTCCCAACGTCGACATCTTCAACGAGGGTATTCCAATCGGAGCAATCAGGACAACGGCCCACCCATTTAGAGTGTTGCGAGCCGCAGGACTGACAAGTGAAAATTTGTTTCGTTTTAATTTTAAGATACTCTTTAAAGGAAAACTGCTAGCCTCATTTTTAGAAACAAGGCTAGCAAAACTAAACTTACACTAATTCACATTATGCCATGAGCCATCCGCTTTACGACATGCTGTACCATGAACTTGTTGTTGCTGACCATCAATCCATGCATTCGTAACATAATCACGACAATACGTACCATGCGCTTGATAGGTTTTGGTTGGAGTCATCGTATAGCTATTACCTGTGTCAGGGTTTTTCCAAGTCGCGCTTTGACCTGTGGGTGTAGACTCTAATGTTTTTTGTGCTGCAAGCTTATCAGTCTTATCCATAGATTTACCAATCGCGCCACCAATGACTGCACCGACAACAGTACCCGCAACGGCAGCAACCACTTGCCCACTACCTCCACCAAAACGACTTCCGACCAAACCGCCAATAACCCCGCCAGTAACTGTACCGATATCTTGTTTCGTCGTATCAGCACAACCTGTCAACACTGCCGCCATCATTAACGTCACGGCAAACACACTTAATTTATTCATAAACAACTCCTCATGGATATTAAGAAACTATCTAGTAATACACTAGAGTAACCAATCAATTATGCTAGGTTAACCTATATAAATCAACTCTTGCTTGATGACAGAAAGGCTTATAAATAAGTAGGCGGATCTTCATGTAACGCTAAAACCTGATAAAAACCAATAGGTTTTAGCACATAGGCATTAAAGACCGTAATGCTCGCCACACACAAGAATACAACTGCAAGCTGATATGCGAGAGATTTGAAACGCCATTGCGACAACATCCAAAAGAATAAAATCACTATCAAACTGATCAAGGCAGGGCGATAAAGAAAAACTAACGACGTTGCTGCAAATTGATTATAGATTAAGACCCCTAAAACTGACGCTAAAATCCCCCAAGGAATGATGTTTGCAATAGCCAACAAAACCTTTTGCGAGACGGTATTTTTGAATTTCGAATGAAAAAGATACCCTGCTAATATTGCTATTGCAGGTACAATCGCCAACACGTAACGCTCGCGTTTCGTATGAGGAATTGTCATTCCAATCAAAACAATCAACGTCCAAAAAACACAAAGCAAGAGCAATGTTGATGTTTTTGAATCACGAGAAAAAATATTTTGACGCTCTCGCCAAACCACCCATACCGCAAATAAAGATGTTAAAGCATAATTGGCTAAGCCTAATGTAAAATAATAATAAGGCTGCCATGAGTGGTCTTTAGAAAACCGCTCAAACACTTGCATATCCATTACTTTATTCAAAAACGCATTTCCACCTTGCCAATAAGCTGCTAGCAACATTCCTAAAACACAAACGACTAACAAACAAAACGCAAAAAACCAAAATACCAAAAGTGCTTTCCACCGTTTTTCAACAACGTAGTAGCAAGTGACGACAGCGGCAGGAATGACAATACCCATGGGGCCACGCAAAAAAAAGCTCAACATCATAACAAACAACACTGCGCCAACACGCATAACACAAGACAAAAGCGCCCCCTTGCGTTCACGCACCAACAGATACACACACAATACTGACGCCAAAGTAGGAAATAAATCCAAACCAAACGTTTGAACTTCTTCGATAAAACGCCAACACAAACCTGCAAATAAAACACTAAACCAAGCCCACTGTACATCATGCTCTGAAACAAGTTTATAAATCATCACTAGAATCAAGGCCCCGGTCACAGCAAACGGAAAACCAATGGCCATAAAAGATAAATGACCAAAGAGTTTAGCGCTGATAGTCATTAGCCAGGGCGCACCAAATAAGTAGTCTGGATAAGGATGTCCTTCGATAATAGGGAAAAAAGTCACACCATTGGAGGACATGGCTCGAACAAAATCAACAAAACGGGTAGTGTGATCGATAATGCCTGGTTTAATCTGAGTAAGTGAGAATAGCAACGTTGCAATAAAAAAAACAATGAACGGAGATCGATTGCTTCGTCGAGATTGACTCGCAAACTCTTCTTGCAAAGACGATAAGTCTTGTAATTTATTAAACATACTCCGACGCCACCGCTTGGGGTGCAAAGTTTTCAAAACGCGTATATTGCCCTAAGAATGTTAACTTCACTTTACCAATCGGCCCATTACGTTGTTTAGCAATAATAATTTCTGCAATACCACGATCAGGTGAATCTTCGTGGTAAACCTCGTCGCGATAAATAAAAACAATCAAATCGGCGTCTTGCTCGATAGCACCAGACTCCCTTAAATCAGACATGACAGGACGCTTGTCCGCACGCTGCTCTAGGCCACGATTTAACTGTGACAAAGCAATGACTGGCACATTGAGCTCTTTTGCTAATGCTTTCAATGAGCGCGAAATTTCAGAAATCTCTAACGTACGATTTTCATTAGCGCCTGGGACTTGCATTAATTGCAAATAATCCACGACAATCAAACCCAGACCACCGCTTTCTTTTGCTAACCGTCGTGCTCGTGCACGCACTTCCGACGGTGTTAAAGCAGGTGTATCATCAATATAGAGTTTTGCTTCAGAGAGCTTTCCTAATGCGTCGGTTAGATGTTGCCAATCAGAGTCAGTAAGCTTTCCGGTACGAACACGGTGTTGATCAATACGTCCAATGGAAGATAACAGACGCATGGCTAATGATGATCCGGACATCTCCATACTAAAAACTAAAACAGGTTTATTTTCTCGCACCGCAGCGTGCTCTGCCATATTTAATGCTAAAGCCGTTTTACCCATCGATGGCCGCCCCGCAATGATGACGAGATCAGACTCTTGCAAACCCGATGTCATCTCATCAAAGTCATCATAACCTGTGGGTATACCTGTAATCGATTCATTGGCGTGATATAAAGTATCGATACGCTCAACGGCATTGGCAAGTAGATTTTTAATGCTCTGCGGCCCTTGCCCGCGCGCACTTTGTTCTGCAATGCTAAAGACTTTACGCTCTGCTTCATCTAGGAGTTCTGTTAAAGGTTTTCCTTCGGGGTGATAAGCTTGTGTCGCTATTTCGTTTGACAAGGTGATCAATCGGCGCATGACGGATCTTTCGCGCACAATAGTCGCATACGATGCTATGTTAGCTGCGCTAGGAATGTTATTTGCGAGCTCAAACAAGTAAACTTCGCCACCGATGCTATCGATTTCGTCACGATTCTTAAGCGCTTCGGCGACGGTCAAAACATCAACTGCTTGATCTTCCGCCAAAAGCGTACGAATCACATGATAAATGAGGCGGTGTTCTCGACGATAAAAGTCCTCCGCCATCAATTTATCTTCGACCGCATGCCAAGCCTGATTATCTAGCATCAAGCCACCAAGCACCGCCTGTTCTGCTTCTATCGAATGCGGTGGTACTTTAAATTGCGCGACATCGGTTAGCGACATAATCCTTTACTCCCCGGCGGTTTCCTCCGGCACAACATCCACCTTGATCGTCAAAGTCACTTCACTATGCAATTGCAAGTGTACTTCATGCTCGCCCAACACACGAATTGGGCCTTCAGAAAGATGGACTTCACTCTTGCGAAGCTCAACACCTAATTCAGTGACCGCTTCTGAGATCTCGCGAACACCAATAGAACCAAAAAGTTTTCCCTCATCGCCAGAACGTGCTTTAACAACCACGCTTAGGTCTAACATTTTTTCTTTGCGCGCTTCTGCTTCTTTTAGTTTTTCAGACTCTGCACGCTCCAATTCAGCACGTCGCGCTTCAAATTCTGCGATATTCGCTTCATTTGCAGGTACTGCTTTTTGTTTTGGAATTAAAAAATTTCGACCATATCCTGGCGCAACTTTTACACGATCGCCCAAACCACCCAAATTAGGAATTGTTTCTAACAAAATAACTTCCATTATACACCTCTCTTTAAAGTAATTAATTTACGAAAATTCAACCAACTGTCTATCCACGCCATAAAGATAACTACCGGCGCGAGATAGGGAAATAAAAATACCACCCCACCATAAAAGATACACAACAGTATCCAATTAAGTTTTTGCGGCTTAACTGCAAAATGCAACAAACTCAAACCAGCAACAAAAAATGCCGCAGCAATAGGCGGCAACACGTCTAACGCAACACTAAAACGAAAGAACGCAAATGCAAGTATCGCTATCAAAAGCAACGATAACCAGCGATCTAATCGTATGTGATGCAACTCTTTTTGAAGCGCACCAGGATTGAACACTATAGATTGCCACCAGCGTGCCAACAACAACTTAAACAACACGCCGGCAGACACCGTCAATACTTCAAAGCCTGTTGCAAACTGAGATAAAAATCCCGCGAGCGCCTTCAAGCTTGCCTGATCGTGTGCCTGCATGTCCGAAGGCACTGGCATCTGCTGCAAATACTGATAAATGGATTGCGTCCAGGACGCTTCCACATCAGGCATCGTAAGATGCACAACACCTACCACCACCATTCCAAGGAAAGCAAAAACCTGAATAATTAAAGCCCACTGCGCGAAATATCGGAGCAATCCTGCAGCAAACCAGATAAACCCAAATTCAATGCCTGCCCAAATTAACGGTAACCAACTGCTTTGCACATAAGCGTGCGCCAAAAAAGGCAACACTGCCCAAGCTAATACGATAAAACCTTCTTTAAGATTTTTACGCAGCGTGACAAAAGCAACAACAATCATGCCCAACGCTACTAAAAATGTTGGCCACAATGAAAAAATCAAAGCAGTCGCTACGCGATTACGCCGCTTACTTAATAAAAAATTCGCCGCGCGCTCTAACAACATGAGCTTAGTGCTTATCAGTATAAGGTAATAAACTCAAAAATCGTGCTCGCTTAATGGCAAGAGCCAACTCACGCTGATACTTTGCATTAGTGCCGGTAATACGTCTTGGCACAATCTTACCGGTCTCAGTAATAAACTTCTTCAACAACTCGACATCTTTATAATCGATCGCTTCGATTTTGTTAGCAGTAAAATAACAAACTTTCGCTTTACGTGAAAATGACATGATAAACTCCTCAATTATACCGTTTCTTCGGCTTTAAGTACTTGCTGTGTTTTCGCCGTTTGTTTTACAACATCTTTGTCTTTCATCATTGGCGAAGGCTTCGTATCAGCCAATTTGCGACTTAATACTAAATTGCGTAACACGGCATCATTAAATCGAAACGTGCTTTCCAGCTCTTTCAAGGCTTCATCATTACATTCGATATTCATTAAGACATAATGCGCTTTATGAATTTTTTGTATTGGATAGGCCAGAGTACGACGACCCCAGTCTTCTAAACGATGGATGCTGCCACCACGAGTTGTGACGATATCACGGTATCGTTTGATCATTGCAGGAACTTGTTCACTTTGGTCCGGATGAACCAAAAAAACCACTTCATAATGGTTCATGAGTTTCTCCTCTCGGTTTTCCAGCCTAGGACCATCCCTAGGCAAGGAGTTAAAAAAGACACATTATACACAACTTGTATGAAAATGAAAGAATTTTGATGGAATCGAGCGCGTTGTCAACATTTATCCAAGGGCCGCATGGGCGATGTAACTCGTTGATTGATAGGAATAACTCCTTGCATAAAGCGCGGGACGCATAAAAACCAGCTTACCCCCCCCTACACTAAGAATAACTATTCGAACACCGACCCTGATGGTCTTCAACAAATTCACGCACCTCTTCAAGCGTGCTTGCTGTTTTGCCAAACCCAAACCAACGAAATAATGCATTGCGATGATAGCCTAATGATGCGAAAAGCTCAGATTCTTCAGGAGAGTTTTGCAGTGCAACCGCAAAAGATTCGATTTTAACTTTCGCATCGTTCTTTTCTTCCTCGGGCGAAGTGCTCTTTACTTCATAACCTTCATCATCGTCAATACCCTCAGGATTTCGCATTCTTATCACTCGAGAAGCCTCAACCACCTGGCATTTAATATAAAGTGACGTCAAATGTTTTTCAAAATCTATTTGCACATCATCCCCAAGAAATAGACCATGCACAGCCGGCACATACTTTGTTCTTGGTCTTTCATAAAAACGATATCCGAGCACTAAGCGATTAACACTAATATCGAGACAATCATATAACATTTCACCTAAGCCGGAAAAATCAATCCCCGACCGCAAAAACTTAACCACGATACAGTTTGGAAAATTATACTTAACTGCCGGCTCAATCAATTTATACCCTTCATCGGATTCGAAAAAATCAGCCACTTCATCAGGCAACTGCATGCGTTCAAACATTTCCCCAAAATCTCTTTTAGCATCAGATTTCGTATATCCATGGTTAGAATCAAGTATTGAAAAAGATTGAAGGGGCCACTCCCCATTTTCAATCGAAGCTTCTTCAACAAACTTATCGACTATTTGTTCTCGAACATTTTTAGATAGTGGTCTCATCTTTTTCTCCTATTTTTAATTATTGTCTATTAAGTAATGCTTGGTAGTGATCTTCGCCCGCGCTATAATCGTCAAGACTGCTTGCAATAGCACCATACGTAGCATCTTTGTTTTTTGAGTTAAAATATGCTTCATTGTTTTCACTCAAAACATACTGCCTCAAGTCACGATAACGCAACTTTTTCGCGCCAGGGGAAACCCACTGTCTGAGCAATGAAAATTGCTCATCTCGAAGCGCCTCAAGCCCAGCATACCCTGAAGTTGTCGTATGATAAAAACTATATGCGTTTCGTTCTCGTTGCAACACGGTTGCTAACACATCACGCAAAACGTTTTGCAACTCCTGTTCACCAAGCTCAGCCGAGCCATTCAGCGCATTAATATATATATCAAGCAACTGAGCTTTCCTCGATGCTTGACTCGCATTACTTAACCCCAACTTAACCTGCGCTATGAAACTAACCAACAAATTGTTGTCTACACTTCCTTCGGGAGCGTTGAACGACTTACGCTCTACATTACGCACAATCTTATACTTGAAAGTCGGATTTTCATAAATAGTTCGGCCAACTTCTTGCGCCAATTGAGCATGCAAAGGATTTAAATAGTCAAAAACCGTACCATCCCCTTTCTGGCTAACAATTTCAGCCCCAGTTCTCGAGTGGGCACATCGTTTTGTTTCATTAGTATCACTCAAAGCCTGATCCATTTCGCGTAAAGCACGCTTGACTAAATTAGCCTCTACTCTATTTGACATATTAAATAATATTGTTCCAAAACCCCGTAACGCCCGAAGAACTAATAGCTTGGAGGTAGCTGACCCAGCACCCCCAGAAAACGCTCCCTGATGACACCCCGGCACAACAATCTCATTGACTCGAGTATAATCTGGAAAATCAGGAAATTCTGGCGCATGAAACTGAAAGTCAGGCAAAGGTTCATGTGGATAGATAACCAAGATATTCTGTAAGTTACATGAGTGCTCCAAATCAAAAGCTTGACCTGCAACGGTTTGCTTAAAAAAAAGCTTTTGACTGATAATTAAATTGCCTGGAACGGGATCAAACAAAACAAGATTCAACTTCAATCTGGTAGACGCAACTTCGGATAACTTTTGAGCAAGAAATATCCCAGCAATACCTCCCCGACTCAGCCCAAGGAAATTAAGATTAATTATTTTCCCTTGATCAAGTAAATATTTAACCCTGTCAACAACGACCTGACACTGCTCTTCCAATCCCGATGCAAAAATAGTCCCACTGAGTCCATAAACATAACCACAACCATCGAAAGCCATTTTATAATGGTCTTCAGTTATGGTATCAGGCAATTTTTCTGTAACATCCAGCGCGTCTGTAATATTTGCAAAAAAACCAATATAAGTTGATTCATCCTTGATATTGCCAGCAGTACCACAAAAATAAACAGATAAAACAATTTCATTTTCTAACATAAATTTTCCTCCACAAAGTGACGATAATATATATTCACTGAAACAGAAGAAACACTGCGTTTTATACGGTGATTATACGTAAGGCAGCTAATGTGCTCCGACGCCTATCTCTTGCGGTATATGCGAGGGATAACAGTGTTAGAATGCAACACCTCCAAATACTACTATTTCATAGCTAAAAAAATGCGCGAAAATAAAAAAACAAATATAGACGCCGATGTTTATTTTTTGTTATCATTTTCAGGTCTCATATACTCAGAAACTCACAGATGAACGAAAAAAAGATTATACTCGAAAACATAGATTATAACACTCTTGATGTTCTTCCCACCCAACATGCAATTATTGGAAAAGATAATAAATACATATGGTTAGATAGTGCGGTTATACCATTGATTGGATACAAATCGCTTGACCAAGCAGTTGGCATCACTGATT
>JBKAGM010000022.1:0-30067 GCA_046290385.1 Gammaproteobacteria bacterium
AACCGTGGGATGACACTGCCAGAATGCAACAACCCCAGAAAAGAAATGATCACGGGATAACAGGTTTTTTTGGATAACGCTGCTTAATGTGCGCCTTAAACACCATCGACAATATCAAAAATACGCTCTGCTAAGTACAAAGGTAAATAGTGTCGATGTGTTTTTTTATCGATTCTAGGTAAATCGGCAGAAAAGACGACACTTTTCTTTGGCTGATACTTTCTTTGAAACTGCTGCAAACTTTTTAGGCGTGTCACACTACCTGACTTAACTTCTATAGGAATAATATCATTGTCATGCTCCACCAAAAATTCAATCTCAAAACGTGCTTCTTGCCAGTTAAAAATAGATTTGCCATTTGAGGCCGTATGTATTTGCTGCGCGACAAAATTTTCTGCAAAATATCCTTTATAAGAACCATAATCATTATCCAAAATTGTTTTTGGATCCAAATCTATCATTGCACCCAAAAGACCAATATCCGACAAGAATAGTTTAAATAAATTTTCTTTTGCATACCCCAGTAGCGGTTGCCTCACCGTATCTACAATAGGGACTTTAAGTATTAATTCTGCTGAATTTAGCCAATCTATTACATGAACTAATCGTGAGTAACGATGTATTCCTGGAATAATATCCTTAAAACGAAATCGTTTTGTGTTGCCATCATATAACTGCGCGAGCTGCATAGGAACTGCTCGCCAAACACGATCAATATGCATCGCATTGACTTTACCTGAGTGCTTTGCAATATCTGCATAATACCCATCGATTAAGGTTTTTTGTTTCATGCGTACTGACTGGACGGCGCCAAACAAATTTTCTTTAGCCTTTGAAAATGTTAGAACAACTTCTGGCATTCCTCCTGTGATAAAATATTCTAATAAACGTTGCCATAATTGCTGATGTACAAATGCTGAGATTTCATTGGGAAACTGAAATTTAGCAACGATATCTGCGGCTTTCTCATCACCAATACCTCTTAAAAATTCCACGAAAGTCATAGGAGACAAATGCAACATATCCACCTTGCCAACTGGAAATGAAACATCATTAAGATATAAGCCCAATAAAGAACCGGCACTACAAACAGCAAGCTCAGGCATTTCTTCACAAAAATATTTAAGGCTAGTCAAAGCCTTTGGGCACGCTTGAATTTCATCAAAGATCAGCAAGTCATGTTGTAAATCGATATCTGTTCGCAAATAAAATTGTAATTCGCTAAGCAGGTGCTTTGGTGATAAAGCGCCCTCAAATATGGCATGCGCCCTAGGCTCTCTTTCAAAATTAATAAGATGAAAACGCGAAAATTGCTCTCGACCAAACTGTTCTAACAGATACGTTTTACCTGACTGCCTGATGCCTTTTAAAATTAGAGGCTTGCGGTCGGATTTCGTTTTCCAGTCTAATAATTGTTGCATCAGCAATCGTTTCATAGGAAAAATCATGTCATATTTTGACACTTTTTTCAATAAAAAAATGTCATTTTATGTCATTTTTTGCTAATAAGGGATTCCACGCTGCATTTTGGAAGTGTTGTAAACTGGCTTTTTACTAAAAACCAATAACTATAGGTTGTTGATTTATAGAGATCCCTCGGATGAACCGCGGGATGACACTGCCAGAATGCAACAACCCGAGAAAATAAATGATCACGGGGTGACAGTTGATGGCAATCGACCGAGCGCACCGAGGGTGCACATTACATTATGTTAAATGAAAATACGACGAGACACCGTTTAAGAACATTTGGACAGAGATGGTCGTCAGGATCATTCCCATCAAGCGCTCGATAGCTGTCAATCCTCGCTGACCTAAAATACCTCGCAGGAAATCACCAAAGAATAAAATCACACTCGTCACCAACCATGCAACAAACAAAGCAGAGAATGCTGAAAAAATATGATGCGGCCATTGCTTTGACAATAAAATCACAATCGCCATGCTCGAAGGCCCCGCCACTAAAGGAATAGCCAACGGCACGATAAATGGTTCACTGTATTGGCCAATGTAGCTTTCATCTGCGCGAGGAAAAATCATCTTGATGGCAATAATAAATAAAATCATCCCACCAGCGATGCTGAGTGCCGGCTCACTGATTTGCATTCCCTCTAAAATGTATTTTCCAAAAAATAAAAATAGTGCAAGAACGATTAATGCAAAAACGCATTCGCGCAAAATAACATGACGACGACGTTTGGCATCAACACGATTAAGAATTGCCAAAAACATGGGAACATTTCCCAATGGATCCATCACTAATATTAATGTAATTGCTGCGGTATATATATTCATCATAAGTACCTATCTTTTATAACCAATCCTGACATTGAGACTGCAACGACATCCTTTCTTTCACTGCTTCCTGTGTTAAAACAAATCCTAACAATTGATTTTCTTGATTACGACGATATCCTTTGACGGCACCATCGTTAACCTCAAACGTCCATTCGCCACTTAACTCCCCAGGTTTCTGACAAGCACATATAGAGTAAAGCGTTGTTTTAATCACAACAGGCATCGCAGGAAAACGCACCTGCGTTTTTTCGCCGGACAAGGTTTTGGCGAGTGCTTTTGCGCTTTCCAACATAGGCGCTACATAAGGCAAAACCAGCCCTTCAACTTCAGCACAATCACCTAGCGCGTAAATATTGTCAATGTTGGTTTGCAAAAATCGATTAACGATGATGCCACGCCCCGTGGCTATGCTTGCCTCGGCTGCCAATGCAACACGCGGGCGCAACCCAATCGCCGACAAAACAATATCGGCTTCAAACATCGTGTCATCTGATAAATGAATACGATAGCCTTGCACGGTTTTATCTATTCGTGTCGCAACACAGTTTAAGTGCCATTGCACCCCATGATCTTCTAAATGTTTGACAAGTTTTTTTCCGACTTTTTCGGGAATCAATAAACTCAATGGATACGCTGCCATCTCAACTGTGTGGACATCAAAACCTGCTTTAACAAAATCATTAGTAAATTCACTTCCGACCAAACCGGAACCTAAAACTGCCACACGCTTTTTGCCTTCTAAAGCACGTCGAAATTTCCCATACTCATAAACATCATTAATTTGCCATATATCTTTAGCGCCATTTCCTTCAATATTGGGAACAGGTGTATCTGCCCCTAGGGCAAGCACTAATGACTGATATTCGAAACGCTCTTCGCCACACACTATGGCATTCTCTTTAGGTAAAATTTTAGTAAGCTCACAATGCGTCACTATGGTGGCGTTAAGCGTTTTTTCCATCTTGTCAGATGTCATCGCAGCAAGATCATCGGCCGTTTTATGATATGCCAATGCAACAGACAGTTGCGGTTTAGAATAAAAAGCGCCGCCATCACGCGTGATAATAGTGATGGGTGTGTCTTTATCATATTTGCGGAATTCACGCGCTACGTTATAGCCCGCAAGTCCACTACCGATGATGATGATGGGTTTCATGTCTCCACTCCAAATTACTTTTTTATCAAACGTTGCCTTAGCATGTGGTGCGCCTTCGGCGCGCTAAAAACTTGGGGAACGTTCAGATTTGAGCCACTCTCTTTTTCCCAGAAACGTCATTACAAGCCCTGAAAGGGCGAAGCAATCCATTTATCAATGAGTTATGTATTGCTTCGTCATATTAGCTATGCAAATCTTCCTCGCAATGACGGTCTTAGTAAAGAAAAAACTGATTTATTCAACAACGCTCTTTCGCTACAACGTAAATAACTACCTTTTGCGATTGTACCTGAAAGCCGTTATAGTCTCCACCATGACTATACATTCAAAATATCAAGATCAATCGCGTGAATGGCTGCCTGGCAAAACAATCGCCCTGCCAGAAAATCAATACGTCATATTGAATCATTCGGCTTCTTTAACCAAGTACCTGAGCGCTCATACGGGCACGCACTGCGATGTAAAAGTGCTCAATGAATTTTGGGAAATACCTATGCCTGATGAAGCTCTCAATTTAGGCTTATCAGATCAAACTTCAGCATGGATACGTGAAGTTAAATTGATGTGCGATGATAAAATTTACGTGTATGCACGATCTGTGTTTTCTCAAGCGTTATTAGAAAATCAAAAAAAACGATTTGATGGATTAAAAAACCAATCGCTAGGCGAACTGCTATTTATCGACCCCGCTATTTCGCGGGGAGATATTGAAGTGACGAGGGTATCAAGTGGGGATTATTTTTATGACCAAGCAGTGAAGTTGCTTTCCTCACCACCCGATCAACTTTGGGCCAGGCGCTCAAATTTTTTTATTGAAGGCCATCCCTTATTAGTTTGCGAAGTGTTTTTAGATTATGTTTGATATCATGCAGAAAAAACTGAAATGCTACTTAAAACTCATGCGCTTCACTTGGCCGCCGATAGGTACTTTTTTATTATTATGGCCAACGCTTTGGGGACTATGGTTAGCTGCTCGTGGCTGGCCAACATGGAAAAACCTTTTCATTTTCATCGCCGGCGTTATCATCATGCGCGCTGCCGGCTGCGTTATTAATGATATCGCTGACAGGGATTTTGATCGACATGTTAAACGCACAAAAGAAAGACCACTCACATCAGGCAAAGTGACTTTAGCCGAAGCGATTGTGCTCTTTGTTTTACTTTGCATTAGCGCGTTTGCCTTAGTGTTATTACTCAATCCGCTAGCCATTTTGCTTGCGTTCATCGGTTTAGGAATCGTTATCGTTTATCCTTTCCTCAAACGCATCACACATGGCCCGCAAGTTATTTTGGGCTTAGCGTTCGCCTGGGGAGTTCCCATGGCTTTTGCAGCACAATCTGGGGTACTTTCGGCAATTACATGGTGGTTATATCTCCCTGCTGCACTCTGGCCCGTCGCTTATGACACCATGTATGCCATGGTCGATCGCGACGATGATCTTAAGATCGGCATTAAATCAACAGCGATTTTATTTGGACGTTTTGATCGCTTCGTGATTGGCATGATACAACTTGCTGTTGTCGCGCTCCTAGGCTGGGTAGGTAATATGAGCCACCTGAAGATGTTATATTTTATTTTTATTGCTCTAGCGGGCACGACGTTTATTTACCAACAACATCTTATTAAAAACCGAGATCGTGATCGATGCTTTAAGGCATTTCTAAATAATTCTTGGTCAGGTTTTTTTATTTTCTTAGGCTTCGTATTCGGGATGTAATTCGCGTGAGCGCTGAAAGTATTCTTCCAGCTCGTCAACTTTATCTTCTTCAATCATGGCTTGGATATTTCCTAGGTGAGATTGAAAATCTTTTAAGGCAGACAACATCTGCGATTTATTCGTCACACAAATATCTCGCCACATGACAGGCGAGCTCTTTGCGATACGTGTAAAATCACGAAATGCGCCTGCTGAATAAGTTTTAAAATCTTTTCGGCCTTCAAAACACTGCATATATGCATAGGATAGCATCTGTGGCAAATGACTGGTACGACTTAAGATTTCATCGTGCGACTCTGGCGATAATATGCTGACGCGAGCCCCGGTTGATTCCCAAAGATTTTTTACAACATCCATATATTCATTTTGATCATCGCTCCAAGGCGTTAAGATAACTTGTCGATCTTCGAATAACAAAGGGTCAAATGCTTTCGGTCCAGAGTGTTCGGCGCCCGCAATTGGATGACCAGGAATGAATTGTAGCGCTCGATTTTTTAATATTTTTTTAGCAGCATTTACGACATATTGTTTGACACTCAGCACATCGGTCAACACGACATTTTTACCAATATGTGCTGCTATTGCTTTTAGGCAATGCTCAAACGCAAGCACTGGCACCGCAAAAATAATTACATCGGCATTTGATAAACTACCAGGAATGTTACTATTTTCGAAAACAACTTCGTGATTGGCATCCTCCCTGCCGTTATCCTCCGCATAACTTTTATCGTCATCCTCCGCGAAGGCGGAGGATCCAGAAAAAGCTAAACTTTCTGGATTCCCGCCTACGCGGGAATGACGAAGTGCGTATTGGGAACAAGAAGAAACAGATGAAGGTAACGATGAAGACGCTGCGCAGGAGCGATACAAATGGTTTTCAATCATTTCGATATCATAAACAGCATGAAAAATCTTTAATTGACGTGCCTGATGAACATGCTCAGGATTATTGTCATAGCCTACCACATTATGGTGCTTGGCTAATATGCTCGCGAGCGATGTGCCAATCAATCCTGTTCCTATAATAGAAATGTTCATCGCTTATTTTCTTGTATGCGGCGGCAACTTTTTAAAATATGCTGAAAAATCTCAAGCAACATCGCTTCAGGCATGGCGCCTGATGGTAGGGCTGCGATTTTTTCTAATACCGCTTCTTCTCTTTCAGGACAGTGATAATTAACGTCACCGTTTGCATGAGCTTCTTTGACCTTCGCAATGTCTCTTGCTAAAGCCGCACGTTTTTGTAGGCACTCGTGTATTTGCTTGTCTATAACATCGATTTTATCACGCAACGGTCGCAGTTGCGCTTCTTTTGACGACGGCATTGGCTAATCCTTCTAATAGTGGCAAGGTGTTTTCCCAACTCAAACAAGCATCTGTAATACTCACGCCATAATCCAATGGCTTTCCTGAAACTAGCTTTTGCGCTCCCTCATGCAAGTGGCTTTCAATCATCACACCACAAATAGCCTGTTCACCTCGAGACAATTGCTCCATAACTGACTGCGCAACGACAGGTTGCTTGCGAAAATCTTTTTTACTATTACCATGGCTACAATCAATCATAATGCGCGGGTTTTGTTTGTTTTCGCTCAACTGTGTCGAGGTCGTTTGCACATCTTTGGGATAATAATTGGGGCCAGCGTTGCTGCCGCGCAAAATCACGTGACATGATTCATTACCCCGGGTATTCACAATCGCGGCACGGCCATCGGTAGTAACACCTAAAAAGTGGTGTGGATGGCTCGCTGATTTAATGGCATCAATCGCAATTTGGATATTGCCATCAGTACCATTTTTAAATCCTATAGGCATCGATAAACCCGACGCCAATTCACGATGAATTTGTGATTCGGTAGTGCGTGCGCCTATCGCGCCCCAAGAAATTAAATCACTGATATATTGTGGCGAGATGGTGTCTAAAAACTCTGTAGCAGTAGGGACCTGCATCGCACTCAAGTCTAGCAATAGCTTTCTTGCTACCGACAATCCTTTATTAATATCAAAACTATTGTTTAAGTCTGGGTCGTTAATCAAACCTTTCCAACCTAACGTCGTACGCGGTTTTTCGAAGTAAACACGCATGATGATACATAATTGCTCGCCATACTGTTGAATCACTTGAGATAATTGCTCGCCGTATTTTAACGCCGCCTTTGGATCATGAATCGAGCATGGGCCCACCACAACCAATAAGCGATGGTCACGGCCCATAATGATATCTCGGGCTTGATTGCGCGTTTCCACCACCAGATTTTGAATAGCATCTGTCACCGGCAGTGATGATAAAATTTCAGAAGGTGGCGTGAGCTTTTTTAATTCTGCGACTCGCAGATTCGAAAGTGTATTAGAGATTTTTGACGTCATCGATATTCCGTCCATAAAAGATTTCTAGCATTTCGCGACGGAGTTGTGTGCGAATGTTTTCGAGTTGTTTGTCAGAAAATTCATCCTCCCCCGCACCAAAGAGATAGTTGTCGATATCAAATTCTTTGAGAATCATTTTAGTATGAAAAATATTCTCTTGATAAACGTTTACATCAATCATTTGATATTGGTTTTGCGTTTCTTGTGAAAAGTAATTTTGAATCGAATTAATTTCATGGTCATTGTAATGTTTAACGCCATCTGTATCGCGTGTAAAACCACGCGTACGATAATCCACGGTCACGATATCAGAATCAAAAGTATGTATTAAGTAATTCAACGCTTTCAATGGAGAAATAATCCCGCAGGTTGAGACGTCAATATCGACGCGAAAAGTACAAATTCCATTGACGGGGTGAGCTTCGGGATAAGTGTGTACGGTAATATGGCTTTTATCGAGATGCGCAAGAACGATGTCAGGCAGTGGTCCAGGTGCTTCGGTGGTAGCCCAAGCTTTCTTTTTGACAGGCTCTTCAGAGATGAGCATGACCACGCTGGCCCCTTGTGGATCATAATCCTGATAAGCGATATTCAATATGTTTGCACCGATGATATCGGAGACGTCAGAGAGAATTTTCGTTAATCTCTCAGCGTTATAGGCTTCATCGATATATTCGATATATTCTTTTTGATGGCGCGCGGTTTTCGCAAAGCAGATATCATAGATGTTAAAACTTAACGAGTTGGTTAAGTTATTAAAACCATGAAGTCTTATTTTCTTTTTTGAAACAGTCACTTATCTCAGTCTGCCTATTTACAATTTCAAGGCCGTTATTGTTGCATATTTTGAGCAATGAAACAATTGTTATGTAGGATTGGATTTCACTCTCCATCTCGTCATCCCGCATAGGCGGGCATCCAGAAAGTTTTAAATAATGCTGGATCCTCCGCCTTCGCGGAGGATGAAGAAAAATACTGTCATCCCGCGCACAAACAGAGGGGTGACGGCAGAGTGGCATTAACGCCGAAAGCGTAACCTTATAAATTACGCCGTCGATTTTTCAGCAATAACGGGATCAAGCTCACCTGACTGGTAACGCTCGAACATATCATCTAATGCAATCACACGAATTTTAGATGCATTGCCTGCTGTACCAAACGCTTCGTATCGTGCCTTACAGATATCTTTCATTGCTTGGGTAGCCACTTTGAAATACTTACGTGGATCAAATTCTTTTGGATTTTCAACTAAGAAACGACGAATTGCGCCCGTCGATGCCATGCGTAAATCGGTGTCGATATTAACCTTACGCACACCGTTACGAATCCCTTCTTGAATTTCTTCAACAGGCACACCATAAGTTTCACCCATATCACCGCCATTTTCATTGATGATTTTCAACCAATCCTGTGGCACAGATGAAGAACCATGCATGACTAAGTGCGTGTTTGGAATGCGTTCGTGAATGGCCTTGATACGATCAATAGCTAAAATGTCACCTGTTGGTGGGCGTGTAAACTTGTATGCACCATGGCTTGTACCAATGGCGATAGCCAAGGCATCCACTTTTGTTTTTTTAACAAAATCTGCTGCTTGCTCGGGATCGGTAAGCAATTGCTCTTTCGACAACTTGCCTTCTGCGCCTGAACCATCTTCTTCCGCAGCCATTCCTGTTTCTAACGAACCCAAGCAACCAAGCTCGCCCTCTACTGACACACCACAAGCATGCGCCATCGCAACAGTTGTTCTTGTGACATCAATATTGTACTCATATGATGAAGGGGTTTTCATATCTTCTTTTAATGAACCATCCATCATGACAGAGGTAAAGCCTAATTGAATTGAGCGCTGACAAACATCAGGCGAAGCACCATGATCTTGGTGCATACACACTGGAATGTGTGGAAATTCTTCTATTGCAGCAAGCATTAAGTGGCGAATAAAACGCGGGCCAGCATACTTGCGCGCACCTGCTGAAGCTTGCACGATCACCGGGCTATCGGTTTCATCAGCAGCTTCCATAATAGCTCGCATCTGTTCGAGATTATTCACATTGTATGCGGGAACGCCATAACCATTTTCCGCAGCGTGATCGAGAAGTTGTCGTAATGTAATAAGCGCCATAGTTTTTACCTCGTTTAAATATTCGTACCCACTTTGAAAACTTTCATTGAATTGGTATTTCCTTCCTTGCCAAGCATGTCACCCTTTGTGATGATCACGCAATCCCCTTCTTTTAAAATATTACGCGACTGTAGTTCACTGATAATCGCGCGATTTAATTGTGGTCGATCGACATCTGTCGCATCGAAGTTAATAGGAAAAACACCGCGATACAATGCCATCATACGTCGTGTATCTTCATGTCGACTAAATCCATAAATTGGAATGTTCGTTCTAATACGCGACATCCATAAAGGTGTCTTGCCCGATTCAGTGACCGCAACAATCGCTTTAATATGCAGATGATTTGCCGCATACATACTCGCCATTGCAACAGCCTCATCTACTTCTTTGAAATCAGTCGCATTACGATGGTCAGAGGTATGTGATAATGGATGTCTTTCTGCACCTAAACACACACGCGCCATCGCTTCTACTGCTTTATCAGGGTGTTTCCCCACAGCACTTTCTGCCGATAACATAACAGCATCGGTACCATCCAAAACAGCGTTGGCAATATCAAACACTTCAGCTCGTGTAGGAATCGCGTTTTCAATCATAGACTCCAACATCTGCGTTGCAGTAATAACAGGTTTATTCAACACGCGAGTGCGTTGAATAATATGCTTTTGCACGGCTGGCAGTTCGGCATCACCTATCTCAACGCCTAAATCACCACGCGCAACCATGATGCCATCAGCAGCATCGATAATCTCATCGATATTATCAACCGCTTCGACTCGCTCAATTTTAGCGATAATAGATGTATCGGCTTCTTGCGCCTGAATTAAACTACGTGCTTCCTGAATATCTTTTGCCGAACGCGGAAACGACACAGCAATATAATCAGCGCCGATAGCGATCGCAGTTTTTAAATCTTCGCGATCTTTTTCTGTGAGTGCAGGTGCAGATAAACCGCCTCCCGAACGATTGATCCCTTTATTATTTGATAATTCTCCACCAACAACGACGATACAATGAATCTTCGCACCTTCAACTTCTTTGACGGTCAAGACAACACGCCCATCATCTAGCAACAACGTATCACCAGATTTTACATCCTGAGGGAGCTCTTTGTAGTCGATACCAACAGCTTTCTCATCTCCGGCATCTGTGTCTAATTCAGCATCCAGAGTAAATGCTTGGCCTTCTGCCAATTCAATTTTTTTGTTTTGAAATCGTGCGACACGAATCTTAGGCCCTTGCAGATCAGCCAATATTGCCACTTCGGTGCCGAGCTCTTTTGCTACGCTTCGAATATCGTCGATACGACGTTGATGTTCTGCCTTACTACCATGAGAGAAATTGGCGCGAAAAACGTTTGCGCCTGCTTTCATCACTTTACGAATTGCCTCAATACTATCAAGTGCAGGACCAAGGGTGACAACGATTTTTGTCAACCGTGGCGACTTACTTTCAGATTTTGTCATTTTTATGCCTTAGATGTTACTTCTGATGATGCTTTATGTTGCTCTAATGCTTCGACGGCTGGCAATGGCTTCCCTTCTAGGTAAGTCAAGAAGGCACCTCCCCCCGTCGATATGTAGGATATTTTATCGGCTATATTGAACTGGTCAATAGCAGAGATGGTATCTCCGCCACCAGCGATCGAAAAAGCATCACTTTTAGCAACAGCTTCCGCGACCGCTCGCGTACCATGGCTAAATTGTTCAACTTCAAACGCACCTACAGGGCCGTTCCATAATATGGTTCCGGCTTTTGCGATAATTTTCTCATATTCTTTGGCAGTATTTGGACCAATATCAAATATTTTTTCTTCGCCGTCGATGTCATCCAAACCGCAACCGTGGCTTTCGGCTTCATTACTAAATGCTTCTGCCACGATCGCATCAGTTGGCAAAGGGATCGTCGCCGTATGCTCGTCGCTCATCAATCGCTCCGCCTCATCGATTAAATCTGGCTCGTAAAGTGAGCGGCCAACATCATATCCCTGCGCGGCAATAAACGTATTTGCAATGCCGCCACCAATAATTAGGGCGTCGACTTTTTTAGATAAAGAATCGAGGACTTTTAACTTCGTGGATACTTTCGAACCACCCACGATAGCGACGACAGGTTTTTTCGGTTTTTTTAATGCTACTTCTAAAGCATCCAATTCACGCGTTAACAAAGGTCCCGCACATGCAATAGGCGCATATTCTGCGATACCGCAGGTTGACGCTTCAGCGCGATGCGCGGTTGCAAACGCATCCATAACAAATACATCACACAGGCTTCCCATTTGTTTTGACAATTCTGGGCAATTGGCCTTTTCACCAACATTAAAGCGCACGTTTTCACACAATACGGCATGGCCTGGCTCGACATCGAATGGATACAACCATTCGCGAACGAGCGGCACTTCCTGTCCAAGTAACTCTGACAATCGTTTCGCCACTAGAGCCAGAGAGTGCTCATCCTCAAAAATACCTTCCTGAGGCCTTCCCAAATGTGAAGCAATCATTACTCGCGCACCAGCTTTTAAGGCATGTTGAATCGTTGGAATTGCCATACGAATACGCGTATCGTTGGTAATTTCACCATGAATGATGGGTACATTTAAGTCTTCTCGAATCAAGACCCGTTTATTATTAAGATCCAAATCTGTCATTCGGATGATATTCATGCTGGTCTCCTAGTAGTTCTAGAACCATTTTTGCTTATGCTGCATGAAATTGCAATGATTGAATTAAATTAGTTAATTAATTGTAACAAATGGTTTATTTTATTATACCCTGGCATCGAGCTGTGTGACTCTTGTTGTTTGCGTTTCTGGCGCTTTTTTTGCGCTTCCTCATATTGTTCAGCCTTTTTATTCTCAACTTGGCGTTGATGCTGCCATTGCAAATATTGCTTCACCTTTTGATCCTCACCCTCCATTATCCTCTCAATTTTTTCTTGCAACAATACTAAACGCTGATCAAACTGTCGCAACTTATCTAAGCTTCGAATGTCCCCGCTCTCCTTACGTAGTTTTGATGGATTCACTATAGATGGATCATTATAAAAAGCAATTCGCAATTTCTTCATTTTTTCCCTTAAAGCATTTAGTTTATTGCAATCACCCTCATATGCCTCAAGATGTTTCTTTATCTGTAAGTTGAGTATCGTTTTATGATATTCATGCAATATCGCATTAGCTGTCACTGACAAAGCGACATAGATGAAAAACGCAATAACTAAGAATTTAATAATTTTATATTCTCTGTTCAATATTCTGGGGCCAGTCGAATTTAAATTTGGATTTCCACCCAGGATATACTTGTACTGTTCAAATAAACTCATTACCTTCCTCTTAATTGTATTCAGGTTGTAACTTTATAACATCCCTACGAATTACTCTTCCACGAATTACCTGTGCTATAGCAGTATTCGGCAAACTCAAGAGCGTATTGATTTCATCAGCATGAACAAGGTCAAAGGTGCCAATCTTAACATGATTAATTCTTCCCTGATTTAAATCTAACAATGTATTATCTTCCCCTTTTTTTGTCAGACTTAAGGCCTTAAATAAAGTTGACATCACAGAATTTACAGCCTGTATAGAATCTTGAAAAGTATTTCGAGCCACTCTTCTCGAGTATGGTTGTGTTTTTCGTTGGTATTCTGTCGCTGTTGACCACTTGTCAGCACCATTAAAAACATACTTCCCAATATCTGCATATGCATCAGCAAAACTATCGTGTATTTCCGCCTCGCTGCGCCATATTTTACCCAAACGTCTTGATATAAATTCTTCGCTTCTTTGAGTTCTTGTTGGAAGAGCAACGAGATTAGAGAGGTTACCAACCAGTTGCTCTGCATCTTCCTTACCTAGCCGCTGCTCTATACCATCAATATTTTGCGTTGACCAACAACAATACAAACCCAGTGAACGAGCCACAGGCAAAATATCCAAATCATGCTCTGATACAAGGTTTTGAACCTCATCAGCAATAAGCAATACTGCTTCTTGACCGTCCTGTTTCCAACTATCCCCCCTATTTTTTATAGCACGATACAAACGACGCATAGTCAAAATAGAAATTAAAACGCCTCCTTTACCAAATTGCGACTCTGGTAAACAAATTCCCATATGTTTTCCAAGCAAAACATCTTCGACTTGCGCACCTTTAGGAGCATTCACCCAATCGTTAAGGTCCTGATTGCCTATCAAAGTTAGCATCCAAGTTCTTACGACGCTGATAATTGACCCTCTTGTTCTCTCGGGCATTTTTGGCAAATCTTTTGCAAAGTATTCTATTGCCATCCGCAAATTACCTTGAGCATTGTTGGGCACTGTTTTCGCAACTTCTATCTGACATTCTTGCTGAGTGCATAATCGATACAGATTAAATAGTGTATAATCTTGCTTACTATTCTCTAAAAGCACCGCAGCAAAACGAATAGTCAATATCGCGGAATCTTCCCAATAAGAATCACTTGATTTTCCTGCAAACATTGCAGCAAAACTATCAGCTATTTCATCAGCAGTTAAATTTTCTATGGGATTATAAGGGGCAGATGACGGTGATATTAGCTGGTAATCATCGTCAAGAGTGCTAATTTCTTTTGGCAGCTGACCTTTTCCATCAAGAACCAACAATCCTCCGGCATCATTTTTGATCCACTGTTTCAGTATAGGCCTAATGACCCCAGAGGTTTTTCCAGTCCCTGTAGCACCCAGGGTGAGCATATGCATAGATAGATCATTGATGGATAATCCAAAAGGCAATGCTGCTTCACTCGGTGCTAGCGAACAACGTCGCTCATATAATAAACCAGTAGTTTCACCGAGTTTAACAAACGGTGTTCTATCTTGAATACAATTAGCAATCTGCTCCTGCCGCGCTTCTTCTTGCTGCTTAAAATATTTTCTACCAGCGGTATCCGCCATGTGTTCACTGGCACATTCGCTTGATGCCTCAGCGGAGAGAGCAGATCTAATTTGCAAAGGCCCGTCGCTAAAAAAATAAACAAATCCTAGACCTATAAACACCATTAGGGTGAAAAAAAATGGCATGACAATGCTCATTAGCAAAACAATTGCTCCTATGAGCCAAGCAAGCTTCATTCGAAATAGCTCATTTGCAAAAAAAGGGATTTCCAAATCCATACTTAATATTTGCCCTGAGACACTATCTCCTTCAGCATCTATAACCAAATTTCGAAATCTATCCTGAAGATCTCTAGGAGTTTCTTCTGGAAAAATACGTAGCACACACCGCGCAATCAGGCATTCCACCGCATCAAATGACTCACCAGAAATCAGTCTCCGCGGAAGAAAAATTCTATAACTGAGAGGAAAAAGCCCTGTTGCCAAACAAGCAAATACAATAAAAATACCAACATAAAACACAAAAGCATACTGATGAATCAGTCCCGATGGAAAAATAACTTGAAAAAGTACATGTGAAATAATTGCAAAAAGAAAAAGCACAGGGTAAACAACAAAATTCCTGATCATAGACAAACGCTCGGCCGCATAAACACCAAGCTGAGCCAAGTACAATCGCTGCGCCAACCAAGTTTGTGTTTTTTTTTGATGTAATCCTTGATCCTCTAACTCATCTCCTTTCAACCACACAAGTCCTGAAGGTATTGTAGATTGATATCTTTGTTTTATCGCCTTGCGCGCACACTTAACTTTGTATCCATTTAAATCTAGTAATATTGCCTTTATTTTGTTGAAAAAAGATGCGCCATACACTAGCGCTTTAACATTTATATTAGTCATTATACTAATCCTTACTCGGTTTGACTTTCAACAGCGGGCTCGAAGCCAAAAGCGTCATTATTTTCATGCTGTTGAGATTCCATCTTTTGAAATTCTTCAGCCATAGTCTCAGCCCAATCGCCAAATTGCTTAGATCGATCACCTGCGTCATTTTTTTCTAAAACATTATTTTTCTCAATCTTACACTGATTATACTCAGCGCCACCCTCTCCACGAGCAAAAATGCTTTCTCCATTTTCATAATTCTGAATTTCTTCCTGAGGCATTTTGACTTCTTTTGCTATATTGCTATGTTCTTGTGTTACTCCGGCCTCATTTGAATTTGATACAAGCCTGCTTTCATGAAGCGCCAGCTCTTCAGAATAATAATCATGCGCATTAACAAAGTCAAAAGACTTTTTTAGCTCCAAACTATCAGCATTTTCCTTTAACCTTACGCTATCCTTTATGGACAATGACTCTCTGTTTCTCTCGTACAGCTCTCGATCGGGAGATGTCAGTTTGACAATAGCATTATCTAACTCTTTGCACTCCACAACTAAAATTGAATCTTGGCTCTTTAGTTCAGAAATAGTATGAGGCGATTTATCAATACAGAAATACTCTCTAGCAACCAACAAACTGCGATCACCAGCATCAACTCCTTCTATGGAATTGTTCGATTTAGTAAAACCCAAACCGCTATAATATTCATTAGCTCCGAAACTATTGTGAAGCTCGGTTCTTGCAAGCAAATCCGTATCATTCATTTTTTCAGCGCATTGAGCATGCTCTTTTGTAAAAAACATTCTTTCTTCAGACGTGGCTAAATCAACCTGTTTATTGTTTTCAAAAAATGATCGATATTCTGCCTGCTTTTGAGGGTCCAAAGCGCTTCTATAATCATCATAATCATAACCTAGCCATTTATCACCCACTTCTGACAATCCATCAGCATCAGCCGGATAAACATCAACATCCTCAGGCATTTTCATAATAAGCAATTCATAATTACTACTAGGATTATATTCAACTCCAAGACTTGAACATAAAACACGAGGCTCAGTATCGCCAGGCTTCAAATGCTCTGCATTGCATACCCACCCTCTTGTCATCTGAGTTTCAAAATTAGACTGTCCCCCAGCAAAATTAGCATGATAGTTTTTAGCATCTACTTCGTTAAATGTCGGGAATAAATTATTTTCATCACGTGCATAGTTTGACTCCACTAACTTAGCATAATAGTATGGCTTTTCTTTCTGCATAGATTCAATAGATTTGTAGTTAACAGCTCCTGTTCTCTTTATAGCATCACGCGATTCTGACAACTCTTCGACCCACTTTTCCTGCCATGATTTTTTTGAGAAGCGCCTAGACATTTATCAATCCTTGCAGAATAAGATCTTCTAATGCTACCTTCAAAACCTGTATGCCTTTTTTTTCATACAATCCATAATCAGACAGATATTGCTCAACAAAACTCTGGCCTTTATCATTAGTGATACCTATTTCTGCAGAGGTTTTACTCTCGCGACTATAATCCCTCAGCCAAAACCCTTCCTCGCCGGCGCGCCTGCCTACAACACGGATGAGGCTTATTTTATTTTCATTAATGACTCGCTTTTCGCAAACAAGATTAATCGTTTCTGTTTTTTTCCTTTGAAATTCCGTCAGCTTATCTACTATCCAGGGGAACACCTCTAAATCAAAGCAATGCTGAACATCATATTTATTTATACGATCATGAAAAACTAAAAATGACTTGTAACGAAAAATAAATGTCATGTCCGTATTATTTTTCCGCATAAAAACCCGCCCATAGTAATTTATCTCATCAGGCAAGCTTTCAAGATTTAATGAATCAATATCAAACAACATGTCTGGAAGTTGTAACCGATTGTTCTTAACAGGAAAATTAAAAAGGTTGTTGGGGGGGTTAGGTGGCGGTGTTCCAAATGCTGGGTTATAACTCATCATCTTTCATCCTATATTAATCCACTTCCACTGCTTTCAAGCACGCGTGAGCATCATCCATAAAAATTTTTCTACTCCCGCATCGGCAAAAATGGTACCATCAGCTAAGCTCTAATACCACAACTTTCAGCACGTCCATGTATTGAACTTCAAATTGATTTATGTTCCTAGATTTTCTATGATTAGCCTATATAGACGTGCGCACTGCACCATTTGTGCTTTTTCAACTCACACAGGGCGACTTTGATAGATTTCTCTCCCTTTCGCTCCAATTTTCCAACGAAATGCGTTATTCTATCAAATAGATATGAAGCATAATGGATAGTCTATGCCAGTAACCATCATCAGAAACTTCTTAAAACTGGAATCTTCCAGTGGCATCATTTTATTAGCTGCTGCCATTTTGGCGTTACTTTGTAACAACTCTCCTCTTTCGCACTGGTACGATTCACTGCTTGACACAAACGTGGCATTCCATATTGGTGACTTTGTTCTGAGCAAACCTTTCTTGCACTGGGTGAATGATGGATTAATGGCTATCTTCTTTTTGCTCGTCGGTCTTGAGCTCAAGCGCGAATTTATGATTGGACAATTACACGGCATCTCACGAGTACTGTTACCTTTAATCTGCGCAATCGGTGGTATTATTGTCCCTGCCATAATTTACCTTTTAGTGACACACGGTAATGCTACTGAAATGAATGGCTGGGCGATTCCAACAGCTACAGATATCGCATTTGCATTAGGCGTACTCTCGCTTTGTGGTGACAGAGTACCTGTTTCACTTAAGATTTTTCTCACGGCCATTGCCATTATCGATGACATCGGCGCGATCTTAATTATTGCCATTTTTCATACCAGTCAACTCTCCTGGTTGTCACTCGGCTTTGCATCTACAATCATCATATTGCTGGCCTTGATGAATATCATTGGCATTCGCAAGCTGCCTATCTACGTTCTATTAGGACTTATTTTGTGGTTGTGTGTTTTAAAATCGGGTATTCATGCCACTTTAGCAGGGGTGGTGTTAGCGTTTGCTATTCCTTTAAAAACAGATGTTCATGGCTTTTCGCCACTCTGCTGGCTGGAAGATAAATTACATCCTTGGGTAGCTTATTTTGTCATGCCTCTTTTTGCTTTTGCTAATGCCGGATTATCATTAAAGGGTATTAGTTTTTCGACATTCCTCCACCCGGTTCCCTTAGGCATTATTCTTGGCCTATTTGCTGGCAAGCAAATAGGGGTAATGCTGTTTGCCTGGATCACGATCAAACTCAATATAGCACCAATGCCCAAAAATTGTGGGTGGCTTGATATCTATGGCATCGCCCTGTTATGCGGAATAGGTTTCACCATGAGCTTGTTTATCGGGGGTCTGGCATTCAAGACACTCGATGTCTATCAGAAACAAGTACAGCTAGGGGTCTTGACTGCCTCAATACTCTCAGGTGTCATTGGTTATTTCATTCTTCTTGCTGATTTGCGATATCAACATTAAGGATATATGATACCAATCATGCGACACTTTTTAGATTTAGCACATTATGTTTGGCAACCTCTCGTTGCTTTTCTCTTCATATGGGCTGCTACATTTGCCCTGGGCTACACCCATTCGCTTGTATTGAGCTCTATCGGAGCAAGCTCGCTAGGTGCAACCGCGCTGATTATTTTTGCGAACCCAGGCAGCAATCCTGCACGATTTACGAATGTCCTAGGGGGATATACAATAGGGTTATTTTGCGGCATTCTTTGCCACTATGCATCACATCATTTTATTTTACCAAAATACATTTTAAACCCTATTACTTTCGTTGAAATTTATGCTGCTGCAGCCGTAGCCTTATCTATCCTCATCATGGCAATCTGCAAAATGAATCATCCGCCTGCTGCTGGCATGGCTTTGGGTTTGGTTTTAGAGGCCTGGGATTATTGGACGCTTGCTATTATACTTATCGCGGCGTGCGCTATAGCTTTACTTAAAATCATATTAGAACCTCATATTAAAACACTGGTGTAAAAATGCTGCAATTGAAAAAAAAACCTGCTAATACAGAAAGAACCTATCATGTCACACATGACGATTTACCCTTATCCTGCCCGACAAAACAAATGACTCTATGGAATTCGCATCCTCGCGTTTATCTGCCGATCGAAAAAGAAGGCGAGGTTATTTGTCCTTACTGTGGCGCAAAATATATTCTTATCAATGAACGTTGAAACTAACATAAAAAAAATTCTTATCATTGCGCCTTCTTGGATTGGCGATTGTGTTATGGCGCAATCACTATTTAAACGTTTAAAAAAACAAATGCCTAATGCCATCATCGATGTTATGGCGTTAGCGTGGGCCTCTCCATTATTTTCTCGCATGCCTGAAATCAATCATATTATCAAAATGCCTATTGGTCATGGAAAGCTGGCATTAAAAGCGCGTTATGATCTTGGCGTCTCTTTACGAGAGCAACAATACGATCATGCTTTCGTTCTGCCTAACTCTTTTAAATCTGCGCTTATTCCCTATTGGGCTAAAATTCCTGTGCGCACCGGATGGTGTGGCGAATGTCGCTTTGGCTTGCTTAATGACATGCGTTTTTTAAATAAAAAGCGTTTGCCTTTAATGGCACAACGTTACTTAGCGCTGGGCTTTAATAAAAAAGAAACTTTTGAACTGCACGATTACTACCCCAAGCTTGCGATAAAACCGAATGAACTACAAGATACTTTAAATCGTTATGGCTTGCATACAGAAACACCCATTTTAGCGCTATGCCCCGGAGCGAAGTACGGCCCCTCCAAACGATGGCCCATAGAGTATTTCATCGAGGTGGCTAATGCGCAGATTAAAAAGGGTTGGCAGGTGTGGTGTATTGGCGGAAAAGATGAAAAACCCATCGCAGAAACCCTTTCGGAAAATACCGCATACAATTCCGTTGACTTAACCGACACTTCCTTAGCTGAGGCTATCGACTTAATGTCTGTCGCAAAGCATGTTATTTCAAATGATTCTGGACTCATGCATATTGCCGCAGCTGTTGATGCGCCTGTCATTGCCATTTACGGCTCCAGCACACCGACATTTACTCCACCACTACATGATAAAGCGAAAATCCTGTCGCTAGAATTACCATGCAAACCTTGCTTTAAACGCGAATGCCCTCTCGGACATCATAAGTGCATGCGTGATATTACGACTGAACAAGTATTAAAGGAACTATAATGCGAGTGTTAGTCATAAAAACTTCTTCTTTGGGTGACGTCATTCATGCCTTACCAGCTCTTACTGATGCAGCACGCGCTGTTAAAAACATTGAGTTCGACTGGGTTGTAGAAGAGCGTATAAAAGCTATTCCACAGTGGCATCCAAATGTTAAACGCGTTATTCCTGTCGCTATTCGTCGGTGGCGAAAAAGTTTATACAAACCCAGCGCTTGGAAAGAGATATTTGCGTTTATTAAAAAACTTCGAGAAGAACAATACGATTTAATTATCGACGCACAGGGATTGATAAAAACAGGTTGGATTAACTGGTTTGCCAGAGGCGAATCAGCTGGGCTTGACTATCAATCTGCACGTGAATCTTTTACAAGTTTTTTCTACCAAAGAAAATTAGCTGTAGAATTCAAACAACACGCAGTCGTTCGCTATCGTGAACTGTTTAGTCGCGCGCTATTTTATCCCTTGCCTGAAGGAAATCCAGATTACGGCGTTAGCGTGCCTTGTGATAACTCAGAAAGTCACTATGTTTTATTTTTTCATGGGACTACCTGGACAACAAAGCACTGGCCTGAAGCTTATTGGAAACAATTAGCAAAGCTTTCTGGCGATGCTGGATACAAAATCAAAGTTGCTTGGGGAAGCGCTTTAGAGAAAGAGCGCGCACAACGCATCGCTGATACCTGTGAAAATGCAGAAATTTGTGATGACTTAGGTCTTGATGAATTGGCGAAAATCATAAGCCAATCAAAAGCCGTTGTGACAGTTGATACTGGATTGGGGCACCTTGCGGCTGCTTTTGACAAACCAACCGTCGCACTATTTGGCCCCACCGAGCCTAAATATACCGGCCTTTGTGGGAAGAATGCTATTAATTTATCGGCGACTTTTCCTTGCGCGCCTTGCTTGAGACGCGAATGCACTTACAAGGGCCAGAGCCACGAAAAACCAGCATGTTTTGAAACGCTCCCTCCCAACATGGTTTGGGAAAAACTATTATCAATGATAGAATAATATTTAATGAAACTTGCATTTTGTATTTTTAAATATTTCCCTTTCGGCGGCTTGCAACGAGACTTTATTCAAGCGGTATCTCATGCGCACGCGAAAGGACATGACGTTGATGTTTACACGATGTCATGGGAAGGAGAAAAACCTTCAGGCATTAATATTCATATCATTCCTAAAAAAGGCATTAGCAACCATACTCGCGCATTACGTTTTGCCCAGGTTTTTGAAAAAATTAAACATGATGTTTCGTACGATTGCGCCATTGGTTTTAATAAAATGCCAGGGATTGATATTTATTTTGCAGGCGACCGTTGTTTCAAAGATTGGATGATTGAGCATCACCCAAGAATGGCAAGGTTATTGCCACGCTATCGACACTATTTGTCACTTGAAAATGCCGTATTTAAAACAAACTCCAAATCACAGATTATCTTAATCAACCCGAAAGACAAGGCAACTTTTCAAAAATACTATGGCACAGCAGACAAGCGCTTTTCATTGATTCCTCCAGGCATCGAACCAAGATTGACAAGCGTAACTTCTCCTGAGAAAACACGGAACGAATATCGAAAACAATTCGCTATTCCGGAAGATGCTTTTTGGATTTTATTTGTTAACTCCAACTTTAAGCTTAAAGGCGCAGATCGATTAATTCACGCTATCGCGCAGCTGCCACCTCAAACTCAGCGAAAAATTCACTGCACCTTAATTGGTGATGCATCTCCTGACGAATATATTAAACTGATCAAGTCGCTCAAAGCATCGCATATGATTTCGACACTAGGGCCTCGCGAAGATGTGGGTGAGTTTTTAGTAAGCGCTGACTTACTTGCCCATCCTGCAAGGCAAGAAGTCGGCGGGAAAATACTCATAGAAGCGCTGTCTGCAAACCTCCCCGTGCTAGTTACTGAAAACTGTGGCTATGCAAGCGTTATTAAAGAAGCGAAGTCAGGCCTTACTGTTCCATCGCCTTTCAACCAAAAGATTTTTAATGCAATGCTAAACGATATTCTAACGGCAGACCGACTCAAAGAATATCGCTATAATGCAGCGCATTTTCCTAACAAAGAAAAATTTTACTGTCTAGCCGATAACATACTCAACATTATTGAGGCTAATAAAAAATGACGTTAGTGTTTTCTGATGAATTAAAAAGTTTTTTCTCGAATCATTCGTTTGAGGAAGTTTTTCAGCTGAAAGGTAAAACATTTCGGGAGGCGACTGGCAGAAAAACGCTAAAGATTCAAATTGATGATGGCACCTACTTTTTAAAGTTACACACAGGTGTCGGTTGGAAGGAAATTTTCAAAAATATTTTCACCTTTCGCTGGCCAGTATTGGGTGCTAAAACAGAATATCACGCGATTCAACGCATAAAAACACTTGGGATTTCGACACCTGTCGTCGTTGCATATGGCGAAAAAGGCTGGAATCCAGCCAAAAAAAAATCATTCATCATCACCAAAGAAATTGTCTACGAAGACAATCTGGAAGACTGGCTAGAGAAACATGGTATGCCGCCATTTAAACTTAAGCGCCTAGTGATCAAACGTGTAGCGCAGATTGCAAAAACGCTACATCAAAATCATATCAATCATCGCGATCTTTATTTATGTCATTTTTTATTAAACCACTCTGGTGACGATTTTAAATTATATTTGATTGATTTACATCGCGTTCAGATGCATTTGACATTTAAACCTCGATGGATAATAAAAGATTTAAGTGCTCTATATTTTTCGGCACTTCCTTTTGCTTTTTCACGCTCGGATTATTTTTATTTTATTCGCTGTTACACTAATGAGCGCCCAAGAAACGCTATCAGACAAAACCGCCAGTTTTGGAATGCAGTACACAAACGCGCCTTAGGGACTTTGAAGAAGGATTGAGCTGACACCATCAAAAAGACACTGTCATCCCGAGGAATAACATTCAAAATTTAAACTCTACGCCCTAGCAACAACAACCCAACCATTCACTGGCTCATTATTTTGCTGTCGCGTCACCGCAGCTTGCGCAGACTCAATAGTAAAACCATATTCTTTAACAAGCGCGTGCAAATAATCGATATGATGAGCAAACCTGCCTGACTGAAGCATTTGGTAATCGTCCTTATCCGAACGTTCAATATTAAAAACAAAAGTTCCATTCTTATTTAAGTGCTGACTAATCGCTTTGAAAAAATTTTCTAACTTTCCAAAATACACTAAAACATCACCAGCCAGTATTAAATCATAGCGTCGCTTGTCATTTTCTAAAAATTCATTGATATCTTGGCAATACAGCTTGTCATAACATCCTTTTTCTTTTGCTATGCTTAACATATTTTCGGAAATATCAACGCCTGCCAAATAATCCACATAATCCTTAAAAACCACGCCGCACAAACCCGTACCGCACCCTAAGTCAAGGCATGTTTTCGCTGTTTTTTTGCCAAACGCGTTCTGAAAAAGCATAGGCACTTGATAATCTAATGCCTCTATCAAATGCTGATCATAATGATCTGCATATTGATTAAAGAGTGATTTAACATACTCGCGAGGCGCGGCATCTAGTCGCGTATCTTGTGTGAGCATATCAATATAATATTGCACTGTTTTGTTTTGCGGCTGAAGCCTCAATACTTCTTTAAAGTGTTTGAGCGCATATGCAGGATGATCTTTCTTTAAGTAAACAATACCAATATTGTGATGTGCATTGACGTAATCATTATTTTCTTTTAATACATCTCGATAATAATTGATTGCGTGATCAAAATGCCCTTGCTTTTCCGCTAGCACACCGAGATTATAATATATATCAATGTCGTTTATATTCATTTCTAGTGCATTACGATAATATTCCCGCGCTTTTTGATATTCTTTGAGATGTGTATAGCAATGGCCAATGTTTGTAATCAACTCAAAATTATCTTTTTCAATTTTTTCAGCCTTTAGAAAAAGCTCCAGCGCTTTTTGATAGTAGGCTTTTTTCATTGCCAGCACACCCAAATAAAACCAAGCACCAAAATGTTCAGGATGCATTTCTATTGTCGTTTTAAAAAAAGAAATGGCTTCTTTGAGATTGCCCTGCTTCATTAAAGCAATAGCTAAGTGATAGTGTGCATCGACATAATCGGGCTTTAAACTTATCGCCTCACGATAGTGATGACATGCCCTATCAAGTGCAGACTGTAAATGATATAGCACGCCTAAATTATGAAAAGCCAGCGGAGTTTTTTCAATCTGGATGGATTTAAGATATGCGCTCTCTGATTGTGCGTATGATTTTTTTGCCTTATATGCATTACCAAGGTGGCAATACAACAAGGGCTGTTTGGGCGCCAGTCTGATCGCATTTTGAAGATGCTCAATAGATTGATCATATTGCCGCATTTGAAAACACACCATACCGAGCAAGTGCTGTAATTGTGGATTGTCAGGCTTTTCTTTAGACAACCCCATATAGGCCTTTTTTGCCTTCTCTAACTCTCCTGCCGAGTGGCATTGTTTTGCCTTCTCGAGTTGCTCATCAAACTGTGTTTGGCTTGACATTTTTTACTTAACCCAATAACCTTAATTATAAATATCATACATTTAAGTATTAGCAATGACAACAAAACGTGAACACGCAAAACGACTTGAAACATTTCAACGACTTTTAAGCGCTGACCTATCAGTCGATGAACAAGTTGAATTAATTCGGTCAATTGATGTCGAGCAATTAACGCCAGAAGATCTTATTTCGTATACTCACGTCATCTACGACACCAATATTACTTTAGATAAAATTCCTGATCATGTCATTGATATTAGTAGCGCGGGCATCAACGGTCCTTTTTGTGACATTTCTGTTCCCGCAGCTTTTATTGCTGCATCAGCAGGCGTAAAAATTGCTAAACACTTTGATGGTAATGTCGCATTTGAGAAAGAGCAACGAAAGCTACTCGAGCTGCTCTCTATTGATATTAAAAGCAACCCTGAAGGTGCGTCTCAACAGTTAGCGCTCTATGGTCTTACTTTCCTTTTTTCTTCTGACTTTCACCCAATTTTAACTCGCTTTCAGAAAGCAAGAGAAATACTTCAAGACCAACCTACAGTATTTGACTTATTATTCTGCCTATGCAATCCGGCAAATGTGAATCGCGTAATTATTTCCACAGCGAATGATCAGTATTCTGATTTGTTGATTGAAACGCTTAAATTACTTCATAAGAAAAAAGCCATCATATTTCCAATCAATAGCTTTGGTCAATTGAGTGAAAATGGCGAAATGGGGTTAATACAGCTCGAAGGAAAAACGTCTAGCACATATAAGTTTACTCCCGAAGAACTCGCATTAAAAACGTGCTCTCCAGAAGAGTTACACTGCAATACAATTGAAGAAAGTGCCCAAGCCGTTCGAGCAATTCTTGGCGGACAAGTCACTGATGGCAGACGTGATGCTGTATTATTAAATGCTGCCATCACGATTCAAATAGGTTACCCTGAAAGCATTGCGCTTGACCAAGCTGTCACTATCGCTGAAGAACGATTAGAAAGTGGGCGCGCTTTTGAAAGATATACCAGCTTAATGCAACCGAGCCATGCAACAAAAAATTAACCCTATTACACACCCCTTTGATTCTCATATTACATTGCCAGGCTCTAAAAGCATGACGAATCGCGCACTCCTTTTGGCAGCTTTAGCAAACGGTGAAACATTACTTCAAAATGTTTTAAAAAGTGATGATTCGCTCGCCTTTATTGCCGCACTTAAAGCACTAGGCATCCAAACACAATACAACTCAGACAAAGCAACTTGTCTCGTTAAAGGTTGTGGCGGAAAATTTCCTAACACGTCGGTAAGAATCGATTGTCGAGATGCCGGAACGGTTTTGCGATTTTTAACTGCCGCATGTGCAAACTCTCCAGGCAGTTACTTCATTGATGGAAGTCAACGTTTAAAAGAGCGTCCTATCGCTCCTCTCATAAAAGTATTAACACAACAAGGTATAAATACAACCCAATCCCATTTACCATTAACCCTAAATAGCACTCAAAAACTTCAAGGTGGACTGATACATATAGATGGCGACATCAGTAGTCAATTTTTATCAGCACTACTCATGGTTGCACCACTTATGCAAACTAATACAGAGATAACTACATCAAAACTGATTAGCAAACCCTATATTCACATGACATGCGAAATGATGAAAAGCTTTGGAATTGATATCTATTCAGATGAAAACTTACAAAGATTTAAAATTCAAACGCCGCAAAGCTATCGCGCTCAAAATTATACGATAGAACCTGATACATCTAGCGCCTCTTATTTTTTTGCTGCTGCTGCATTGTGCCAAAGCAAAATAACAATCAAACACATTGATAGAAAAAAATCACTGCAAGGCGATACCGCATTTCTAGATGTGTTAGAAAAAATGGGTTGTATCGTTTCACAAACAAATGATGGCGTTAGCGTTCAAGGCCCTAAACAACTTCAAGGCATTGACGTTGATATGGGAGACATCTCCGACACCTTCATGACACTTGCCGCCATAGCACCGTTTGCCAACAGCCCAACACGCATCACAAACATCGCCAACACACGACTCAAAGAATCTGACCGAATCGCCATGATGACAAAAAACCTTAAAACGCTTGGTATCGATGTTGATGATGGCCCTGATTGGATAAGCATACAACCAAGCCAGCCACACGCTGGAATAATCGACAGCGCAAACGACCACCGCATCGCCATGGCATGTTCATTAGTCGGATTAAAAACACCCGGTGTCATCATCGACGGCGCACAATGCGTCGGAAAAACATTACCGGAGTTTTTTGAGCTGTTGGGGCGAGTATCTGGTTGATGCCTAGGATTTACTCCACTACGGAAGCAGGAGAATAGCTTTTGACTACCAATCAAGCTTTCTATTGATAATCACTATATTTTTTTATTAAATCCAAATAATTTACCTACTTTTATAAAAGGAAAAATCACAAAAAATCGCTTTATTAACTATAATGAAAATGTAAGTTAAAATGGCATAAAACCATGCAACACAAAGCGACAATCAAATCAACAACTTGGGAAAAGGCCAGAAAAAAGGTTGCTAGCCTGAACCCTAGTTTGGCCAAAGCTATCGACAATGTTAGTCCTGGCAATGAGTATTTACTATTTGAAGCAAGCTATCCATATGGTAGTAAAATCGTCAATAAGGGGTTGCTACACTTACCTGGTGATGATGGAAAAGTCTTACCAATTGATTCGCCATATGTGTCTTCTGAAATCAAAAATCAGTTAATACGACGTACGGTGCCTGTCTCATTGATTCTTAAAAACTGCGCTGAAGTTTCATTTGAAATGGAAGAACGCTTGGTTTCTCTAAACCTATTTTCGCCAGGATTTTCTTTTGGACTATGGGAAAATTTAGATCCAACAACTTCATATTATGTTAGACGCTTATGGAACTTAACTGCTGGAGCAAGATCAATATACATGCTACCAAAGATAACAGAACATGCATCCCACAAAACACTGAGAAAAAAATATGGGGTACGTTCTTACTTACCCCAAAACCTTTTAGACCATTGGCGCATTTTTTCTGAAATCGCAAATAGCCCAGCATTTGAAACTGACTGGAATTGTAAAGTTCTATTTTTTTCTGACAACTGGATGAATCACATTGTAAAAGATAGTGCTTGGAAAGATGTATACAATATGTTTTTACAAGATGGCTGGATCCAATCTCAATATTGGAGAAATAAAGTTACTTTTGATATCATTTGGGAAGTCTTTACCAATAACATCAATAAGCACAACATCAAACCAAACCCACACTTTTTAAATATTGTTAAGCATATGATTTTAGTGGGCACAGGGTTATTACCTGGCTCCATCGCGGCTGACTATCATGACAACTCTGTAGCTCCGATTGCCGAACTTCAAAAGGTTTATATAGAGGACTACAAGTTGAGACAATATATTCCAACATTTTTAATTCCGCATCACTTTTCTGCAACTGAAAAAGCTCCGATTTATTATTCATTCCAACAACCCGCAATGCTTGAAACTGCAGCTATTTCTTATCAATCACCTAGCACTATACGAATGATGCCTGAAATAAAATTTTTAATGGAAAAATTTCATGAGGAAGTTTTAGAAGGTGAAATCAAAGCAGATAATACGCCCATAGCAACATTTGCAGACTCTGTTGTTTTTGACTATTTCCACAGTGAAGCAAACATCGACTACGATATTAAAGCAACATCAGAAATGCCAAAAGAAGATAAACGCCTCATTAGCATAATCCCAGGCTATAAAAATAAAAAATTTGCAGGGAATGGGCATTTTATCAGAGGTTGCGCCAGACTATCCAGTAAAAAAAGCTAGAGCTTAATTACTCTGGTTTTTCGCCAACCACAGTAAAAAGAATAATACTATATACAAAATTATTAGTTTGACTTGATATTTTCAACCTTTCTTTAATTTCTTGCTGCTCTACTTTATCATAAATACCAAGATGACATAGATCATCAATCATCCAATCAAAATCAATCATCGTGCTGACCAAACCGTAATCTCGAATAACATACGCATTTGAAAAAACTTTTATGTTTTTAAAACCAAACTGATTAAATAGATAAGGAAGCTCTCTGCCTGTATAGGGATTTTCCACAATATTAGAAAGTCGATCAAGCAGTTTGTCGGTCAAATTATCAAGATACGGAAACATGATTGCTGAACCTAAATCAACATCTGTAACAACAATTTTTCCCTTTGGGGCAAGCACCCGTTTCATTTCTGACAACACATCGGATCGTTTCCGTTGACTAACAAGCAATCTATCCGAATAAACAGCAGAAAAAGTGTTGTTTCGATATTTAAGGCTATCAGCATTTGCATGAGAGTAGCGCACATGCGATTGTGTTGAACGTTGCCGAGCTATTTCTAACATAAGCTCACTAGAATCAACTGCTTCAACCTGCCCACTTTCGCCAACGATTTTTCCTAACGCCTCAGCATCCTGCCCTAGACCGCAGCCACATTCTAATACAGTTTGGCCAGGCTTGAGATCAAGCAATTTCATAGCACTTGATTTGATTCTTTCTATTTCAGGCAATGAGTGCATTCTATCCATAGAATCAATTAAATAACGCGCATTATTACTATCATCTAATAATGAAAAATCTCTAAAATCGAAACACCTTCTCCGTTCGGTGGATCGAGCAGATGTTGGTGAAGCGATTTCTTCAGTCATCTTGCTTATCCGCCTTTAACATTTCGGCTGATTTTACAGCATTTTATCTGTGAATCATAGTATTAGGGGTGCTAATTTGCCTGTAAATATTACATGAAAAATATCATTGTTTTTACACTTATTACAATGCGATTTTTCATATGATTAAATGAATAGCATAACGGAAATAAAGGAGGTACTAACATGATAATACCAGGAACATCAAAGGAAATTATCCTTCATGCCCTAGAGACGGGCCAGTATACAT
>JBKAGM010000023.1:0-28409 GCA_046290385.1 Gammaproteobacteria bacterium
CCTACGGCCGTCATTGGGATAAGCGCGTAGCGCGACGAAGCAATCCAGACTATATTAAATAACAAGACAGTGAAAAGGTTTTCGTTAATAATCATGGGAGTGTTGCAAACTACCGCTTCGTTAAATCACGTAACTCACGGATGACGCGCAGTTTGGCGATGGCTTCGTTGAGTTGAGAGATAGCTTCTTCGCGAGAAATCTTTTCTTCTTTACCAGAAAGCGCTTGTTCGGCTCGCTCGCGCGCTGCCGTTGCAGCGTCTTCATCTAGATCTTCTGCACGAATGATGGTATCGGCAAGCACGGTAGTGACGTAAGGCTGAATTTCCAACAACCCACCAGAAACATAAAACAACTTTTCTTCATTTTCTAAGGTGTTAACACGAATATGTCCGGGTTTGATTTTGGTTAATAGCGGCGTATGGTTAGGCATAACGCCAAGCTCACCCAATTCTCCTGAAATCACCAACATCTTGACGTTTTCAGAATAAATGGGCTCTTCGGCACTAACTATATCTAGTTTTAATGTTTTTTCCATTATAACTCTTTTGCTTTTTCAACAGCTTCATCAATAGAGCCAACCATATAAAATGCTTGCTCTGGTAAATGATCGTATTCACCATCCACAATACCTTTAAAACCACGAATGGTTTCTTTTAATGGCACGTATTTTCCAGGACTTCCTGTGAAAACTTCGGCAACAAAGAATGGCTGCGATAAAAAGCGTTGAATTTTACGCGCTCGGGCAACAATCGCTTTATCTTCATCAGACAACTCATCCATACCAAGAATAGCGATAATGTCTTTTAATTCTTTATAACGCTGTAAGCAATGCTGGACAGCACGCGCAACGTCATAATGCTCTTGACCAACCACTAAAGGATCAAGCTGACGGCTTGAAGAATCTAGCGGATCAATCGCGGGATAAATACCAAGTTCTGCAATTTGTCGTGATAACACAACAGTAGCATCCAAGTGAGCAAACGTTGTTGCAGGTGATGGATCGGTTAAGTCATCTGCAGGAACGTAAACGGCTTGTACCGATGTGATCGAACCTGTTTTTGTTGATGTGATACGCTCTTGTAACGTCCCCATTTCTTCAGCAAGCGTTGGTTGGTAACCTACTGCAGAAGGCATACGACCTAACAAGGCTGATACTTCGGTTCCAGCCAAAGTATAACGATAAATATTATCTACGAATAATAATACATCACGGCCTTCATCTCGGAAGTTTTCAGCAATAGTCAAACCTGTTAGCGCAACACGCAAACGGTTTCCAGGAGGTTCGTTCATCTGACCATAAACAAGTGACACTTTATCGAGTACGTTAGAGTCTTTCATCTCATGATAAAAGTCATTACCTTCTCGGGTACGTTCACCGACACCAGCAAATACAGAATAACCACTGTGTTCGATAGCGATATTACGGATCAATTCCATCATGTTAACGGTTTTACCTACACCAGCACCACCGAACAAACCTACTTTACCACCTTTCGCAAAAGGACAAAGCAAATCGATGACTTTAATACCGGTTTCTAATAACTCTTCGACAGCCGCTTGATCTTCATAGCTTGGTGCAGCTCTGTGAATAGGTAATTGTGATTCCTCGCCAATAGGTCCCGCTTCATCGATGGGTTTACCCAAAACATCCATAATACGGCCTAACGTTTTCTTTCCGACAGGCACCATGATTGGTTTTCCGGTATCGGTAACGGTTAAACCTCGTTTCAACCCGTCGGTTCCGCCCATAGCAATAGTCCGCACAATACCGTCGCCTAATTGCTGTTGTGATTCTAGGGTTAACCCTGTTTCTTCAACCTTTAGTGCATTATACACCTTGGGCACTTGGTCTCTTGGAAATTCGACATCGATGACAGCGCCAATGATCGCCTGAATTTTTCCCGTTGTCATGCTTTACCTCGCTTCGTTAATTACTGATCGCATCGGAGCCTGCGACAATCTCAGAGATTTCGCGTGTAATGCTCGCTTGACGCGCCTTGTTGTATGCTAAATTTAATCGTTTAATAATATCCCCGGCGTTTTCTGTCGCGCTCTTCATCGCAACCATACGCGCAGCTTGCTCACATGCTAAGTTTTCTACGACAGCTTGATAGACTTGAGATTCTACGTAACGCCTCAACAATGCATCGAGTAATTCTCTTGAATTATCTTCATAAATATAATCCCAATAATAATCATAGGATTCTCCTTCAGCTGCAACTAAAGGTAAAATTTGTTGGATCTTTGGTTTTTGTTGCATTGTATTTACAAATTCATTAGAACAAAGATATAGGACATCAATTTTTCCGCGCTCATAATCGTCTAATAAAACTTTTACGATACCCACTAAATCACTAATCGCTGGCGCATCACCTAAGTGATCAGCTTGCGCGGCGATATTCGAATCCATACGAACAAATAGATTTTCTGCTTTTCTGCCGATAGGAATCACATCAACATTGGTTGCATCCTCGTGGTTCTCTTGCATGTGCTTCAAGATAGCCTTGAACAATACGACGTTTAATGGTCCGCACAAACCACGGTCAGAACTCACCACAATGTAGCCTGCTCGATTAATTTTATCTCTTTTAACAAGAAATGGATGTTGGTATTCAGAATGACTACGCGCCACATGGCTGATGACTTGCAAGATTTTTTCAGAGTACGGACGCGAACGTTGCATTTGATCTTGCGCTTTTCGCATTTTGCTCGCAGCAACAAGCTCCATCGCGCGCGTTATTTTTTGCGTGTTCTTGATGCTTCCGATTTTTGTGCGTATCTCTTTGCCTGCTGACATTTTCTCTGTCTACCCGAATCAATGTGTCTTTTTAAATTGCGTGATAACTTCTTCGAGTTGTTTAGCAACTTCGTCGGTGTAATCACACGTTTTATTAATTTGCTCAATTAACACTTTATAGTTTGAACGATAAAATGCTAACAATTTATTTTCAAATTCAACAATACCATCTAATGGCACTTCATCAAGATGTCCTTTTGCAACGGCAAAAAGGCTCAAGGCCATATCAGCAACATCCATAGGCGAATATTGCTTCTGCTTCATGACTTCGGTAGTACGCTGACCACGTTCCAGTTGTTTACGTGTTGTGTCATCCAAGTCTGATGCGAACTGTGCGAACGCTTCCAATTCTCGGTATTGCGCCAATGCTAAACGCACACCGCCACCTAATTTTTTAATAATTTTGGTTTGCGCTGCACCCCCCACACGAGAAACTGACAAACCGGCATTAACGGCTGGTCGAATACCTGCGTGGAACAAGCTTGTTTCCAAAAAGATCTGGCCATCGGTGATCGATATAACGTTTGTTGGAATAAAAGCAGAAACGTCTCCAGCTTGCGTCTCAATGATTGGCAATGCTGTGAGTGATCCTGTTTGACCTTTGACTTTGCCATCGGTAAATTTCTCAACATAATCACTGTTTACACGCGCAGCACGCTCCAACAAGCGTGAATGCAAATAAAATACGTCACCAGGATACGCTTCACGACCCGGCGGACGACGAAGCAACAATGAAATTTGACGATACGCCCATGCGTGCTTGGTTAAATCATCATAAACGATCAATGCATCGCGACCACGATCACGAAAATATTCACCCATGCTACAACCAGCATAGGGTGCGACGAATTGCATTGCAGCAGATTCAGAAGCTGATGCACAAACAACAATTGTATGCTTCATCGCATCGTGTTCTTCTAATTTACGCACAACAGATGCAATTGAAGAAGCTTTCTGGCCGATAGCAACATAGATACATACGACTCCAGAGTCTTTTTGATTAATGATTGTGTCGATTGCAACGGCGGTTTTACCTGTTTGTCTATCGCCAATGATCAACTCGCGCTGTCCACGCCCAATAGGCACCATCGCGTCGATTGATTTCAATCCTGTTTGTACAGGTTGAGATACTGACTGCCTGTGAATCACACCAGGAGCAACTTTTTCGATAGGTGATGTTTCGGTTGTTTTGATTTCACCCTTACCGTCGATAGGCTGACCTAATGCATTCACTACACGGCCTAAAAGTTCTTCACCCACAGGCACTTCTAAGATACGACCGGTACATTTAACCGTATCGCCTTCTGTTAAATGCTCGTATTCACCTAATACTACTGCACCAACAGAATCGTACTCCAAGTTCAATGCCAATGCATAAGTATTGCCGGCACACTCGATCATCTCACCTTGAACAACTTCGGTAAGACCATGGATACGAATAATACCGTCGCGCACACTGACAATGGTACCTTCGGTACGAACTTCAGATTTAACATCGAACTGTTCGATATTCGCCTTAATGAGTTCACTGATTTCTGCTGAGCCTAATTGCATCTTTTTTCCCCTATAGCGATTCGCGCATTCTTTCTAGTTGATTGCGCACCGTGCCATCGATGACTTTGTCTTGAATACGAATTAATGCGCCTGCAATGATGCTTGCATCGACATCATATTCAAACTCGACATCACGATTTAATCGTTTAGCCACATTTTCTGAAAGTATTTTTTGTAATGACGCGTCAACGGGCACCGCCGTGACTACCGTCGCTTCAATTTTGTTTTCTGCTTGTGCCTGAAGCATTTCGAACTGTTCTACAATATAAGGCAGGCATGGCAGTCTTTTATTATGAATTAACACACGAATGAAATTGTGAAATGATGCATCAAATTGATCACCACCAATTTTAATCAATACATCCACTAATTTCTGCGATGAAATTTCTGGCATAGCGATAAGCCTTTTAAGGCTCTGGTCTTCTAGCGCATCACGCAAAAAAGCCAGCATGGCTTGCCATTCTGACACGCGGTTGCGCTCCGTTGCAAAAGCAAATGTTGCTTTTGCATAAGGCCGTGCTATTGTCATCCATCCACTCATACTAATTCTTTCGCCGTTTCTTCAATTAATGATTTATGTTTGTTTTCATCAATACTCTGCTGCAAGATCTTTTCTGCAATCTGTATTGCCAAACCACCGAGTTGCTTTTGCAAATCTGATTTTGTTTTTACTACGTCTTGCTCAATTTGCTTATGTGCATTAGCAACAATACGCTGCGCTTCTTCTCGAGCATTTTCCTTGCCCGACTCAACGATTTCACCAGAACGTTTGTTGGCTTCCTCAATAATGTGTGACGCTTGCGCTTTTGCATCACGTAATATTTCTACTGATTTACGCTGAGCCAGTTCAAGATCGCGATGACCTTGCTCTGCCGCATCCAAACCATCAGCAATGCGCTTTTGTCGCTCTTTTAACGCTTTGGTTACCGGCGGCCAGATAAACTTCATGGTAAACCATACAAATATCGCAAATGTGAGCATTTGACCGAGTAATGTTAGGTTTATGTCCATAGCATCTCCACTATCTAAATTGCCATTCCGTCAACCGCATAAGCAGACGATGACAAACCCCGAAGGTATCTTTTTATAAATTAACTTGCGCCCGCTTGGATCTTCGCAGCAGTCATTACCGCTTTTAAGAAAGGGTTTTCTGCAAACATCACAATAAAGCCCATCACGATTGAAATCGCGGCAAACGCATCAAGCAAACCTGCCATTAAAAACATACGCATGGTTAACATAGGTGCGAGTTCTGGTTGTCGTGCAACACCTTCTAAATATTTACCACCTAATACACCAAACCCTACAGCCGTTCCAAGTGAAGCAAGACCAATAAATAACCCTGCTGCTACTGCTGTCAGACCTTGTACTTGTGCAACAAACTCAGCTAACATTTTTTCTCTCCTACCTTTTAGTGTTGTTCATGCGCCATCGTTAAGTAAACGATGGTAAGCATCATAAAAATAAACGCCTGCACTGTAATGACAAGCGTATGAAAAATCGCCCAAATGCCACCTGGGAACCATTGAATCCACCAAGGCAACATAGCAGCAATAATAATAAAGATCAATTCGCCCGCAAACATATTGCCGAACAATCGCAAGGCAAGTGAAAAAGGCTTGACGATTTCTTCAACCATACGAAAAGCGATGTTAATAGGCATCAACCATGGGCCAAATGGAAAAGTACAAATTTCTTTTGTTAAACCAATAGGGCCTTTGATTTTAAAATTATAAAATACTAATAATAAAAAGATGGTGATCGATAATCCAAAGGTAATATTCGGATCAGCTGTCGGTACGTTTTTGAAATGAGAAACACCAAATAAGTCGAGAATTCTTGGAATAAAGTCAATCGGTATTAAGTCCATGAAGTTCATCAGAAAGACCCAAATAAAAATAGTCAGCGATAATGGCGCGATTAATGCATTCGTCCCATGAAAAGACTCTTTCACAAGGTCATCGACAAAGTGATACATACTTTCGACAAAATTCTGCCAACCACCAGGAGTATTTGGAGTTGCTTTCCTCGCAGAAAACCAAAAAGACAAGATAAACAGTAATCCTAAAACCCAGGAAACGACTAAAGAGTCGACATTGATCACCCAAAAACTGGTATCGCCAGTCACCCATTGGTGCGTTTTGATATTATAAGCCAAGTGCAATAAATGGTGATGGATGTATTGTGCTTCGGTGATTTTTTGAACTATTGTACTCATGCCATCATCTCTTTCATTGTCATTAACGGGGCAAAGCAAAAGCTTAATGCTGCGATCACGTAACCGGCAAAGTATGGATACAGCGGTAATCTTAACAAATGGTAGAAAATAATAAAGAGTGAGACGCTGACAATGAGCTTTAAAATTTCACCAAGATAAAATATGCCTAATAATCGGCCTATTTTTCGCGCAGAAATATTGGAAAATAAATAACGCGCGTAAGCGAGGCTTGGCAAAATATAAACCAAACCGCCCAACAAACATGCAAAAGAAGATTTTAAATCGAACAATGTGGCAACAATGATAGCAGCAAGAGCAACTGTAACACACTGCACTAGCATGATTTTGTACACCCTTGAAAGCAAAGGCTTTCCCATCGTCGAAGTCATCTTTTGCCCTGTCCAAAATAAATTCCGGAAAGTATAGAGATAAATGGCCATCAGGGCAACTTTTTTGTCCTTGAATGGTCAGTTTTTTTGTTTAACTCAAAAATCACTGTTGATTTGCCAGATCAAAACAAAACCACAACTGATCCCAGCAGTTGTGCGAGCATCTAAGCAAGCCTTCAACTGTCAGAATTGCATAAAAGACATGTGCATTTGACGCTCACAAACACCTTCGCTAGAATTAGGACCGTAATAATAACATAACAATGAACAGGAATGGCTCGTATGAAATCACAAAGATCATCTCATCGATCCCGTCGACTTGACGATAATAAAGACTCCGGAGCCATAGTCTCTCAAAAACTATCAAACGAAGATGAGTATAACTATTTCTCTCAACTCGTAAGCAATTTACGCAATGAGCCCGACCAGTTAAAAAAAGAAAATATGGCAACGGAAATTTACCTTGGTATTACGCAAGCACACCAAAGACTCTCCTACGAAGCAGCCAATGAACGTTCCCGTTTAGAAGATCTGCTATCCAAATTAAAACCAAGAGATGTGCTTTTAAGCTTTTATTCTCGATTTTATTGCACACCGACAGAGGAGTCAGAAGAATCGAAAGGCGATCTTGGACATCCCAATATGCTTTCAAAATTTTTGACTTACAGTCTACAAATCATTGTTAGTCAAAATACTCCTCGTATTTATTATTTTTCAAAACATTTCTTTCTCTTACTGGCACGAATGGTGATAGAAAACAAAATACAAACGCCCATCTCGGAGGAAAATATTGAAGATATTTTAAATACCGCCGACGCACTGGGTGCTTGCCAAACTCTGTTTTTCGCAAACTATATACTCGATCCTAGATTTGAGCTTGATAATGAATCGATTCGAGTACTTTGGTTTTTTGAGAAAGCACTTCGAAGAAAATTTGAAACCAAAATTAATTCACCAATCAGCACTTACGCTTTTCTTCAATTCCCAAGATTGCTTCCTAGAGAATTTGAAAGAGCACTAAATACTCTAACAAAACATTTAAGACAACTATTGAGCGCTAACGATTCATCAACAACTCCTCAGCCGCCTATCAGTAGAGCTGAAAACTATGAAACCTACCCTTCGTATTTTTCTGTTGCGAAAGATATCGCTCTTGAGATGCTTCGTATGTATTACTTCTCGCCAATGGAAGAACTTATATCGTCTTTTCCCAGCTCGAACACTGAATCTACAAGCGAATTCCTAGAGCCTCTTGTTGAGTGTTTATGCGAGTATGGAGAAAAAATATCTGGACGCTATCCGCCACATCAAGCCGTCGAAAATCAGGTAAAAACAACCTTTTGTGGCATCCTGGAAAACACATATAAGCTGTTTACAAAAAAAGATGCAAACATTCTAAATGAGGATCAAATTAAGCGTCTCAAAGAAGCGATCATTTTGTATCGATTACAGAATGGGCTATCCGCCACGATGGGCAAGCCTCGCAACGGAGAAAGAATTTTTCGTCAATGCGAAGAAAGGCTCAAACATAGTGCTATTGAACTTAGCCTCTTGAGCAGAGCTCCTTTTCTATTTGGTAGCGAAATTTTTGAAAAAGTTGTTGTGATATCACACGACGTTTTGGAAAATGAGCCTGATGTTGTTGATCAACAAGCAATACTTAACCTCATGAACCTTAGCTTATTAAACCTCATCGAATCAAACATAAGGACAGCCCTCGATCCAAACGAAGAAAATTCCACACAAGAAGAAAAAATGGAAATCATCGAAGTTTTCCAAAGAACTCTCAACAGACTACAGAGAATGTTCTTCAACTTCACAACAAATGCTCATAAAAAAGAAATTCAAGACCAAATTGAAACCGTCTCTGACTTAATTCACGATGACCTCTCTCAAGAAGCACGCGCGCTCATCGAAGAACTATTGCACCCCTCAGAAAATATAAAAAGCGTGTCTCGTAACGCGCTTACTCGAAAAAGCCAAAAAAAATCAAACAAAAGCAAAGGTAAAGGCAAAAGCAACAAAAAAACTAAAAACGCTTCGCGCGCGAAAAAAAGCAAGCGCAAACAAAAAACACGCACAGACCACCGGAACTCTCAATCCGAAGAAAAAGAATCACACAATGATCAAAATCGAATGCGGAATAAAAAAGCAAGCCTTATTTCGCGCATTGAAGAATCTTATTCGAATTTAGAAAAAATTGGGGGCAATATTGTCCACGCTGATTTAAAACAAATAGCGCTCGAAGAACTTGAATCAACTTACAAAAACGTCCAAGATAAAATTGCCGAACGAAATGGGCGCCTACATTTTTGTCAAAATGTTATTGGCTTACTCAACAGCCGAACAGAAAATAATTTAGCTCCCGACTTCATAAGAACTGAATTTTCAACGATTACCTCAGGAATAGATATAAATTTCTTAGAAGCCTTATCTGATGATGAACTAGAAAATATAAATAACGCGTGTAATAGACTTATTCAAAAATTAAATGAGCAGCCTCAGGAAAATGAACCATTGTGCGATGAGCCCGAGACAGAAGAAGAGGAAGAAAAATTAAAGTCAGAAATACCAACTCAGGAAAACAATTTCTATCATGAAGAAATTTTAGATGAACAAACTGACGAAACTATTGCAAATGAACCTCAAAAAATAATACAGAATGAAGATATCAATGACGTATTGAGAACAAAAAAAGAAGCTTTGCTCGACATTTTTTTCAATACAAGCTTAGTTCTCAACGAAATAAGCCAAATGTTTCACCCAGAAAATCAAAATCTTTTTATTCACTATACGCAAGAAAAGTATTTGTCTTTGTGGGGACAGGTAAATTATTTTAAGGATACGTTTATTCATCTATCACCGAGAAGTCTATCAGCACAAAAAGAAGCAGAGGACATTCTAAAAAATTCAATTACTGAGGAGAGATCCAACATACTGATTAATCTTGATCATATATTCAATGAATTAACGACGTTACATGCCCAAATCAGTGTGTGTATTGAAAAAATCCGTGATGTACCAACTTACAGAACCTATTATTATTCCTCAAGTGCGCAGCAAACGTTTTATGCACCACCTCCTGTTAGCAATAACAATTCTGTTTGGCCACCCATGACGAATCAACACCAAATGGATAACTACGGCAAATAACATCACAGTGGTTGGACATATTTTTGTGGCCAACGACGATATTTGAAACAAATGTGTGCATTTGACATACAACGAGCAACTCGATACGATCGTGCTTTTAGAAAAACCTATAAGAAATGGAGTGTTGCGAACTGGCTCTTTGATAAAAACCAATAGCCATAGCTTATTGATTTTAGAGATCCCGCGGATAAACCGCGGGATGACAGTTGCAGAATACAACAGCCCCAGAAAGATCAGGAATCGACCGATATGCTATCAAGAAGTAATAAAAGGCTTACATTTGATTCGCCACTTAACGATCACGAAAAATTTTTGGCTAACTATACCAAAGCACACCATAACGAACTGAAAAATCATTTAAAAACCCAGCTTAATAATAGAAAAAAATTCGTTAGTCAAAAAAATGGGCTTGCTCCGAATGACCCGAAAATAGGCATCATTGACAACCTTCTTGATGACATAGATAACAAACTCGCTCAACTCTACTTTTATCTTACAGAAAAACAACTGATGGCCCGGAGTCAAGATGAAGTCAATCGCGTCAATACAACGCTCGAGCAATTAGACCCGCTGACAGTTCTGAATGACCTAAAGATCTTATTTGAAAATGACGAAGCGATAAATGAAGAAGTTAAAACAGAGGTAGTCGATGAAATTTCTGTCACGAACAGACAGAAGAGTAATCTCAGAAACTTTTTAGTCTACTCTCAACAATTTCTCGAAGTCACTAGTTGGCGGGGAGCATATTTTTCAAAAATGTTTTTTTCAATTCTATGCGATAGTATTGCTAAAGGCTATTTACCTATATCGATGTCACAAGAAGAGATGCAGTCTATTCTCACACTATCTGACCAACTAGAAGCTGACACCACGCCTAAGTTTTTTAATCATATTTCAAAGCCCTCGATTAGCCTTAGAAGCACATCCGAAATAATGATGGCATATTTCCTATGGGTTTTTGATAACGCCATACTTGAGCATAAAAATATAAAATTATTTCACCCCCCGCCGATAGAAATACGAAATTTACCTGAAGAAGCTCAGAGCTTAATAAACAGAAATCTAGCGCAGTTTTTGAATAATATGCTACATCCAGAACGCAGATTATCAGAATTTTCAGCCACCCCCGGAAACGAAGTGTCTCTTGAAAAACAAGCCGAACTCACAGGTATAGCAAAAGACATCATTTTCGAAATGATCGCGATAGATGACTTTAATACTTTCAGACAGATATTTATTGAATCGGACGTTTCTAGCTACTCAAATATCGTACTTCGACAGCTGATTGAAGCTTGCTGCGAATATCTGGAAAGAATTTTTAAACCAAGGACTTATGTGATGCCTTGGTTCAAATCAAGCGCTATCACACTACAAAGTGAAATTTATAATTTTTATCAAGCCTTATGCGCACACTACACTAATTCGAGCAATGTACCTTTTGATATGCTCAACAAACTTAAAACAAAACTAATTCAACATCGACTGGAGTATGCCGTTCTTATCACTCTTAACAGTGAAGAATATACAAATAGAAATGATGTCCTCGGACAATGTATGGATAGCCTTGAATCAATTGCAGCTGTCTTGGCCGAAACCCAAAGTGATCGCTACTTATCTGACAGTGAAATACTCGACAAAGTAATTATTGTTTTTAGAGAAACGCCAGGAGCTCTCTTGGATCACAACACTCGAGAAGATTTTTCTGACAAATTAAACTGCCTACTACTACAAACGCTAGAAAATGAAATCACTTCAAAAGTGCTTAGTGCCGAAGAGAAAAAAACTTTGACGGACATTTTCGAACGAAAACGTAATGAGTTAGAAAGTAAAATTTGTGATATAGGTTCAAAAAGCATCAAATCGAATATTCGCGCCTCCATTGCTTCAATAAATTATCATCTAGACAATGAAAGTGAGAGAAAAAAATCAAAAAAGAAAAAGCAAGGGAAGAAACAGAATAAAAAAATTAAAAAAAATAAGGGTCAAAAAAGAGAAAACCAAAAAGCCAACGCTCAAAATAGAGAACCATCAAACAAAGAAAAAACGAATGGTGTCCAGAGAGAACAAGCTGAAGCAGACAGAATTAACTGTCTTGTTTTTTGCATTAAAACATTTCGTGCTGAATTAAGTAAGCTTGGGGCCATCGATCCTGCAATACCAGAAAACGACCAGCTATGTGAGATGGCGATTGAAGCGCTTGAAGCGCTAAAAAACAATATTCACTGCGAGATACATCTTAGAAAAAGTCGTCTTTACGCATTTCGCAACAACTATAACGCTATTTTTAATGAATCATCTTCTTTGCACGACATTATCCCAGAAGAATCTAAAAATACTTTAAAGAGGGAATTGCCCGTATGTGCTCCAGAAGATCTCAGCGATGATGAACTAGATGAAATTAATACGAAAATCTCTACTATTGCTCGAGATGCTTACATCGCGAATGACATCTTATCCATTCAGCAAGCTGATGAGCAAGAAGAAAAGAAACAAAATGAAGAAGCACCTACGAGCACTAAAACTAATGAGACTCCAATAGAAAATGAAAACAGCTTCTTTACACCTGAGGATCAAAAAGAGGAAGCATCAACACATCCACTCCAAAACATTGATCCTCTGAAAATGACCATACATACCATGCATATTGCATTTTCTACATTGCAACCAATGCTGCTTGGAGAATTGAATTACGAGTTTTTCTTTAAAAATGCGAGGCTCAACATGCTTTTTGATACAGAAAAAGCTTCGAAACTTTTAGGGAAAATTGGTTATTTTAACAAAAAATACTGGGATCACATGACTTCTTTTAATCGCGACCAAAACAACATCTCAGGCACTGACTACGACGAGCACATCTTTTTTAGCCTGCAAAATACCTTAGATGAAGTGAATATATTGATCGCTCAAGTAGATGACTGCTTGAGAACCTGTCGTGGCGCGCTAAATGAGCACTTAGGCTTGGTACCAAATGATCGGCCAAACTTGTCAGGAAATCCCGCAGCATTCCATAGACCACCGCCAGCAACCAACAATAATTCCTCTGAACAGTTGACCATGGATATTTAACTGTCATCCTGTAGCTTGAGCGAGGGCTCGATTCGCAAGCTTCGCCCAAACAGTAGATACCACGGATAAACTGTGAGATGACAGAACGGGAGCGTTGCAAACTGGCGTTTAACTATAAATAAGCAACCATAGATGTCATTCCGAGCGCAGCGAGGAATCTCCTTGTAGATGGAAATTCCTCGACTTTGCGTCGGAATGACAGAGAAAATTTAAATGCAGGGTGAATTAGGCACTTTGCCGCGGTAATGGAGCAAACCATCATGAAAGGCTGCATCGCGGAATATTACAGTTGCAACGTTGCCCGTTTTGGATAAAGGCTTTTTTATCACTACCCTTCAATAAACTCTAACAAGCGATCTAAATCTTCTACGCTGGAGTAATGAATAGCAATTTTACCTTTACCTGAAGCTTGATGATGAATTGCGACCTTGGCGCCTAAGGTATCAGAAAGATTACGTTGCAATCGCAAAACATCTGGATCGACAGGTCGCTTGCTTGAAGAGGAAGAAACAGTCGATTTTTGCTGAAAGTTACGAACCATTTGCTCGGTTTGTCGTACCGATAACCCTTTGTCGATGACTTGTTTTGCAGCCTTAAGCTGATCCCCGCCTTCCAACGCCAACAATGCTCGCGCATGCCCCATTTCAATATCGCCACGTTCTAAGAAAGCGCGCACCGATTCATCCAACTGCAACAAGCGCAACATATTTGACACAGCCACCCTCGATCGACCCACTTTTTCGGCGATTTGCTGATGTGTTAATTCGAATTCGGTTAATAAACGAGCAAAAGCCTCGGCTTCTTCTATGGGATTTAAGTTTTCACGCTGAATATTCTCGATCAAGCCTATCGCCATAGCCGCTTCATCTGGGATGTCTCGCACGATCACAGACACTTCGTCCAAACCGGCTAACTGCGCTGCTCGCCAGCGACGTTCACCTGCAATAATTTCATATTGCTTATCGGACACAGGACGAACGATAATCGGCTGTAACAAACCTTGCGCCTTAATAGAATCAGCCAGCTCTTTCAAAGCCTCAGGTTCCATCTCACGCCGCGGCTGATATTGTCCGCGCTGCAATTGATCGACAGCCAGCTTTCTAATCCCATCCTTGTCTGGAGTGCTAACAACAACGTCATCAGATCTATCTAAAATGGGGTCGCTCAAAATTGCATTGAGGTTTTTACCAAGGCCTCGTCTTTTCATAAGGGTTTTCCGGAAAATAATTGACTCATCGGTATTCTAGCATGTTAAAATCATGCCCTTCAATCAGGAGACGCTTGTGACAAACGAATATTTATTTACCTCAGAATCCGTCTCTGAGGGACATCCAGATAAAATTGCTGATCAAATCTCAGACGCCGTTCTCGATGCGTTGTTAAGAGAAGACAAACATAGCCGTGTAGCTTGTGAAACGCTGGTAAAAACGGGAATGGTGCTCGTCGCCGGTGAAATCACCACAACAGGCTGGGTAGATATCGAGCAAATCGCTCGCAATACTATCAAAGAAATCGGTTACAACCACTCTGACATGGGATTCGATTGGGAATCTTGCGCTGTGCTCTCAGCCATCGGCAAGCAATCTCCCGATATCGCCCAAGGTGTCGACGAATCATCTGAGCATGAACAAGGCGCAGGCGACCAAGGTTTGATGTTTGGTTATGCTAGCAATGAAACCGACGTGCTCATGCCAGCACCGATTACTTATGCACACCGTCTCGTCCATCGCCAAGCAGAGTTACGTAAGAATAAAATCTTAACGTGGTTACGCCCTGATGCGAAAAGCCAAGTTACGATGCGCTATGTCGATGACAAGCCTGTGAGTGTTGATACTGTTGTGTTATCTACTCAGCACGATCCTGATATTGCGCAAGCGAGTTTAGTTGAAGCTGTCATCGAAGAAATTATCAAACCTATTTTTCCAGATGAAATGCTCAAAGACACCCGCTACTTAGTCAATCCAACCGGTCGCTTTGTTATCGGTGGACCACTGGGGGACTGCGGTTTGACTGGAAGAAAAATCATTGTCGATACCTATGGCGGTATGGCTCGCCATGGTGGCGGATGTTTTTCTGGAAAAGATCCTTCCAAAGTTGATCGCTCAGCAGCCTATGCAGGCCGCTATGTTGCAAAAAATATCGTCGCTGCAGGCCTCGCCGATCGATGTGAAATTCAAGTTTCATATGCTATCGGTGTTGCAGAGCCAACTTCTATTACCATCAATACATTTGGTACGGGAAAAATTTCCGACGATAAAATCGTAGACATGATCAAATCACATTTCGACTTGCGTCCAAAAGGGATCATTCATTCATTAGATTTATTACAACCAATCTATCAACCCACGGCGGCCTATGGTCACTTTGGGCGTGATACATTACATTTGCCATGGGAGCGTACCGACAAAGCTGAAACGTTACGCGATTTGGCAGGGCTATAAAAATAGGAGTCAACATGACAACAGCAATCAAACAATCTACGCACGATTATAAAGTTAAAGATTTATCGCTCGCCGACTGGGGGCGCAAAGAAATCACCATCGCAGAGTCTGAAATGCCAGGCTTGATGGCGTTGCGCGAAGAGCTTGGCGATCAAAAGCCACTTAAGGGTGCGCGTATCGTAGGTTGTTTGCATATGACCATCCAAACTGCCGTATTGATCGAAACACTTACCGCACTTGGCGCAGAAGTGCGCTGGTCATCATGTAATATTTTTTCGACACAAGATCATGCTGCTGCTGCAATCGCTGCCAGTGGTGTTCCTGTTTTTGCCTGGAAAGGCGAAACGGAAGAAGAATATTGGTGGTGTATCGAACAAACATTAACAGGCAACCCCGACTGGAAACCTAATTTATTACTCGATGACGGCGGTGACTTAACCGCATGGGTGCATGATAAGCATCCTGATATGCTGGCGAACATCCACGGCGTTTCTGAAGAAACCACCACAGGTATCCATCAAGTGCGCGAAAGACAAAAAGCTGGCAAACTTCAAATGCCAGTGATCAACGTCAATGATTCTGTCACAAAATCTAAGTTCGATAATCTTTATGGCTGCCGTGAATCTTTGATCGATGGTATCAAGCGCGCTACCGATGTGATGATCGCTGGTAAAATTGCCGTGGTACTTGGTTATGGTGATGTGGGTAAAGGTTGCGCGCAAGCATTGCGCGGCTTTGGCGCGACAGTTTGGGTAACTGAAATTGATCCTATATGCGCCCTACAAGCTGCAATGGAAGGTTTTCGCGTTGTGACGATGGATCAAGCAGCATCGCAAGCCGATATTTTTGTCACCGCCACCGGTAACGTCGATGTCATCACACATGACCATATGGAACAAATGAAAGATTTATCCATTGTGTGCAATATCGGACACTTCGATGACGAGATTCAAATTCAATCTTTGGAAAAATACGACTGGGAAAATGTTAAGCCTCAGGTTGATATCGTCAATTTTCCTGATAAAAAACGCTTGATCGTCCTCGCCAAAGGTCGTTTAGTCAATCTCGGCTGCGCGACAGGCCACCCAAGCTTTGTGATGTCCAACTCCTTTACGAATCAGGTATTAGCGCAAATAGAGCTATGGCAGCGCCACGACCAATACGAAAACCAGGTTTATGTATTACCTAAACATTTGGACGAAAAGGTCGCTCGCTTGCATCTCGACAAAATTGGTGCAAAACTGACTACATTAAACGAGAAACAATCGAAATACATCAGCACGCCTATTGATGGGCCATACAAGCATGAGGATTATCGATACTGATGAATGAGCAATTACTCAAAAAGCTAGAAATTCAACTCAAGCAATTGCTTGAGCAAAATCAGTCATACAAACAAACCAATGAGCAACTCAAAAAAGAAATTGAAACCTTGAAGTCTAACCAAAGCGTGGCAGCACAACGCGTCACGCGCATGCTAGAAACGTTGCGTCAACTGGAGGAAAGCAAATGAAGGAAGTGGTGACAACAGTAAAGCTGCTGCACGAAAATTTGGAAGTCAAATGCCCAGAAGAACAAGTTGAGCAATTACAACGCGCGGCCGATGCATTAAACGAGCATCTAAAAAAATACCAAGGAAATGACACCATTGCTGATTACAAAAAACTCTTTGCGATTACTTCATTGAACTTGATGCATCAATTGCTATCACTAGAATCGAATGAGCAGAGTTTTCATCAGCGCGTACAATCCCTACATGAGCGTATTTCTGTTGCCCTATGTGATTAACAGATGTTATTGTTAAGATATGCCAACAAAACCACAACTACGTGAACATTTTCGCACACAACGTCAACGCTTGAATCAAGAAGAGCAGAAAGCGGCAGCCGTGTCATTAGCAAATCACTTTATCTACGAACTTCTCTTTCATAGCAGCCAGCACATTGCTTGCTACCCTGCGAATGATGGCGAACTCGACGTTAATCACATTATTAAAGCAATCTGGCATGCTAACAAAACCTGTTATCTCCCTTGTTTGAGAGAAGGCTCAACATTAGCATTCATGCCACACCACCCTCACGATCGATTAAAAGCGAACAAATATGGCATTTATGAACCAGATTATGATGTTAACAAAGCGATCTCTCCAGAGGCATTAGATCTTGTATTATTACCACTCGTTGCCTTTGATATGCATGGCCATCGTCTTGGCATGGGGGGTGGTTATTACGATCGAACGTTTGCATTCAAAAAAAACCAAACAAAACCACAAAAACCATGGTTAGTGGGCGTCGCACATCATTGCCAAACGTATGGCTCTTTGCCCCATGATGATTGGGATGTTGGTTTAGATTTTATCGCAACAGAAAAAGAAATCATCAAACCAAAAAAAACACTGGTCATTCATAATGGGTAGCACCTATCTCGGCTTTGATTTTGGAATGAAGCATATTGGCGTCGCCGTCGGACAAAACATCACAAAAACCGCAAAACCTCTCACCTCTCTTCGCGCAAAACAAGGTGAACCACGCTGGGACGAGATCGCGGCCTTGATAAAAGAATGGCAACCTGCTGGACTAGTCGTTGGAATTCCACTCAATATGGATGGCACCGAACAACCCCTCACTCAACACGCAAAAAAATTTATTACGGGCCTCAAACAACATTTTGATCTACCTATTCATGAAGTCGATGAACGTTTGACGACAATCGATGCCAAACAATCTTTGTTTGATGAGGGTGGATATCGTGCATTAAAAAAAGATGCTGTGGATAGCTTGTCGGCATGTGTAATTTTGCAGGATTGGTTGTGTCGTTAAAATGTAGGGATTAGGCGCCCCCCTACGTCCCGCGCCCCGACTACTGTCATCCCGCGCTTCGTGCGCGGGATCTCATTCGTCAACATCGAGATCCCGCGGACAAGCCGCGGGATGACAGTTAAATTGGAAGAAGGTGAGGGTGTAAAATGATCCGCGCCGAAGGCGCGACATTAAAATGCTTTCATTTGCCCTTCAATCCACTCGCGAGCTTCTTCTACAATCGCTTGTGCAGGTTTGTCTTGCGTTAGAATCGGTTGACCAATAACAACTTTAATTGTTCCTGGTTTCTTAAGAAAACTACGTCTTGGCCAAAAATAACCAGCGTTATGCGCAACAGGAACCACTGGCGCGCCGGTCGCTTCAGCTAATCGTGCGCCACCGGTTTTATACTTCACTTCTTCAGCACCAAACACTGTGCGTGTTCCTTCAGGAAAGTACAATACCACACGGCCTTGTTTTAATTTTTCTTTACCTTGATCTAAAATTTGCTGAAACGCATCTCGCTTCTTACCACGATTAATTGCAATAGGTTCAATAATCGACAAACCCCAACCAAAAAAAGGAATCTTAAGCAATTCTTTTTTCAAGATAATCGCTGGCTGATGAAATATCGACAAAAGAAAAAAAGTCTCCCATGTCGATTGATGCTTGCTAAAAACAATCGCAGCACCCTTGGGAATATTTTCTGCGCCCACGACTTCATATTTCAATCCGCATATAATCTCAGCCGATTTGATAATAAACTTGGTCCAAGCGACGATGAGTTTATACCTAAAATTAAAAGAGCATGGTTTACAAATCACACAAACAAAACTATAAAGCACTGTCGCGATGATCATCACCGTTGAAAACAGAAGAGATCTTAAGAATAGCATTACTTTCATTTTAAAAAATCCTCAACAAATGCCGATAAATTATCAAACTTTGGAATATCGCTGACATCATGCTTTTGCAAGACTAATTTACCATTTCCTGTCATTACCAACGCAGCTCGGCAGCCTGCGCTTTGTAAGGCTTCTAAATCTCGATACGAATCGCCAACCCCTATTGCTTCTTCTGGTTGAATACCAAAGTCACTGAGTATTTTTTGTATCATACCAGGTTGTGGTTTACGACAGGTACAATTGTCATCGGGCCTGTGTGGACAATAATAAATACCATCGAAATAGCCGCCATGACTCTCAAGCATTGAGGTCATTTTATCGTGAATCGCTTTCAACACATCCAAACTGAACATGCGACGATTAATTGCAGACTGGTTTGTCGCCACAACGACTAAGTAACCCGCTTGATTCAATTGCGCAATCGCTTCCAAGCTACCAGGAATGGGATTCCACTCCTCTGGCGAGCGAATGTAATTTGGCGAATCATGATTAATCACGCCGTCTCTGTCTAATATGATTAGTTTTGTCATTTTTTAAAAACTTTTGTTGTGGCCACCATTCAATTACTGCAAATACGCAATATCGGCCACTTGCAAAAATAATTGTCGTAACTGCAACAACAAGCCTAGACGATTTTTTCTCACTTTATCATCCTCGACCATCACCATCACCTGATCGAAAAACGCATCAACATCTGAGCGCAATGTCGCGAGACTAATCAATGCCTCTTGATAATCGCCATCTGACAACAATGGTTGAATGCTTTTTTCCTTTTCAGCAATGGCGCTTGCTAGCGCTTTTTCGATATCAGTTTCAAATAACTTTTTATCAATATGACTTTCTTTAAAATCACTGGCTTGCTTAACTAATATATTACTCACGCGTTTATTTGCCGCAGCTAAAGCTTGCGCTTCTGGAAGCGTTTTGAAATGTTTCACCGCTTGCATGCGCATAAAAGCAGAAAATGGTGCATCAATGCCTAAATGCTCTACGGCTGTAAAAACATCAGGTGTCATCGCTTGATCAAAAGCATAAGAACGAAATCGATCAATACAAAACGATTTAATTTCATCACCTAACGAAGGTTTAATCAATTTTTCAGGAAATACTGCCATCGCTATCGTAATTAATTCAGATAGCCTCAATGATAATGATTTCTCAATAAGTACACGAATGACGCCTAATGCTGCGCGCCTTAAACCGAAAGGATCTTTGTCGCCCGTTGGCGCGCCATGCAATGCATACAATCCCACAAGCGTATCAAGACGATCAGCCAGAGTAAGCGCTAAGCCTTCATCCGACTCTGGCAAAATATCTCCTGAAAAACGTGGCAAGTAATGTTCTCGAATTGCTTCTGCGACTGCATCGTCTTCACCATCACGCTTCGCCAGATACGAACCCATAATACCTTGTAACTCAGGAAACTCTCCGACCATGTCGGTGACTAAATCGGCTTTACATAAAAAAGCTGCTCTCTCGGCATTTTTTTTGTTAGCATTCACGAGTGGCGCAATGTTTTTAGCAATGGCTTGAAGACGCTTAGTCTTATCATATAAACTGCCTAGCTTTTCTTGATCGGTGATCGATCGTAATTTTTCTACGCATTCAACTAAAGGCGCCTTGCAATCCATTTCATAGAAAAATGCTGCGTCAGATAAGCGTGCGCGCATAACATATTCATTACCTTTAACCACTTCCTCAGGTTTTTCACTGACGATATTACTGATAAAAATAAAATATGGCTGTAACGCTTGTTTATCATCTACAACTGGAAAGCTTTTTTGATGATCTTGCATAGCCGAAACCAAGCACTCTTTAGGTACTTTTAAAAATTTCTTATCAAATTCGCCGACCATAGCAACAGGCCATTCCACCAATGACGTCACCTCGTCAAGCAAGTCTTCATCAACAACCGCTTTAAACTCCCCTTCCCACTTTTCTCGCAACAATGATTCAATTTGATCGCGAATTAATGCTTTTCGCTTTTCAAAATCAACAATAACAAAACCTTCGTTTTCTAATTGTTCTTCATATGCTGCTGGAGAGCGAAGAGCAATGTGTCCACGCGATAAAAAGCGATGACCGTAAGTAATCTCATCGATAGTAATGTCAAATAAACGACCCTCAATCACCTTGCTATCAAACATCATTACAACGCTATGCACAGGACGCACAAAACTTTCCTGATGACTTCCCCATCGCATACGACGTTTTATTGGCAACTGGTCTAGTGCGCGCTTAACAATATCCAACAACAGATCAGGGGTTTGTTTGCCTGGAATTTGCTTTTTATAGTAAAGCCATTCACCTTTGTCCGTTTTTATTGTTGTGAGGTCATCAATTTCAACGCCACACGATTTTGCAAAACCGACCGCTGCTGGCAATGGTTTACCTTTATCGTCATAGGCTGCTTGCACTGCCGGACCTTTTCGTTCCTGTGTTTGATTGGGTTGGTGCGCACTCAATTTTTTGACGTAAACAGCGAGTCGTCTTGGCGCTGCAAAACATCGGCTCTCTTCGAAAATCAAATGCGCACCATGTAAACCGTGCACTAAATATTTTTCGAAGGCTATACTTAACCCACGCAACATTTTTGGTGGCAATTCTTCGGTTTGTATTTCGACTAAAAAATCTTGAAATTCACTCATTATTTAACTCTTCACACATTGGAAACCCTAGCATTTTTCGTGCTTCGTAATATTCTTTCGCCACTTTTTTTGCTAATGCGCGAATACGCAAAATATAACGCTGTCTTTCCGAGACAGAAATGGCATGGCGCGCATCAAGCAAATTAAAAATATGCGATGCTTTCAACACCATGTCATACGCAGGCATCGGCAAGCTTCTTTCAACTAACACTTGGCATTGTTTCTCTGTAGCATCAAATTGTGCGAATAGTTGTGAAACATCGGCGATTTCAAAATTGTATTGTGACATTTCCACTTCATTTTGATGAAAAACATCGCCATATGTCACTGTGCGAAACCGTGTTTTTGACCATACCAAATCAAAAATATTTTCAACGTTCTGAATAGCCATCGCTAAACGCTCTAATCCATAAGCGATTTCACCCATAACCGGTTTACATTCCAAGCCACCGACTTGTTGAAAGTATGTAAATTGCGTAACTTCCATGCCATTAATCCAAACTTCCCAACCAAGCCCCCAAGCACCTAAGGTGGGCGATTCCCAGTTGTCTTCTACGAAACGAATATCGTGAATATTTGGATCAATGCCCAAAGCACGCAAAGAACCGAGATAAAGCTCTTGGATATCATCAGGTGATGGTTTTAAAACAACTTGATACTGATAATAATGCTGGACACGATTTGGGTTATCGCCATAACGACCATCGGTCGGCCTGCGGCTCGGTTGTACATAAGAAGCTGCCCATGGTTCTGGACCAATCGCCCTCAAGAATGTTGCCGGATGGAAGGTACCTGCGCCCACCTCAACATCGACAGGCTGCAGGATCACGCAACCTTGGTTTGCCCAATAATCCTGTAGTGCACTAATTAACCCTTGAAATGTTTTTGTATTGTGTTGTGACATAGCTCTGTTGTCTTAATATTTAAAGGTCATAGTATAGCTTACTCTTCGCTTGTGTTAAACCTGAGGCCTCAGGATAGCTGTGTTTTTTGAGATTGCTTCTTGAATAAGGATGCATCTACGGCGCAGTTAGTGGACCAATGCCCAACGTCCCTCGGACAAGCCGCGGGACATAGAGAAGTTTTACACGCCTCACCCTACATTTAAAACTTCTCTGTCATTCCAAGGCAAAGCCGAGGAATCTCCATCGACAAGGAGATTCCTCGCTGCGCTCGGAATGACATCTCTGATTTATTGTCACCCCCCGGAATAACAATGCTCTTCAAACCACCAGATGATAATACTCCTTAAACCCCGGAATGAAATGACTTTAAAAAATCAAAACAAATCCACAGGATCTACATCAATTGACCATCTAACTTGCTTGCCTAATTTGAGCGCCTCAAGTTCAGGGATGCAGCGCCTCAACAACTTCATCAACGTCTTGCGCTCCTCAGCTTGCAATAACAGTTGCGCACGAAAATGCCCTGCTTTTTTCTGCATAGGGGCATGTGTCGGACCCAACACCATCAAGGAATCATGCCGATCGCGAGCACACATTGATTTAAGCTCTGATAAAAATTGCATGGGTTTTTTGTTATCTTTTGCTTCTGCACGAATCAAACTTAAGTATTGATACGGCGGCATTAAACTTTGCTGCCGCTCTATTAATAACTTATTAGCAAAATCTGCATAACCATTTTTCAACAATGTTTGAAGCAAAGGATGTTCTGGTTGTACCGTTTGAATAAACACATCACCTGGGCGCTCAGCACGTCCTGCTCTTCCAGCAACTTGCACAATTAATTGCGCGACACGCTCTGGCGCACGGAAGTCGGGGCTCATCAAACCTCCGTCGATATTCATAATGATAGCTAAGGTAACGTTTGGAAAATGATGCCCTTTCGCTAACATTTGCGTACCGATAAGAATCTGTCGTTTGCCTTCACGAATGCGTTTAAGCATCGCTTGCATCGCGCCTTTTTTTCGGGTCGTATCACGATCGATACGGATGATTTCAACATCAGGAAATCGTTTCGCGAGCGTTTCTTCTAGCCTTTCAGTTCCGGCACCCAATGAAGCAAGAGAAGTGCTTGAACATTCTGGACAGATCTCTGGCAATGGTTGGTGGGAATCACAATGATGACAAACAATGCGCTGTGAACCTTTGTGATGGACCATCTTAGCATCACAACGTTTACACACCGCCATCCAACGACAGCTTTGACAAAACAACACGGGCGCATAACCACGACGATTATTAAACACGAGTACTTGCTGGTCTTTATCTAAATGCGCTTTTATCGTTTGACATAAGTCATCGGATAAATCACTGGCATCAAGCAACTGCATCTTAGGCGCTCTTGCATTTCCTGCGCGCTCTGTTAGCGTTAATAATTGATAGCGCCCCTGCTTGGCATTGTAAAAAGATTCTAACGAAGGTGTCGCAGAGCCTAAAATTACTGGAACTATTTTGTCGCGCGCACGCACTAATGCAAGATCGCGCGCATGATATCGAAATCCTGTTTGTTGTTTGAAAGAAGCATCGTGCTCTTCATCAATCACAATCAAACCGAGCTCATCTAACGGTGTAAAAATAGCAGAGCGCGTACCAATCACAATTTTGGCGTGATTTTGTTTTGCCATTACCCAGCCACGCAAACGTTCGGTATCGTTTAACCCGGAATGGAGATTCACTATCGGTACGTCAAACCGCGCTTCAAAACGTCGAATGGTTTGTGGCGTCAATGAAATTTCAGGAATTAATACCAAGACTTGTTTTTCTTGTTTCAACACAGCTTCGATGCAGTGAAAATAAACTTCTGTTTTGCCGCTACCGGTGATGCCATACAACAAAAAAGGTTGGTATTGATCAAGCGATTGACTGATCGCATCCACCGCTTGCTGCTGCTGCGCATTGAGTGTGACACGTTTTGTGATATCCATCTTTGTTGTTTTTGCTAAAGCCTTTTCTGCTGAAGCCTCTTTTCCTACACGAAGCCGCTTAGGCATCGCGGCATGCATCACTTCGCCAAGCGGGTGATGATAATAATCTGCAGCCCATTGGCAGAGATGGAAAATATCGGGCGTTAATGTTTGCTCTTCAAAAATTTCTAGTACAGATTTTATTTTCTCTTTCGGTGACTCTGTGCTGTTCTTGTGGCGAACAACAATCCCGATTAACTCCCGTCGACCGAAAGGCACTCGCACACGAGACCCAAGAGGTGGCAGCGTTTTTGATAACTCTTCGGGCAATAAATAGTCAAACGTCTTGCGTAATGGGCACGGAATAGCAATTTCGAGAAATAGTGTGTTTTTCATCGAGCTATTATAAAATAACCACATGGACTGGCAAACATTATTCGCAAACTTTACTTATTGGCACTGGATCGCCCTTGGTAGTGCGCTGTGGATATTCGAAATTCTTATTGGTTCTGGATATTTCTTTTGGATCGGGTTGGGAAGTTTGTCAAATGCCTATCTTGTCTTTTTTATCCCTAAACTCGATATACTTTTGCAAGTTGGAATATTTTTACTCGTTGCTGCGTTTTTGATTGCCGCTTGGCGCATTTTGAAACCAAAGTGGCTGTTAATAGATCGCGAGCTACCTGACTCTAGGCAATACATCGACTCTGAGTTTGAATTAACATCAGCGATCAAATACCGAGAGGGCACTATTGTGCTTGATGATTTTATTTGGCATCTTCGTTGTCGCAAAAACCTACCCCAAGGCACACGCGTGAAAGTATATGCTGTCGATGGCGTGATCCTCAAAGTCCAAGCAACTTCTTAAATAACATAACCATTACTTTCGACACTCCTTTCTCGTCATCATCAGACTTTTTCTCGTCATCCTCGTGCTTTTTTTGTTAGCCGCCACACCCCTTTCTCGTCATCCTCCGCATCCCTTTCTCGTCATCCTCCGCGAAGGCGGAGGATCCAGCATTATTCGAAACTACTGGATTCCCGCCTACGCAGGAATGACGAAGAATTTGCAAGGATAACGTATAGTACACATCGAAATGTTCTCGTGAATACAAATATAACTTTTCACAAAAACCCTTAATGTTGCTTTAAGCTTTATCGTGTACCATCAGACTTTACTAATCAATATAAGGAGTCAAATTATGAGCGGTTCACGCAAAAATAGCCCAGTAAGCTTTAATCAAGAAAAAGAAAAAGCAAACCAAACCCCACCACCACCACCACCAAGGCAAGCTAAAGAAAACACAATAATGACTGAAGAGGGCAACGCACATAATCAAAATCTTGACTTCATGTCACCACCACTTAAGCTTTCACAACAATCTTCTTCGCAAACTAATACAACTTCTCCTCAAGAAAACGGAGACGGATTGGAATTTGATGCTCAACAAATCGGCTCGCCATCTTCAGCATTCAATCCTATACCACCTCAAACTCCTGTAGAGGGTAAAGAAGAAGAAGAGTATGAGAGTGATGATGAGGAAGAAAGTTCTCAACCAGTTAGCATCTACCAGACAAATGGCCTTATCAAACAAAAAAGTTTGGCGGCGACCACCTTTCGATCAGAGCCTGATGAACCGCTCATGATTTCTTTTGCAGATATCTTAGAGCAGCCACCTGCAACTATGGAAGAGGCTTTTCAAGAAGAAAAGAAAACCGATGATAATAATCCTAAAGTCCAAAAAACTCCAAACTCAGCATCTATATATCCAAATGGCTCTATTACGCACATGCGAGGCTATGAATTACGACATGAGACAACTCTTGGCGTTAATACAAGCATCATGATGGGCTCAATAACACCTAATAGCGAGAACGAGGGTGAAGACGCTAAAACATTTCTTCAAAATTTCTTTGGCAAATATCTTAGCGATCGTGCCGGCAAAGGGTTTAAAGCTGCTTTCCAAGTGGCAAAGCAAGAACTTATAAATGAAAACTATGAAGTCAACTATGACTCAAGTCAACTATGGCCGCTAGGAGCGCCGCTCTCTACGGTTCACGTTGAATATGATATTGATAATCCGGAGAAAGGCCTGACTGCGAGCATATCCGCTGAAACTGATAGCGCGTTTTTCATTTTTAACAAAAAAGAGAGAACGCTCGAGTTTATAGAGCCTCAGAACACTGATATCCGTATAATGAGCACTCGGAAGCCTCTTACAGGATTTGATGCTCTCAAATCTCTGTTTAACAAAGACGACACCAACGATTCTAATTCGAACAAAACAGAAATAACAATGCGCTATTCCGTTGAGTCACGAGAAATTGAACCTGGTGACATCATCATTCGTGTACCAGAATCAAAGGGAAAACATGCTAGCATGGAAGCTTTAACAAACGCACTATCAAGACTTCTTGAATCATCATCTCACCCAACACCACTAAATATTAGCGAGACTGTGAATACACATTTATCCACAATTCAAGCTAGTGGTGACCAAGGGTTCATTTATACATTGATAGCACCAGAACCTGCATGTGAGATCTTTCGTGCGATGATTGATAATCCAGCCAACACTGCAGCGCTCTTACCTAAACTCGATGCTTGGTTAAAAGCATCACCTCAGCTTCTTGGTGATTCACTAATAGGTGATGACGACGAGGACGAGGACGAGGACGAGAAACTCAGCTTTGATACTGATGACCTCAATGAATCACAAATCAAAAGATTCGTTGACCAATTAAATAGTGAGCGCCTATGGGAAAATCATACAAACGAGTACAGCAATCTTTATAATCTTTCGACTGATGAAGCAGCAGACCAAGCTCCATGTGACGGGCTTGCTAAACCTAACCATCCTTTTGTGGTCGAGGCAGGATTAGAGCTTTATCAAATCATTAGCCGTCATAATACTGAAGGCAACAGCGATATCTCAAGGCTAAACCAAGACATTCAAAATGCGTGTTCTGGCTACATGCTTGAGACACTCAATGAGTTATTCCTAGTTCTGAAAAACTTGTTAGAAAATCAACCAACGGAAAAACGGTTTATACTGCATTCATTGAGAGAATTAGCGTTGATGAAAGCTACCGATGAAAAATCGAAGGCTATAACCAGCTGCTCAAATGCCCATGCTTATGATCTAAATGGAGAACTAGAAGCTGCTGCGTTGCGCATGGAAAAAATAGCTGACATGCCTCTCTTCTCTATGCATCTAAAAAGTAGTGCTTTGCAATTCTTTAAAGAAGCACTTCGTAATACCACTAGTCAAAATGCATGCCATGAGCTTGCAAAGGAAATACGATCACATCAAATATTTTCGTGCGCTAGCATTTTTAGAGGAGAAATTTTTTAGCCAATAATAATGGCTCGCCTTCGGCGCTGTTGTTAGATTAGGTCATTCGGCCTAATCTAACACTCTTCGCTTTATCCTCACTCTATTTTAATAATTCCACTCCATAATTACCTAGCGCTGCTCAATTTAAGTGAGTATTGTGAAATGACTTTTTACTAAAATACAATAAATATAGGTTATTGGTTTATAGAGATCCCGCGGATAAACCGCGGGATGAC
>JBKAGM010000024.1:0-27559 GCA_046290385.1 Gammaproteobacteria bacterium
AGGTGCGGGATTTTTGTCATTGATTTGTATACAAGTGCTAAAGTCTTCGATCGCTTCGTCAAATTTCATTAGGTGTGTAAAAGCGATTCCGCGCTTATGATATGGGATCAGTAGGGCGGCAAGGGGTATAGACTTAAGCTCGATGGCGTGAGTGAAGTCACTGATAGCATCTTCGTTGTGGCCTAGGTTGAAATGATTAAGTCCGCGATTGATGTATGCCATACTGTCATTTGGATTGTCTGCGATTAGGTCGGTATATAGTTGAATATTGCTTGCGAAGGCTGCTTCATTGGTTTCTTGGCGCGGTTGCATGGTTGGGCTCTCTTTATTGTTGTCGTTGAATTTAAAATGCTCGCTCGTTTCGGGCGGTGTATTTTAATGGGACAATGATATCATGCTTTAATCACATGTCAACAAAAGTGATAGCGTGATTCGAGCCAAGTTCGAAGATGGTGGTTCGGGTTTTCTGATGACATCGCGCTGGAAAAAAGCTCAAATTTCTGTACAATAGCCACTATTCGATTTCTTCCTAAATGAGATTAAAAACAGGAGCATAATATGCCATCAGACAATACTTTTAAGAGCTTATCAACCTTAGATGTTTCGGGAAAAACGTATCATTATCACAGCCTGCCGGAGGCAGCTAAAAATGGTTTGACGGGGATTGAGCGTTTGCCGTTTTCATTGAAGGTGCTGCTTGAAAATTTGTTGCGCTATGAAGATGACAATACCGTTCATCGCGCCGATATCGAGGCTGTTGCGGCATGGTTAGACAAAAAAACGTCGAAGCATGAAATTGCGTATCGTCCTGCTCGTGTGTTGATGCAAGATTTTACCGGTGTGCCTGCTGTAGTAGATTTGGCGGCATTGCGTGATGCGATGAAAAAAGCAGGCGGTGATCCTGAAAAAATTAATCCTCTCAATGAAGTCGATCTCGTTATCGACCACTCCGTACAGGTTGATAAGTTTGGCTCGCCTAAAGCGTTTCGTGAAAACGTCGATATCGAAATGCAGCGAAATGCTGAACGATATCAATTTTTACGTTGGGGCCAAGAGGCGTTTAAAAATTTCCGCGTGGTACCGCCAGGTACGGGGATTTGTCACCAGGTCAATTTAGAGTATTTGGGTAAAACGGTATGGACGCGAGAAGTCGATGGAAATACGTATGCTTTCCCAGACACACTCGTGGGTACTGATAGCCATACGACGATGATTAATGGTTTGGGTATTTTAGGTTGGGGTGTTGGCGGCATCGAGGCCGAAGCTGCAATGTTAGGCCAGCCGATATCGATGCTTATTCCGGAAGTTATTGGGTTTAAATTCACGGGGAAAATGCGCGAAGGCATTACCGCTACCGATTTGGTTTTAACCGTTACACAAATGTTGCGCGAAAAAGGCGTTGTTGGAAAGTTCGTTGAGTTTTATGGCGAAGGTTTAGATCAATTGCCCCTTGCCGATCGTGCGACGATCTCTAACATGGCGCCTGAGTATGGCGCGACTTGTGGTTTCTTCCCTGTCGATGAAGTGACCCTGGATTATTTGAAATTATCTGGGCGAGATGAAACAACGATTGCATTAGTGAAAGCTTATTGCCAGGCGCAAGGTATGTGGCGAGAAGCGAATGCGCCAGCGCCAGAATTTACCGATACTTTAGAATTAGATTTATCGTCGGTTGTCCCAAGCTTGGCAGGTCCAAAACGTCCTCAAGATCGCGTGGCATTAGATAATATGTCTGTTGCATTCGATGATGTATTGAAAGGCTTTAATAAACTCGACGAAAAAAATAAAGAAGTGAGTGTTAATTCTGGTGAATATCAACTGTCACATGGTGCAGTTGTTATTGCCGCAATTACCAGTTGTACCAACACGTCCAATCCTAGCGTGTTGATGGCGGCAGGTTTAGTCGCGAAAAAAGCGGTAGAAAAAGGCTTGAAATGCAAGCCTTGGGTGAAATCTTCTTTGGCGCCAGGATCAAAAGTCGTGACGGATTATTTAGAAAAATCTGGTTTGCAACAGTATTTAGATCAGCTTGGTTTTAACCTTGTGGGTTATGGTTGCACGACGTGTATTGGTAACTCTGGGCCTTTGGCTGAGCCTATTAATGATGCGATTGTCGAAAATGACTTGGTGGTTTCTGCCGTATTGTCAGGTAACCGCAATTTCGAAGGTCGCGTGCATCCCTTAACGAAGGCGAATTGGTTAGCGTCACCTCCTTTAGTCGTTGCTTATGCGTTAGCCGGTAATACGCAAGTTGATTTAACACATGAACCTGTCGGTGTCGATGAAAATGGTCAACCAGTGATGCTTGCAGATATTTGGCCAAGCAATCAGGAAATTGCTGATGCCGTTGCGAAAGTGAATGATGAAATGTTTCGAAAAGAATATGCAGATGTCTTTTCTGGTGATGAAGATTGGCAATCCATTTCTGTCACAGGTGGACAAACGTATGATTGGAACAGTGATTCGACTTACGTGCAATTACCACCGTTTTTTGTTGATCTTGGTCCTGAACCGAATCCATTACAAGATATCAAAGGCGCTAAAATGCTCGCGATGTTGGGTGATAGTGTGACGACCGATCATATTTCACCTGCAGGAGCAATTAAAGCAGAAAGTCCTGCTGGGAAATATTTAAGATCGCACGGCATTAGCGTAAAAGACTTCAACTCGTATGGTTCACGTCGTGGTAATCATGAAGTGATGATGCGTGGTACGTTTGCGAATATTCGAATTCGCAACGAGTTGGCCCCAGGGACTGAGGGTGGTTTTACAACGTATTTCCCAAGCTCAGAAGTCATGTCGATTTATGATGCGGCCATGAAGTACCAACAAGATGGTACGCCGCTTGTTGTTGTCGCGGGTAAAGAGTACGGTACTGGTTCTTCTCGTGACTGGGCAGCAAAAGGCACTAATTTGCTTGGTGTGAAAGCTGTGATTGCAGAGAGTTTTGAGCGTATCCATCGTTCTAACTTGATCGGTATGGGCGTGTTGCCTTTGCAATTTAAATCGGGTGATTCACGTCAGACATTGGGTTTAAAAGGTGATGAAACATTTGATATCGTAGGTATTGAAAATGGCATTCAGCCAGGTATGGACGTTGATGTTAAAATTAATGGCGACAAAACGGTGAAAATGCTTTGCCGTATCGATACGAACAATGAGGTCGAATATTATCGCAACGGTGGTATTTTACATTATGTGCTTCGTAACATGATGCGTTGATTTCAATGGTTGAAGTCAAAAAAAAGCATCCGCGACTGAATGCGCGTGTCACGACACTCAAAACGTCGCATGGTGATATCACAACACCGGCATTTATGCCGGTGGGCACCTACGCTGCCGTCAATTGTATGACGGTGAGGGATCTCTCCGAAACCGGTTCTCAAATTATCTTAGGCGGCAATACTTATCATATGTTAGTTAATCCTGGGATGGATTTTATTCAAGATGCTGGCGGCATGCATGCATTGATGGGTTGGCAACAACCGATGCTCACCGATAGCGGTGGTTTTCAAGTATTTAGTTTATCTAAGCGTGAAGATGCGTTTTGTAAAATCGATGAAAATGGCGCGCGCTTCAAACATCCTGTAACAGGAAAAATCATTCCATTAAATGCAAAAACTTCTATAGAGGCACAAAAAATTATTGGTGCTGATATTATCATGGCATTTGATCAATGCACGCCAGAGGTCGGAGGCAAAGAGATGGCGATCAAAGCCATGGAGCGCACGCATCGTTGGTTGTTAGATTCAATCGAGGTGCATGAGCGGCATCCCAATTCGGCTTATGGCTTTAAACAACAATTGTTTGGGATTGTGCAAGGTGGATCGTTTCGTGATTTACGTGAGCAAAGCGCAGAATTTATTATGAAAGCAAATCTTGATGGTATTGCGATCGGGGGTGAGTCGATTGGTTTTGATATGGAAAAAACCCGCGATATTTTGCAGTGGATTGTGCCAAGTTTGCCAGAAGATAAAGCGCGTTACACTATGGGCGTAGGTTTGCAGCCAGAAGATCTTATCGATGTGGTTGCAGAAGGTGTCGATATTTTTGATTGCGTAGCACCCACCCGTAATGCGCGCCATGGTTCGTTATATTGTGGTCGCGTTGTGCCAGACGGCGATTGGGTGAAATTTGTGACCGAAGAATCTCGCGGTCGTATCTTAATCAAGCGCGGTGTTTATGCAAAGGATAATGATCCGATTATGAAAGACTGTGATTGTTATACTTGTCAGCATTTTTCCCGTGCTTATTTACATTATTTGTGTAAGGCGCGCTTGCCTTTGTTTCTAAATCTCGCCTGCATCCATAATGTTCGAGTCATGCACCAAGCTTGTGAAGCGATGCGGACTGTGATCGCAGCAGAGTCGGCGCATGAGAATTTAACCTAGTAAGTAGCGCGCTAAAAATCAAACAGTCAAGGTTGTTGAGTTTTATGGGTCCCGCGGACAAGCCGCGGGACGTAGTTGTTTAGGATGCGGGACGTAGGTGTTTAAAGCGCGGGACGTGGTTTTAGGATGCAGCATCTCTGCTGTTGTATAGATCATTTTTACTTATTCTCCGTGTCTTTCGCTCACCCCCTACGTGCCGCGGCTGCCCAACCCCATAGGAACCTCCTACCTGGCGGAGGTAAAACATTCATGCAATAGACCTCCAGTTGTGCTTATGAGGAACAGGTTGAATTATTAGTAAGAGGAAGAATAACCTCCACTGGCCAGGGTGGCAAAACTGGAGTCCCAATGAAAGATTACAATAAGTTCCCAGGTTGGGAATGGAATTATCATATCGTATTCTACGAAATATGACAAAAAGATACGGAAGTTACGAAAAGAGTAGAGATGTATTCCATGTTTGATGCAAAGAGTTCGAATAGAATTTTGAAGAGATGTCTATGCTTTTGTCGGTTCCCCGAAGTACTCATTCACACATTGTGGGATTGTGAAAGGGAAAGTGCTGTATAAACAAGGCATGTAGGGTAAGGAAGTCAAGGTTATCATTTTGGGCCCCAGGTTTTGTGTCACAGTGGGTCATGATGGGAGGTCGTTCGTCGCTAATCAAAACCAGGAGAAAGGGATAACAGCAGGAGCAAAGTTTTTGAAAACACTATGATTAACAACACTTTATTGGCCGAAAGCGTGAAAACCCCACCTTGTGGGATGCATTGAGTTATCTAAACATTTCTCTCACACTTAAGGAGTTTATATGCGTCTATTTATGTTTATATTCCAAGTCACCGTAAAGCAGCTTTACATAACTCTACGTCAGACATTGTTAATAATATGGGAACATAATAAATTTGTTCCTGGTTTAAAGCCAAATATAACGTAATATGCTTTGTATTTGAATCCATGAATTGTATATTGAAGCTGCTTACGTGAAAGCGTTTCAAAATTAGGAATATGGAAAGTAAACTTAATAGAGAAATTAATCCTCGTCGCATGTAAAGGAGGTTGCCAATATTTAAGTTAGGCTATGTACCTCAGATAGCACGTGCCGAGTGGGGTATGGTAGATGTTGGTGGGCGTATGAATAGGGTTGTAGGTATTTAGAACTGTGGCGTTGGTTTTACATAAGCCTCTGCTGTGTCCCCATCATTTTGCTGTTCCTGTGTCTTACCAGTGCCGCGGCTGTCGGCACGAGCAGATATTCAAAATTACATTATTTACAGAACAAGTTTGAAGTTTGATTTATGCAATAAAACCATGCTCATGAGTATAGTTTATTTGACCTAATCTGTTTAGTCTAAATGAGTCTATTTTTTACTTCAAACATGGGAGTGTTGTGAGCGGGGGCCTACAAATCAAACAGTCTAGGTTGTTGATTTTTATGGGTCCCGCGGACAAGCCGCGGGACGTAGATGTTTGTAGTGCGGGACGTAGATGTTTAAAGTGCGGGACATAGATTTTTAAAGCGGGGGAGGTGGGTTTTAGAATGCAACAGTCCCAGCATCAGTGTATAATTAGGCCCATGAAAAAAACACTACAAGACATTCCTGTTACCATACAAAGCGGACAAAAATACACCACAGAACAAGGGTTTAATGCGATTAAAGATGGCGTGAAGTCACGACAGGATAATCAGCGTTCTCATGATAAGCCCGACTGGTTGCGAGTGCGGCTCAATCATTCTGATGCATTCAAAGAGGTGCGAGATATTGTCCATCAACATCGATTAAGCACGGTGTGTGAAGAGGCAAAGTGCCCAAACATGAGTGAATGCTGGAGCCATGGTACAGCGACGATTATGCTTATGGGTGCTGTGTGTACGCGTGCATGTCGATTTTGCTCGGTAGATACTGGCAATCCAAAAGGTTGGTTGGATTTGGATGAGCCTAAAAACACGGCCAATTCAGTTAAGTTGATGGGTTTGAAATATATCGTTTTGACTTCGGTTGATCGTGACGATTTGCCAGATGGCGGCGCGAAGCATTACGCAGAAACGATTCGCTTGATTAAAGCGATTTCTGCCGAGACAAAAGTCGAGGCTTTAACGCCTGATTTTCAAGGTCGAGAATGCGACGTACAAACAATTTTAGATAGCGGTGTTGATGTGTTTGCCCAAAACGTTGAAACCGTCAAGCGATTGACGCATCCCGTTCGAGATCCAAGAGCAAGTTATGAATGTACGTTAAATGTGTTAGCGTATGCGAAAAAATCGGCGCCGAATGTCATTACGAAAACTAGCTTGATGCTCGGTTTAGGTGAAACAGATGAAGAGCTCATGCAAACTATGGATGATTTGCGCGCGATAGGTGTCGATGTATTAACGCTGGGGCAATACTTGCAACCCACGCGGCATCATTTGCCTGTTGAGCGTTATGTCCCACCAGAAGATTTTAAACGCTATCGCCAATGGGGCCTGGAGAGAGGCTTCTTAGAAGTTGCCTCTGGCCCCATGGTGCGTTCCAGTTATCGTGCCGACAAGATTTTCAGCGATGAAAATCTTGGAATGGACTAAAGGTCCACGCTTTGTGTGCTATTAATGCTTGCGCGATTTATAGATGCTGGCGAACCCCTTAAATCTGAATTTCTTGTCTCTGCGTTATCAAAAAAGCCATTTCCAAGCGGAGTTTGTGATGATTCAAACATTTTTTGAACCCCATAAGAAACAACCCCAGACACGACCATTGCCAATATGCCATATACAATTGTCGGTGGCGCATCGAAATTACCTTCTGATGCTTCGGCGACGAAGTTAAGCAAGAAGTTAAACCCGCAGTGTGTTGCGACGGTCATAAGGGCTGGTAGTATCGAGTATCCTCTTGAGGGGTGAGGTTGTGTTGGAGCATTTTGTTTTGAATTGCTAAGAATTTGATTCTCTTCATCTGAACTACTCCATAAGTTAGCAGTTTTTTGTGTAACCCGAGAGTACGCATTGAAGTTATAAGCAGTGGTAACGGCTGTGTATATCCCATAAACCGCACAACACGACTGTATGGAATCAGGCATGAAATATACCATGGCACCTGTGAGAAGGAGATTTGCTGCCAGTGTGTAGTAGTTGTCGAGAATGTTTTCTTCTAGAGAGATTCCAGCATCCACTCTTGCTAGCTTCAAGTCTTTAGGATCATGAGCGATTTTTTTCTCTGGACGTGTGCCAGTGAGTTTTTCTAGCAATGCCGCCTTTTCATCCGTAGAGAGTGTTCCCCCCAAATTTTTAATATTATCCAGCAGTTGTTGCGCAAAGGCTTTTTTGCCAGGTTCGCTAGTTTTTCTGGCGGTAGACCATTGGACGATTGCAGGAACCATTTCCTCATAACCTAAGAAATTAAAAACGACAGTAGACCAACAAAACGCCTGAACAAAAAAATCGCTTGTAGTGACGTAATTTTCAGTTAACCATAGTGTTCCAGCCGTCGAGAAGAAAGAGAGCGCCCCGCCGGCGAGAAGTCCGCCCAATGTAAATCGCAGGCTCCAATTGTCTTTAATAAGTGGAGAATCCCAAAATGTGCCATTCGAAATGCTTTCATACATATCATTGATGTTCTTAATAGTTGCGCTACCGCTGAGGGTTGAAAAGAAAATTGTGACCCCAATAACTGCATAGATGACTGTGGTGTTGAGTTCGTCGGATGAAAACATGATACCTGGTTTGGCAGAGGCTGCAGTATCACAAAAATATCCTGAAAAACCGGAAAAGATAACGAAAGCTAAGACAACAGTCGAGAGATTTTTTATAAAATTTTGCCATGTATACTGCTCTTCTGAGGCATCGTTTTGATGCGCTAAATAAATATTTTGGCAAGCCGCATAAAAACTTTCAGCTTGTTCAAGAGTGATAGCGTTGTTTTTGATTTCGTCGAGCCGAGGGCCGGAGGCTAGTTCGCCAGCATGTTTTTCTAATAACGCCAAAACTTCATTGAATGTTTTATTGATAGATTTTTCATAGCCGGACTCGACGATTGATTTTTTAGCCTCATCGCTTGGTTTATAGTAAGACCACTCTGTAGCTAATGGTTTGATTGCCGATCCTATGATATCAATCATTTGTTCTGCGGCAGGTATTTGGAAGATCATGTATGGAAGCACCTGAATCCACCAAGCGCTATTGTTTGACCAATCATCGTCTACGGGATCCGTTAGTTGCATTATGGCATAGGGGACTGCAGCAAAAGTCGCTGCCGTGATTGCCAGAAGATTTTCAGTTAATAGTGACTGAAGTATCTTTTCAAAGTGTTCTAAGCTGAATTCAAAGTCTGTGACGAGTTTTGAGTAGGCAGCCTTCAATATTACCGATCGAATGAGGTATAAATTTAAGAAAAAGTTCGTTGTAACCGTACCGACGCCGTATATTCCTTGGTGGTCTTCAAACCGGCTTTTTGCAGGGCCGGCAAATGCGATTGCTGACACAGCAGCAAGTATAACGGACACTCCCTCAACAACCCACTTTTTAGTATTAAATTCAGATTGTGCTTTTGCCTGACGAAGAAATTCGTTTGTAAAATCTTCTGCCCTTGGTAATAGTGTAGCATCATCCTCTCGATCAGTTTGACTGAGACTTACATAACGCCCTCGATTGTTGTGTGTGCCATAGCCTGATGCACGCTGATTCTGTTCGCCAACACCCATTCTCTGGAACCCCTCGCTATCGCGGGTTAAGCAATCGTAAAACCAACTAAATGGGGGATACTCAGACACGGACTCTAAACAACGATTTAACATACATATTCTCCTTGCTATTTTTTTAAACAATAATGTACACGAAAAACATTAAGGAAATATTAAGAACAGCTCGATTTTTGGTAATATTTTCAATATTCGGTTAGAATATGCTCAAGCGATGTGTGTTGTAACTATTAGGAAAAATCATTATGAAACAAAGAGTTATCATATTTCTCATCAGTCTATGTGTTGGTGGTGGCGTATTTGCCCAGCCGAATCAGCTAAAATGTGACATTTTTTACAATGGCAAGCAAGTTAGCACCCAAACGATGCCTATTGATAATAGCTTGGTGACTTCTGCCTGGGGCCGTCAAAATCCAGAGACTTATTTCTCTAACTATTATCGTCCGCAATTATGTCAGAGTGTTGGGGCGGGTGAAACGATGCGATCATTGAATATAAAAGGAGGACATAATATTAAAGTATATGATCGATCTGCGGCATATTCAGGGTGTGAAGTTAAGTGTGTTCGTGCTGCGAATTAATCAGCTGGAACTGATCGTTTGACAAGCTGCAACAACACAATCAAGACAACAAAAAGCCCTAAACAGATATTAAAAAAGCTGTCGATATGTCCTTTACCAATGTAGCTAATTAATGTGACGGTTGTTGTGGGGCCAAGCAACATGGTTATGCAGCCGAGCATTGCTGAACCGATGGCTACGTTATTGACTTTGCTAATTCCTAGTGCGGCAGCATTTGATAAGATCATAGCCCCGCCTGTTATCATGATGGACACTGCAATAAAGAACCCGTAAGGCCATGTGAGCCACCCAATTCGCATGAGCAATAATATCAAAAGTCCACAAAGTGCAACCTTCGCACCCGTCATCATTACTGACATGGCAGAGTATTGCTTTGCGAGCAATCGCGCGAAGATGTTCCCGAAAAGGTAACCGGCTGACGCAATCAAGCTCGCAAAACCGTAAATTTGTGGAGGCATGTGAAAATCATGCGTTGCAATAAATGGCCCCGCGGCATAATAGACGTAAACATATCCACCAAACACAGCGGATAGCAAGGAGCAAAGTATAAAGATCCGAGATTGGAATATAGAAATATATTCTGAGAATATATTTTTTAATTTGAAACTGTTACGATCAAGCGATGTTGACGTTTCTGGCAAGCAAAGTGCAAAGCCGCATAAAAGAGAACCATAAATAGCAAGCGCGATAAAACAATATTGCCAGCTTAAATAAGTGGCAATTAAGCCTCCGATCGCCACCCCGATTCCTGGTGCTACGGCGAAGGCTAGAATAGCCGATGCCAATACTTTTCTTGCATCGGTGAGATAATAGTAGTCTGTGACAATGGCGAAGGTGAGTGTGTAACCCGCGCATGCTCCGCAGGCAGCAATGAAACGTCCGATGGCGAGTGTCGTATATGAGGTTGTCATGCCGCCGGCAATACACAGAAGCTCGCCGAAAACAGCGAGAACTAATCCAGAAACCAAAGCAACTTTTCGTCCGAATCGATTTGCCAAAGGACCATAAATTAATTGCCCTAAACCATATCCCAATAAAAAAATGGTAACGAGTGCTTGTGTTTGAACTTTATCGATATGGAGTAGTGTGATCAGCTTTGGCATCGATGGTGTAAAGAGCACAGCAGAAACCGCCGCATAAGAAATCATTAAGATTAAAATCGCCGTGTTGGGTGGTTTCGTGTCGAGTTTAAATCGTGAGTCCATAGTTAAAGATTATACAATACTGTTGAGATAAGCAATGAATATGTTACATCAGGGATTTGTTATAAACCACCTAGCGTTAATTTCAACACTTCCATCAGATAAACGCGCCCAACAGTGGTTTTTAAGATAAAGGGATTGCGACTTTCATCAATATTTGTTTCAATGATAGGAAGGGTTAGACCTTAGAAGGATTATTTGTGTGGGTGTTATGAGAAGTTATTTTTTTGTTGTTGCCATCATGGCGTTATTGCTTTCCGGTTGTGCGGCACATCAACCAAGACCAGATCCCAATGTCCCAGATAGTGCAACTGCGACGATAGCTGAGGCAGCTGCTTCCGTAAGTCGGTCGTTAGATGATTTGAATCAAATGGAGCAAGCAGAAAAACCTCTCTTGACTCGACCAACGCCAAAAGGCGGTACGTTTGAAGGGCTTCATGGTGTTGCCACGATCGATTGGTCTGGACCTATCGAGCCAATTGTTCGTCAAATTGCCAATGAAGCACATTACCGTTTTATTCGTATTGGGCAAGATCCCGCGATTCCTGTGATTGTTACTGTTGCTGCAAGAAATGAACGTTTAAGTGATATTTTATTGAATATTGGTTATCAAGGTGGTCAACGTGCATCTGTGATGGTATATCCATCAAGAAAAATTATTCAGCTGCGATACGCAGGGAATTAACAAACCTATCTTTATGCGTTTGTTATCCCGAAAATCGCGATGCGATTATCCGGGGTCGCGTCATGAGTGGGTAATCCCAAAGACGGCAGCGTTTTAGGTATGTGATTAATGAGACTGAAATATATTTTCATCATTTTTTTTATTTTTTGTTTGGCGGGTTGTGCAAGCACGCCGGAACATGTCGATCCTGTCAGCTTATCTGCTATCCAAAACTTGAGTGCGAATGATGTGCCGAGCAGTAGTGCTGCTTCAGGAAAGTTGCGAGCAGGTGCGTTGGTAGATACTGCATTAACCTTTGGCGCTCAATCTGGGCTGTCATGGCGTTCTGCTCAGATCAATGTTGATTTAAAAAAACGCGCATATTACTTAAGAAATATATTTAATTTTGGTGCGTTGATGCTAGATCATGGCGTACAACCGCCAGTGTTAGTCACCGCAAATAAAACCATGAAATATGGTGGGCCTGATACCATTCGCGTTTCTGATAAAACGTATCAAATTGTTCAGCCAGCACAGTTCGTTACAGCGCCTTCGACATGGCGATTATATCTTTGGATGAATTATCCAAAACCCGATCTTCCCGACAAAACGTTATTGCCGCGTGATCGTGCTGAACAAGATGCTTGGCGGAAATACGTTACGATTGGTTGGTATAATGGCATTAGACAGGCTGATAATATTTTTTCAGCGAATATGGCGCGTATGAAACGTGATTACAATGGTATGGTATTATATCGTAAATTATTAGCGCTACACATGATTAGTAAGCCTTACGTAGCTAAAACGGATTTGGGTGTGACAGGTGATGGTAATAGTATGCATATCAATGATCAGGTATTGCGAATTACGGCAGCTTCACAATTGCAAACTAACAGTAAAGAATGGAAGCCATTATTAGTTCCGTAGCGAGAAAAACATGAGCGCAGCAGAATATTTATTCCCTAATGAACCGGTGCGATTGATGCAGTCCGATTTGGATCGCATTCTTGTGCATGCTGCAAAGCTAGATGCATCTGATATTACGTTGCAAACCTCCATGCCTATTTATGCTGAAATTTATGGTCGTATTTTTCCTATCACACGACGGCCATTGGCTAATAATGAAGTCGGAGAAATGCTCAATGCGATTTATGGACCGAATGGTACGGCGCAATTAAATTCGGGTTTAGACATTGATACCCATTATGAAATCCGTCCACAGCGCTCTGAGCGTTATCGTTTTCGTATAAATGGTACGGCCATTCAGGTTGAAGGGCATAACGCTATCCAAATTACCGCGCGTACTATTCCTACTGATCCGCCAACCTTAGAGAGTATGCAGTTGCCGCAAGAGATTATTGACGCGATTGATCCTGATCAGGGTGTTGTCTATGTTACTGGTGCCACTGGTTCTGGTAAGAGTACGTTGTTAGCGGCCATTATTAGACACATCGCCGAAGATCCTGAAAGTCATCGTAAGATCTTAACTTATGAGTCACCGATCGAGTTTGTTTATGACAGCGTTAAAACAACCTCTTCGATCATCAGTCAGTCAGAAATCCCAAGGCACTTGCCTGATTTTGCGGCGGGGGTGCGTAATGCATTGCGTCGTAAACCGCGTTTAATTTTGGTGGGTGAGTCGCGAGATTTAGAAACTATCGCTGCAGTGATGGAAGCGGCGATGACAGGACATCCAGTTTATACAACGTTGCATAGTAATGGTGTTGCGGAGACCATTCGACGTTTGGTAACTACGTTTCCAGCAGAAGAGCGGCATGGTCGAACGATTGATTTGTTCGAAACAATGCGGCTTGTGATATGGCAAAAGCTCGTCCCAACAGTCGATGGCAAGCGCGTGGCTTTGCGCGAGTATTTAGTGTTTAATGAAGAAGTGCGTGATATTTTGCTCGAGTCTGACTTGGAAGAGGTGACGAATGTAACGCGTCGATTGGTGAAGGAGCGTGGTCAAACCATGGCGGCAGATGCTAAAAAATATTTCGATCAAGGAGTGATTGATCAGCGCACATATGATTTGATTGTTAAGTTTGAAAAAAGTGTTGATGAGGATAGTCAACATAAAGTGGGATAGTCGATCGTGCCAATGATGCGTTTGTATAAAAGCTATCGGAAATTGTCTTTTGTTGCTGCTGTACTATGTATCTTTTATATAGCTCCGCTACATTATGTGTATCTTTTTCCTCAACGATTTGAAAAATGTGTTTATTTAGGCAATGGGTTTTTATTTTTTTTCTTGTTTTTGTTTTTTTTGCCCTTCGGTAGTCCAAGGTTTGCGTTTGATAAAAGCAATGTAAAACCTTTCTTGAAAGTGTTGCTTTTTGTGTGGCTGATAGAGGCGGGCGCTTTTTTTGTTTTTATGAGTGCTGTATATTATTGCAGGTTTGCGAACCCACAATTAGAACCACCATCCTTTTTAACTTTTAATCTCTCACATTGGCTTTATCCTTGGACGCTTATTGCTATTGCAGCTGGTCTTTTGCATTATTTTGCTTATGTGAAAAATGCGCCAGGCATGATATCTTCAGGCACGCCAGTTTTTCGTGATACATTTCGTTCTGCTTTTTTCAGGCGTATTTTTACTTATGTTTCTTTCGGAACAACAATGTCTTTTGTGGTTGGTTCACTAATCATTTCAGTGTTTTTATTAGCAACGCTAAGTGCAAATGCAATAGGTTTTCCGCTGAGGACAGGAGTGAATGTGGTGACAGTGATGTTTGCCGTCGTGATGTTCTTTGTTTTGTATGGTGATGATACTGATAAGGTGCTTGCTTTTTTTGCCAGGCATCGGCTGCCTTTAGGTGCACTTAGTTTTTTGGGAGGCGTGATAATTTATTTTGTCTTAGTGCTTTTTGCCGTGGTGACGCAATCTTTGTCAGTGATTACTCATTTAGATGTCGCTCAAAGCACTTTGTTGCTGAAAACTTCAGTCAGTACTCATTGGTTGTTGTTTTATTTTGGGTGGTGGGCAATCGCAACGCCACTTTTGGGGAGTATGTTGGCACAAGTTTGTCGCCAGCTCTCATGTCGCGCCACGATGTTTTCTGTGGCAATAGGGCCAGCGCTGCTTATTGCACTACAAATAATATTTCCTTTCTTTCATCGAGGGCTTCATCAGCTTTTAACCTCTCATTTGTTTATTTGGTTAAGCGGTTTGAGTTTTGTTATCATCAGTTTTTTGATGATTAAGGCGCATGATAGTCGGTTCATGCTGACAGGTTGGCTTCCTTGTCAAACAAATCAGCGGATAGTTATCCCTATGAAGTTAAAACGTTTTTTGAAGCCTGCTCTTACGTTCTTGGCTGTGTTAAGTGCGGCAATTTCTGTTCTGGGACCTTATTGGATAATGATTTCCGCGTTCATCGCATCTCTTTTTCTGCAGTTTCTGATGGCGGCCGTGCTATTAAAGGAGATTGGCTTAGTCCTGATTAGAAGGCGACGATGATGACGGCTCCTCTAACTTTCCTGCTCGCCACTCTTTGATGGTGCACCCTAGGTGTTTGTGTTTTATTTGAAAATTCCAGAAGCTATATTGAAATGCTCTAATCATTAATAATGCAGTTACCGCGATAGCAACAAGTGCGCCTTTGAAATGTAGCCCCCAAGCAAGGTAGAGCGCATAGATTAGCGCAATAATACTCAAAGACATAAATGCAACAATAACTTTTTGATTGAACTTCATGCGCTCTGAAAGGTCTTTTTCAGACAGGCCCATGCGTGCAATTGCTTGTTCGAAACTTTCGTGGTGCGTAGGTTTGGCGATAGAAAAGGAGCGTTTTAAGATGCTAAAAATCGTTGAATTATTTTGTTTGAATTGCTGATAGCCAAACCAAGAAGGTACGTCGAAAAAAGTTTTATAAGTGCCTTTTACAAAGCCACGTTTTTCTTTTTTCTGAGGTTTTTTTGTTTTTTCCATGCTATCCCTAACCTTGTGTAATAAAAAATCTGTACTTTTTTTGGCGTTCTTGCTATAATTCACGAATCGCTATACTCTAACTATAGATGATAGTGAAATTAAAAAGGAATGTCTATTTTCCTTTTTGAGTTGTGTAGACGAGGGGTTATGCCGGGGTTAGATTTAGAATCATCGCATCAATTTTGGCGAGATTATCAAGATCCTATGATTTTTCGCGTGGTTTCCTTTATGGAATCCATGGAAGAGTTTGTGATTGATGGTGATCCAGGTTTCGAAAAGGCAATCACGCGTTTAGGAAGTGCTTTGGATAAGCTTGATAAATTTAAACCGGGACGCGAAAAAGATTTTGTCAAACTTGCTGCATACATTAAGATGTCACGTTTGTTGCGTCTCTTGCAAGCCGCCGATACTATTCAGCCTGGTTCTGCCTCAAAGATTTTAATGAATGCGGAAGAGACCGCCTCTAAAAATAAAGTTGCTAATTTTTTTCTTAGACGAAATATCGTGTTTGAACGGTTGCGTTTGTTAGGGCGTGTATTCGCGGAAGAAAGGCTTAATGTTATGGTCAAAGCGCTAGAGGGGGTGTGATGAGAAGCTTACTTGTGAAATCCATGGTGTTTTCTTGCATGCTTGTTCTGAGTGTGCCAGTGATGGCGCAAACAGATATATTTAGTAGTCCGCCACAAAAAAGCAATGGGGAAGCTAAAAATGCAATAAAGGTGCCGGATCAAACCTCATTTAATCAACGTGTTCAAGAGAATAAGTCTTGTGTCGCCAAAGGGGAGACCACATGTAACGGGCGCGATATTTCTGAATTATATTCAACAAGTGACCCTAAAAAAGCGCGCCAAGCGATTCGAGATGCAAGATCATCCACATCGACACGTGCAACAACAACGCAGCGTGCGATTCCTGGGGCAACCTCAACAAGGCAAGTGCCATCGAATTTGCCACCTGCAAGCACGCCTTCATCGTCCAGTAATGACGCTGTATTTCCCGCGCCACCTTCAAGGGCAACGCAGCCTTCTAACAGCAGCAGTGGTTCTGGCGCGATATTTCCACAGCAGAAACAAAATTCTTCAGGATCAGGAAGTGATGGATCGGATAGCGGGGGCGGGGATTTTGTTGTTTATTAAAAGGGGTTGATTATGTTTGTTAAAACTAAATTATCGCAGTTGTTAGGCGTTTTTTTTGTTGCCGGCGCTTGTTTTGTTGTCGCGCAGCCTGGCTTTGCTGAATGTAACGCATGTGTTTATCTGCAAGATATTGATACTAATACGGATAATAGTGCCACGTATCTTAAAGCAATTGATACGAATACAGATCAGAGTGCCATATATCTTGGTGAGATTTATGATATGTTGTCAGATCTTACTTCAGATTCTCCTTCAGATTTGTCTAACACGATGGCAAGTTACACCATTTACACGGGTATGTTAGAAAACTCTTATTCGCAAGGTCTTGAGGAGTTGTCGAAGCTTGAAGCATATTTTCAAGGTCAAGATGATGGTTCAACCTTGTCGGCAAATTATAAGTCTCTATTTCCAAAAGCCTTGGGTGGTGAGCAAAGCGATGATTATTTTCCTAATGCACTTTCTGCAAAAGTTTTATTCCTTTCGCCGAGCACAACTTCTTATTATGATGATGATCAAGATAAAGAAGCACAGTATTACATTGCTTACTTGTCGGGTAGTGCGAGTAGCCAGCTGAAAAAACCAGATGATTCCTGGGAGAATACAGACTCGGATGACTCAGAGGTAGCTACAGCCATTCGAGAATATAATTCATTTTACTATAATGTTGTTGCTGCCCAATCTTTGGTGGCGTATAACTTTTCACAGCTATATGCTCTCAATAAAGGTCAAGATCTTGATACAGAAAATAGTGATGGTCTAAATAATTATAGTAAATCTAAGATCAGCATATCAGGGTTGTTGCAATACTTTGTAAACGAAAAAGCCTCGAATGAGCAGTGGTATGAAGATCTCGGTTCAATGACTGTGACAGCTGTTGTCAAGGAAATTGCCATGCTAGTTGCTGGTTGTTTGTTGGAATTGCATCGGATTGAAGGTTTAGAGCGTCAGTGTTTGGCAGCTCAAACTTCGTTGTTGTCACAAGCGCTTGGTAGTGCAGCTCAGCAAGGTTCGTCTTTGGCTGATTCAATTACTGATGCACAGAGCAATGCTTCAGCTGATGAAACGGATACAAGTAGTTCAAGTAGCACCGATACAAGCTCAAGCAGTTCTGATACTGATGAAGACACGGATGAAGAGCCGCAAGAAGAGTCGCTATAAGCGGTTGTTGTATTCTAAGGTTTGGGTCCCATGTTTTCTGTGTGGGATCCATAAAGATCTGGTTTGCAATGTTTCTTTGCTGATTTATTCAATGTTTTGTACTTGCTCGCGCATCTGTTCGATCAAAACTTTCAGATCAATGGATACTTGGGTGCTGTCTACTGCGATAGATTTCGCGCCCAGTGTATTGGCTTCTCGATGCAATTCTTGCATTAAAAAATCTAATCGACGTCCAACGGGTCCGTTTTTTGTAAGTATATTTTCAACTTCTTGGATATGTGCTTTTAAGCGGGTAATTTCTTCTGTCACATCCATACGTTGAGCGAGCAATACTAGCTCTTGCTCGACGCGATCTTGATCGTAGTTGCCATTGATTTCTCTGAGTCGGCTAAGAATTTTTTCTTTTTGTTTGCTCAAAATTTCAGGGATTTGTGGTTCAACTTTTTCTACAATTTCTGATAATTTTTTCGTGCTATCGAGCATGAATTTTTTAAGTTTTTCACCTTCACCATGACGCGCAGCTTTTAATTTTTCTAGCGCGTTGTCTAGCGATGTTAGTATTTGCTCGTGTATCTCAGAAAAGTCAGTTTCAGCTGTTTGTATGGCGCCTGGCCATTTAAGAATATCTATGGGGTTGATTGTGTTTGGTTTTGTTAGCCAGCCGTTGATTTGATCGGCGCATGCGATCAATTGTTTGCTCAAGTGTTCATTGAGTGTCATGTCAGAAACAAGCGCTGGACCTGGTGTGAAACGTAAAGTGAGGTCAAGCTTTCCGCGTGCAATGCTTTTTTGAATGCGGTCGCGAATTTTTAATTCTAACTCACGAAAGCCTTCCGGTAGACGAATATTCATATCTAAATAACGGTGATTTACGGCGCGCATTTCTAAAGTTGCCGATCCCCAGTTGCCTTGGGATTGTTCGCGAGCAAATGCTGTCATGCTGTTGGTCATGGTTCTTCCTTGCCTGTACAAATATTTGAGAGTTGACTATAATGTCCGTTCAGTAAAAAGTAAAGAAAAGGTAACTTCCCATGCGTCCAAGTCAACGAAATCCTAATCAATTACGTGATATTACATTTACTCGTCAATACCTCAAGCATGCAGAAGGTGCAGTATTGGTTGAATATGGGGATACAAAAGTCATATGTACCGCGAGCGTTGTTCCTGGCGTGCCGCATTTTTTGAAAGGCTCCAAGAAGGGTTGGTTAACAGCAGAGTACGGAATGTTACCACGTGCTACACATGATCGTACAAATCGTGAGGCGGCGCGAGGCAAGCAGAGCGGACGCACGCAAGAAATTCAACGCTTGATTGGACGTTCGTTGCGTTCATCTATCGACTTAAGTTTAATAGGCGAAAATACCATTTATATCGATTGTGACGTTATGCAAGCCGATGGTGGTACACGAACCGCTTCGATTACGGGCGCAAGTGTTGCTTTACATGATGCTGTGCGATCAATGATGGAAAAGAAAACTATTGTGCAAAACCCATTGCGTTTTTTAGTTGCGTCAGTTTCAGTCGGAATTTATGGGGATTTGCCAGTCTTGGATTTAGATTATGCCGAAGACTCTAATGCGGAAACCGATATGAATGTCGTGATGGCTGAAAATGGTAGTTTTATTGAAGTGCAAGGCACGGCTGAGGGTCAAACGTTTTCGGAAGAAGAGCTGCATGTGATGCTTGAGTTGGCAAAGTCAGGAACGGCGGCATTGTTTGAGAAACAAAAAGCGGTGCTAAGCTAGGAAAGTTTAGCGTGTAAGGAGTATTACTCTGCTGATAATTTTACGCTGTTCTGATTTTCGATGGTTGTTTCTTTGGGCGTCACGCCAGCGAGTTGCATCGTGCGAGAAACCATCACTGAAAGCATCTCTTCGGTAGAAGAATAACGACGTGCTGTAGGAACAGCACCGTAGCTGTTAGAAACCATAGAGTAGCGAGCGCCGAACATCGTTTGAGCGGCCCCAGCTTTTTGATAATGCTTTTCATTTAAGACTTTTTGCAATTCCGGAGGCATAATCGTGGCCGTGTTTGCAAAGGTGTACTGGCCATTCCAAGCGCCAAGGAAGATCGTAGCGCTGTTGCCAAATTGGCAGGTATACATTGCAAGGCTGTTATCTTGTTTGGTGTTCAGTTCTTGAATTAGCGCGTCGAGTGAATTGAGACTTTGAACCGTATATTTTTTGACAAAAGGCACCTGTTCTGGCGTTTTTTCAGCAGCAGAATGATTGGTTTTGTCTCTAAAAAGTCTATTAAACATACGATTATTATACCTTCAAAAGCTTAAGATAATCTTAAGGGTTGATGAGTTTATCAAGGGCTTATGATCAAGTCAACTTGATATCATAATCAACAATTAATGGAGCGTGGTCGGAAAACCGTTGATTTTTATAGATATCTACAGTTTTGATGGTTTTGCGCAGCTCGGGTGAGATGACTTGGTAATCGATCCGCCACCCAACGTTCTTAGCCCAAGCCTGGCCGCGGTTAGACCACCAGGTATATTGGTCTTCTTCTTGATTGATCTCTCTGAAGGCATCGACAAATCCCATCTCGCCAAAGAGTTCATCCATCCAGGCGCGTTCTTCGGGGAGGAAACCAGAGTTTTTTTGATTGCCTCGCCAGTTTTTGATATCGATTTTTTTATGAGCGATATTCCAGTCGCCACATATGATGCAAGGCACACCGGCTTTTTTCATATCTTTCAGATGATTGGCATAGGAATCCAGAAATTCATATTTTAATCCTTGGCGAACATCACCGCTCGTGCCTGATGGCATGTACAAAGAGGCGACACGCAGACCATCAAAATCGACCTCTATATATCTACCCTCATCATCGGCAACTGGCCAGCCTAGGCCTGTTATGACGTTTTTAGGGGTATGCTTGGTGTAGATGGCAACACCGCTGTAGCCCGGCTTGATCGCATCATGAAAGTAGCGGTGATAGCCTGGAAGCTTATAGATATCGTCTTCGAGCTGGGTTTCTTTGGCTTTTGTTTCTTGAATACAGATAATGTCAGGCTTCTCCTGTTTAATCCAGTCAAAGAAACCTTTTCGCGTTGCGGCTCGGATGCCGTTGGTGTTGATGCTGATGACACGTAACATGCGGATATTCTACAGAATTGGCATGTATTTTGCGAATGCTTCAGGTAGAATAATAATAGTTATCATTTTAAGTATGACCGCAGGAAACGAGACGAAAAGGAACATCGCATGCGTAAATTTATCAAAGCCATCATTATCATCTTAGTTATTTTTGTAATTCTTTTAGGAGTTTTGTTCTTTTTCCTCAAATCACGTGTTAGTGAGCACACGATTAAGCCTATCCTCAAAGAGGCTATTATGAATTATAGTGGAATGGATGCTCGTATTGATGGTAACGTGGAATTGAGCATTTTTCCTAATATAGGGATTAGGATCACACGAGTAACCCTTAAGAATCCTGCAGGATTTCCTTCTGGTAATTTTGCATCAGTTGGCGAAATGGATGTTGCGTTCAAGCTTATTCCATTGATGCGACGCCAAATTGTTCCCGCAAAAGTGATTTTGAAAGATGCAAGTTTGAATGTAATTAAAAACACGCAGGGCCACTATAATTGGATGACATCGTCAGAGCATCCTGACCATATTCAAAATCAACTTAATGAGGAAGTGTCTGATGAGCATAAGGAAGCAGCGAAGTCCGTTGCATTCAAGCTGGATGGCATGCCTGATGTAAACATCGAAAAGACGTACGTTAGCTATGAGGATATGCAAACCAACCAAAAGTATATCATTAACGACATAAACGTTGGAGCGCAAGAGATTGCAAGTAAAACACACTTTCCTTTTCACTTGTCATTTAATTATTTAGATGAAAAAAATAAAGTTTCTAGTCACGTTGACCTCCAATCGAAATTCATGATGGATATCCAGAAGCAATCTATTGACATGCAAAATTCAAAGTTAACGGTTGAATTAACAAATGCTCAAATGGATCAACCTATTGATGTTGATGTTTCTGGTGATTTCAATGTTGTTTATAAAGAAAATCAAGAGTCGATTACGGGTAATATTGATTTGCAACCGTTTAACCTAAAGCAATTCTGTGATGCGCTTCAAATGTCAACGCAAGGTGTGAATGTGCCTAATCGTGCGAGTGGTAACGTTGTGTTTTCATATCAGCCTGATCATTTGAATGTGCAAGATGTCGATGTAAGGCTTGGAGATATGGAGATGCAAGGGAATGTGGATGTTAAAAGCATTGAAAATTACCAAGCAGATTTTAAAGTTAAATTGAATAAATTGGATTTAGATGAGTTGCTTGGTGATGATAAATCGCAGTCCTCTACAGCAAAACAGAAAACCGTTAATGTTCAAGCGCAAGCTGGCTCGGGTTCGACCAAGTCTGCTCCGAATGAACAATCGGATATTTTGAAAAAGCTGCAGCTTACAGGCGGAATCAAGGTGGGTTCGCTCACAATGAGTGATTTGGATATTCATCAAATCTCTATTAAAATGAATTCAAAAAATGGTGTTTATCAGTTTAATCCTATTTCTGCAAAAGCCTATGGTGGAAATATAAAAGCGAATGCAACGATGAATATGCAAGGTAGCAAACCTAGATATTCGCTAAGCTCAAATCTCTCTAATATGGAAGTTGAATCACTTCTTGAAGATTTGACGGGTAAAGCTGAAGTGAAAGGTTTGGCGACAGTCAACACTAATATATCCACGAGTGGCGAGGAAACAAGTGAATACCTTTCTAACTTAAACGGAAAAATAGACTTTAAAGTCACAAAAGGTTCAATTGTCGCTGTGAATTTATTATCCCAAATTCATAAGGCGCTCAACCTTATTACTAAAAAAGCATTTTCATTTTCGTCTGGTGGTTCGGACACGTCATTTCAGAGTTTTTCTGGCAATGCAAATATCAGCAATGGTGTTGCTGCTACGCAAGTCTCACTCACCTCAGATGCTATTACCGCGAATGGTAGCGGGCCAATTAACTTGGTGAATAAAGGTATCAATATGCGAGTCAATGCTAACTATATTGCGCTAAAAGATATTAGTGAGATTACGATTCCTCTTGTTGTTTCTGGAACATATGACAATCCTAAAGTGAGTGTTGATATGGTTAAGTTGCCAACCGCGATCATTAAATCACAGGGCAATGTGATCAAAAAACAATTAGATAAAAATTTGAAGAAGTTAAATGTTGATGACGTCAAAAAAATATTTGGCAACTAAACTACTGAAGTGGTACGACAGTCACGGGAGAAAACATCTTCCGTGGCAAAAGAATAAAACGCCATATCGCGTCTGGGTTTCTGAAATCATGTTGCAGCAAACCCAGGTGCAAACGGTCATTCCTTACTATCAACGCTTTATGCAGCGGTTCCCTTCGATTAAATCATTAGCGCTTGCTGATCAAGATGACGTTCTGCATTTATGGGCGGGGCTTGGTTACTATTCTCGTGCACGTAACTTACATCGTGCAGCTCAGATGATCATGGAAGAGTTTGGTGGGCGGTTTCCAAAAACGTTTGATGATATTTGTCGATTGCCAGGTATAGGGCGCTCAACAGCTGGTGCGATTAGTGCATTTTGCTGGCAACAACATGTGCCTATATTAGATGGCAACGTTAAGCGAGTGCTGGCTCGATATTATGCGGTTTCTGGCTGGCCTGGGCGCCCAGAGGTCGAGGCCAAGCTATGGTCGTTTGCTGAAGAAAATACACCGAAAAAGCGTGTAGATGATTATACTCAGGCGATTATGGATCTGGGCGCTACGCTATGTGTAAGGTCGCGACCACGTTGTGAAGAATGCCCGCTGATATCAACATGCAAAGCGCATCAAGCGGGCCGTGTATCCGAATATCCTGGGAAAAAACCTAAAAAAGTCATACCAACAAAATCGACCACAATGTTGGTTTTAATGAATGATAAAAATGAAGTGTTATTGTATAAAAGACCGGCTTCTGGGATTTGGGGTGGTTTATGGTCATTGCCAGAAGTTGATGTAAAAGAAGTGGCATCATATTGCCAAGAAATGTCGTGTCATATCATAAAACAAGAGGCGCTAAAGACATTTACACATACTTTTTCACACTTCAAATTGACAATATCACCCTTGTTGGTTCGTGTAAAACAGAAGGGTTTGGCTGCGATGGAAAAAAACGATTTAATTTGGTATAACTTATCACAACCAGTTGCAAAGGGGTTTGCCGCCCCGGTTAAAAAAATATTGGAGAATACTTATGTCCAGAACGATACATTGTAAAAAGTTAGATAAAGAATCGGAAGGCTTGGACCGTCCTCCATATCCTGGTGAGTTGGGTCAGAAGATATATCAAGAGATATCAAAAGAAGCTTGGCAACAGTGGCAAAATCACCAAACCATGCTAATTAATGAGTATCGCCTCAATATGCTCGATCGCGAAGCACGAAAATTTTTAGAAGAAGAAATGGAAAAGTTTTTATTTGGTGATGGAAGTGAAGCACCTTCAGGCTATGTGCCGGAAAGTCAATGATAAAAAACCACAGCGACTTCTAGTCCACCCTCTTCACGATTTTTTAAGAAAATATCGCCGCCATGGTGATTGATAATGTCTTTTGTTACTGCCAATCCAAGACCAACTCCACCGGTGTCTTTTGATCTTGAGTAATCGCCTCTGTAAAAAGGTTGTAGGACTTTTTCTAAGTCGCAATCCTCGATGCCAGGACCGTCGTCTTGAATGATGATGGTGATGCGTTCGTTTCGGTACCGCAATATGACTTCGACATTTTTCGCGTACTTAACGGCATTGTTAATTAGGTTTGTTAGCGCTCGCTTTAAAGCCAGTGGTCGTCCTTCAAAAGGGACGCGGTTTGTTTCGCCTGTAAAAGTAACTTGATGGCCCATGTCTTGCATTTCATCACAAATCGAGCCGATAAAAGAGGATAGTTCGAGATTTTTAGATTCTTCAGTTGTGCAGTCTTCGCGAGCAAAAGCAAGCGTTTGAGCAATCATTGCTTCCATTTCATCTAGGTCTTGGGTGAATTTTTGCAATAGCTTTTCATCCTTTAAAAATTGTGCGCGCAGCTTCATGCGTGTGATCGGGGTGCGAAGGTCGTGCGATATCGCGGCTAACATTTGTGTGCGATCACGAATCAAGTCACGCAGGCGTGTTTGCATGTTATTTATCGCTTCAGCAGTTTCTCTGACAATATTAGGTCCATAAATGGCAATAGGTTTTGTGTACAAGTCCATGCCGAGTTTTTCAGCTGTCTTTTTGAAATCTTGTAAGGGTGCTGTAAAACGATGAATAGACCATGCGGCAAAAAGCACAGCGCCAAGAACGATAATTTCAAGCGCGACTAGAAAGAGTTGAGAAAATAAAAATTGCGTGTAGACGTTGGCGCTGATATTCAACCAGCTGTTATCACCCATTCTGATGGATATCGCAAACTTTTCATAACTGTTGCGAAGGTCTCTGCTGATCGTCCAAAAAGAGATTTCTTGAAACTGTAAGTCCCATTTGGGTTCTGTCGTGAAAGACACTTGCATGTTAGGATCCGCGATTGCATCTACGGCGTGTTGGCGGTTAAGCTCGGGCGTAGCTTGAACTAAATGGATCGTGTTAATGATTTTTTGAATGATTTCATCGCGTTTCGCAATTTCTAACGTTGTGTGGTTATTTCTGATATAAACATAGGAAATGCCTATGTGAATGATCACGATGAGAGTCAGTAATGCGAGAGCCGTTTTTGCAGATATGCCTCGTGAAAAAAATTGTCTAAGTGATGTATTCATACTTCTCTATCGGCTCGTTTGACAACACATGATAAAACGTAACCACCACCGCGTACGGTTTTAATCAAAGATGGTTTTTTAGGGTCATGTTCGATTTTACGCCTTAGGCGGCTGATTTGAATATCGATACTGCGATCAAAAGGGCCAGCTTCGCGGTTTTTCGTAATATCGAGTAATTGGTCTCGACTCAGAACTTGTTGTGGATGCTTGAGAAGCGCGAGTAATAAATCAAATTCGCCAGCGCTTATACTCATTTCCAGGCCGTCAGGGGCGTGTAAGTGTCTGCTGGTATGATCGAGCGACCATCCTGCAAACTCATATATTGTGTGCGCATTTTTGGAAACTTCCACGGGCTTTGATTCGCTGCTTTGGCTGCGACGCAAAATAGCGCGTACCCTAGCAAGTAATTCACGAGGATTAAAGGGTTTGCTGATAAAATCATCCGCGCCAACCTCAAGTCCAATGATGCGATCGACATCTTGGCCTACGGCTGTGATCATGATGATAGGGGTGTCAGAGTCTTGGCGGACTTTTTTGCATAGTGATAAGCCGTCTTCGCCTGGCATCATGAGATCTAGAATTATCAAGTCAAAATGATCGTTTTTCGCGAGCGCTCGCGCCATATCCTTGCCGTCGCTAGCAAGTATCGTCTCGAATCCATGCTCAGAAAGAAACTGTCCGAGCAAGTCACGGATTTCTTTATCATCGTCGACGATGAGGATTTTTGATGTTGTTTCTGTCATGGGTCAAAATCATAGCTGAATAGTAAGTTTTTAGCAATTTTTGTAGGACCAACCTCTAGGCAGCACAAAGTGTGTTTGCAGGTGTGCTGAGTTGTTTGTTTTCATGAAAATGTTCTAGTCTGAGCATCATCAAGCGACCTCTAGAAAAAAAGCCTTGTTCTATGATGTTGATATGATTTTCATCTAGACTTTTTAAAGCTTCGTTAATATTGTTTCCATTGGCTGTGTATTTATGTCGTAGTGCCATTAGACTTTCAATTTTTTGTGTTTTTAAATCGATTTGATTTTGCGCCGATGATTCTGTTCTGAAAAAGCTGTAGTCACCTCGTTCAAAAGTTTCAACTTCTTTTTTGAGTGTTTCGATGCGATGATTGATGATGTCTAAAACACTAGAACCTTCTTTAGAGGTTTGTTTGATACGCTCAATCCCTGAGTCAATTTCATCTTCTTTTAGAAAATGAGAAAGGTATTGTTTAACAATAGAGTTAGCGTTCTTGTCTTGCACGCTTTCTGTCATTTCAAGAGCGTCGCTTTCTCCGAAAGTGATAAATTGAGAGTTTTTTAGAAATCCATGTAATCTATCAACGATATCAGATTTTGTCTCGCTATCTACAGAATTCAAACTGTCTATGCTGTCTCTGCTATCTGATCTTGTTAATTCGCGGTTGCTTGATTTGCGAAGCATTGGACCTAGTGAGTTATGTCTTGATTTTGTCAGATCAACATTAGGCGCTTCGTCAAAATTAATCGTGATAGCATTTTTATAAAAAGTAATAAAAACTTCACCATTGTCAAAACAAAAGCGGTCTTGCTCTGCTGTATCTAAAAAATGTCTGATGCGAAGATTTGGGGATAAGGCTGATTCATTTTGATTGTTGTTGCTAAGTTGATAAAGCAATGCCATTCCAAACGCCATGAATTGTCCTTCATCGATCTCGACTTGCGCGTTTTCTTCTGCTGTCTGTTTGTCTTTATGTGTAAATTTAATGCCAAAATTTTCAACATATTGGTCACGCAACTGTTCATGAGCTCGGGTTGTTTTATTTTTTATTATTCTCTGAAACCGAATGCGGGCTTGTCCGAATTGGTCTTGTTCAAATGTTGGTGTTATTGACATGATGTACTTTTCTCCAATTTGTATTGCCATTATGTACTTGTTGAGTAACAGGAGTATTTCAAGATGGGGGGTGCTTTGTAACGATTTGTAACGAGTTGATTTAGGGGGCTCCCCCCTACGGGCGTTATTGGGAGAAGCGCGTAGCGCGACGAAGCAATCCAGACTATATTGAATAACAGGACAGCG
>JBKAGM010000025.1:0-26874 GCA_046290385.1 Gammaproteobacteria bacterium
AGCTGCGTACTTGTTAATTCTATGCTTTTAAAAAATTCACTTGTAGAGTCAAACCAGAAGGAATCCGCCCTTCTCCATCCAGCTTCAATCCACCCTATCACTCTATCAACTTGCATAGCATTAAACTCGACTCCAGACAAAAAACCTACCATTAGCGCTTGAGTCTCAAAAAACAAACACGCATCAAAAACGTTTAACAATCTATCTAATTGCAAGCTTGTTAATTCAATGCAGGAAAAAAACTCACTCATGGCTTCAGAAAAATCCCGAAGCTCTGAAGATTTTTTACAACACTGAATAAATCTATTTTTACCCACCCAGTCGACAAAGAAATTTTCAAACCACACTATCACCCTATCCATTTGAAAATCACTTAATTCAAGACCTTGCAGAAAAGTCAACATTTCTTGAAAACCTATAGAGGATAATTTGTTTTCAAGAGCGTCAAACAATCTGCTCCATTGCGCTTCATCGAATGATAGATATGAAAAAACATTTTCCTCATCAAGGTCTTTAACAATTATTTCACTAGGATAATCGCTTTTCTCAATAATGCTTTCGATGATCTTTAATGTCCTTTCAACCTGTGATTGATTAAGAGTCACGTAAGTTATTATTTCTTGAAAAAACCATTTAATAGCATCCATATCATCTTGCTCAATGAGCTCCTCAACCCATCGCAGCACTTGATCCACCTCGGAATCAGTAAGCACTATATCATATGTCAGATCACTAATACCTAAAAGTACAGCATGCGGATCATGCGCATTACGTGCTTTTAATATTTCAAACACGCCTTGATTTCCATCCTGATCTTTCAGTTCTAAAAATGCTTGAAAGCAATCAGACACAATATATCTGGGAATAAAATTCAAACTTTCAAACGACTCCCCGTCTTGAAAAAGAAAGTCCATTATCTTCTCTAGCAATGGCGTTCGGCCTTTCCATTCTCTAGGCCAACATGCAGCTTCACCACAACGTAACAACAATTCAAGCTCACGCTGCCCATACAGATCTCTGGGTGGAGATAGCAATACGTCGTAAAAACAATCTAACCGATCGATTTGGTTCTTCATAGATGAAGCAGCGTATACCATCACCCACTGATATGCCGGATAGAACTTATTTTTTCTAATGAAATCTTGCGTCTCTCGATGTTCTATAGTATCTGCAATATAACACCCTGCTAAATATTCTTGAAAACTATAGTGGATAAAGTAGAAACTTTGCTTTGACAAAATGACATCGTCGTTGATGCTTTTAAGCAAACCAGATTGAGCTAATTGCAAAAGGATATCATTTTCTTTACACAAATCAGGATGTGCAGCTAACACTTCTTTGATCACTGTGTAATCAATGATTAATATATTGTTCTTTATTCCTTGAAAAGCCACACGCTTTAAAAATGCTTTGACATTAAGAGCTTTAGAAGAGTTAAGCCATAGCTGGTCTGGCATCTGATTGATTTCCCTCTCAAATTCAGGCTGTTTTGCTAAGTAGCGCTTAATCAACTTATTAAAAATAGAACGGTATAAGTCACCAACACTCACATGTGCATCTTGGAATAGAGGCGCATCATCTAGCCATAACTGACATATAAGTTCTGCATTGATAGGTATTTTGCACATCATTTTAACTGTTTCATGATTCTCTAACCACTCCCATAGCGGATGATCCTCATCAGATTCTGCTAATGGCTTATTGACACTCTGAGACTCTTCATCACAACGAATAAAATAGCGAGTGATATAGGTTTTTATGTTCTTTTCTGTAAACCCGATATTTTCTAGAACCAAATCTGCTTTTTGCTTGATTCGCGCGTATGGTCGAGACGTAACCAAAAATCGCGGCGCCTCTTGCAACAACATTTCAATAACAGGATGATCATCAAGCACCACTTCATCATAACCATCTAAAACAAATAAAACTTTCGAAGGATTTTTTAATACAAACTTCCAAAATTCATTTGCTTTTTCTAATGTAAATCCAGGAACACTGTGCAAGTATTCTTTAAACAACACATCACTCATACTATATATGTGCGTTCTATCATAATTCGACATCATTTTTTTTAACGAAAAGTGAAAAATCCACTCAAGTTCGTTTTGCCATAAAAGTCCTAATGCCCATCGGTAAGTCAAATAATACGAAAGCGTTGTTTTACCGACTCCTGCCCGACCTAAAAGCTCTACCTTTTTCAATATTTTTTGTTCAGACGCTAGATTACTTCCTTTAAAAATATTTTCGACATCAATCTCTTCTTTAGGCGTATGAATGTCTTCGTAATGTTTCATAATTCCTGGCACAAGATCTCTTCCAGGATTTTTTATATGCAGACCTTCATCATAATTATCACCAACTTCTTCTTTCACCTCATCTTTTGAGAGCAACCCTTCGTTTTCATCATGCAAGCCATCATGATGCTCCACCAGCTTCTCAGTCGCATCGCGTTTAGCATTTTTCATTGCATTGTCTTTTGATCTTTGCTCTTGCTCCTTAACGATAACTAAATTGACGTATTGCTTCTCTAAAGGAACAGGTCGCTCCTGTTCAAACAGCCTGATTTTTGAAGCTTCTAAATATCGCTTAGCTAAGGCATCTTTTATTAATGCAAAGTCATTCATCATAATTGATGAAGAATCCATGAAATCTAAAAAGGAATTCGACTGCGCATTGGATGAAAGCGCAGAAACTAAATCTAAACTCTCCTTAGAAATCATCGATCGCCAAATTTTAAGCACATTTTCTAATTCACCATTTAACCAATGGGGAAGATTATATTTATTCCTAAGCACTTGAACGTCTTGGAATAAGTGAGTATCCCTATAATAATATTTAAATTCCTGACCTCTTCGTTCAAACACACTTCCCAGGATTGGATCGCATCGCATGCGATTGAGCAATTCCTTGCATTCATTGTTTTGTTCAGCCGTTCCTGACGTGCAAAGAAATAATTTATATAAAATTGCCTGAAGAAATTGATAGTATGAATATCTATGCGATTCATATGCATTCGTACTTCCTTGAAAATTTGGAAGAATACAATCTTGGTAATTCCCTAAAGATAATGCCATCACCGGCATTTGCTCTAGTGGCAGCCCAGAGTTAGTAAAACGAGAGATACACGACTGGATAAAAACTTTTTCATACCTCACCATGGAACCAACAAACCTATCATTCGTACATTTTCTTACAAAAGACTGTGAACCTACCATACATATCAATTTGTTTGATTGTTGATTGTTAATGGCAGTACGATGACGGTCATCAGCCTGAGCATCAAATGACTCCTGTGAAAAACTATTCAACACATTGGCACTTGAGAAAAGCAACCCTTCAGTCAGATAGCTCCTTAAAAATATCAATAGTGTCGAGAAAAACTGATAAAAAAAACAGATAACTCCATAAAAAAAACTTACCATACTCACAGGTGAAGTCGTCTGATCTCGCGTTTCTTGAACTTCAAAGGAGTCTGACGAAAAATTTTCTATCATATATCTCACTGGATTATCGATAGAATCCATTATGTCGACATAGGCATCAATACCAAATAATTCTCTCAGATCTTCGCGCAAGCTAACTAGAAATAATTGATGCCACCACTCATGAGGGAACATACTTAATATTGGCCATGCATAACTAAAAAAAACACGAGGAGATGGGCGCTCCATTTTTACTTCTTCATCACCATTCGAGGCGCTTAATAGAATTTCTTGATACTCTCGGCCATACTTCGCAAATATTTCTCGAAGCTCTACGTGCTCACGCAAATATTGCTGCTCTGCAAATACAAGAAACGACTCTTGTTGAACGCCTGAAACTTCTACTTGTGCTATAGATGAAGAGACTTGAGCATGAACCTGCATGCCTTCATCATAGTGGTTAGATAAATTATTTTTTTCTTCAGAAGAATGAAGTCTCATAAAAGATGCTTGTTGATTTGAAGATGCATCAGAAGGGAGGCTATTGACTTCTTCTTGAGATTCACCATTATCAATGATATGAACCACACTCTCCAAGAAGTCATCTGAATCAGATTGACCACTTAACAGAGGTGGCGTTTTTTGAAACTTTAGTTTTATTTTATCGCGAGATAACATAGCTAAACACTTACCCCTACAGCCTCACTCGCTGTAATAAAAGTCCAGCTTCACCCATACAACACGCCTGCAGAGAGGCATTATGTTGCCAGAGTGGATTCATTGCATAAAATCAGCTCCGTTGAAATACAGAATATACTTTTTGACGGCCATTTAAAATACGTTGCCCGTGTGCTTAAAATTTAACACCAGCACGCAAACTAAACGTATAGTAATCATCGCCGCCGGATGTATTACCATCGTAGTCTAACGTATCACTACCATACTCTTCGTCACGCGTGATTTGCGCACCTAACAAAGTATTTGGCCATGGGTACCAATTGTAACCGACGAGATAACGAGTATCTGGCAAGCCAACCCCTGAAGCTTCGCCAGACCATTGCGCACCAACATAAATTTGATTGTCGGTATCGTTAAGTTTAAATTTATAATCAATTTGTGTATCCACCGCCCAAGGCTGCGCTCCATCACTGCTACTAGCTTTATAAGGCACATCAGCTTTATTAAAACTCTCAAGCGCTGTGACATATTCCGCCTCAAAACCAAATGGTCCAGAGCTTGCATGAAAATACGGACTGATTGCAGCAACACGATCACGATAATAATCTGAACCCGTCGTTTGTATGCGAGCATTGATGGCATCGACCGCTGTCATGTCATATAAATAATCCACACCCATATCGATATCAACGGCATTAATATCACGTGCAAAGCCTAATGAAACACCAAAATTCGTCGACTCATCACCGCTTGCTGAACCTTCTGATACTGGGTTTTCAAAAACATACGCACTACCATACAAACCACGCTCAGTAATAAAACCTGCTTGCACGTCAGTTTGATTCGATTCTGTTAACACCTGAACGAAGGATTTTGTGATCGGATACAAATCATAACGACCGAATGGAATATATTGTTTACCGGCTTGCAAATAAAATGGATATCGATCCAAATTACCGATTGTGATATACGCCTGGTCCACGTAAAACTGATCACTATCCTTGCCTAAGCGTAGCGGCGCATAAGTATTACTAGGATCAAAATAGTTGATGACGACATTTAATTTCGCCCAATCATTTGGCTTTGCTTGCACATCTAAATAAGCATCATTAATTGAGATCGTATCGTTGTTGACACCTGTCGTGTTGTTACTGGTATTTCCCCATCTTCCATCGATAAAGAAACCACCATGAATTTGGACGTAGCGCGTCCAATCAAAATTCGGAATCATATTGGTACGTCCAAAAGTTTGATTGAGCTTCGCCAATAAATCATCCGAAGTTAAGGAGGAACTTTCATCGATAGGCGTCGTTGATTGATCATCTACATTCGCCGTTGGTACTGCATTAGCATTCGCACTATTGTTGGCTGCTTTTGGCTTAACGGCATCTTGGGCATAACCACTAATCGACACAAGAGTAAGAGTGCAAAGCAAGCTTGCAAGAATGGTTTTTTTCATCTGAAGTTCCTTTTCTAAGGCCTCAATCGCCCCTCTCCCGCAAGCGGAAGAGGAGACATCCTTCATCAAACTTTAAGGAATGAGATCTAAGGCAATGATTTATAAATTATCAGCAGCTTCACTCAAGTATGAAGCAACGCCTTCGGGTGTAGCCGTCATGCCGCTATCCCCTTTATTCCAACCAGCAGGACACACTTCTCCATGAGCCTCATGGAATTGTAAAGCATCTACTATTCGAATAAGTTCATCAATGTTGCGACCTAGAGGCAAATCGTTTACGATTTGCGCTCGAACTAGGCCTGATTTATCAATCACAAAAGCACCTCGAAAAGCGACTTTCGCGCTAGGATGTTCAACGCCATAGGACTGGCAAATATTATGACTAACGTCTGCTGCCAAGGTATATTTCACTGGACCAATACCACCTTTTTCAACGGGGGTATTACGCCATGCATTATGTGTAAACTGAGAATCAATCGATACAGCAACGACTTCAACGCCACGGCTTTGGAATTCACCCATGCGCTTATCCAATGCGATTAACTCGGATGGACATACAAAAGTAAAATCTAATGGATAAAAGAATACTAGCGAATACTTGCCTTCTGTGGCTTTAGAAAAATGGAATTCATCAACAATTTGACCATTGCCCAATACTGCCGGCACTGTAAAATCAGGTGCTTGTCTACCTACTAATACTGTCATAATTAACCTCTCTATTATTAACTTACGGCGTCTTCAATCATCTGTTGAAGCTCTCCGCCTTCAAAAAGTTCCAGTATGATATCACATCCACCAACCAGTTCGCCACGAATATAGAGCTGCGGAAAGGTCGGCCAATCAGCGACTTGAGGCAGTGTTTGCCTGACTTCAGGATTTGCCAACACGTCGACTGACGCATAGGGTTTGCCGCAGGCATTTAGTGCTGCGACAGCCTGGGCCGAAAAGCCGCATTGTGGAATCTCAGGGGTTCCCTTCATGTATAAAATCACGGGGTTTTCCTGGATTTGCTTCTTTAAATCATCGATTAGTGCCATTCTTTTCTCCTGGTATTTATGCCATTATTGCTGTTTACTATAAAGGTAATATAAAAATTTTCAAGTGCTATGAATTATGGTATAAATAGTCTCATTTTTTAAAAGGATACTAGCACCATGAGCTTACTGATCGCGATGATTCTTATTTCCGTATTGATTGCCGCCGCAGGACAGATTTTACTGAAAATTGGCATGTCACAAATCGGTCACTTTGATTTTTATATGTCCAATGCGTTCCCGATTGCTTTAAAGATTATCACGAACATCCCTATCATGGCGGGACTCACCGGCTATTTCGTCAGCTTAGTGATCTGGTTGATGGTCCTCTCACGCACTGAAGTGAGCTTTGCTTATCCCATGATTAGCTTGGGATATATCATCAATGCATTACTCGCTTATTATTTTCTTGGCGAACAAGTCACTTTCTCACGCTTAGTTGGCACCTGCGTGATTGTGTTTGGCGTCTTTTTAATAGCCAAAAGCTAATAAACCCAGAGGTAACCATGGAAAACGATTTTTTACCCTTTTCTCGTCCCACCATTTCAGAAGAAGCAATCGACGAAGTCGTCGAATGCCTACGCTCAGGCTGGATAACCACTGGCCCACGCGTGAAACAATTTACTGAAATGCTTAAAGAATATTTGCATTCGCCTTTCGTGCTCCCGCTTTCTTCAGCCACTGCTGGCCTGCACCTGAGCTTATTGGCATTGGATTTAAAATCTGGCGATGAAGTCATCACCACGCCTATGACATTCGCTGCTACAGCAAACTGCATCATTCATGCTGGTGCTAAACCTGTATTTGTTGATGTTGACCCCAACACATTTAATATTGACATCGACCTCGTTGCCAAAGCAATCACCCCCAATACAAAGGCAGTGATTCCTGTCCATTTTGCAGGATTATCTGTCGATTGCGATCCTTTGTACGCACTCGCAAAAAAACATCAATTACATATCATTGAAGATGCGGCTCACGCTATTGGCTCAGAATATAAGGGCAAGCGCATTGGTAGCTTCGGACATACTCATGTCTATAGCTTTCATCCAAACAAAAACATGACCACTGGCGAAGGCGGTTGCGTAAGTACATTTGATGAAGCCCTCGCAGAAAAAATTGCATTACTACGCTTTCATGGCATGGACCGCGAAGCATGGAACCGTTACGGCAAATCAGGTAAACAAGACTACGAAATCGTTTTGCCAGGCTATAAATACAATATGATGGATATCCAAGCGGCTATCGGCATACATCAATTGCCTAAGTTAGATAGTTTTATTGAAAGACGTTCGCAGATAGCCAACCGTTACATCGAAGAGCTAAAAGACTGGCCCGAATTGTTTTTACCACAACCACCAAATTACGAACAAAAACACGCATGGCATATTTTCACGCCTTTAATTAACCATGAAAATGCCGGTATGAACCGCGCGGAGTTTATGGAAGCAATGAAGCAAGAAAACATTGGCACAGGCTTACATTATCGTGCGCTACACCTTTACCCTTATTATCAAGAACAGTTCGGGTATCAGCATGGTGATTTTCCACATGCCGAAAAGATTTCAGAACGTATCGTGAGTTTACCTTTGTTTCCAACAATGACAGACGAAGAGCAAACACGCGTCATCGATACGATGAAAAAAATATTCAATAAGGTTTAACACTTGGGGAACGTTCAGGTTTGAGCCAGAATTGGGCGAAGATTTTTGTCATTCCGAGTATTAGCGAGGAATCTCCAACGACGACGAGATTCCTCACTTCGTTAGGAAAGACATCCTTTCAGAGGATTTTTCGCCCGAGATTGGCCAAAGCTGAACCTTCTTCGAGACAAAATAAGGTAACAAAAAATGAAAGTATTAATTCTTGGCACAAACGGATTCATTGGTAATGCATTAAGCGAAGCTATTCTCAACACCACCGATTGGCACATCGTCGGCATGGATCTTTACGATAACAACTTGGAAGACTGCATGGATCACGAGCGATTCGAATTCTTCAAAGGTGATATGCGCGGACACACCGATTGGATTGAAGAAAAAATCAAAGAATGCGATGTGCTATTACCACTAGCTGCTATCGCCAACCCAGCTATTTATGTTAAAGATCCTCTACGCATCTTTGAGTTAGATTTTGAAGCAAACTTACATATTATTCGCCTGGCAGTAAAACATAACACTCGCGTCATCTTTCCATCGACCTCTGAAGTTTATGGCATGTGCCCAGACGAGTTTTTTGACGAAGAAACCAGCCCACTAGTAACAGGACCTATTCATAAAGAACGTTGGATATATTCAACCTCAAAACAATTAATGGATCGTGTCATTTACGCTTATGGTGTTCATAAAAATCTAGATTACACTTTGTTTCGACCATTCAACTGGTACGGACCAAAACTCGATAGCATTGATAATCCAAACGCACGTGTGCTGACGAAGTTTATCGGCCATATCGCCAGAGGTGAAGAAATTACGCTTGTTGAAGGTGGTGAGCAGCGTCGTTGCTTTTGTTACTTAAGCGATAGCATCAATGCATTGATTAAAATTATTGAGAACAAAAACAATGCCGCACATCAGCAAATTATTAATATCGGAAACAACTCTTCAGACGCTGAAGTCTCTATCAAGCAATTAGCGGAATTAGTTTTAGAGTGCGTCAGTGAAGTTCCAGAATTTAAATCACTCGCCGATAACGCGAAATTAGTTAACGTATCTTCTGCGGAACAATATGGTAAAGGTTATCAAGATATGGCTGTGCGAAAACCTTCTATCGAAAAAGCACATCAGTTATTGGGTTGGAAACCGGTGGTTCCATTGAAAGAAGGTGTGAAGAAGACGGTCATGTATTACCTTACGCAGGCTTGCGTTGAGGCTTAGTGTTTCTGAAAACTGGGTGCGCCTACGGCGCGATTTCTTTCCACCCTAACCCTCTCCCAACAGCGGGAGAGGGTTAGGGTGAGGGGTTACAAATAAACATTTCGTCAAAAACTACATCGCTGCCTTACGATAATGACATGCAACGATAACTTCCAAATCAAACTGGATTATCAACATCTACAAATTCGCACGTCACATCAAATTTTTTCGCGACATGAGCACCTAATGCCTGTATCCCATAACGTTCTGTTGCATGATGACCACAAGCATAATAATGAATACCCAGCTCTTTTGCTGCATGAAACGTTCTCTCAGAAATTTCGCCAGACAAAAAAGCATCACAACCATTCGAAGCTGCTTGCTCAATAAAATCCTGACCAGCACCCGTCACCCAAGCAAGCGTTTTAATCTCTGGACGATCTGACGAAACGTGTAATGGTACCCGCCCTAAACAAGTTTCAATATGCTTAGCAAACTTATCCGGCGTTGTTGCATCGATACACCCTATCAAACCAAAATTAGGCCCTGGACCCGTATCTAACTCGCCAGTGACTTTAATCTGCAATTGCTCTGCCAACATGGCATTGTTACCAATCTTATGATGCCCATCTAGAGGCAAATGATAGGCCAACAAGCTCACATCATTTTCTAACAAACGCTTTAAACGATCGCGTCGCATGCCGGTCACACAAAGATCTTCACCACGCCAAAAATAGCCATGATGCACAAGTATCGCATCGGCATTTTTTTCAATAGCCAACTCAAGCAATCGCGCACAAGCTGAAACACCCGTGACGATATGTTTGACTTCAGATCGACCTTGGACTTGCAAGCCATTCGGAGAATAATCTTTGAAAAGATCAATAGATAAGAAATCATTTAGATAAGATGTTAAGTCGTGTAATAACACTATGAGACCCGTTTGATATTCGCACCAAGCAGCGCCAACTTTTCTTCAATACACTCATACCCACGATCGATATGATAAATACGATCGACGATGGTTTCACCTTCCGCAGCAAGCCCCGCTAATACTAAACTCGCTGATGCACGCAAATCCGTTGCCATTACCGGCGCACCACGCAACTTTTCAACACCTTTGCACACGGCAACGTTGCCTTCCAATTGGATATTCGCGCCCATGCGATTCAGCTCGCTTACATGCATAAAACGATTTTCAAAAATTGTTTCAGTAATCGTGCCAGCGCCGTCGGCAAGCGCATTAACCACCATAAACTGAGCTTGCATATCCGTTGGTACAGCAGGATGAGGCGCCGTTTTCAAATTAACAGGTTTTGGACGACGACCTTGCATATCCAGCGTCACCCAATTATCACCTACCGTAATAGCTGCATCTGCTTCTTCAAACTTTTCAAGAATATTGGTTAATAAGCTTGGCTTAATATTTTTGACCTTAACTTTACCTCCGGTAACCATAGCGCCGGTCAAATAGGTACCTGCTTCGATACGATCGGAAATAACATGATATTCACCACCATGCAATTGATCTACGCCTTCGATAGTAATTGTCGCGGTACCCGCACCAGAAATCTTAGCGCCCATTTTATTCAAGCACTGCGCTAAGTCGTAAACCTCAGGTTCACGTGCAGCATTACGAATAATGGTTGTGCCTTCTGCAAGGGTCGCTGCCATCATTAAATTTTCTGTCCCAGTGACGGTGACAACATCACATAAAATATCAGCGCCTTTTAAACGTCCCTTAACACTAGCATTGATATAACCATTCTCAACTTCGATATCTGCGCCCATCTTAGCCAAACCTTTGAGATGAATATCAACCGGCCGACTACCTATGGAACAACCACCTGGTAATGAGACATGCGCCTTACCATATCGTGCCAGCAAAGGCCCTAAAACGAGAATTGAAGCACGCATAGTACGTACGAGCTCATAAGGTGCGTGGCATTCAGAAAGGACAGTCGTATCGATATGAATCGCCAAGCCATCATCTAAATTCATACGAGCACCCATACGGCCAAGCAACTCAACCATGGTAGTCACATCACGCAGATGTGGGATATTTGTAATTTTAATTGGCTCGCTAAGCAAAAGACTTGCACTTAAGATTGGAAGTACGGAATTTTTGGCGCCAGAGATTTTAACTTCGCCATTCAGTGGTGCGCCACCTTTGATTAATAATTTATCCATGCAGTCCTACACGTTTAAGAAATGGTGGGTCGTCCGCGACTCGAACGCGGGACCAATTGGTTAAAAGCCAACTGCTCTACCGACTGAGCTAACGACCCATTACTTAGATGGATTCTGGCCATCCATGGCGCTAAAGCACCACTCTTTTGCGGCACCTGCCCGGCCTTGCGGAGCGTGATAACACGCGCCGCTCCATGGCCGGGCGTTTAGCATTACGCTCGTAATAACGAGCGCAATGCTAAACCCGACTGAGCTAACGACCCATTGCTTAGATGGACTCTCGGGCAAAACCCGAGGATGACGTTACAATTTAAAAACCCCATCATACGGATTTTTCAAGGAATGTAAAGAGTTTATATTCTTTATCGACCCCGGCCAAGAAATAGCGTAAATATTCTTAGAAAGCTCCTTCCATTTGCACCAGCACATGCGGCCCAGGTTTATCAGGATTCACATTAGAAGGGTTACAATAAAGGGTAAAGGTACTTCCCGTAACCGTAACATCAGTCTCTAGACAACCATTACCCATAGTTTTGCTAGGGACTAGATCTCCACCTTGCGGATCAGAACCAAGAGCAACGTGTATTTGTAACTGCGGCAACATTGGCTTTTCTTCCTTTGCTGGAGTTGCACTATTGATAGCAGCAGTAGTCAGATAAACGAGGCCGTACCATAAAGCTGAAGAACATGCCAACCCTGTCACTGACCCAACAATCACAGCATAACCTGTCCAAATGGAATAATCTGCTTCTGCAAGCCCTAAGGTATCGACATGCCCATAAGCTTCTAATAGCGGCTGACCAGTGACACCCGCGAGAAAAATAGAGACCAGAGAATTCAGAATAAACAAAGAAGGAAAAAGCGCAAAAAAATCCGTATGGTAACTCCCAGAATTCAAATAGTAACCCAGCATAATTAATAACGGAGCATATAAGGATTGTCCTACTGCAGCTGAAGCAGCAGCTTCACTAACATCATAATCAGAATATCCACTGGCATCTAGTATGCTAGCGCCCAATGCACCCATGGCAGCAGTAACGCCGACTGATACACTTGAAAAAAGAACATTGCACACAAGAATTTTAGATTGATTAGACATTTTCACCCCACTATGGTTGTATCATCTGTTTGTTTTTTGAATAATACTGGAAAAACGCATCATCGTCCAGGCTCATCATTCCAAAGCGCTTTATGTAACTGCATCTGAAAACGCACAGGCAAACGATCGGCAACAATCCAATCGGCCAACTCTCGTGCAGCCAACTGCTGATGACTTGGAGAGAATAACACTTCACATTGCTCCTTGAGAGAATACTGATCAACAAAAGCCTTTGACCACTCATAATCATCGCGATCACATATCACAAACTTCACTTGATCTTTAGGTTGCAAGTGACTGAAGTTACTTAACATATTGCGATGCGATTCTTTTGAAGCAGGTGTTTTGATATCAAGAATTTTAATCACCCGATTATCAACCTGAGCAACATCCATGGCACCACTGGTTTCCAATGAGACAACATATTTCTGTTCACAAAAGTGGTGCAATAATGTCAGACAGTTTTTTTGCGCCAAAGGTTCGCCCCCAGTAACGGTGACATAGAGAGGCGAATAACTTGCCACCTCGCTCAAAATTGAATCGATGCTTTTGAGCTCACCACCTTTGAAAGCATAAGCCGTATCACAATACTGACAACGCAGGGGGCAGCCCGTTAAGCGCACGAAGACGGTCGGCAAACCAACCAGCGTGGTTTCCCCCTGCAAGGAATAGAATATTTCTGTAATTCGTATCGTTTCAGTCATGCGCCAAAGATATCATATTTTTATGGGGAGTTCTCGCGTACGAAATCAGCTATATTTTGTAGGGCTGTTTTGCCCCTAGACTGTTCTTCATCACTCTCTGGTTTCGAGCCATACAACGCACTAGACTGATTGCTCAACTGCGGCACAGGCGAGTTTTCAACAGCTTCCGCTTCCTCTTCTTCTGCGACATCAACACTGGCATTTTTTTCTTCACCGTCGTTTTTATTATCACTTTTTTCTTTTCGAGACCACTTTTGAAACTCCTTTTCTTTACGAGCCAAGCGTTCCAGAGACTCATTAACCAAAACCTCAATACGTTCAGCGGATAGTTCGTCACTTTCTTCCAGAGAATGATCATCCAAAACCTCAACATCTTCAACGGATAGTTCGTCACTTTCTTTCAGAGACTGACCATCCAAAACCTCAACATCTTCAGCGGATAGTTCATCACTTTCTTCCAGAGACTGATCATCCAAAACCTCAACATCTTCAGCGGATAGTTCGTCACTTTTTTGATCGCTCGAGCCTTCTTGGCCATCAATCATATACTTTTTGTATGTCTTCCAACCTTCCAAATACCCTCTTATTTCAGCTATTCTTTTAGCATAATAATTCTGATACTTTCGATCTAACTTAAATGCTTTTTCTGCATACATCAATGAGTTTTCAGAATATTTTTTCCAACTCATAAAATCACGATTTTCTGACAACAGCTTATATCCCTCAGCAAAAAGATACCGCATCTCAGCATCATTTTTATAGTTAGGTAGTTTTCGGCACAACCGTATGATTGCTTTAAGCATGCCACGACCCGCCTCATAAGCTTCCACATCTCTTTTATTTTTAGGTTTAAGACGGCAAGGGCTTTCGTCTATAAACATCATAAAGGAAATAACTTTCTCTAATTCACTGATCACAAAAAGCCTTGCGTCTTTTGTTTTAGCCGAGGTGACAAATGAACTATGAAACCACATACGGCCATCATAAATTCTAACAAATTTACCGAAGTTCAAAACTCGTGAATCACCTTCTCCATCGAAACTTGCTTCAGAAATTTTACTCCAACGCTCAATCATACAACGACTCACCACTTCACTAAATGTTTCCTCTGATGCATTAACGCTAGAACCACTTTCTTCATGCTTTGAGCCTTCATCATCACTCTCTTCTTCCTTTAGAGAACCTTGTCGATGATCTGTTAACTCGCTCTTTCTTTGCTCCAAACGTTCTAGATAATCATCAATTGCACCAACATACTCAACCTGCTGCTCTTCTGACAAACTACCCACCACTTCTGTTTTCATAATCTCTAAGTAACCTTCTATATTTGTTATCACTTCAAAATAATAGTTTTGATAAAACGAAGCGTTCATTTGATATGCTAAACCCGCATACAGAAATGAGCACTTTGATGCCTCTATGGCGACACTATTCTCTGCCCAATGTGATAAAAATTTATATCCCTCAGCAAGCAGATAACATGCCTTTTCATGAATTCTATGACCAAGAAAAGCAATACAAGACTGTATGCTTAACTCAAGCATTGCCAAAATCTTGCTGCGTGCCTCGCGATCTTTTTCGCTTTTATCATTAAACTCAGCACAATACATTTGACCACTAAATGCCATGAGATCATTAACCCTCTCAAGCTCAGCTAACACCGAAACTGCCACACCATCATCTTCAGAAGCTTTCTCTTCTGACAAAAGACCTTTATGCCGCGCTTCATACTGCCTCCAAAACTCATCTAAAGTTAAAGTGCTTACCTCGCCTTCTTCAGAGGAATTGATTTGAAACATGTCACTCCAACGTTCAAGAATATATCTTCTAACGCTTTCATGAAATGGCACATGTAAGATATCGTGTTCACGTTGATTCAATTTCTCTAGATAGGCGTCAAAAACCGAAACATCCGCTCGTCCACATAATAACTTATATCCCTTTAAGCGCTTTATTTCATCTTCAACCCTTTGAAGATAATGATCGCGATAATTTTCGGGATCTATGTGATATGCTTTTTCAGCATAGGTTAATGCGCTTTCCGAATACTCCTTCCACACATCAAACTCAGGACTCAATGCCAAAAACTGATACCCCCCAGCAAGAAGACTGCATATCTCTGCATCATGGTGATCATCAAGAGACGTTTGACAAAACCCTAAAACTGACTTAACTATTTCTCGAACTGCCTCATCAGCTGCGATATCTTGATCACTTTGAGAATTAAATACCTGACGTTTTACTTTATAAAGATTTATGAGACGAGTAATTTTATTCAGCTCGGTAATTACCATAGCTCTCGGGTCTTCTTCAAAAGAATTTGTTTGATACGGCTCAGAAAAATGTAGGTTGATGAAAACCCTTATGCTTTCATGAAATGATCCTGACGATAGTGCACTGTTATTGCGTTTTAATTTTGGCATAATGTCCCCACGTTAGTTAATGCTATAGATTATTTTTATTTATTGTTAGCAATTCCGCACATAGAGCACGAAACAACAGTTTTTTTAGATTTCAACAAACCTAAAAAAAGGAAAATCATTTTACCCCAAAACATTGAGCAAAAAAAGAATCATTTTAATAAAAAAAATAGACATTTTTGTTTTCGATAGGAAATTACGCAAACAAGACAAAAAAAGACCGACAATATGCCAACAGCCGCGAATGTCATTCTAATTAAACACCTTACAACCCAAGAAGTCGTTGCAAGATCTAACGCAAAGCCTTCAGCACATCGCTAAATACAATAAAAGCATTGCACACATTCAAAACCAGTATTTACTCCTTCCACCTGCTTTTCAGCCATAGCTTGAATATCATAGATTTTTTTTCGAGGATATAAGATTGGAAACAGGGAATTAGGATCACCGACATTTAAACCCTCAGGCAGTTCTTGTGTTGTTCCCAGAAAGGGGTTGTTCAGCACTTCGTAATGCTCTGTGCCAAAAAAATTACCCGATACTTGTACTTCAACAGTAACATCATCACTGCTTTCTACTAAAACACGAAAAAAACGATCCCATAGATAGTAAACACTATCTTCAGTTTCCACTGGATCATTATCAGGAAGTTTTGTATCTAACATTGCGGCCAACATTAATCGAACTGTATCATCATTATAATCATCTATTGAAGTGAAGCCCTCTAACTCCCAAAACTTAAATCGCAAAGTTATTGCGTTGCCATACCGCGCAAGGAATGATGATACGTCTCTTATATAGTAAGCGATAACAGGGTAATGACCCATTTTAATCAACTGCCCCACAACAAAAGGATAGATCAAATCTTTAATTAGCTCTTCTCTGCTGCGCTCTGGACTAACATTTGTTTTTTTCATAGAAACATCTATGTAGCACAAAGGCTCACTATTTTTATTAAAATCTATTCCATATTTTTCAAAAAGCTGATCATCCTGCTCATTATCAAAGTCTTCTTTAGACTCTTCGTCATCAGGTAGAATATTAGCGCAGCTTGCTATATCTGCTAATGAAGCGGTTTCAACTTTTCCTGTCAAATAACACGCTGACATGTTAGTGGCTACTTTTTCTTCGCCATCGTCAGATTGGACTTGCATAAAAGCAAGGTCCATGCCATTTAAAGAAGGAACGTGACACACTTTCGTAGCGATATACTTTAAACCAATATCACATGGGAAATCATGATGAACATTTATTCTGGTGGAAAAGTTTTCTCTAAAACGCAGCTTACTTAAAAAAGACAGAAGGGGGTAATAAGTTTTTCTGTCATCTTTGTTTAATCTATCGTAATTTTCTATGACCAAAGGACACAGATACAAAGCATCAATTTTTGGCTCTCGGTTTTTACCTTTAGGATCACCTCCCTCTGGTTCTTCTACAGAGAGATCGATTTTAAAGCTTGGGTTGATCAACAAATAGAGATAATCTTCAAGCAGTTTTAACGGACCGTCTTCTCGCAAATCAATAATTTTCGCACAATCCGCCCTGTAACGATTGCGCTCTTCATAGGCCCTATGCTCCAATACATGCGAATATTCCATATTTCTTTTCGCTAACATCAACATCCCTCCCTATAATTCCTGACTCAAATTTAACAAGCACTTTTTGGGAGTGTTGCTAACTGGCGCTTTACTAAAAAATAACCATAGGTTATTGATTTTTAGAGATCCCGCGGATAAACCGCGGGATGACAGTCGAAGAATGCAACATCTCCTTTCTGAATAAGTGCTATATAACTCCTAAAACTCGCCTTTGTCAAACCACGGCAGGGTTGAAAGATGGTTATACAGCGCGAATATTGCTTTCTATCGCACAAGGTTAGTTGCTTTTTTAGGCCCCGCGGATACACTGCGGGCCTTAGGCTTTGGAAGGGAAGCAGCCCTTATTACAATGCACAACCTTGAAAAAAAGGCTCCTACACCGCGAGCCGTCATTGCACAAGGTTAGTTGCTTTTTTAGGCCCCGCGGATACACTGCGGGCCGTAGGCTTTGGAAGGGAAGCAGCCCTTATTACAATGCACAACCTTGAAAAAAAGACTCCTACACCCCGAGCCGTCATTGCGAGAAAGATTTGCGTAGCAAATCTGACGAAGCAATCCATACCATGTTGAATAAAGGAGTAGTAATGAGCATCTCGTCTGATATCTTGGTTTCAACATTCTCAAAAACACCTTGTATAGCCTTGACATAACGCGCATTATCCACAATAATTGCACAATTTAATGAGGAGAAAACCATTGGCTAACACTAATCAAGCAAGAAAACGCGTACGACAAGCAAATAAACGTCGCGCCCACAACGCAAGCATGCGTTCAATGATGCGTACATACCTCAAAAAGACGCTTGCGGCCATCGAATCTGGCGATCAAAAACAAGCCACAGAAGTCTTCAAAACAACGAGCTCTGCGCTCGATAAATTGTCAAACAAAGGCATTATTCATAAGAATAAGGCTGCGCGTCATAAACATCGTTTATCTCAGCGCATCCGTCAAATGGCTGGATAGAGCATTAATTAAAGGCTCTATTCCTTCTTGTGTCACTGTAGATATTTCAAAAACTGGACCTTCCCAACCTATCTCTTTTATGATTTGTTTACAGTGACTTACGCGATCTTCTTCTGGCAGCAAATCAATCTTATTTAAGACTAACCAACGCTCTTTTTTGGCAAGCGTTTCATCATATTTCATCAACTCTTTTTCTATCGCCTGAAAGGCTTGCGCCGAAGACGCACCTTCAAACGGCATCACATCAACGATATGCAATAAGATGCGATTACGCATCACATGCTTGAGAAATCGCATACCTAAACCAGCACCTTCGGCAGCACCCTCGATCAAACCTGGAATATCAGCCACAACAAAACTTCTATCAACGCCAACACTCACAACACCAAGCTTTGGCTCCAAGGTTGTAAATGGATAATCTGCCACCTTAGGCCGTGCAGCCGACACTGCGGTGATGAAGCTCGATTTTCCGGCATTTGGCATACCAACCAAACCAACATCAGCAAGCAATTTTAACTCTAACTTTAATTGGCGGGTTTCCCCTGGCGTCCCGCTTGTAAACTTACGTGGCGCTCGATTGGTACTACTCTTAAAATGTGCGTTTCCAAAGCCTCTTTGACCACCCTCGGCCACTTTAAGTTTTTGATCGGGTTTAACAAGATCACCAATCACCTCTTGAGTATTCGCATCATAGACGAGAGTACCTACTGGCACAGAAATAATAGCATCTTCACCTTTTTTACCCGTGCAATCACGCCCTTCACCGGGTCGGCCATTCTGGGCTTTAAAGATACGCTGATATCGAAAATTAATTAAGGTATTTTGTCCTGGGTCTGCCTGCAAATAGACACAACCGCCATCGCCACCATCACCACCGTTGGGACCACCAAATTCAACATATTTTTCACGCCGAAAACTCAGACAACCATTTCCGCCTTTGCCTGCATGAACTGTAATAATAGCTTCATCAATGAATTTCATAATTGCTACGACCTCTGAGGAACCAACTTAATCTGAAGCTTGCAACCTAAAGCTTTAGCGTATCGTCTTAATGTAGATAAAGAAGGAGACTGGGCAACACCTAGGTTGGCATTGCCCTTAGAAAAAAGTCATTATTGCGCGTCGACAACGTCAACAAATTTACGGTTTTTAGGACCACGCTTAACGAATCGGACAAAACCGTCAGAAAGTGCATATAAGGTATGATCTTTACCCATGCCGACGTTTTTGCCTGGATGCGTGTTAGTACCACGCTGACGAATAATGATATTTCCAGCGATAACGCGCTCGCCACCAAACTTTTTCACACCAAGTCGCTGCGCATTAGAATCGCGACCGTTACGTGTACTACCACCAGCTTTCTTATGTGCCATGATTAGATCCCCTGAATTTTCTCAATCTTAACTTCTGTGAAATTCTGTCTGTGCCCCATCGACTTCTGAGAGTGCTTACGACGACGGAATTTCATTACCTTAATCTTTTTGCCACGCCCATGTCTGATGACCTTTGCCGTCACTTTAGCACCTTCGACAACAGGTTGACCGAGCTTAACGTTACCTTCTTTGCTTATAAGCAATACTTCGTCAAATGTGACTGACTTACCTTCTTCAACAGCCAATGAAGCCACTTTTAAAGACTGTCCTTCGGCGACTCGCAATTGCTGACCACCTGTTTTAATCACCGCATACATGGCGTTTCTCCGCTAAATATTCAAAACAACGTAGTCTAAATGATGCATATAATAATGTAAAGTCTATTATTCTATCTGGGTGATTTTTAGCCAAAATGATCGCTGGGATTGACTCTTTCCCCCAGTCATTTATTATGTGCGCACTATGAGTGAAACAAGACAAACAAACAACATCCTCGATGATATCCATCGACTTATCCCTGATGATATTGAAGCTGTGAATTTACTAATGCATGCATCAATGCATTCAGAAATTCCTTTGATCAGCGATATCAGCCAATATATTGCCGATGGCGGCAAGCGCATCCGCCCCATCGTGGCCCTATTGATCGCACGCGCACTCGGACATGATCAGCGGCATCATATTGACATCGCCTGCATTGTTGAATTTATTCATACCGCGACCTTATTACATGATGACGTCGTAGATCATTCTGAATTGCGTAGAGGTAAAGAAACCGCAAATCTTGTCTGGGGAAATGAAGCCAGCGTGCTCGTGGGTGATTTTCTCTATGCTCGCGCATTTCAATTACTCACATTGATGAATAATAATAAGCTTGCCAATATTCTTGCCAACGCCAGCAGCGCCATGGCGGAAAGTGAAGTGCTACAGTTAATGCATCGCCATAACCCAGCTATTTCACGCCAGGATTATTTAAAAATCATTACCGGCAAAACCGCCACATTATTCGAAGCAGCCAGCACCATGAGCGCAAACATCTGCGAATGTGATCCAAGCGTGGCCGAAAAAATGAAAACATTTGGTAAGCATTTTGGCTTAGTATTTCAACTTGTGGATGATGCACTAGATTACAGCGGCTCCAGTAAAGCGTTAGGCAAGAACATCGGTGACGATTTAATGGAAGGCAAAATTACTTTACCTTTAATTCATGCATTAGACCACGGTAGTGATGCACAAAAAAATGAAATCAAAGAAGCGATTCAATCAGGAAAAGTCAAATCATTTGATAGTATCAAAAAAGCAATCGATGATACGAAGGCCATTGAACACACGATTGATTGCGCAAAACAATATGCCAAAATAGCGATTGATGCGCTCTCATGCTTATCACCATCAGAATATCGCGATGCATTGATTGCATTGACAGAATTTAGCATACAACGAAATAATTAAGATAATAACGCGAAGGGGTGTAGCTCAGCTTGGGTGAGCCCTTCGTCGCGAAGCGAACGAAGTGCGAACGCCCGGCCAGGGAAGGTAATTATCGAAGCTAAAAACATGGCGCCATGGATGGCAAGAAAACCCCAACAAATCGGAGTGTAGCTCAGCTTGGTAGAGCACTGCCTTCGGGAGGCAGGGGTCGAAGGTTCAAATCCTTTCACTCCGATCAATAACTTTAAGTTATTACAACATGACGATACTAAAATAGCCAGATTAAGTCGATGTCTAACAAAAGTCACCATATATCAAATCGCGAACTTAAAAAAATTCACCAATTTTAGAATATACAGAGATATAAAAAACTTAACGATTTAATCCACAGAAACAATTACACCCTCTTCTTAGAATGTAACACAAACTAAAATTCATGATAACAAAACATCCGCTTTGAAAATTGACTAGCTAACGCTGCATTCATAATAACGATAAAAAAACTTATACAATTTTCATCATTCTCACTTACCGCTCAGAGACGGAGACGACGAAGATTCGTCAGTAAATTTATCTTCTGCAACATTATAAGCTCTTGTAGGAGATGGCATAGATGACACATCCCTTTAACTAAACGTTGCGAACTGTCTCTTTAATACAAACCAATAACCAGCGTTATTGGTTTTTAGAGATCTCGCGGATAAACCGTGGGATGACAGTCGTAGGATGCAACAGTCCCTTGAATATTTAAAACGAACTCACAAGGTTCCAAAATCATTGAATGATGAGCGTTGCGAATGAATTAATGGTTGCGTCTCTGGATCAAAGCGCCCCTCTTGATCACAGCATTTAAACATACCAAAGCAACTAAAAACAGATTTACTTATCTTTTGAATATCATCCACCTCATATGAGTTTTTCTTTAAATCACAATATAAACGAGAAAAATTTGCGATTAAGGCAACTCCCTGAATGATTGCAATAGATCCGAAATATTCATCTAAATTTTCATGATGATGATAAGCATAAGTATATTTCGCAGACAAGTAATACCCTGCAAAACTTATCAAACCCGTACATAATGGATAACACAGATCGAGAACTCCCTTGAGCGAGGAAACAACCATCTGATTGAGCGAATACAAGAAAACAAACATTGAAGCATTGAACAATAACCACTGCTTTGATTCAGAATAGCCTCCTAAAAATGCATATGTCATGACTCCCATAAAGACCAACATCGCAGGGAAGAGGACAAAAATATTATACCAGAGCAAATGATCGTTGATGACGCTACGGCATGGCTGACCCTGCGCATGGACGACATTTTTTCGAGTCATAATAGCATTAAGAAGCATACCTCCCATAAGGTATCCACTAGCTGCTTTAAGCATAACCATAGGAACACGCTCCTCGGAAAGATCATTTAAATCAATAGATGCAATAATGAGAGTGTTAATCAACATCGCCAACCAATGAAATATACTTGTCAATCCTAACAACAAGTGAAGCATAACTGATTCACCCTCAAGTCCTAGCGTCCTAAAAAAACCTGAAATATCGGATTGCGATAGCGCATAAAAAGCATCTCTTAGATCAAAAGAAAACAAAGACTCGCCCCAAAACAATTCCCAATATGGCAACAACCCACTTTCTTGCCCATAAACATCTCCACAGCACTCATGCTCTCGAATTCTAAACCAAAACAATCCAAAATAACTTAAAAATGCCAACCAGGAGGTAGTGGTTTTAGCAAGCGCGTACAAAAACAGACCCCCACCAAAAAGAACATTCAGAATTCCACAAATAATTTCTGATACTGAATAAATAAAAATTGGCCAAGCAGGATAATTTAGTCGGTCCCTAACCATGAAAAACTGACTCAAGGAAATTGATTGTAAAAACGGAAATACTCGAAAAAACAAAACCCAAACAAAATCATCTAAATCTTCTTTCGCCTCATTTGTCATCCAAAAAAGGTGAACTGCCGGCAAAAAACACAACCAAACTCCTTGCCATAAAAAATTACCTTTGATACTTTTTCGAAAAATTTCACAAGATACAGGATAATTATCTGCATGCTCAGCAGCCTGAAAATTAATTTCCTGAAAGGCAAGCGCTAACTGACAGTTCATGGCAAAAAGCAAAAAACATTTCTCATAGCTCATAGCAACCAGGCTCGCTTCGCGCTCATGATCAGAAAACTGAGCAACAACGATCAAGCCTTCAAAAACATCTTTCACTCCATAAAGCATGCAGGAAAACAAATACCAAGAAAACCTTTTAATATGCGTTCTCTCAATCACTCTATCTAGCACTTCAGCAAATGCAATAAAGTCCCTGCTCGCAGCAAAACGCGCATTCTCTTTAGCACGTTGTCTTTTTAAAAAAACTTCATTTGCAGAACACAAGTTTTCATTATTATTATTCATATTTGCCTCTCATGTGATTTTAGAGACTGTTTCGACCGGCGCTTTTTTGAAAAAGTTGATCATTATAATGCATTAACTTTATTACACCTGCCACCATGGCGCAGTATTCGCATCGCCAGCTTACAACAGGCTGTTTACGATATTAACCTTATCCACTAGGATATTCATATAAGCCGAGTTTATTACGGACTGAACGCGTACTGATCTCAACGAATTGAAAAAAACCACAATTTTCCAAATCACCCGCGTCGACAACATGATTTCGACCTTCTAATGTCAATGCATGCGCTCGATCAACCCCATAGGTGATAGCACTAACAACTTCCCCTTGCATATGCACCAATCCTTGAAGCGCCAACCAATAACCATGAACTAAACTCACATCAATACAGATATGCTCTAATGCTTCATTTCGTTCTTGCAATTTATCAACAACATCAAACGATTTAAAATCACCACAACATCCTAAAAAGTCATCACAATCTGACCTTGAGGCGTAACAAAAAATCAAGCCTTGTACGAGCCCATTACAAACGTTTGATAAAGTTTCTCCTTCATCTAAGCTGTAAAAGGCACACGGCACTTCACGCGTCATCGAGATCATATCCGAAACACTCAAAACTGTCTCTTGTATTTTTTTGTATAGATATTTCGCGTGATCCTTATACATAGGAGAATGTTTAAATTCGTACAAACGAGCCATGATGCGATTCACCCAATCAATAGCATCATGAGAGGTTCTAAATATATGTTCATTGACAGGATCTTCTTTGACTAAACACACAGAAACAAAATCGGAGATTTCTACTAATATAGGCGTCGGCATATCATTATCGAACGCATGCTCTTCAAACACACCATTCACTGAGTGAACTATCTTTCTTCCTATAGAGTCATTTATCTGAATGATTTTTTTATGGCGCTCACGCACATAAGATAAAAAATCAAGCACCTCTTTTTCCTCAGAATTATCATACAAAGAAAAAAAGCAACCTAGCCTTGTCAAATCACCAAACAACTTTGCATGCAAAACGCAATCATGAGAGATCGTTTCCAACCACGTACAATCTTCGCGAAATGCTTCGGCATATACTCGAATCACAAAATGTTGCATCAACACATAAGCCTGCAATGGTCCTGTTGATTCTACTGAGCGATTATTTATAACACTTGCTGGATCTCGGTTTTGATACAACGCTAACAACATCGGTAATGCCAAGGGAGATGAGATCTTTCTCACAGATTTCAAAAACAATTTCTTTGGAAGAAAATGAAGCAAACGACGCCACAAATGCAAAGGCACATCTGCATCTTTAATAACCCTTTTAGATCTCAGCTTAACTTCTTCCCTATCAATAACCTGAAGCGAGCCTTTCCATTCAGTTAAGGCAGACAAGAGTTCAACATCATTCAAATCCTTAACTTCTCCACAAACTCTTTTCTGAGAATCAATTTTATAATTTTCATAAAGAAGGGGCTCCAGATAGGTAACACACTTAAAAAACAACACACTATTCCGACTCGACTGGCATACAGAAGCGGCAAAACCATACGCTCTAGCAAACGGAATGATATCAGTCTGTGCATCAAAAAATGGATCACTAATTGCAAACATTTCTAACTTGAAATTCTTTGAATAAACTAACTCCCCATCATTATATTGTCGTGTGATATTCGTGATTTCCGGAAAATATTTCCAAAATATTTTCTGGAAGTCATAAAGCAATGGCATAAATGATACTTTTGCAGAATTAGTGAGAGCATTTTTCTTCTTACCAAACAAATCTGAAAAAAAAGATCCTTGTTCTGATGTCATCTGACTTAGTATTTCATCGCATCGCGCATCTAAAGATAGAACACTAGCCTCTCGTCGACGTGACACCCATGCATTAAAATCTGAATAATTTCCCACCATACGTTGCTCTATTTCATACAATCCTTCGGTGAAATCTTGAGAGGACGCTTCAAATTCTAAAATAGACTGCCTGATCTCGTTGCACCTATCATCAGAAAGCCCATTTAAAAACAAGGCATCATCAATTGACTGAAGCAAATAGCGCGTTTTTTCTTCCAAACTTTCTATTAGCCTTATTAAGTATTCCAAACTTGCAACAACTTCCCAGCAGGGCTGTCGACTTGCATAACAAGACTTTTCTCTTTCGACAAGCACAGAGATACTTACATCCGACCAATATTCTTTAACACGAGAGAAATAATCTATTGAGTCTTCATACGAACTATCGTTAATGTTCGCATGCAAGTCATGTACGCGCTGCTTGTTTTTAACAAGTTTTCGAATAAGACACTCCATCTCATCAGGCAATGTTTTTGCGACTCGATAGTGCCGAGATTTCTTCGCGTCATTAATCAGTGTTTTTAATCTCTGCAGATGTGGAGGCATCTCTATATCTGGCTCTGGCTGTACTTCTTCAATCGATTTTTGAGTAGCTTCTTCATCTTCCAGACAATCCCTCAACGCTTGCGCTCGCTCGCTTAAATCATGCTCTTCTGCCCACACAGAAGATAGCTTTACCGATTCGCGCAACACATCATCATGATGACGATACCCGCGGATCAATCCAAACCCTGTAAATGCTTTTGTGAATTTTAAATTTGAAATCCTTTGGATAAAGCGCGTTAAAAAACCCTTTTTACCAAACGGCCAACGCCAATTAGCAATTACGTTTTTTAACTTTTCGACAAAACCTTCTTTGTTAGCGTTTTGGTTTTCATCATAAGGAAAAGGACACAAAGCAAAGAGCGTTTCATGCAAACTCCTCAACTCGGGTATAAAAAAATTCGCTAAACGACCTCCTTGCGCTCCAGCCCAAGCGCGCATCAAGATCAATTTTGTAGATCGATCAAAAAAATGCGAATTTAAAATAGCACGGGCAAGCCTTACCTCTGCCAACTTGTTATCACGATGTAAACCAGGAAGCTGTAACCAAGCACGCGTTTCTAAAGCATGCTCATAATCTCTGAGAAAATCCTTCAACAATTTAATTTCAGTGTTATTAGTTGCTTCATTTTCGATTTCATTTCGAGCAAACACAATAGATCTCGCTTGTTGTTATTGTAGGTCTGAGTTGAATAAAAAAATGAGGTGAGAGAATCTCAATATTAGATAGAAAAAAACGAAATGTCAACGTACACTTGATATTATATTTAAAAAAAGAATACAATAAGCCACAGCATTTTGGAGCTATATTTATGCAT